>JBGSLR010000018.1:0-175074 GCA_041740615.1 Desulfobacterales bacterium
ATCTTCTTCCATTCAAAGGTCTTGGACAGCATAAAATGAAAATGGGAACCTGATTTTGAATTTAGCAATTTAAAATAGCTAAACGGCTGAATTTTCAAAGAGCGATTCTTAATTTCTGTTTATTTTGGACAGCAGTGATTCCTGATATTTCGTTAATTGAAAAAACTGATTATTGTGGACTGGTTTCCGGCAACAAAACAGATAAATCCGAAATTTTCAACGTTTTCTTCGGTGATTTGACCAAAGCCCCACTTATTGAAGAATGTCCGGTTTGTGTCTCACTATCTTTGTTTGATGCAATAAAACTGCCGTTTAATACCCTATACATAGGAGAGCCTAAAGAAGTTTTTACAGAAGAAAAATATATGTCGGATAAAACGTTAGATATAAAAAAAGTTAATCCCTTCACATTGACAATGCCGGACAATCATTATTGGTCTGTCGGAGACAATCTCGGTAAGGCATGGAGTATCGGAAAAAATCTAAAGAAAAAGGAATAGAAAGATGATAACCTGCCAGTCCCCCGGCGCCATAATCCGCCGCTGGTTAACTTGGGTCAGGTGAACAGGAACGAAATGAAAAAGTCGTTTTTATCGAAATACCATGTTAATGAAGTCCCACTAATTCTTAAACCATTATTCTACCTGTATGGATATGGAATACCCGTTTTCATCTCTATCTACGTATTAGTCGTACGCCTCACAAGCAAAATTGTATTCGTCGGAAGGGAGCAGCGTAACGAAAGGTCAAATTATATTTTCTGCTTTTGGCACACATTTATTGGCTTATACTTCACGATTTTTTTGCGCCATCGGCTTTATGCATGGATGCAACATCCAACATGGTTTCTAAAACCAAGTCATGTATGGCTCCGTTTCGTTGGTGTCAAAATAATCTTGGGGGCCTCCGGCTATTCAGGCAGGGAGGCTTTAGATCAGCTTGTAGAATACCTGAGAAGAGAATATTCCACGGTTATTTTACCAGATGATCCCGGTGGTCCTCCATTTCAAATGAAGAAGGGCGTTCTTCATATTTCCATGCAAAGCAATGTCCCGATTGTCCCAATGCGTTTCAAAACGTCACGTTCACTTGAAATTTCAAATTGGGATCGACGCAAGTGGCCCTTACCATTTTCAACAATCACAGTAGAATATGGATTGTCAAAAACTTATCGATCAAACAAGCCGACTGTTTCGGGTTATTGAACTGCCAATGTGCAAGGAGAAACGATGAAAAAGAGATTATTCATTCTAATCCAGTTAGTGCTTTTGAGTTTGCTGTGCGGATGCGCCTCCATGCAGGAAAGTATCTATCAATTTGGAATCGATAGGGAAAGAAGCAAAGCGGATCTGATCTATAAAACAATTGATGTCGAAGGGGAACCGGTTTCCTATCTGGAACGGAACGGAAAAGGAGAAACCGTCGTTCTCCTGCACGGATTTACGGCCGATAAAAACAACTGGCTCCGATTTGTCCGATATCTTCCGGAAGCATACCATGTCCTCGCCATTGACATGCCGGGGCACGGTGATAATGCCCGGGATCTCACTAAGAAATACGACCCTGCTTCTTTAAGCACGGGAATCGGAAAAACCATTGATGCAATCGGTGTAAAACGATTTCATCTTGCGGGGAACTCCCTTGGCGGACTCGTATCTGAGATTTATGCTTCCGAAAACGCAGACAGGGTCATCACATTGGGATTGTTTGATTCCGCCGGGGTTACTTCCCCTTCCCCAAGTGATTTCAGGTTGGCGCTAGAAAAAGGGGAAAACCCGTTTGTTGTGAAATCACGGGAAGATTACGACAGACTGGGTGAATACGCCTTTTATGACAAACCGTTCCTGCCGTGGCCGATCAACTCGGTCATGGCTCGGAAGTATATCAGCCGAAATGACTTTAACCAGAAAATGTTTGCCGATCTCAAATCAAGCCCTGTATTTTCAGACGAAAAAGCCCAACTGGAAATCCTGTCCCATTTGAAAATGCCGGTTTTTGTGATCTGGGGCGATAAAGACCGATTGCTTCACGTTTCCAGCGTTGAGATCTATCAAAAGGAATTACCGATGGTTGAAACCGTTATCTTGAAAGATTGCGGTCACTTGCCGATGCTTGAAAGACCGGAAGAGTCCGCTGTGCATTATGCGGAATTTATCAGTAAACATCCGTAAAATCTCGGTGTCAGGTCTTCATTCTTGACAAGCAACGGGCACACCGCCTTGCCAGGGGCTTTTCCTTCTGAAATGCCGGCGCGGACATTCCGATCGTATTCGAGATCACCCCAAATCCCTGGACAGGTCCCGGCCCACCACCTTGCTGGTTAACCGAAGTCCTGTCAGAGACAACGCCGTTGCACCCAGGTCGGAGATTCGGATGGATTGCGCGCTTACGCCGTTTTTTCCTCCCGGCACCTTGACGGCCGCCATGATGGGCAACGTGTCAACGGAGCCGTGACCTCCGTTGTAGACACGCCAAGGCGGCGCCCATGTGGGTACGCTGATGCCCACGTTTGGTATGTGGCCGTTGTATACCGGGATCTGCCATCCGTTTTTCGCCAGGAGTAAGAGGTCCGGCCAGAGCATGTTACGCTCCTTGTCAACATCCACATAGTATGTATGATATAGTTCACCGGGGAGACTGATTCCGGGGACTCCCTTCCGCATGTCATCCCGGTCCAACACCCACCAGGGACATTCGCTTGCTCCGTTCTGGGGGTTCATGGCGCGGTGGGACAGCAGCAGCGCCTTTGCGCGAGACACGTCGATTTTACGTTCATGCCAGTAAAGCGCGCCGTAACTACTGACGCTGAACGCATATACCCCATTCGTGTCCAGCCGTCCGGCCTTGATTACCGCCATCACGTCCGTGGAAAAGAAATCATCGGTGGTCAGGTGGTTGATCGCCGAATGGTCGCTCAGGAGAATGATTCGGGCATCCTTTGCAATGCCGCGCTCTTCCAGCCCCTGCATCAGGCGTCCGAACTGTTGATCGATATCACGGATGCAGTCAAGCACCCCTTCCCGGACGATCATTCCGTTTCGTCCGCTTACAAGGAGGTCATCCTTTCCCAAATTTTGTATGTTTTCCAAAATACCCGGATCACCTGGAATGAATTCGGAAGGATCGTGGGCGGTACCGATGCAGTGTCCGCCGTCATCGCACTGGGCAAGAAGGATGTAGGCCAGATCGGGATTCTCGCGGTCGAATATTTCCAAAGCGGCATCCGCAATCCACCTGTCGTGGGGAAACCGCTTGGGAAGGTGTTCCATCTGAACGGTCAGGAGACTCCCCTGCCCTGTGTAAAGCCGGGTCATGACCTGCGACGGGCTCATATGCTTCACCAGATCATTTTTCCCCATATGGCTGAAGTCAAAGAATCCCCTTCTTCCCGATTCCGGATCAGTCGCCCCATCAGGGTCAGTTTGGGGATCGGTGAAACTTTCCTTGTGGGGTGGCGGAAGGTATGCGGGATGGTCTTTTCCCGTCACCAGAAAGTCCACTGCCGAATGGCCGTCTTCGTCCCCGAACATTTCCGCCACCCACTCCTTGCCGCTGATGAACATGGTCTTCGAGTCGGGCCATCGTCTTTTCCATGCATGAAAAATGGTATCCACCGGACGGCCCTGGTCGTCTCTGGCGAACGATAGATGGGAACGTTTCAGGGCCGCCTTGTCTCCGTCCCATGACGCCGGTTGCGCCCAGACGCCGATGATTCCGTTCTGGGCGGAACTCGTTCCGGCCATGGCGTTCAGGTGATTCATGTCCGTTGCGGCGGGTAGGTGCGCCATGGCCTCCGGATACCAGAGGGACTGTGTCAGAAATGAACGAATGTTCGGCATGAGCCAGTTGCCGGGACCGCCTCCCGGGTTTCCTCTTGCATCCAGTGTGACGTATGCCGGATGAAGCGCATCAATTGCAATGTAAATGAGTTTTCCGGGACGTTCGTTGGTTTTGATAATCGCGGGAAACGCCTTTGAAACCGAAAACAGGTCTCCGGAAAAACCCAGGGCGATAGCCCCTGCCATATTGCCCACGTTTTTCAGAAAACGCCTGCGGCTGATGGCGTCCTTTGTCGTTTTTTTCCCATTTCCCTTCATGGTCCACCCCTTCTCCTTTGTGGATGAAGTCATTTGACTGCATATTTGTATTCAATTGACTACGAAAATGTCAAGCGTATTCCGTGTTCAGCACAGATAGGGTGTCAGGTCTTCATTTTTGACACTGAACGAAATACCCTCTCTCGAAAGGTAGGCTTCCCCGAAATTCCCTCGCCGGCCTTCCGTTGCCATGCTGCTGGACCGCCTGCCTCAAGACCCTTCGGTCGCTTTGGAATCCGCTCACCACCATGTTGCGCTCCGAGCGTTTTCATCAAGCCCGGTTCGGGACTTGCCCACCATTCCATTGCGTGTTATGGTGCTCACCTGTAAGAAGACGTGCCGTGCCCGGCACACAACCAGGGCCTTCAGAAAATCGCGGGGACCATGATCCCACGATACCCGGTTCGTGTTATGAAACTACTTTTACGGAGTACTGTCGGGGGAGACAATCCATGGGCCTGCTCAATCTGTTGTTTACCAATCCGCTCGCGTTCATGCTCATCGCCATACCGCTATTGTACTCCATCATTTTTCATGAGTTGGCGCATGGATGGGTTGCCTATCGCATGGGTGATCCGACAGCCAAATTGCTCGGTCGTTTAAGCCTCAATCCGCTTAAACATCTCGACCCCATGGGCACCATCATGCTCTTTCTTTTCGGCTTTGGCTGGGCAAAGCCGGTGCCGGTGAATTTCAACCAACTGCATGACAGGCGCAAGGGGATGATATGGGTCTCTGCCGCGGGGATCATCACGAACATGATCTTGGCGTTTGGTTCCCTTTTTGCAAATCGGTTACTGTCCCTTCCGGAGTCAAGTATATCGGCGGGACTTCTTTATTATTTTGCGCAGATCAACATCATGCTGGCCGCTTTTAATTTGATTCCACTGCCGCCTCTCGACGGGTCGAAAATTCTGATGGGCTTCGCATCCCCAGAATTTCAAAATTACCTTTTCCGTCTTGAGCGGTATGGATTTCTTATCATCATCGCGCTCCTTTATTTAGGTGTTCTGGACCCTGTCATTCACTTTTTCCAATGGATGATTCTATCGTTTATCAATTTATTGCTATCCTGAAGGAGGGGTCAGGTCTTCATTATTGACATTGAACGCGTCAGCCACTTCTCTACCGGACGGCTTCCCCCCTATAAACCATCGGTGCGGAATTCCGGCACGTTACCGATACCCCCGAAGTCGGCTATCATGTTCGCCCGCCACTCCGCCATGATCCGAGCACCATCCACCGGCCGGGTTCGGGACTTGCTCACCATCCCCATGCGTGGTATGTGAGAGATAATGGAAAATCCCACAAGTGCCTTCAGCATTTGAGCGGTAACAAGATCGGGGCATGATCAAAATGAATCCAGGAATGAACTCTTTTCGGCAATATCTCGCCGCCATGGTAAACATTACCAATCGGTGTACCCTCCGCTGTGAGCATTGCTTTGTATTTCGTGACGGAAATCCAAACGATCGAAAGGACGAGATGGATACCCCCATGATGCTCGAAAAACTGGCGACTTTGAAACATCGCCATGGAATCCAGGCCATGCTGTGGATGGGAGGAGAGCCGCTCCTCAGACCGGATGTGTTGCGGGATGGCGTCCATATTTTTGATCGAAACATTGTGACAACAAATGGTACGCTCCCGCCGATCGAATTGGCCAATTGCACCTATGTGGTTTCGGTCGATGGCCCTCCTACCGTAAACGATGCAATCCGCGGGACAGGAACCTTCCGGAAGACGATGGACACATTATCGCGCATTCCGGAAAAGTTCGCATCAACGATCATGTGTCAGTGCGTGGTGACAAAACAAAATGAGGATTCACTTGCGGAGCTGGTCAAACTGTTACGGCCCGCACGCGCAGAAGGGATGACGTTTTCCTTTTATGTGCCACGCAAGTTGGATACTTCCGATCTCACATGGGGCTCACTGGAACGTCGCGATGAGGCTGTGCGGAGGGTAATGAATCTCAAGGAAGAATATCCTGATTTTGTTTGGAATAAAAAGCGGAGTCTGGAGTTGATGCTGTCAGAAAACGCCAAATCCGTAACCGACAATTGTCCATCCAAAAAACATCTGCTGCCTCTTTATTTAGAAGGTAATGAGTTCGTTTCACCCTACTGCTGCTATGGGAATGATGTCGACTGCGACCTGTGCGGCGCATGGGTTGTTTTCCATCTTGCCGCCAAACTGGAAGAATTGGAGGGGTCAGGTCTTCATTCTTGACAATCGGCTTCGTGCCGGAAGAAAAGGAGTAACCGTTACATTGGATAATCGAAGTTATCAAAAAGCGTTTATATTGGATATGGACGGGGTTGTGTATACCGGCTCGAAACTGATCCCCGGGGCAAAAGAATTTGTGGACCGGCTGACGCACAGGAATTACAAGTTTTTATTTTTAACCAACAACTCCTACCATACTCCCCCGGAACTGAGAGATCGGCTGTCGAAGCTGGGAATCGATGTCGGCGAGGACTGTTTTTATACCTCCGCCATGGCAACGGCGAGTTTTCTCAAAGTTCAACGGCCGAATGGTTGTTCGGCGTATGTGATCGGAGGCAAGGGAGTTCTCGACGAACTCGAAAAAGCGGGCATTAAAACAACCACGAAAAATCCGGATTATGTGATCATTGCCGAGACCGAGGAATATGATTACGCCAAGATCATCGAGGCAACCCTGCTGATTCAGGAAGGGGCAAAATTCATCGCCACCAATCCGGATTTAACCGGACCCAGCCTGAGAGGCCCCGTACCCGCTTGCGGCGCCCTGGTCGCCCCCATCGAAAAAGTCACCGGCGTCGCCCCCTATTTTCTCGGCAAGCCGAATCCGGCGATGATGTTTCTGGCAAGGAAAAAACTAGGCGTCCATTCGGCAAGCTGCTTCATGATCGGGGACAGAATGGATACCGACATCGTGGGCGGTTTGGAATCCGGGATGACCACCTGCCTGGTCCTTTCCGGTGTAACGACCCGAAGCATCATGGACCGGTTCCCCTATCAACCGGATTACGTTTTTAACGATCTGGGCGAGATCGATCCGGACGCCATTTTATCGAGAAGGGACCGGGTGGAAACCTGAAAATGGATGCGCCGGTCGAAAAACGAATCGGCCAGGGATAGGAGCGCATAGCGGCGGACGCCCCTCCTCCGAGCCGATTCGCTGGATATCACCCGAATGGCGCTGGGGTCTTAATTGCTCACGGAAACCAGTTCCATCAACGTATTTCTTTTGTAATCGATCTGTTTTACAATCCCCAAACCAGGAGAGATGCTCTGAATCAGATACGGGGCCGACCCGTCCGTATCCGACACGGAAAATTCATAGGCCGTCACCGCACCATACGGCAATGATATATTGCCATATGCCGTGATTTCAACCGGGTCGTTGTCTCCACCGGGATCTCTGACAAACTCATATCCGACATCGCCGGTCCGAAACCACAGGCGCTCCGTATTCCCATCCAATATGTAAAATTCATTCTCCGTGGATCGAACACTGAGAAGCCGCACCTCGTTCTCGCCATACTGATTGGTTATCTGGACCTGATCGTAGGTGATGCCGTTGATGATCTCCGGATTTTGAACAACGATGGTCGATGTCCATGAAATTGCGCTGTTGGTCAGATCCCGGACGGAATACGTCGACGTCTTTCCCGGAGATAGATCGAACAGTGTTGTCGATGGGCCGGGACCGGGAGCAGGACTTGCACTTGCTCTTGTCGCATTTCCCGAAATCGCTCCCTGACATTCGGCCGGATCGTTTTCCGTGGCATTCCCGCTCAAGGTGATGGTGTCGTCATCTTCCGCATATTGCAGTGTCAAATCGAAGGTCCAGTCACTTCCGGTTATCTCCATATGGACCGTATTGCCGGTAACGGTGACGGTCACCCGATCGCCGTCGGAATTAATGAACGATTCGCTGTTTTTCGACTGGGGGATATAGACATAGCCTTCCTGGTTCTGCCGGCTTTGGTCGTTCCCGACCGTTGCCGTAAATTGTTCCGGAGGGCATGTTCCCACCTGCATGGTCGTATCGAACGTTCCATAAAACCTGGTGTTATCGACCGCCTCCGATGGAGTCCCCGTGCCGCCGGGGGCGGGATCGTCTCCACTGCTGCTGCTGCAACCCACACCCATAACAACAACTACGATAAGAACAGAAAACAGCGCGATACACCTTTTCCCGGAATTCGATATGGCTGTCCGTTGCATCGTTTTTCCTCCCCCGTATTGAGTCAAAAGTAATAATTACCGGGCCACGCGACCACAATGAGAGCCGGCGACTTCGGCGAGTTGACGTTTTGTGCCTCGCCAACGCGTTACTGTTTGTAATGAAAAGCAAGATAGTGGAATATTGCCTATTGAACAAAACCCATTTTGTCAACTGATATGTAGATAAGCTTTTTAATTATATTGATATTTTAAAATCCAATCAGTATGCTGAACTCGCAGGTCGAAATGGCTGTAAACGCGACTGTACGTGAGAAGGATTTGGGGTCTGTTTACGTTCAGCCACGGAACGCGATTACCAGAATCATACATTGATCCAATCCGAATTTTTGGATCGACGATTTCAGACGAGAAAGGCCGCATGCATCAAAAATACCGTTTCAGCACAGTCGAGCATATCCACATCACCGGAACGGTCTCCACGGTTGGCATCTTTGTAACGGGAGCCCTGCGTTCTCTCTTCCGATCACAGGGCGTCTCGATGGATCAACAGCCCAGACAGCTCATTGCGGAAATGAAGGGCGTTCGGCCGAACCTGAAAAAAGTGAGGCGGTATCGTCTGATCTGCGGTTATTCACCGGAAAGTGAAGAATTGCCGTTCGCGTACCCGGAAACCCTGTTCATCGCGCCCTTGGGAAGATTGGTGACATCGCGGCATTTTCCCCTCAGCCCGATGGGTCTGATTCACATCGGACAGCAGATCCGACAATATCGGCCGCTGCATGAGAACACCGTATTCGATCTGCGCTGCTTCATGTCCGCGTTGTCTTCCACGGAACGGGGCTTCCTGTTGGATGTGGCCTTCGAGGCCAGGGCCGACGGGGAATTGGTGTGGGAAGGCATGGCCGCATTCCTGTCCCGATCCCGGGCAACCAGAAAGGGCGGCATGCGAAAAAACGGCACCGTACCATCCGAGGCGCCGCCGGCAGAAAGGAGCCGCATAGCGGTGCCCAAAGACACCGGACTGCGCTACGCCGCCGCTTCCGGGGATTACAATCCGCATCACCTGTATTCGTTGACGGCGAAGCCCCTTGGCTATCAGCGACCCATCGCCCACGGAATGTGGTCCCTTGCCAGAAGCGTCGCCGAAATTCAGAAAACCATTCCCGCGCTATTTCCCTATTCGGTTCATGCCTCCTTTAAATTGCCGATTTTCATGCCGGCCATGGTCGCCCTGACTTGGAACAAAGAGGCGCCGGAACCCCGCATCATATTCCGGCTGTCGGACTCCCAGAACGGTCGACCCCACCTGAAAGGATCCATCGAGATGGGGGAATGAATCAACCCTCTTGAAACCGTTTGCATGGCGCGCGCCAACACCCTATCCGGATGTTTCCGGCTTTGATGCGATCTAATTCTTCAGGTACCGCGGCTGGCGGTTGACGGGTTGTCGGGTGATCTCCCACCGCAGCGTGAACCCTTTTCCGGTGACGATGGAAGAATCGGTTACCGGGACCTTGTCGCCTTCCGGCAGGACCACCTTCATGGGGCAGTCTTCCAGGATGTCTTTCCGGATGTCGATGCCGGGCATCACCTCGATGAGCATCATGCCGCGTTCCGTTAGCCGGAAGACGCCGACATTGGTGACATACAGAACGTTTTTCCCCTTTTGCAAGGCCTGGCTGCCGCTCATGGTAATCTCGGAAACCCTGTCGATGAATTTATGCGCGCCGGGTTTTACGATGGACAAGCGGTCGTCGATAATGTCCAGCTTGGCGTGGGCCATCCAGCTTCCCACAAAAATAATCGTATCCGCGGCGGCGCAGAAATCCGGAAATCCTCCCGGCCCGACATAGTTCAAGGGGCCCTCGCCTCTTCTGGAAACATTCAAATTACCCTGGCTGTCCGCTTCCAAAATGCCCAAAATCGCCGCATCCAGATGCTCATAACACATATGAAACACCTTTGAGGAGGACATGATCTCCTTTGGATTGACGGCCGCGCCGAAAAAGACGCCGGATGCCGGCATTCCCCCGACCACGCCGGTTTCGGACATGAAGGTCACATCCGGGAACAGCCCGCCTTCATAGATGAGCCGGGCCACTTCTTCCGGCATCCCGACGCCGATGATGATATTGCTGCATTTGCTCACATAGCGTGTGAATACGGAGGCCGCCAGCCGTGCCAGGGCATCCTCCACCCGGCCCCGCTTGGGGGTGATTCCCAGAAACTTGTTGATGAATCTCAGTTTTTCAATGGCCTCATCCATATTTTCCTGAGCCCCCTCGGTAAACATTTTCCAGTATTTCCGCTGCGGAATGGAACCGGTTTGTTCGTTATGGGGGTGAACCACGACGGCATCCACCATGTCGGCGGGAAGGAAAATATTGCCCGGATCTTTCTCGATGACTTCCGCAACGCTCACCAGTACTTTGCCGCCGTTGGCTTTTACGGCCAATGTCGATTCATGGCTTTCCGTATACAAACAGCAATTCCGCATATAAATATTCCCCTCCCGGTCGGCGGCGGGGGCGATATAATACGAGACGTCGATTTTCGGAAAGCGGTAGCGGAGTTTGTTCCCGGCCGCTTCCACCATGCTTTGTCCCACACCGGGCATCACCACCGATCCGTTACCCACCCGGGGGTCCAGGAACGTGCCGATGCCGGTTTCGGTTTCCAGATCGAATTTCCCCTTGATCTGCCCCTCGATCAGAAACGTTTCGATGCCCTGGGGAAACGTATGCAGTTCGATTTCCCCCCGGTCGGCCAGTTTCAGCATTGACTTTACGGTTTCATGATGCCCGGCGATAAACCGCGTGACAAGGCCTTTGTGTTTACCGAGTTCTTCAATGGTGCCGGGCACCCTGCCGCGCCCGCCTTGGGCGCCGACGATGATATGCGTCAGGTTTCGCGGATGTCCGGTTTCGCGAAAGGATCGCTCAATGGCCCAGAACCATACCGAGGGACGCGCGTTGCCGGCCATGGCGCAGGAAAACGTGGTCGCGCCGTCCGGTATCATGTTCACGGCCTCCATGGCCGTCATGAATTTGGGATTGTCGATGCCTGGGGGTCTGTATTCCAGATCCTTCCGGTTCCAGGTCATTCGCCATTTTACGATGTGCAACACGATTTGAATCTTGGTCAGAATATTCATTTGGATCTCCCGATGTCCGTTTGCGTGAAACATGACCGTCACAATCCACGATGTAATACAGATGATCAGCAAGCGACATGCCAGACCGACTCGGTTGGATTTTCATTTTTATATATTTAATTTTATTTGATTTTGCTATATTTACGAGGAGTAATCCGGAAAAGTTGCCATGCATGGTGTCAGCATTTCTAGCAACCCGTATAAAACGTCATCCGGTCTCATCCGGGAAACCGTTTCCGACTTTTCGGGTCTCATGATCTTTCCCTGTTGACATCCACCATGAAATACGGTTTTTAGTCAGGATCGGCGGATCCAAACCATATCTCCTTTGCGAGAGGGAAATCGCATCATTATGGATGAATTGAAAACAATCCTGCTCGTCGGTGTTCTGGTATATTTCAACATCCTGTTCATGACGTCCAATTCGTCGTCAGCGGAAATGAAAAAACTCCCGATCATCTATTCGGACGAGTACAATATTTCATTTTACGGCCTGGAAAATCTGCATCCCTTTGATTCCAAAAAATACGGCCGCGTATTTGAATTCCTGGCGAAAAAACGAGGCATCACCTTGCTGCAGGTCCATCAACCCGCACCGGTCACGGACGATGAACTGCTGAGGGTCCATACACAAGCCTATCTGAACTCCCTCCGGAAAGCCGATACGGCGGCTCAGATTGCGGAAATGCCTCTGCTGGGATTTGTCCCTGATTTTTTGGTCAAAAAATGTTTGCTCAACCCCATGCGACTGGCAACCGGCGGCAGTCTAAGGGGCGTTGATCTGGCGTTACGCCATGGCTGGGCAATCAACCTTTCGGGCGGTTACCACCACGCCAAATCCGACTCCGGCGAAGGGTTTTGCTTTTTCGCCGATATTCCGCTGGCCGTCAAGAAACTACATGAAATGCATCCGGACCATCAGGTGTTGATCATCGACCTCGATGCCCACCAAGGCAACGGCGTTTCTTCGATCCTGCACTCCGATGGGCGTGTGCATATCTTCGACGTCTACAACGCCGCGATCTATCCCAACGACAAACTGGCGGAAAGTTATGTGGAATACAAATACCCCGTTCCGGCATACATCCAGGATGACGACTACCTGGGGCTGATTGAACAGGAATTGCCCAAGGCAATCGAATCATCCAGGGCCGACTTTATCCTGTACAATGCCGGAACGGATATCTACGAGAAAGATCCGCTGGGCGCCATGGGTATCACCCATGACGGGATCATACGACGGGATGAAATCGTTTTTCACCAAGCGATCAAACGGAACATTCCCATCCTGATGCTGTTGTCCGGCGGCTACACCCGGGAAAGCGCCGGCATTATCGCTGACTCGATCGACAACCTGCTGGAAAAAACGTTGCCGGTTACCAACTGAGCACAAAAGAGGCTTTTTGATACTGTTTTTTACTTTTCCGAACGATCCGGCCCGAAACGCAGGATCCGCCTCCCCTTGAGAATAACCTCATGGATGTTGCTTGTCTGGCTGATGTCCCGGCGGAAATCGCCGTTCAGAATCACCAGATCAGCCGGCGCCCCTTCCGTCAGATACCCCATCCCCTGCATGCCGAGGATGCCGGCATACCTCTTTCCGGGAATATAGGTAGCCGCCGCCACCGCTTCCGGTGGTGTGAAACCGCATCGGGTCACCAGCAGCTCCAACTCGCGGTGCAGTGTGGCGCCGGGAAATGACGCCACGTTGATGCTGTCGCTGCCGGCAATGAGCGAAATTCCGGCCGCTTTCATCTTCACGACGTTGTCGAACTTGATCTGCTCATATTGGATGGCGTCCATAATCCACGCCGCCATCTCGGGGTCGGCGCCCTCCCGGGGAAGAGGCTTCCGATAGGCTTCCAGGATTACCGGATCGGCGATTTCCGCATCCAATGGCGAAAAATGCGGCCGGTTCTGGGCCCACAATTCCAGATTGTCGAATACGGCCGTGGTGGGAATCACCAGGCAGTTTTCCTGCTTCATCTTCCGGATGGTTTCATCGGAGAGCGTTGACCGGTACGGCCCGTGAATGAAAATGCGGACGCCGCCTTCCAGGCAGGTCAGCATGTCATCCTCCGAACCGATATGCGCGACGGTCTCCATCCCCTCATGGTGCGCGGCATCCACGATTTCGGAAACCCGTTGCGTGCTCAGGGACGGAACGTTCAAGGGAATCTGATCCACCACGATCTTGGTGAAACGGGCGCCGTGGGCCTTGTTCTCACGCACTGCTTCCGGAATATCCGCGTCGGCGTCCAGTTCGAACATGATATCCGATATGATCAGGGAACTGAAAGGCCAAAACACCAGACTCCGAATCATGGCCGCCGGATGACCGCCGGCCTGGGCCAGTATTTTACCGGCATATACCATCCGAGGCCCCGAAAGTTCCATCCGTTCGATCCGGGCAGCCATATCCTGCAGATCCGTCAGGGGGCCGCCGGTATCCACCACCGTCGTGATGCCGGCATACAGAAAGGCGGACATGTTGCGGTCCGGGTTGGGCAGGGCCTTCAGCGTGGGCGGCGCGCCGGCGCCGTTGATATGGACATGGGAATCGATGAGACCCGGAATGATCATCCTGCCGTCGGCCGGAATCACCTGCGCTGCCGGTGCATCGATGGCGTCGGCGCTGATACGGACGATACGGCCGTCTTCAATGAGGATATTGACCCCTTCGCGAACCGCTTCATCGGCATTGCCGGTGAACAGGTCGGCATGGGTGATCAGAATGGGCCGCTCATCTTCGGAATAGGCGGTGAGGAGCGGCAGGGTCGTCCGATGGAAACACCCGCTGCTGATCAATAGAAACAATACCAAAAACCCAATGCCATGTCTTTTGAATTCCCTGCTCTTCATGATCTCTCCCATGATTTTTTCCCCTGCGGTTGAAAGGGCTTTTTCTCCACGTACGCCACGTCGCGGGCATGGACTTTTTTTCCGCAGGCCGCACAATTCATGACCGGTTCCAAATGCTGCCCGCACCCTTTGTGATATAACGCCAACGGCGGACCATCTTCATCCGCCAGCCATCGATCCCCCCATTGCATGAACGCCAGCACGATGTCGAAGAGATCCAGCCCTTTTTCCGTCAATCGATAGCGGATACGGCGCGCGTCCTTGGGATCCGGTTGCTTTTCCATGATGCCGTGGGCCACCAGAATCTTGAGTCGATCCGACAAAATATTGGTGGCGATTCCCAGGTTGGACAAAAACTGGTCGTAATTCCGGACGCCGAAAAAGGCTTCTCGCAAAATCAGGAATATCCAACGATCACCGAGTATCTCCAAGGTCCGGGCCACGGAACAGACACGACTGGTGGACGCGTGTTTCATCGGGATGGTACCTCCTCGTAAAATTCCACGCAGTATAAAAAATATACTTGCAAATTGCAAGCCGCTTTGTTACATCCCAAATAGCTTGCAATTCGAAAGTATTTTTTCAATCCCACAACCGAAAGGAGCCGGATCATGACGGAGAAACAACTGTTGGTACATCTCACGGGGGACACCGCCCGCATCACGCTGAACCGTCCCGAGGTCCACAATGCATTGAGCATCGAACTGTCCCAACTGCTGATCGACGCTATCCAGTCCATCAAGCGCCTGACGGACATTAAATTCGTCGTCATAAAGGGCGCCGGCAAAAGCTTCTGCGCGGGCGACGATATCACGGAAATGCTGAAATGGGGCGATGACGAGCACGGCCGGAGCACCCAAGGAGCCAATGGGGTGATGCGTCGGGTGCGCATTTACCAGGACATGGCCAATTCATTGGAAGAGCTGGACAAGATGACCATCTGCGCGGTGGACGGATATGCCGTGGGCGGCGGTCTGGAGATCACCATGGCCAGCGATTTCGTGATCGCCACCGAACGCGCCCAATGGGGCATGCCGGAAGTGGACAGCGGGATCACGCCGGGCTGGGGCGGCACCACCCGCATGGCGCGATATATCGGGAAACGCCGCACCAAGGAAATCAACATCATCGGCGCCCTTCACCCCGCGCGCACAGCAGTGGATTGGGGCCTCTGGAACCGGATCACCCCCGACGATCAATTGGATCAAGAAGTGGAGGCCTTGCTGGACGTACTGCGGGTCAAGAATCAGCAAGCCTGCCGTCAGCTAAAATTCATCATCAACCGCGGCTGTGAGACCGATCTGTATACGGCTCAGGGATTTGAAATGCTGTCGGGCGGATTGAGCGCCGCGGTCAACGGATTTTGGCAGGTAGCCGACGCCGACCAAGGGCAGGGAGTCGCCGGCTTCACCCAAAAGGCGGCGTTATGGAACCAGCGTCGCAGCCTGGCGAAGAAATTCTGGGTCGAGTGAGACGGTTTTTCCGTTGTCATTCCGTTCAATTTGCACTATGCATTCCGGTATAATCGCTTTTGCGCAAGAACCAACAGCGGGTGTTGCCGTCTGACGTATCGGCTTCATCCACTGCCGGCGGAATCTCTCAAGGATGCCGGGAAAAACCCAGGATCAACACCATGGAATCCATCACCCCCGTACCGATTCAAACCGCTCACCCGCTGATCGAACCGCTTTTCGAAGAATGGAGCGAAGCCTTGGGCAGCAACAAGGTCCCCTATCGTCATCATGTGTATCGGGTTTTTCATATGGCGGCATCCATCTCCGGGGCAACCGGAGAAGATCTGGACAAACTCGCGTTGAGCGCCGCGTTTCATGATGTGGGCATCTGGCTGGATACGACCTTTGACTACCTGGAACCCTCGGTGCGGCGGTTGTCCACGTTCTTACGCAAAACCGGAAGAGCTTCCTGGATCGAAGAGACAGCCTGCATTATCCGCCAACACCACAAAATCTTTCCCTGGCGAGGGCCCCGCCCGCTGCTCGTGGAGGCTTTCAGACGAGCGGACTGGCTGGATGTCTGCCTGATGGCCCTGCCCACGCACCAGTCACGCGACTTCCTGAGTGTGCTTTTGAAGACCTTTCCGAGAAACGGATTTCACTTCCGTCTGGTGATGCTGAGCCTGTGGTGGATCAAACGGCACCCGCTGCGCCCGCTGCCCATGTTCAAGTGGTAACCTCGCACCATGCCGCTACAAAACGATTTCCATGGCGCTCCGGCTGTTTCCGTGCACCGATTCGGCGCGGGCATGGACGCGCGGCAGGATTTGGGTGACGAAGAAGTCGGCGGCGCAGCGTTTTTCAGCCGGTTCATTTTAAAAAGGGGACTTCCTCTTCATCGAAAACATGTATGTTGATCATGCTGGTGTCCACGGGCAGACGAATGAGGTCGCTGGTCAATTCAACGACCTCGCCCAATCCGGATTTATGAACATGAAAATTGAAATCCCGGAGTCGCATGTAAAATCCATTGCTGACCATCGGCACCGTTTCCAGGCTGATATGGCAGGCGTTGTCCAAGGAATACATGTCCGCGCAATGGTGGATCAACAGGAAGAAACACGCTGCGGACAAATACTTTGAATTGGGTTGCTGATAGAGTTCGGGATGAAATCGCGAGACGTGCAGATCTTTTGTGATTGCGTTATAGGAAAAAACCAGCGAAGACGAAATTCTGTCCTGGAATGCGCTTCGGTTGATGAAATATTCGATGCAGGAATCTTCCTTGTAGTAGGTGATGAAAAAGCGCTGCAGGAACAAAGGAACATTCGTGCGCATGAACGCGGAGTCGGAGACTATTGGGGTAGTTGACATCACCAGAAAACCTTTTCGTATGAATGATGCCCATTGTGATACAGACCCGCCGTAAAGTCACGTACTATTTTCAGGTGCCATATCTCATTTCTCTTGCTCCGGAGACAAACCGTCTTCGACCTTGATCACCACCAGGGTGACATCGTCCTCCCGCGCTCCATCGGCCCGGAACGCTTCCACGGCATCGATCACGGCTTTGGCGATTCCGGCGGCGGGATGCCGGGCATTGCGCCGAATGACTTCCCTCATTGCCGCTTTACCGAACATATCGCCGGATGGATCGCAGGTCTCCCAGATACCGTCCGTACCGATGACGATAATCTCTCCGGATGCAATGGATCTGCCGGAGGTGGCATAGACCGCCATGCGGTCCACTCCCAGGGGAAGTCCTTTTCCCGCCAGCATTTCAAATGCATCCTGGTTCAGGTCATACAGTATCGCCGCATCGTGCCCGGCCGCCACCCAATCCATCCGCGCCTGTTTCCGGTCCACTTCCAAAAGAAAGAACGTCATAAACCTTCCCGAATCTTCCACATCATCGGCCAATTGGCGGTTCACATCCGCCACGATTTGATGGAGGGGACCCGCCATGGGATATCGCTGACGGATGAAGGCGCGGGCCGTCGTCATCAGTAACGCCGACGAGACACCGTGTCCGGTGACGTCTCCAACCACCACGGCAACTTTTCCGGTCCCGTCATGGTCCGCCGAAAGGAAATCATAATAGTCTCCTCCGGTTTCGTCACAGTAAATACTGGCGCCGGCGATATCCAGGCCGGGAACCACCGGCGGATTTTTCGGAAGCAAATTCTGCTGAACCTCCATGGCCAGATTCAGGGATCGCTGCATATGATAGTGTTCCTGCAACCGCGGCCCCACCAGATTAAACACCTGCCCCATGCGACCGAATTCATCCTTCGAATGAAAATTCACCCTGGCGCTGAAATCACCATGGGCCAACCGCTGGGCGGCTCGTTCGAGAATCTTGATGGGACGCGTGACCGTCCGTGAAAAGGCCGAGGCCAATATCACCAACACCAACACCAGTATCCCCAGTCCGATCCGGGTAATCATCAGCAAATCGGCGGTAAGATCCGTGACATAGGCTTCCGCGACCTGGGCCGGCCGGAGCACTTCATCGTATGGCAGGATAAAAACCAAGAAACACGCCGTATGAATCGGGGCGTATGCCCAGAGGGAATCTTTCCCGTCAAAACGCATCCGACGCATACCATCCGCTCCCCGTTCCAAATCCTGCAGTACGACCTGCCACTGTTCCTTGTCCTCCGAAGACAGCCATCGGGGCGTTTCGGAATACCGCCATGCCTGATCTCCCGCCCTTTTCATTGCATTGGAGGCAATGATGGCGACGCCGGTTCCCGTGTTTTTCTCCCGCGGGACCAACCTCACCAGCAACGCCAGCGTTGAATGGGGAAGATTCTCGGACAGCATGGCTTTGTTGAAAAAGGCATCCGCGACCAACTCGATTGCGGCGACGCCGGCCCATTCTCCATTCGTGCCCTTGATGGGCATGGAAACCGTTAGCACCATCTCACCGCTAATAGGGTCGGAATGGGGCGATGTCCAGGTGAGTCGACCAGTCTCCTGGGCCTTTTGAAACCATTCCATTTTCCGGGGGTCGAAGCCCGGCAGTATGAGTGACTGTCCCGGATAGGTGACGCACAGTCCGTTTTCCAGGGCCGTATGCTGCCAGAGAATCTGGTTTTTCGCCAAAAGACGCTGAATTTTCTGGTAGGTTTCCGTCATCCCGGAGAATCCAAGAGCACCGGCCATGAAGGAACCGGATGCCTGGTTGTCCGGCAGATAAAAAACCGGATCCCCATAGGAAACCCGCATCTGCTTTTCCGGCTGTCCGGAAACCCCGTCACGCTGAATCCAAGCCGTTTCCAATTGAATTCCATGGGTGGCGGGTTTTCGAAAATCTTCTCGAAAATGGACGCGTCCTATCGTCGTTGGCGGAGCGTTCAACCATCTGGAGGCTTCCGCCGCTTGAAATGCAAGGGCGGTTTCGATCTTCTCACGACCGGCCCATAAGACCAGAGAATAATTGTCCAACAGAATTTTCACCCGGGTTTCAACATCCTGCGACAGGTACTGACGAGACTGCTTCACGAAGGTATGGCCGATATTGCGCAAGACCCTGACACCCACCGTGCGCATGACCAGTATGGGAAGTATCGATATAATAACAAATAGAATCAAAAGCTTCCATCGATATTGCATGGGGCGCTCCGTTGGACGAGGATCATCGTATGAGGTTCGGTGCGTGATTTCCTGACCATTTCTTAACCGGTGTTGCGAATGAAATCAATATGCCGTCGCAAAGAACCATGCCGGAATTCGCAGGTCCGCAACCCATTGACAATCCGGATTTTGCCTGCTCTATGAAAATATGAATAATTAATTCATATTTTCATATCTTCATTACCAATATGGCAAAAAAGACCACCCCCGAACAGATCTTTACCGTCTCCCTGAAGGTATTCGCCCGCTACGGCCTTCGCCGCACCCGGATGGAAGACATTGCCCAAGAGCTGGACATGGCCACCGGCACCCTGTATCGCTATGTGAAAGACAAGCGCGACCTGTACGAAAAAGCAGTTGCCTTCGGCATCCGCCGCTGGCAATCGAGGGTGTTCGAAGCCGTTTCCGGTGTGGAAGACGCAGCCGAACAGTTCACCACCATGGGCCGCAAAGGGTACGGGTATTTGGCCGAGGATGAGGATCTGCGACAGATCTTGATCAACGACCCGACGATTTTTCCATTATCGCCCCGCAAGATCCGGTTTCCGGACATCGATACGGCCTCCATCCGCCTGATCCGAACGATTTTACAAAAAGGCATCGACACGGGCGTCTTTCGCCCGGTCGATGTCAATCTCACGGCGGATTTGTGCTACTCCGTCTATGTCATGTTCATTATCAAAGCCTACATCCAATCAGAGGCCGACGCCACCCGAAAGATGTTTGACCAAGGGCTGGATTTGATTTTACAGGGCCTGCGCGTGCCTGTTCCGGAAAACCGGATCCGAATCCGAAACGGTAACGGGGGATGAAACATACGGGGGATGCGCTGAATGTCGATATGAAGAGAGGGAGCGGCGCTCCCCTCACACGAATACCAACCGTTCAAAGGAGGCAACCATGAACATTTTCATCGACTACCCGGGACGAATTCAAAAAATCAGGGAAGGTATGGCCAAGAGAGGAATCGATCTGTTTTTGGGGACCCGGGGTGTGAGCACGAATTATATCGCAGGCGCCTTCGTTCCCTGGCGGAGTGTGGCGCCCGTTTCAAAGGACGGTTATGTGGGCTTGAACACCCTGCTGATGGATGCCGAGCGCCTCAAGGATGATTCGTGGCTTGAGAATATCGTTCCCTGCGCGCCCCTTCCCGGTATGGAGTTATGGGAAGTGACGGTTCAGCAGATCAAGGCCCAAGGGTACGAGCGCGCCAGAATCGGGATCGAGCTGGGCCATTCTCCTCGCATGATCGCGGGTCATCTGTTTGCAACCGAATATATCTATCTAAAGGAACAACTGCCGGACGCCACATTCGTAGATGCACTCGATTTGATGGACCAGGTAACCTTCGTCAAGGAACCTGCGGAGATCAAACTCATGCGCCATGCAGCGGCTATCGCCGACGCGGCCCAGGAACGAACCAAAGAGGCCCTGTATGTCGGCATCAGCGAAATGGAAATCGCCGGTATCGGTGAAATGGAAATGCGCCGCCTGGGGAGTGAATTCCACTGGCCGGTGACCGGCTCCAATGAAATCGCATCCGGATACCGCACCTGGTACAGTATGGGCGGCTGCACGCCGCCGACGGATAAAATCGTTCAGCGCGGGGAAAGCCTGCTCATCGACCTGCACCCCACCTACAAGCAGTATTACTCCGATCTGTCCCATAATTACATCATCGGCCGCCCGACACCGGAGCAACGCAGGCTGGCCGATGCGTATGTGAGCGCCGCCGAAACCCTCATCAACGCCTTGAAAACCGGAAACACCGTGGGTCAGGTCTGGAATGCCGTGAATGAAAATGTCGGCACTTCCGGTTATGCCCCCTATACCCTCCCGGGATTCGGCCATGGATTGGGACTGATCGGCCATGAGTGGTATCCGGCGATCGTCAACAGTGACGAATTCCGTGACGTGGTCCTGGAGGAAAACGTCGTGGAAGTGGCGGCGCTGGTGATCAATGTCCCCGAAGTCGGCGGCATGCGTCTGGAATGCCCGGTGCGGGTCACCGCCCATGGCGGAGAAATGCTCTGCAAGACACCCCTCGAACTGACGGTGCTGGACGATTGACGGTGATACTTATCAATACCCCATATCCTTCAACCGTTGCGACAATTCATCTCTCAGCCCGCCCTGGTATCCGATGGCATCGAGGATCTCCCAGGCGCTGCGAAAAAGCTTCCCGGCCTGAACCTGATCGCCTTTCTTCAGATGCACGACGGCCATATTGTTCAACTGCAGGGCATAGCCGAAGGTATTCCGAAGTCCCAGACGATCGCGCAGTTCGATGGATTTGCGATAATACCGGAGCGCCTGGTCCCATTCCTTGCGGTCCGCATGGATCAGACCGATGTTGTTCAGCAGCGCGGCGTAGTCGGCGGTATTCTGGAGCCCCAGACGATCCCGGATTTCCCGGGACCTGCCGTAGTGCGACATGGCCTGGTCCCGGTCCTGTTGGGCGCGGTAAACATTGCCCATATTCATCATCAGAATGGCGTAACCGGCGGTATTCTCCCGTTTCAGTCCTTCCAGTATCGCCTGTCCGCTGCGATAATATGTCAGGGCCTGGGCGGATTCGCTTCTATAGTCACAGAGATTTCCGAGATTGGTCATCAGGCCGGCATATTCAACGGTATTCGCAAGCCCCAGTCGATCCCGAATATCCCTCGATTTCAAATAGTATTCCCGGGCCTTGGCGTTTCGGCCGCTTTCCCGGCAAATCCCGCCGATATTCATTATCAGCGATGCATAACTCGCCGTTTCCTGGAGTCCCAGACGGTCGCGAATTTCCCGGGATTGATCATACAAAGCCATGGCCTGATCCAACTCCCCCTGCTTGTCGCGCACAAGCCCCATGTTCATCAGCAGTTTGGCGTGGACGAGACTGTCCTGCATACCCATGGCCAGCAGGATCTTCCGGGAGTCCTGGTAGCAATCCAGCGCTTTCCCCAGAGCGCCCTTTTCCCGGTGGACATTCCCTGTATTCATCATCAAGCTGGCATACAGTTCGGTCTCATCCGAACCCAGTTGTCGATGCAGGGCGCGGGCCTCCTGGTAGTAAGCCAGGCTTTCGTCCAGCCGGCCTTGCTTCATGGAGACGACTCCCAGATTCTTCAAGACCGTTGCATATCCGGTGCTGCCAGTCTCCTGGCGGCGGATGTAAACCTGACGGGCGTGATTCAAACAGTCCGCAGCTTCTTCAAAACGCTGCAGGGTATTGCCCAGTAAAAATCCCAAATCCGACAGGGCATCCAGGTAGTCCGGATCGATGGCCAAGGCTTTCCGGAACAGCGCCGACGCTTCCCCCGGATCCGTTTCCTTTTTTTCCAACGCCCGGGAATAGAGTTCATAGGCGCTGCGATCCGGATTGCGCTTTTTGAGAATCGCCTGTTTGTCTTCCGATCCCAGGCGTACTTGGCGGAAGTCCGCCATCTGCAATGTTTCCGCGGCCGATAGAAGTCCCAGGACAACCCGATCCTGCAGATCGAAAATCTCGTTGATGTCGCCGTCTATTTTAATGGAGTGGGCAATGGTTCCGCTTACCGTCGGAATCAGGTTGGCCACCACGCGGATGCGCTCTCCGGAGACCATATAACTGCCGCTGAAGATCACATTGGCGCCGGTCAGTTTCCCCACCGTAACGACGGTTTCCGCCCGGATCACGCCGGTCTGTCCCAATGTGATTTCCGTAAGCGCCTTGCGTCGCGACTCATCGGTAATCACCGAGATGCTGCGGACACGGTTCAGATCGGCAATGACCGTGTCGGTCATGCCGGCCGATATCCACCCGTAAGCGCCTGTTCCGTGGTATTCGAACGGATAGACCAGCACGTTCATCTTCCGGTCGACGGAAAGAGAAAAGGCGTCGTTTACCAGCCCCGGTATCAAGAGAATAGCGAGAAAAAAACGCAGCAGCATCGGGAGACTCCCTTCCAAGTCTTTCTTTCCGGTGTATATTCAAAATCGCTCAGGTTTTGCCCTGGACCCGAATCCATCCTTTACGGGTGGATACCATGTATGAAATATTTCGCTGCCGTTTGCAAGCACCACGGCGACGGAAATGGACCGAATATGCCGGTGACCGTGGTGGACTTGTGGGCGATTCTATTCCCCGACGGTTTTTCTCCATCGCTGTTCCAAATCGTCCAGATCACCGCCGAGGACCCTGCTGACGGCCCGATGGGGATCTTCGTTCTTCCCCATGGCGACTACCAGTCCACGGACGGAAACCGTGGAATACTGGTTGATCAGATAGGTGACGAACGATTCGGATTGGGCGTACACCAGTTGGATGGTTTGGCGGTTCAGGGCCGACAAGCCGGTTCCGTTCAGCCCCGTCAACGCCCGAAGGGGAATCAGCCGCCCCTCCCTGGCCGCGGACGCCAGAAACTGCCTTCGTTCTCGAGACAGGGCTTCGGGTTTTACCGGCCTTGCCATATACTCGGCCAAGCCTTCCTGCAGCCACAACGGCACCTGCGGTCCGCCGATGGCATGCACCACCGCATGGGTATATTCGTGGACCAGCACCGCCGTGACGTAATCACCCTCGAAGAGATCTTCCGCAAATCGGATTTTCCCGTCATAACCGCCGGCCGCCCAGTCCGGCAGATAATTCAAGCGCTGCAAATCGTCGCCGGGATAAACAATCACGATAATTTTCTCATCGGGATAGAGATCCAGCCCCAACCCCACCGCTGTGCGCGCCTTCTCCAGAATGGCGACCGCCTCATCGGCCACATGCTGCTTTTTCATCCCTTGAAATTTAATGACAAATACGCCGTTTTCGGCGGTGTCGAGGCCTTTTTCCGCTTGGCGATCCTGTTCCAGCCGCTTGAGATATTGCGTCACGAGGGGAAGATCGGGGTTGATACGCTGGGCCTTGCGCCAGTAGTATTGTGCATCGGCATATTCGTTTCGGGCATAGGCGATCCGGCCGTACAGAACGTAAATGTGGGGATTATCGGGGTCCAAGCGGACCGCGCGTTGCAGGAAGACGCCGGCGGCATCATAATCCCTGGCGCCGAACCTGTCGACGGCGAAGTCCAGATCGATTTCGGCCGACATTTTCAAGGCCGTCGCATCGTCAGGCAGATAATCCAGGGCGGTTTTCAGCTGGTCCCGGGCTTCCCGGACCAAGCCGGTCTTCCGAAGATGGTCGGCATATCGGGTATGGAGCGCCGCCATGCCGCGAGCCGCTCTTTGGCGATCCGATGCCCATCGGTATGCCCTTGCACCGGTTTCAAGGGCTTGGGGCCACTTGCCCTCCCGAGCCAGTTTGAGAGCCGCGGCATAATCATCCTGGAAACGGGTCGATGGGTCGGAATGGGGCGGAACGGGAACGTCGGTTTTCGAAGGGGAAGGCGAAGGCGGCGTGATTGGCTGTTGCGGCTGCGCGACGTCGGTCCGTGGGTCGGATTTCGTTGCCGGACCTTTTTTTTCAATCCGGACAATTTCCGTTTTGGGATACCGGTAAACGGAATCGAACATCCGGACGCAGATTTCACCGTTTTCCTCCCAGGAGCGTTCCACATCCAGTCGCATACCGCTCTGAAAATACAGCACATCGGCCTGGATTGTCCGGCCGATGAACCCCGACAGAAAAACCGCGCACATGATCGACAACCGGAAGAATCGGTTCATCAGCGCGACTTCATTCTTCCGCATACCCGGCCCGTCCCCTTCCCGATTCTGTTGTTGTGTTGCAAGCCCATCCTTGGGACATTGTAAATCAATGACGGGATTCGAGGCAAACGGTAAAAAAACGATTTCCAAAAACGGTAATGTACGGTATAGGATCAACCTGCTTTTCCCAACGCAGCCTTTTTCAACATCATCAATCCGTGTCCGAAACGACCTGATGGGGACAAGAACCATATGAATGCCGTACATCTTGAAAAAATAGCACACGAACTGAGTCTTCGCATATCCCAGATCGGTGCGGTGGGCGCTCTCCTGGAAGAAGGGGCCACCGTTCCCTTTATTGCCCGGTATCGCAAGGAAGCGACCGACAGCCTGGATGAAGTCGCGATTACGTCCATTCGGGATCGACTTGCCCAGCTTGCCGAACTCGATGAACGCCGCCAGGCCATCCTGAAATCGCTGGAGCAGCACGGTCATCTGACGCCGGAACTTTCGGAAAAGGTCGAACAAGCCGACACCCTTGCCGTCCTGGAAGACATCTATCTGCCCTATAAGCCCAAACGACGCACCCGGGGAATGATCGCCCGGGAAAAGGGCTTGGCGCCGTTGGCTGAATCCATTTTCATTCAGACCGGTATCGATCCGGAGGCGGAAGCCCTGGCCTTCGTCAACGCCGAACAGGGTGTCGCCGATATCGAAACCGCTCTCGCCGGCGCTCGGGACATCATCGCGGAAATGATCAATGAGGATGAGCAGGCCCGAACCCGCTTGCGGAATCTGTTCACCACCCGCAGCACCATCAAGAGCAGCGTGGTGCCCGGTAAAGAAGAGGAAGGTGCCAAATACAGGGATTATTTCGATTGGGAAGAGCCCGCGGCCCAGGCCCCCTCCCATCGCATTCTGGCCATCCGGCGGGGAGAACGGGAAGACATCCTGAACATGTCGGTCCTGCCGCCTGTCGAAGAAGCGCTCTGCATCCTGGAAACCCTGTTTGTGAAGGGCGAAGGCAAAGACGCCCACCAGGTCAAAACCGCCGCGCACGATGCCTACAAGCGCCTGCTGTCGCGGTCCATGGAAACCGAAGTGCGGGTTCTTTTGAAGGATAAGGCCGACAAGGAGGCCATTCATATCTTCACCGACAACCTGCGCCAACTTCTGCTGGCGCCACCCCTGGGAGCCAAACGGGTCATGGGGATCGACCCCGGTTTTCGGACCGGCTGCAAAACCGTCTGTCTGGACCGCCAGGGAAAGCTTCTGCACCATGAAGCCATCTATCCCCACTTGTCACAAGGGCAGACGGAAAAAGCGGCCGAGAAGGTCCTGGGCCTTTGCAGACAGTTTGAAATCGAAGCCATCGCCATCGGGAATGGAACGGCCGGCAGAGAAACCGAGGCATTCGTGAAAGCCCTCCCCTTCCCCGAAAAAATCCAGGTGGTCATGGTGAATGAAAGCGGCGCCTCGATCTATTCCGCCTCGGATGTTGCCCGGGAGGAATTCCCGGATCACGATCTTACCGTACGGGGTTCGGTCTCCATCGCCCGACGTCTGATGGACCCCCTCTCCGAACTGGTGAAAATCGATCCGAAATCCATCGGCGTGGGGCAATACCAGCACGATGTCGACCAGACCGCCCTGAAACAGTCCCTGGACGATGTGGTCATGAGCTGCGTGAACGGCGTGGGGGTGGACATCAACCGGGCCAGCAACCAACTGTTGACCTATGTCTCCGGATTGGGACCGCAATTGGCCAAAAATATCGTGGCCTATCGGGACGCCAACGGACCGTTCATGTCACGGCAGCAGTTGAAAAACGTGAGTCGACTCGGCCCCAAGGCCTTCGAGCAATCGGCGGGTTTTTTGCGCATCCGGGAAGGGGAAAACCCACTGGACGCCAGTGCCGTCCATCCGGAAAGTTACCATATTGTGGACCGAATGGCGTCGGATCTCGGCTGTACCGTGGTCGATTTGATGACCAGCCCGGACCATCGGCGTCGCATCGATCTTTCCGGGTATGTCACGGAAAAAATCGGGATGCCCACGCTTCAGGACATCCTGTCCGAACTGGACAAACCCGGCCGCGATCCCCGGGAGGAATTCGAGGAATTCGGTTTCGCCAGCGGCATTACCGCCATGGAGGACCTGATACCCGGCATGAAACTCCCCGGCATCGTCACCAATATCACCGCCTTCGGCGCCTTCGTGGATATCGGCGTGCATCAGGACGGCCTGGTCCATGTCAGCCAGTTGACCGACCGTTTCGTCAAGGATCCGGCAACGGTGGTCAAGGTTCACCAGAAAGTGACGGTCACCGTTATGGAAGTGGACCTGCGGCGCAAGCGGATTTCCTTATCCATGAAGTCGAACCCGGATCCGACGACGGCGCGGGAATCCGGCCCGAAACAGTCACCCAAAGAGCGTCAAAAGGCCCCGAAATCCGGTGGGCCGCCTCCGAAAAAAAATACCGAACACCGACCCTTCAACAACCCGTTTGCCGATGCACTGGGCAAATTGCGATAGCATCCGCGCCGGTCAATCGGATCAAGCGTTCTGATCGTTCGCGCACCTTCGTTGCGCGTCGGTATCCAGAGACAGAAAGCAGAAGGGATCTCGATCCGTGAAGACATCCAGACCATGGCTATGGGTAACCGCAAGACACCCCCGGCAAACAAGGGACAGGCGGCAGTCCCGGCAGGCTTCGCCGCCGTCGCGGTATTTCCGTGCGGAATCGGAATGATAGATTTCCATCAGGCGGTTTTGCCGGATATCGCCGATCCGTGACGGAAACTTTCGGCAGGCATGCACCTCGCCGTCGGGAAGCAGGGCAACGAAGTTAAACGCCGCTCCACAGCCGAAACCCGTACATCCGCCGAAGGGCGCGATGCCTTTTTCCGTGCGGATGATATTGATCAGATTATCCTTTAGCCCCAAGATCGGATTTGCAGAAGCCGCCGTTTCGTATCGGCGCAAAAAGGCCTCAAAATCTTCCTTCAGCGGCATCAGCAACCGGGCACCCTCTCCCACGGTGGATAGACGATTGAACGTGAAAAAATCGGCACGCTCCCGAAGCAGGTGGGCGAGGGGCAGCACCTGCTCCAGGTTGTCGCGGGTCAAGGTCAGCATGACCATGGTATAGATACCCAGGCCACGAAGCTGATCCAGAAAGACAAGCGAGCGCCGGAAATGCCCCTGACCGCGGATATCATCGTTGTGTTCGGCCAATCCCTCGAGGCTGATCTGAAAATACACCGGCTTGGCGAGTTCCATCAACCTTTCAATCCGGTCGATGGGCGCGGGATTGCCGAGAATGGCCACGCCGAAACCGCGCTCCGCGGCGGCCCCATAGATCTCCGAAAAATGAGGATACAGCAGGGGATTGCCGCCGGTAAAGGTGACCTGGCCGCGGATATGCATGTCGCGGCAGAATTCGTAAAAATCGTCGAGAACGGCCAGCGCCTGACCGGAGGACAAGGCGCTGCGATCGCTGCGATCATAGCAGTGTTTGCAATGGAGATCGCAATCCTGGGTGATGTGCCACTGCAAGGTGAAGGCCTCCGCCGTCTGAAAGTCCTGGAAGGCTTCGGCGTGTTGAGATGACAGAGACGACGAGACGGTGCGGTGAATACGGGAGCCGGGCGACTGGAGGATGCCCTGCGAAACGGCCTGATCCAGCACCGAATGGATCGACCCGACAGGAACATGCCCCAGGGCGGCGGCCTCGCGTGGGTCCATGGGTTCGGTAACGATTTTCAGCGCCAGGATATCCGCATCCACCGCTTCCCGGGTATGCATCCGGCCGGTTTTCCAGTGGCGCCAGATCATGACATGACGCGCCCCGGGCTCCGGAACGGATTCCCGCGCATCCGCCTCCGCGATCATGTCCGGAAGCCCGCTCCAGGAAACCGGGATAAGGGTCAGCGTTGGATTGACGATGATGGTCGCCGGTCGTTGTTGAAAGGGATGACTGACGTTGCCGGTGACATGCCGCGCCCATTCGATCCGGGCCAATTCACCGATATAGTCCGGCAGGCCCAACGGGTTCATCAGCTGGGACAGGGTTTCCGGCAACGTCTGGGGCGTGGCGTTCTCGTCCAGCGCCGCCAGTACCCTTCCCCAGGTTTCCATTCCAAGGGTACGGCGGCAGTTGGAGAAGATGGTTCGATATTCGTCATGACGTGAGTTGCGCACTTTTTCCAACGGAATGCCAACGGGTGCGTTTGATTGCCGGCCGGTGCTGACATCGTGCGCGCAGACCGCGCGCATTCAGATCAGCTTCAGCCACTCTTGGCGGGAGGTTTTTCTTGCGTGTCGGTGCCACCGGCACCGGATGTCCCCCCACCTCAGCCGCTTTTGGAGCTACCTGCTCCAGGTTTCTCACCGCTTCAAGCGCTTTTGCCCGCGGCGCAACCGCTGATGGTGAATGTAGACCCCGCGATCAGGCCGGCGATACAAAAGCCTGCCAGGATCTTTTTCAATTCGATGATGTCCATATGGCTTCTCCTGCGAGGTTCGGGTTGGTATGGGTAAGGTTCACGAATCCCCCTGGGGCAGGCAACAAACAATCGGTATTGGTTGATATGTTTTTCAGAGATATAGAATTTTTCGATCGCGCAGCTTTCGGCTATTGAAATGACCTATCAGATAAACCGACACCTGTCAATCCGATGTCGTGTCGTCGGAGACCACAATTTCAGCAAACAGTTTATCCGATTCCCGGGCAACGAGCTGATGCAGTTTCTGAAAGCGTTCCATCAGCTCGAGGGCAAATGGGGTCAACTCGGAACCCCCGCCCGAGGCGCCGCCGATATTACGAAGCAACAAGGCCTCGCCCAAGCGTTCCTCCGTTGCTTTAATTCGACCCCATACCGCCCGGTAACTCATCCCCAGTTCTTTGGCGGCGGCATGGATGGAGCCGGTGCGACGGATCGCCTCCAGCATTTTCATGCGTCCCAGTCCGAAAACGACTTCGCCGTCCGGAGCGGCGATCCAGATTTTCGACCGAATCGATAACGGATCCACAATGGTTTTCATACAAAAAAAATAGCACGGGTTGCGTAAAAAATACAAGGAGAACCGGCTTGGTTTTCGTTATGCCATTATTGATATAACGGAAACACCATGCTACATGCCCGGAAATTATATCCAGGTGAAAGGACCGAGCAGCAGGAGTGCACGCGATGGAAGCATCACGCAAACATATTCAGGAACCAGCTCCGATTTGGTGTACAGGCCGCATGGAAGAAACCTATTCATTTGAAGAATATATGGATATGGTTCAGGCGTTTCACGGACACGTCGCCCCCGGACTCATCATTGGCGGTAAAATGGTTCACGAGGCGCTCCGGCGGATGCCCCGGGAAAATATCCTTCTGGATGCGCTGTGCGAAACCGGCAATTGTCTGCCGGATGCAGTTCAGTTGCTGACGACCTGCACCATCGGCAATGGCTGGCTGAAGATCGTGAATCTATTCCGCTTTGCTCTCACCCTCTACAACAAAGCCGATGGAGAAGGTCTGCGAGTCGCCATCGACAGCCGCAAACTAAAGGATTGGGATGAAATCAACTGTTGGTTTTTTCGGTTGAAACCCAAACAGGAACAGGATACCCAGCGCCTGTTGCAGCAGATCAGAGACGCCGGTCCGGAAATACTGCGCTTGCAGAGAGTGCAGGTGTCCGGGCATTACCTGGAAAAACGCCATCTTGGAGAACGCGTCATTTGCCCGGTCTGCCGGGAAGCCTTTCCGGCCAAAAACGGCCGTATCTGCCGTGCCTGTCAGGGGAATTCGCCCTATCGTAATATAGACGCAAATACAAATGCGAACCAGGAGCCCTTTCTTGCGAGTATCCCCGTGGGTTCCAGTGAAGGACGGCAGGCCCTGCACGATATGACCCGGATCATACCCGGAAAAAGCAAAGAACCGTTTGTTACCCGGGGACAACGCATGACGGCCGGGGATATCTGTCGGCTGCAGATGATGGGAAGGCAACGGATTTATGTGATGGATGACGTCGTCCCCGTAGATCAATGGCTGCATGAAAATACCGTTGCGGAAAATTTTGGTCGGGCAATTGCGGGAGAGGGCGTTGGCTGCTCCTCCCCTCCACGGGAAGGGAAAATCGATTTCATCGCGGAACAGGACGGCCTGCTGATCGTCGAAACGGAACGCCTGGAAGCCTTCAACCTCATCGACGGTGTGATGTGTGCAACCCGGAAAGGTTTCTCCATCGTTCGCAGCGGCCGCAAATTGGGCGGCACCCGCGCCATTCCCCTCTATCTGTCGCAGGACACATTTTCCCAAGCCATGGAAATTTTGAGCGATGGACCGCTTCTGAAAGTCCTGCCCCTGAAAAAAGCGGCGGTGGGCATCCTGGTGACCGGGACGGAGATATTCCAGGGGCTGGTGCCGGACGGGTTTATCCCCATCATCACTTCCAAAATCACCAAATTGGGATGCCACGTTGCCGGGTCGATCCTTGTTCCGGATGAACGCGCAGCCATTTCCAGGGGAATTCAAAACCTTCTGAACTGCGGTGCGGAGCTGATCGTTACCACGGCCGGTTTGTCCGTTGATCCCGACGATGTCACCCGCTCCGGTCTCCAGGATGCGGGGGCCGAGGATATGCTTTACGGAGCCCCGATTCTCCCCGGCGCCATGACCATGATTGCCCGTATTGGTGACGTTCCGGTGATTGGTGTACCGGCCTGCGGTCTCTATTTCAAAACCACCAGTTTCGACCTTCTGCTGCCAAGACTGCTGGCAGGCCTCCGGGTCACCCGTAGCGACCTGGCCCGATTGGGGCATGGTGGATGCTGCTGGGAGTGTAAAACCTGCCGATTTCCCAAGTGTTCATTCGGCAAATTATAGAATAACCACAGGAATTGTTGCTTATCATGATCATGTAAAGGAGTGTGTTCCAGATGAAACAGGGTCGGATTATCATTAACGGCAGGGTCTGTGATTTTGCGTCAGGCCAAACCATATTCGAAGTAGCGGCTGAAAACCAAATCAAGATACCATCCCTTTGTTATCTCAAAGGGGCTTCGCCGACCGGCACATGCCGTATCTGCTTGGTTGAAATCGAGGGACACCCAACCTTGGAAGCTTCCTGCAGCACCCAGGCGCAAAACGGCATGGTCGTTTTCACCGAATCGACCAAGGTCATCGCCTCCCGAAAAGAGACCCTCGAACAACTGCTGTCGACCGGGAATCACAACTGCGCCATAGGTTCCAGCCGGGATACGGATTGGACCGCTTTTCAGATGCGTGTGATCGCAGCGGACGATGCGGAAAAACTGTGCCCTGTCTGGGGTGACTGTCGTCTCCAGGATCTGGCCTACCAGTATCAGGTAAGCGGTGGCAAGCAAGGACACGCAACCGTCAAATATCCCATGGAAACGGTCAATCCCTTGATAATCCGGGACTTTTCCCGTTGTATCTTATGCGGCCGCTGTATTCAGGCCTGTAATGAAATCCAGGTCAATCAGGCCATCCATTTCGGATACAGGGATACGGGTATGAAATCGGATATGAAAGTCGTGGCCGGAACCGATGATGGTCCCCTCAAGGATTCAAACTGTGTTTTCTGCGGGGAATGTGTCCAGGCTTGTCCGGTGGGCGCGCTGGTGGAAAAAAAAGCGCGATTCGACTGGCGGCCATGGGCGGATACAAAAATCCGCACCACCTGTCCGTACTGTGGTGTCGGATGCCAGCAGTGGCTGCATGTGAAAGACGACCGGATCGTGAAGGTAACCGGGGTGGAAGAAGGCGCCCCCAATAATGGCCGGTTGTGTGTCAAAGGACGTTTCGGATATGATTTCATTTATTCGCAGGAACGCTTGAAAACCCCCTTGATCCGCGAAAACGGTGTATTCCGCGAAGCTTCCTGGGAAGAAGCCCTGGATCTGGTGGCGGATACTTTCAAGAAAATAATACGCGAGGACGGTCCGGATGCCGTGGCCGGTGTCAGCTGCGCCCGGAGTATCAACGAAGACTCCTATCAGATGCAGAAACTGTTCCGGGCGGTCTTCAAGACCAACAATATCGATCATTGCGCCCGTACCTGACATGCCCCTACCGTCGCCGGGCTGGCGACAACGTTCGGTTCAGGCGCCATGACCAACTCTTTTTCCGAATTTTCCAGGGCCAAAATGTTTCTGGTAATCGGATCCAACATGACCGAGGCGCATCCGGTGGCGTCCACCTTTGTCAAAAACGCGGTTCTCAAGGGCGCCCAGTTGATCGTGGTGGATCCCCGCCGTCATCGCCTGGTGGATTTCGCCGACCTGCACCTGCCCCTCAAAGTGGGCAGTGATATCGCTCTGCTGAACGCCATCATGTACGTGTTGATCCGGGAGGACTTGTATGACCATGAATTCGTGACGTCGCATTGTACCGGCTTTGATGCCCTCAAAGAGAAGGTGATGAACTATCCGCCGGAACAAGTGGCGGATATCTGCGGGATCGCAGCGGAAACAATCCGGGATGTGGCCCGTCTTCTGGCTTCGGTTAAGCCGGTAATGGTCTGCTATACCCTGGGCATCACCGAGCACACCTGTGGCAAAAACAATGTAATGTCCGTTGCCAACCTGCAAATGCTCCTGGGCAACCTGGGCATGGAGCTGGGTGGCGTAAACCCGCTCCGCGGTCAGAACAATGTACAGGGGGCTTGCGACATGGGCGCCCTGCCCAATGTCTATCCGGGCTATCAGAAAGTGGATGATCCGGATATCCGTAAAAAATTCGAGCAGGCCTGGGGAGTGTCCGATCTTTCGGAAAAACCGGGCTTGATGATTCCCCAGATGATGCACGGTCTTGTGGATCGACGGGTACGGGGATTCTATATTTTCGGGGAAAACCTGGCCAACACGGAACCGGATATGCACAAAGTCGCTCATGAACTCAGATCCGCCGAATTTCTCGTCTGCCAGGATATTTTCGAGACGGAAACCACCCGGTTCGCCCATGTGGTCCTGCCGGCGGCGGCCTGGAGTGAAAATGACGGCACTTTCACCAACAGCGAACGCCGCGTGAACCGGGTCCGGACCGCCAGTCCGGCGCCGGGCATGGCCAAGCCCAACTGGTGGATCTTCCGGGAAATCGCCAAACGCTTTGGATCGGAATGGACATCCTCCAGCGCCCGGGAGCTCTGGGACAAAGAGATCTCGGTACTGGCACCCAATGTGGGCGGCATTAAATACCATCGGATTGAACGCGACGGCCTGCAATGGCCCTGTCCCACCGAAGAACACCCGGGAACAACTTTCCTGCATCAAAACGGGCGTTTCACCTGCGGATTGGGCAAGTTCAGTCCGGCAGACTGGACGCCTCCCGCAGAAGTGCCGGACGAGGAATACCCGCTGGTACTCAGTACCGGCAGAAGGCTCTATCATTATCACACAAGGACTCAAACCGGACGGTGTGAAGGGCTTAACGATCTGCTCGGCAAGGAAACCGCCGACATCTCCTTTTCCGATGCAAACCGGATGGGGATTGAAAACGGAGAATCAATCCGGGTGAAGTCAAGACGAGGTGAAGTGACGGTCACGGCCAAGGTCAGCCCGGAAGTTCCGGAAGGTCTGGTCTGGATGGCTTTTCATTTCAATGAAGGCAATGCTAATTGGCTGACCAACGCGGCCTTTGATCCGTTCACCTTGACGGCGGAATACAAGGCCTGCGCAGTGCGGATCGAAAAATTGGCCGATTGAGCGTCGGTCTCCATGACCGACACATCGGCTCAACACCATGGAAAAGGAGGGACGAATCATGCAAGAAGCCGCCAATGTAACATCCATATTTCAGCAGGAAACAGCCCATTCACGCACGGAAAACCTGGATCGTATTTTTGAAGCCCAGCAAGCCGCCTTTCGCCGAAACCCAATGCCGAGCGCTGCTGAACGAATCCGCCATTTACAGTTGCTGAAACAGGCCTTGATCAAAAATCAGGAAAAACTCATTACCGCCATCAATGACGATTTCAGCTGCCGATCACGGGACGAAACCCTTCTCGCTGAAATTTTCCCCAGCGTGGAAGGAATTCGATATGCCGCCAAACGAGTAAAAAAATGGATGAAACCGGTTCGCAGGAATGTCGGTCTGTTGTTCCTGCCGGCAAAAGCGAGGGTCATTTATCAGCCATTGGGAGTTGTGGGGGTCATCACCCCATGGAACTATCCCCTGTATCTTGCCATCGGACCGTTGACCAGCGCCCTCGCGGCCGGTAATCGGGTCATCATCAAGATGAGCCGCAATACTCTGCGGACAGGTCAGGCGCTGAAAACGCTCATCCATGAAACCTTTGAAGAAGACCATGTGGCCGTGATCACCGGCGAGGATGGTCTGGGGTCCGCCTTTTCCCGCAAACCCTGGGACCATCTTGTTTTCACGGGCTCCACGGCAGTGGGACGGCAGGTCATGAAGGCCGCATCCGACAATCTGACGCCGGTATTATTGGAACTGGGCGGAAAGTCTCCGGCGATCATCAGCCCGGATGTTCCCATGCAGGATGCCGCGGAACGGATCGCCTTCGGCAAGCAGTTCAACGTAGGTCAGACCTGCGTGGCACCGGATTACATCCTCTGCCCGAAAAACCGGGTGGACGAATTCGTCACAACATTCAAAAACTGTGTGGCGCAGATGTATCCGACCATGGATGGGAACCCACAATACACCAGCATCATCAATGATCGGGAACTTGAACGCTTGCAAGCCCTGGTGGAGGACGCCCGTACCAAAGGCGCCCGGGTGATCCCCGTCAACCCAGCTGGTGAGTCTTTTTCCGGCGGCCGCAAAATGCCCATTCAGATTCTACTGGATGTAACCGAAGACATGCAGGTAACGCAGGAGGAAATCTTCGGTCCGCTTCTGCCGGTGGTTCCCTACGACACCCTGAAGGATGCCGTGTTGTATGTAAACGCCCGTCCCAGACCGCTGGCCCTGTATTTCTTCGACTATCAGCGGGAAAACATCGACTATGTACTCTATAACACCCATTCCGGCGGTGTCCTGATCAACGACACGCTGGTGCATGTGGCCCAGGATGACCTGCCGTTCGGCGGTGTCGGTGAATCCGGTATGGGACAGTATCACAGCCGGGAAGGATTCATCGCGCTTTCCAACGCCAAGGGCGTGCTGTTCAAACCCCGGTTCAACAGCGGGAAGCTGGTGTATCCCCCCTACGGCAAGCTGATTCACCGCCTGATTTATACGATCTTTCTGCGATAGAAGGTGATGGATTGATGACATCCATGATGAAACGCCCATCGATTGCGGCAACGATCCGGGAGAAGGACGCGGGAGACGGAGCCATCGCCCCCCCGGACACCGTCGTCTCCCGGATCAATCAGGATCTGGACCAGGCCGTCACCCCATTTGCTTTAACCGAACCGATGATCGAAGGGTGCCTGCAACGGCTCGACACTTGGGCTGATCCAGACGCCCCCTCCTATTGGTTGATGCTCGCCAGACTCAATGAAGCGGCGATCCTGACGGCCGGAAACTACGCGGATCACGGGGAATTTTCCGCAGCCGGAGATTTGCTGTTCAATCCCCGGAGAATTCTGGCTTATGTAAAAGACCATCCGCTCCCCATTGCGAAGAACCGCCACGGAACGATTTCCGATCAGTTCAATCCCCGCGGGATTCCCCGCAATGAATTTTTCGCATGGTTTCAGCAGAACGCCGTTCTTCAGGAAGTCCTCCCGCCCCTGTTGCCATTCATCCATGAAAAGATGCGCCATTCCGGAAGAATCGAACCCGGTTATCTGGATGACAGCTATGCCAAAATGCAACAAGTCGCCGATACCATCTCCTTCCTGGGAGCATGGGGCGTTTCCCGCTTTGAAACCCTGATGGAACGTCGACATCACGCCGACAGGGAAACGAATCGTTTTGCGGAGTCCCGGCTGTGCCGGTTTTCTACGGGGGACTTCTTCCAAATGGGAGAAGAAATCAGACGGATTGACAAAAACCGGCGGATTCCCAGCCGTTATTTGACATGGTGAACCGCAATCGAGGGCTCACACTAATTTCTCCCAAAAAATCGCGGCCGCTCGAATCGAAAAAAATCGCCTTTTTCCTCGAGTTCAATGGTTTTTGCCTCGTCCTGGAAATACGCCTCCCGGAGCGCTGTCAATTTCTCTTCCTGTTCCGGACCGGAGAATTGTTCAACAACCGCTTTGCGCTCCTCCATATATTTCAATCCCACGTCCCATCTCTGGTTACGTTCCGCGTCGCGCATTTCCATTTGTTCTATCTGCGGTTCCGTAAAGCCCATTTCCCTTCGAATTTTGTTGATGGCCATTTGGCGCTGATCCGGACTCATCTGTTTGAGCTCTTCCTGCACGGAATCGATGCTGAAAAACACTTTCGCCAAAATCGGCTGTTGGGAGAGGAGATATTCCTCCGGCGAACCCGCATAGGTTTCTTTTAGGACATCCTGATATACGCCGAGTTTCTCTTCTATTGTCGTATCGCGGGATTCGTTTAGAAAGGCCAGCGTTTCCTGGACTTTTTCCTTTCTCGTTTCGGTCGCCAACATGTCCTCCGACCAGATATCCTCTGCATCATCGCCGAAAAGCGCTCTGCGCTTCTCCCACAAGGCGGCCCGTCTCTCCTCCCGGCTCATTTGCGAAAGTCTTGGCTCATTCTCCGCCAGCCATCGGTTATATCGGTCGAGTTTTTCCAGCGTCCGTATAATTTCATCGGCCAACTCCGGAAACGCCCGCTTTAGCACATTGTTAAAAAAAATCCGTCCGTCCGGGCGTGATCCGATAATGGAATTGCGGATATCGTAAATACTCGCCTGGGTGCTCTTTTGGGAAATTGTCTTGCCATAGTATTTCTTCAATTCCCGGACGAGTTGATCCTCAATTGGTATCACCGGTTGGTCGGCTTTCGGCGTCGCCGCACCGGTTTCCGAGCCGGTACTCGCCGGCGACACGGCGGGTTGAATCGTATTGGGGTCCTGTCTGCTTCCGCTGTCCCGAGTGATGAAAACATAACAAAAACCAATAACGAGCACGAAGACGGCAATGCCGATGACTATTTTTTTCATTTTGTTGTCCCTGTTTCCGTTTTGTCCTTCCATCTTGATCTTCCCGGTAATACGATCCGTCCCATTCGCATATACCAAATGAACCGGCAATAGAAAAGGGCCTTGGGGGCTTGACTGACTCGCCCCCAAGGCCCTTTTCCGTTCGATCATTCCGCCAATCGGTTGAGACCTGCCGCCCGTCACGACACGAAAACGGGGCAGCGGTTGTTCAAGCCGTCACGGTGTTTCGTCTCCTCCATTACAATTTGGGCTGGAGTTTGGCCCAGACCAGGCTGGCCAGTTTATAGGAGCCTGAAGTCGTCGGATGAATGCCGTCAATGATGATGTCGGAATTGACGAAGTTGGGTCTCGGATCGATGAAAACCCGGTAATTGGCGGCCGCCGTTGCGTTGGTGACGGCCTGGGCCAGTTTGGTATCGCCGTAATCAACTGCCTGGTTCAAATTCGTGCTGCCGATGAGACCATTTTTTACATGATAATACCCCTGGAAGATGATGTTCCGTACGCCGTCGCGGCCCATCTGGTTCAGCAAATCCACCGTGTCGACATATACATCGTTGATCAGGGACTTGCAGGAGGAAGAGAGTCCGCTTTCCCACCAATCCACCTTGCAATTATAGGGGTCGAACGCAGTGGCGGGAATTAATATATCGTTGCCGCCGCCGTCCATGAAAATCGTCTTGATATTGGCATTGTCGCTTCGTGCGGTGGCATATTGGCTGCCCACATCGGGCGCCAGGATGCCGCCTTCAATCTCGGCCCCGGACGTGGCGTAGCGTCTGAATGTCTGACCGGACCAGCTATGCAGATAATCGCTTTCCACGCCGGACAACGCAAAAATGGAATCCCCCAGATTCACCACATCGTTGCGGGTGGCATTCCGAATCCAGGGAACGCTCACCATGAAACCGCATGCCGAGACCAGTAAGCATAAGACCAATACACCAATTCCCCATGATTTAACGGTAAGGCTTTTCATTTTTTCCCTCCCCTTTTCGTCCCCATGTCCGTTTGTTGATGACGCGTTCTTGGTTTTGTTGCCGATGTCGATTGTTGTACTTAAAAGAAGTGGGAGGGGATGACAATATGGGATTAATTCGGATAAAATACGGATTAAAAACCCGTATTTTGGGACGGGTTTCCCCAAAAATGGCACTATCGTATGGACAGGAGATAGGATCGCAGATTGATTTTCTGATTCTGAATGCCGAACTTATTGCGAATATTGTCGCGATGATATTCAACGGTTCGTGGCGATATGCCGAGAAAATTCGCGATTTCCTTTGTCTTTTTATCCTGCTGAATCAAATTGATCACCTGGATTTCCGTCGGTGTCAATTTATGGAATGTGACGTTCAGTCCCCGCATAAAAGGCGCGGTGATCTCCTTGAGATTCCGTTCAATAACGTTAAGATATACTTTTTGCTTTTCTTTCAACGACGAATTCTTCAATCGTTCGATATACGGAGATATCACCTCCCGCATATTCGACATAACCTGTTCTTCGACATCATGTCGGTCGCGTTCCCGTTTTTTTAGCAGCACTTCCAGCGCGACATTGGATTCCTGAAGACTCTGTGTCCGTTCTTTCACTTTTTCCTCCAGCGCATCATGAACTTTCAACAGATCCCGCTCCGCCTGTTTCTTTTCAGAGATATCGAGCATGGTTTCAATCGCGCCGGTAATTTTTCCTTCCGAATTTTTCAGCGGCGCCGCGGTTAAAAACAACCATGTGCCCTTTTTCCCAAGTTGCTGGAAAAAAAGTTCCCCTTCATACGCACCGGTTACAATTTTTGAGATTTTGCATTTTTTACCGTAATATTTCGCGAAGGTCGCCTTGGATGCCTCGTCTAATACCAGGTCGGCAAGCAACGGACGACGGTGCGGGTAAAAGGACTTCCAATGTGAATCCGTTCCAACAACCCCATCCGCTTTTAAACCGGTCAGTTTTTCGCAGGCTTCATTCCAGTGCGTGATACGATGGTTGTCATTGATGACAAATGTCGGGATTGGACTTCCGTCGATAATATCGCGAAGACGCTGCTCACTCTCCCGTAAAATATTTTCGGCCTGCTTTCGTTCGGTGATGTCCCGGGAAACCCCCCGAAAACCGGTAGGGTTGCCGGCGCTATTCGCAATGATGGTGCAGGTCGTCTCAAAGAAGACGATGGAGCCGTCCCGGCGCCTCACCCGATATTGCAAATCTTTTCCGATTTTTTGGGTGCGAAATATCTTATTGAAAAAGGCATACACGGCATCACAGTCATCCGGATGGATATATGTACGGAAATTCATTCCCTGCAATTCTTCTTCAGAATATCCGATGTTTCGGACAACGGCGTCATTCCAAAAAGTCATGTTCCCGGAAGAATCCAGTTCGAAATAGAAATCCTCCATATTTTGCAGAATGGTTCGATACCGCTCTTCACTTTGTTTCAGCTCCGCTGCTATCCGCTTCCGTTCCGTGATATCAAACACCTGCACAACCGTCAGGACGTTATCCGCCAAATTCTCATTTACCGCCACACTGATTTCTACTGTTCGAAGCGCGCCATCCTTTCGGAAGAATTCAACCTCATATCGTTGCGGCAGACGCTCCCCACTCTGCCTGCGGACATATCGATCGGCAATGATTTCCCGACTATCGCGTGTCAGATAATCCCTGAAATCGCTTCCCACAATCTCATCCAATGAATATCCTACGATATTGGCCATTTCGTTGTTGGCATAAATCACGTGGAAGCCGTTGTCGATCACAAAAATGCCGATATGAGAATTTTCGACGATGAATCGATACAAGTTGCCGCCTGAATTCAATTCCCGGTCAAATTGACCGGAAAACGTTTTTTCTCTGTCAAATTGTTCCATGCGGCTCTTTCGATCCTGATCAGGGGGATAACCGACGGCGCTTTCCGGCCATACCGGTTTGACACATAACGGCGGCCGAAGGCCTTATTTTTTGGGGCGGAGTATACGGGATCGGATCTTTGAGCGTCAAGGACATTGTGAATCCAATATGTTGAATTGGCTTGCAGTAAAAATGGCATGTTTTATGCTTTTCTTTTATTGATGAAGACGGCGGTTCCGTGGATTCAGGATTTGGTCTTTGATACCGATCTATACGGAATAGAAACGGCGTCAACACATTTCCATGGCTCATCGGGAGAGAACCATGGAAGGCTCTGAACCAACCTCTCGCGAACAAAGGAGGCATATGGGCCGATTGATTCAATTTACCAAGCATGTGGAGGAAAGAAGAGAGAAGGACAACTCCAAGGACCTGGCGACCCTGCTCAAACAGGCAGTGTTGATTCGGAAAAAGCGGACGGAAAACCGGCATGGAATTCAGATTGCGGATTTCAGCAAACTGAAGGCCTTATTTGAAGCCGGCATCGCCGATATTCTGATCCGTCGCCGGTATATCGGCTCGGATTTTTTCCTGTGCGGCAATTATATATCCACCTTGTTGAGCAGCCTCGTTCATTACATCCCCAAAAGCTGGTTTGTCATTGATTTTGTATTGGAAAGCGTCGAAAGCAATAATCCCCGGCGCCTCCAGGAAGGCGCCAATGTCTGCTTTCTCATCTGCTCGGTTTTCCGGGAACGGAGCGAACTGCGCGCCATGCGTTATGAAGACTATGAAAAAATGGGCGCGGGTCTCTTTCACCAGTATTACGACCAGACAGGCGCCGAGATCGGCTATCACATGAGCCGTCAATACCACATCATGGCGACGGTCACGGATGAATGCATGCGAACAATTTGAATTAGGGGATCAATCCGAAGGTCTGCCCGCCAAATACCCGGTCAACCACCTGGGTGAATCGGTCATCAACACGTCGGCGCCGCAATGGATGGCGTGTTCGGTTTGCGACGAATTGTTGCAGGAATAGGTCATCACCCGGCAACCACGGTTGTGGGCGTGCGCGGCGAATTCGGGAGTCAGACTCGTGACCGAGGCGCATACGCCGTAAAGCCAGTCCGGGAATTCAAGGGAAAGCCCCTCCCCTTCCCGGGGATCCTCCAGGTTGTAGACATAACGAAGGTGGGGCGCCCGCAGCACACAATGATCCAACAGTTCGCGATCAAAGGAGAGAATGGCATGCTGTTCCCGGCAGGCGTCGGGTATATAATCCTGCAGTTGCTGCAACACGAGATCCGCCAGGGTTCGGAAGCGACCGTTTCGATGATCTTCAGGGCAGGACTTGATTTCGATGCAAAGTCGCTGGGAGGCTCCATAGGTCGTCAGCATTTGTTCGAGGGTCAAGAGGGGTTCGCCCGCAAAACCGGATCCAAACCATCCCCCCCAGTCCATGCGGGCCAAACTTTCCACGTCATAAGCAGCCAGGGGCAAGTTTTCGCCGTTGACTCGCAGCATGATCCCGTCATGAAAAATCACCGGGACCTCATCCCGGGAAAGTTGCACGTCGAATTCAAATCCATGGATGGGATATCGTGAGGCCGCTTCAAAAGCGGAGCGGGTGTTTTCCGGAGCCTCATCCATGGCGCCCCGATGGGCGATCAGGATATGCTTGACATTCATGGTATCATATCCCCGAATGGGCGTGTTTTCACGAATCGAACAGGTATTCCAACGAATTGAGGCCGTCGCCGATTTCAACCGTCAGCATCTGGGCCAGGGCGTTCAGGATGATAATGGCGTTTTTATCCGCATCTTTTCCGGCCACGTCCTCGGTGCGCGCTAAAATCCCCAGGTTCACCTCCTGCACCCGGGCATAATGGGCGTCCAGGTTGGTGAGTTCCAGGTCGGGAATATTCCCTTTTTTATACTCGAAATACTGACGCAGCAGATAAATGGAAGTGGATCGAAAAACAGTCTCGTCAATGGTGGAAAACGGCAGATGGAAACGCGCCATGGGCTTGAAGAAATTCATAACCGGACAATTGCTGGTCGCCATGATGATGCCGAAAATGGAGAACAGGCCTTCCTGAATCGCCGTTTTCTTCAGATAGGTTCTTTCCGGGGTGATGCACTTCACCAGACAGCTGTCGGATGAAATGGCGTCCTTGAATTCATTGACCAGTTCAGCGATGTTGACGGCGACGGGACATTCCGGATGCGTGACCTTGTCCAGCGGGCAACAGGTGCATTGATGGTGGTCGAGTTTTGTCCACGCCGGTTTCGACCCCGTATCCGGCAACATCACGGTAATGGTTTCCGGATCCAGGGATAATTCGAAATGTTTGGTGCTTCCGTCATCAAATTGGAATTCATATTGAATTCGATGGGGCTGTTCGGTCATTCTACCTCTCTTTTTCTTGTCATGACAGTTTTTTTATATAATTATACCGAAAGTGTCAACCAGGATAAGTCGAATCGTGTCACCCGAAGTCAGAACCCCGTGGTGCCATGGATGATCGTTTTCTCGAAAGGAGATGCCCATGAAAAAAAGATCGATTCCACTGCTGATCCTTCTGCTGGGGCTGCCCGCACCCCCCTTCAACGCCCTGGCCCAGGAAATCATCCCCTCCAAAATCCAACGGGTCACCCTCTTCTCCAACCAAGCGCTGGTGAGCCGGGAGACGACCGTTCCTATTCAAAAAGGATTGAATGAAATCCGGATGGGAATCGACGCGGTTCGAGTGGATATCGATTCGGTCAGCGCAAAAGTATTCGGCAAGGGCGAGTTGTATGGGGTCCAGCTCAAAACGGTGTTCCTGCCCGAGGCCCCCCAGGAAAATCTGCGCGCCCTTGAAAAAAAACTCCGCGAACTCGAGGCCTCCCGAAAAACCCTGGTCGCCAGTGGGGATGTCCTGGAAAACAAGCAACGTTTTCTGGGATCGGTGATCGAATTTTCAAAAACCCAAGTTCCCCAGGACATGAAAACCGCTTTTCCGAAAACCGATGACCTGGAAAAGACCCTGACGTTTCTCGGAAAAAACCTGGATGAAATCCACCAACAGAAGCAGGCATTGAGCCAAAAGATCGACCTCCTCGACCAGGAAATCCGGGTCGTGAAAAAAGAATTGGCGGCGGTTGACGGGTGGGGAACAAAGGAAAAGAAAGTCATCGAAATCCTTTTTCATGGGGAGAGCGCCCAGGTAATCAACATTCAGGCCGACTATCTCGTCAACGATGCCCATTGGCAGCCGCTTTACAAAGCGGCCGTTCCCTTGGATTCGACATCGGTGGCCCTGACCCTGCTGGCCCGCGTGCAGCAAAAAACCGGCGAAGATTGGCAGGGTGTCGATCTTTCCATCTCCAACGTGGCCCCTTTGAGCGGTGCCGGATTACCGGACGCGTCCCCCTGGATCCTGGATGTGATCCGCCCCATGCCCCGTGCCGCACTGCAAAAAAACCGGTTCTCCAGCGATACGGCGGCAGTCTCCATGGAAGCAATGGAAGTCGCCGCCTTAGAGAAGGTCCCGGCTCCCGAGCCCTCGCCGGCCGAATTCATCGACGCCCGGACCACGGAGACCCCGATATCCTTCGAATATCATCTGCCGCGCAAGCTGGACATCCCCTCTGTGGACAAATCCACCCTGCTGCCGCTGTTTACCAAAAAACTGTCAGGAGAATTCCTGCACTATACGGTCCCCAAAACCGCTCCGCAGTCTTTTCTCATCGGCAGAGTAGCCGCCGATACGGAAATCCTGAGCGGCCCCATGAATGTCCATTTCGGTCCGCATTTCATCGGCAAAACATATTTGGATGACAAAAAACCCGGAGAATTTTTTGAGTTGAATCTCGGTATTGATCGGGGCGTCGTCGTCAAGCGGGAAAAGGTAATGGACAAGGTGAAAGAGACCTTTTTCGGTGCATTGGAGAGGAATACCATTGTCCGGGAAATGGCCTATCAGATCCGGGTGGAAAACCGTAAGGAGAAAGCGGTTACGATCAATATACTGGACAGCATCCCCGTCTCGCGGACCGACAAAATCAAGGTGGAGGAGCTGAAAATCGAGCCCCCGCCCAGCCAGACGAATTACCAGAACAAGGAAGGCATACAGCTCTGGACGCTCACAATCGAACCCAAGGCAATCCGGGAAATCGACATTTCCTTTGTCTTGCATTACCCCAAGGGTGAGCCGGTTTCAGGTTTGTAACCCGTGGAGAGCGACGTCCGCCAAGTACGGAAAATGGTCGGATGGATAGCGGCCGTTGAAAGAATCCCGGATAATCCGAACGGCCTTTACCGTGAATGAGGAATCGAGCAGGATCCAGTCCATCCGCGAAACTTGAGGCTCCCCGGTAAAACCGTGATGGGTGTAGCTCTCCTTGCCCTCACGTCCCAGGGCGGCCTCCCAGGTGTCGAACAGCGGGGTATGCGGGCCGATGAGCACATCGTGCACCCTTGATTGTGGATCATCATTGAAATCACCCATCAGGACGAGTGGCAGGCGCTGTTTTCCGACCCATTCCGCGATAATCCTCGCCTGCTGATATCTCGCTTCGACTCCCATGTGATCCAAATGGGTGACGGCCGCAATCATGGTGCGGTCGGTTTTTAGGTTTCGCATGGTTGCATGACTGATCATGCGGGGAAAAGCGCTGTCCCAGTCCTTGCTCAAATGCACATCCGGGGTTTTCGACAGCCAGAAATCCCCGCCCCCCTCCAAGGTGAATTCCGATTTTCGAAAGAAGAGAGTCGGGCACTGAATCGTCTGATCCGGTTCCCGGCCCGGCAGGAAAGCCTCATACGGTGCAAGATTTTCTCTAAGATATTGTATCTGGGGCCATTTCCCTTCCTGGGTTCCCAGCACGCTCGGCTGATAACGGCGGATGATCTCGACGACCATGTCTCGTCTGTTGCGCCAGGAATTATCTCCGTCCCGGTCGTTTTCGAATCGCAGGTTGCACGTCATCAATCGCATATGCATCATATTCTCCTTCTGAGATGGAATTGGAACGGTTCCGCTACTCTTTACCACGACAGCCCCATGGATTTCCACCCGGGGTCACGGATTTTGGAATATTTTTCCTTTTCGGGCAATGAATGGAACAATCGTCATAAGATTTATATAGTTGAATTCAGTTCAGGTCAAAAATGCAATAACGAACACAATATATAGACATGTTTAACGCTTGACACACAAGATCCCATTCCTTATATTCTTCGCCATTTGGTCCCCCGCTTTACAGGACGATGGTCGGTTCTTCGGCGACATGGAAACCTTTTACAGAACACAGCAAATTTAAATGAATGAAATTATATCAAATACAAACATAGCAAAACTGAAGGGGGTCGGGGATGGGCTTCGGGTCGTAATCGATCCTTCCCATACAATCCAAGCGCTGCAACAGCAACTGGAAAACATTTTCAAGCCCCTTCACCATCTTTCGATCAATGCCCATGTCGTAATCGATTCGGACAACGGTACGGTTAATGAAGAGATGGTAAGGGCTTTGGGAATATATTTAAAGGAAAACTTCAAGGTCGGATCCGTTTCCGGCATACCGGCCAAACCGTCAGCAAGAAAGGCGCGGATGCGGCAAAAGGAAATGGAAACCGGTTGGAACAACAATCGCAGTGATGTTCTGATGATGTCGGGAAGGGTCCGCTCCGGACAAAAAATGACTGCTAAACACCATTTGGTGCTGCTGGGAGACGTAAATCCCGGCGGGGAAATCGTGGCCGGAGGTGACATCATCGTCCTCGGGAGTCTGCGTGGCATTGCCGCGGCAGGTCAACCCGAACAGGAGGACGCCATCATCTTTGCTCTGGATTTTCGTCCGTCCCAGATTCAAATCGGGCGTCTGGTAGCTGCCGGTTTGCCTGCCGACACAAAGCAAAAGCCGGAATTCGCCCATATGGAAAACAACGCCATTGTGGTGGATGATTACCTGGAAACCACGCCATTCAGTAAGCTGCCATGGCCGGAGAGACGATAGGCTCTCCGGCGTGTTGAAGTCTGTCTGGTATTATCGTTTTTTCATAAATCGAACAAGATGAGGTGAAAAGTGAACGGAAAAACCATCGTTATCACGTCAGGAAAGGGAGGCGTTGGTAAATCCACGGCAACAGCGAACATAGGCGCCGCATTGGCCATGGACGGCAAACGCGTCGCGGTGATTGATATGGATATCGGGCTGCGGAACCTGGATGTGCTCTTGGGACTTGAGAATCGTATCGTCTATACGGTGGTCGACGCCGCCAAGGGCCGATGCAAGATCAAGCAGGCCGCCATCAAAGATAAAAAAATCGACAATCTCTTTCTGATTCCCGCCTCCCAGAGTGACAATAAAGATGTGTTGTCCACCGGCGAGATCACCGATCTTTGTGACAAGCTCAGAAAGGAATTTGATTTCATCCTGCTTGATTGCCCGGCCGGGATTGAAAAGGGCTTCGAGAATTCCGTCGCGGCAGCAGATGAAGCCGTCGTGATCTGCACCCCCGAGGTATCATCGGTGCGGGATGCCGACCGCGTCATCGGATTATTGTATTCACGGTCCATCACCCCGAAGTTGGTTGTCAACCGCATCGTCCCGGAAATGGTTGAAAAGGGCGACATGTTAAGCCATGAGGATGTCGTGGATATTCTCTCCATAGAACTCATCGGCCTGGTTCCCATGGACGAACAAGTGGTCATATCCACCAACACCGGGGTGCCGCTGGTAACCCAAAAAAACTCAAAGGCAGGGGATGCATTGAGACGTATCGCATTCCGACTGAATGGACAACCAGACCTTCCGATCCAAGTTCCCACGGTCAAGAGAAGTTTTTGGAAAACCAAAATCAATTTCAAATTCGGTGGGAAAAATTAAGGAGACCCGATGCTCAGTGGATTCTTAGACCGATTCATAGGAAAAAATAAAAGCAAGGATATCGCCAAAAAAAGGCTCCAATTCGCTCTGATTTACGATAAACTGGACATCTCGGAGGAGATTCTTGGTAATTTGCAGCAGGATATCATTGAAGTGGTGTCACGCTATTTCATCATCGATAAAAAATCGCTGACCCTTGATATCCAACGGGAACAGAATCTCTCTGCGTTGGTTGTCAATACGCCGATCATAAAGGCAATCAGACGCAATGCCAAATCAGGCGCGAAAGGCAGGGAAGCAAAGTAACCATCCGTTGAGAATGATACCGAATCCGTAAAAAAATCTGAAACGGCCTAGCGTTTGCCGGGAGACTTCGATCCCGTTTTACCTGCGACAAGACCCATGACCCATCGTCATGGGCCTTGTCGTTCCGACCGCGGCCACATATTCATTGACACCCAAGCACCTATCGCTTATACTCTGATTATAAAAGGGAATTCTTATCTTTCTCCTTTTTCATTTCTCAGATACTCCGCTGACGATATCAAATAACAAAACGGAAGAAGCAGCCATGAATCAGGATCATTTATTTGCGGCTGAAGAGGCCATCATTGAAAATGCGGAAAATGCCCTTTCCGCGCAACTGGATCAACAGGCACCACTGACCAAGGCCTTCGCCGGTTTGCTGGATCAATATAAAAAAATATATAAACAATTTCGCCGATTGATCAAAATGAACGATCGGCAGCAAAAAAAACTGAACGAAGTTATTGAAGAAGTGGCGGATGCCAAAAAGACCGCTGAGACGGCGAATCAAACCAAAAGTATTTTTCTGGCGAACATGAGCCATGAGATCCGCACTCCCATGAACGGCATTATCGGCATGAGCGGCCTTTTACTGGATACCGAGTTGAACCGGGAGCAAAAAGAATATGCCGAAATCATTCGCTACAGCGCCGAGGCATTGCTGTCGATCATCAACGACATCCTGGATTTCTCCAAAATCGAGGCCGGCAAAGTTGAACTGGAGTTTATGGACTTCAATTTACGCACGACCATCGAAGATGTATTCGAGCTGCTGACGGTGAATGCCGGCAAGAAGCGCATTGAATTCTGCTACACAATTGATAAAGATGTCCCCCTGTTCGTAAACGGGGACCAAAGCCGCCTGCGTCAAATCCTGTTGAATTTTCTGAGCAACGCCATTAAGTTCACTGAAAAAGGCGAAGTCGTCCTCCATGTAAAACGGGAACAAGAGTCGGAAAGCCATATCAAGCCCCATTTCTCCGTACGTGATACCGGAATCGGAATTCCCCCCGATCGCCTGAATACGCTTTTCCAGTCTTTCTCGCAGGTGGACACCACGACAACGAGAAAATTCGGCGGCACCGGTTTGGGATTGGCCATTTCCAAGCAGCTTGCGGAAATGATGGAGGGCTCGGTGGGTATTCATAGCATGGAAGGAAAGGGATCCGTTTTCTGGTTCACGGCAAGACTGAAAAAACAGCCGGGATACCGGGATGTCTGCCCTACTCTCCCCGCCGCTCTCCGCAAGAAACGAATTCTGGCCGTCGACGATCATGCCGTGACCCGCGATATCCTGAAAGAATACTTCGAATCCATCGGGTGTCGGAACGATGTCCTTGGAAGCGCTCATGAAACCTTGGCGGCATTGCTCGAAGCCCGGGAGCTGAAGGACCCCTACGATCTGGTGATCATCGATCAGTACATGCCGGAAACGGACGGCCTGGAATTGGGCATGCAAATAAAAACCGATTCACGGATACGGCAGATACCGATCGTTTTGGCGACCTACCAGGGAGTACGGGGAGATCGGGATCGATTTGAGCAAATCGGTTTCAGTGCCTTTTTGAACAAACCGTTCAAACAATCGCAATTGTTGGCCTGCCTGGTGGGTTTTCTGGGAGAGACGGACGCCGTCAAATCGTTTGTGGGAGAAATGGGATATTATCAAAAATCCAAGGCGACGGCGGCAACGAATGCACGCAAATTAAAAATTTTGCTTGCGGAAGACAATATTATCAATCAAAAATTGGCATTGTATATGCTCGATAAATTCGGTTTCAACGCCGAAGCGGTTGCCAACGGAAAAGAAGCGGTGGACGCGTTGGAACGAATTTCATACGATCTGGTGTTAATGGATGTCCAAATGCCCGAAATGGACGGATTCGAGGCCACGCGGATCATTCGGAATCCGGATTCGAAAGTGCGCGACCATGATGTCCTGATCATTGCCATGACGGCGCATGCCATGACCGGTGATCGCGAAAGATGCCTCGAAGCGGGAATGAACGACTATATTGCAAAGCCGATCCAACCGAAACAACTCCTGGAGGTGATCGACACGCAATTGAATCGAAGATCGAAAAAAGAACCGCAGCCGGAAGATACGCACCAATGGACACGACAACCACGAAATGAGCAAGGCTCCACGTAAACAGAAAGGATTCCCCATGTTCCCGGACGTTCAAATCAAAAAAATCCTATTCGCGACGGATCTCTCCGAATACGCGCGCAAAGCGTTCGCCTATGCCGTCAATATCGCCGACCACTATGACGCGAGCATCACCATGCTGCATGTCGTCATTGACGGCGCGGAAGATTATTCCATGGCGCACAGCTATATCAGCAAAGAAAACCTGGAAAAAATACAGCAGGAACATCTCGCGGAAGCCAGGGAGGCCTTAATCGGGAAAAGCAGGGAACATGCACCGTTACGAAAAGCGTTGACCCGGATTTATGAAGAGGCCAAAGGAGAACTCGAAGACCAGTCTTTCGCGGCTGACGAAATCGTCATCGTCAAGGGGGATCCGGCCGATGAAATCGTGAAGCAATCCGTGGAAAGAGATTGCGACATTATTGTCATGGGCTCCCACGGACATGGGGGGCTCATTGACGCCTGGCTCGGAAGCGTCTCTCTGGTCGTCCTGAAACGATCCAGAAAGCCGGTTTTCATGGTCCGATTGGATGAATCGTCGAAATAGTGGAAACAACATCCATGAAAACAATCGGACGATATGAAGTACTGCGCCTCCTTGGAAAGGGGGGTATGAGCAAGGTCTACCAGGTCAGGGTTCCGATTCTCAACAAGATCGTTGCCTTGAAGTACTTTGAACCCGGACCGCGTCTCGTGCAGGTAATGGGCCTTGCAACCCTTCGGAAACAATTCATGTTTGAGGCGGAAATCATCGCCAATCTGCGCCATCCCAACATTCTGGATATCTGGAGTCTGGAAGAGGAGAACGGATCTCTTTTCTATCTGATGGAATTTTATTGTCAAAACCTCGGCAGCGTCATCGGGGAGACCTATTGGGTCGATTCTCCCTCCCGGATTATTCCTGTCGGGAGAGCCGTACACTACATCGAAGAGACCTTGGAGGGGATCGAACGACTCCATTGTTCCGGAATCATTCACAGGGATATCAAGCCGTTCAATATCATGCTGACGGATCAGGATACGGTGAAAATCGCGGATTTCGGACTATCCAAGCGCAGGGGCGAACGGACACGACTCCCGGACGATTTGTTCATCGGCACGAAAGTGTATGCCGCCCCGGAGCAGGAGGCCAACCCGGATTCGGCGGATGTTGCAACGGATATGTATTCCGTGGGGGTAATGTTCTATCGCCTGTTGACCGGCAGGCTGCCGGTCCATCCGGTTGTTTCCCCCAGCGATCTGAATTCAAACCTGAATTCGGACTGGGACGCCTTTCTCCTGAAATCCATCTCCATGAACCCTGCGGAAAGATTTTCCGGAGCAGGACACATGCGCGAAGGACTCCTGGCGCTTTATGAACGTTTCCAGGAGGACAGAGAGCGGCACTGCCGGATGATCCAGGAGGAGGCAGTCCCAAAAACCCATGACGCCACTCTCCTGCCGGAAGCCGATTCGAAATCACATCCTGCAGCAACATCGATTCCCGCCGTGAAACGGAGATCGACGGCTGTCGTCATCACCCACCAGCAGGCAAGAGATTTTTTCCGGGTCGACGAGCTGTGGCGGCCTCTGGAATACTCCCGAAACCGATTGGCGCCGCTCTCAAATGTCCCGGCAACTGTTGAGAACCGAGGAACCGACACGGCCATAACCATCGTCGATTACGCCACGCATCTAGTCTGGCAGCAATCCGGCTCGCCCTATCCATTGAACTGGGAAGGAGCCAACCACTATATCGACAACCTCAACCAGGAAGGGTTTGCCGGCAGCACTCACTGGAGAATGCCGACGGTTGATGAATTGCTGTCGATTCTCCAGCCGTCGGCACCGGGAGAAGATTTTTGTGCTACGTCTCTTTTCAGCCCAATTCAGAAATGGATCTGGAGCACGGACAGACGCTCCTTGAGAGCCGCATGGTATGTGAACATGGAGATGGGATTCGCGGCCGCATTCGATTTGACGGGATTTTTCCATGCACGCGCTGTCAGAGACCTGAATTCGGAACCCCACCCCCTGTCCAGGGAACCGGAGTCAGCCATCTGACAACCGTGCGACGGCTACTGGAAAAACGAACTTTTTCCTTACGCCGATAGAGACAGGGTCATGGGCGCCGATCTCTCTTCAAGGGCGTCGGCGATAAATCGCAACGCCTCCACCCAATACCCCTGAGCGGTTTTTCCGATGAAGGTGCCGATATGCCCGCAGGCCGGAATCACCGTCTTGTAAACCTCATGGGACGGTGTCGCGATATGATCGGCCATATTGAACAGTTGGGGAACCAGCGTGATATCATCTTTTTCACCGGCCAGTAAGGCCACCGGGCAATTGACCCGACTCAAATCGACCCTTCGTTTTCCGATTTTTAATTTTTTTTGAATGAGCTTGTTTTCTTTGAACAGCTCTTTGACTGCTTGAAGATACCATGCTCCGGAAATGTCCTGGGTATAATCATACCAGGTTCGAAATTGTCTGGAACGCTTCAAAAAAGATTCATTCCGAATATTCAGCCACAGGTTGATATAGTCACCACAAAATCGGTCATAGAAATTCATGATTTTCCATCCCATGAGCATATGCCCGCCCCACAGAACGCCGCCGCCGGAAGCGACCAGACCTTCATAAACACTCATGGGAACCGCCTGTACCATTTCCTGAAGCTTGCCGCCCCCCGCCGTGAAATCCACCGGCGCAGCGCCAAGCAACAAGGACTCCACCTTATGGGGAAATAGGGCTGCATATATGGTCGACAGCCAGCCGCCTTGACACAAACCGATGAGGTGAACACTCGGACCGATCCGCTCCACGCAGGCATGCAGGTATTCGATCAATTGGGCGATATCGTCATTTCTCCTGGCATGGGTCGCACTTTTCCATTCTATGGAATAGACTTCATTTTCCGTATAATCCAAGCATGTTCTGACCAAACTCTGATGTGGGGCTTCATAGTCGGCAATACAGGAATGGTGTCCTGCCTGGGGAGGCGCCACCAGAATCGGCGGCAGTGTACTCTTCCCATCCCACTGTCGCAAAAACCGTCGGAGCACAAATGCATCGGTCTCCCAAACCGCTTCATTGGGGCTGGACCAATCCGGATTTTCCCGATACAGAACTTCCGACCAGAATTTCATGGTATCTTGATACATCCACCACATAATGTCCTCCCTGTAATTGGTTTTGGGCTCACCCGATAACATTCATCTCTTTAATTAACCTAATTTTTATTACATAACATATTTTATTATCGCAAACAGTGTTTACATAAAGCGCAAAAAAAAACCGCCATTATCAGCTGCTTTTTTAAATCAACAAGCAAAGTTCATACCAAATTATATTTTTGTTTTTTTTCAGATTGTTATATAATGACACCCCAAAATATGTGAATTTTTTTTCCTATTTTATAACGAAAATCACATCCCAATTGGTATCATCATACGAAACAGGCACCGAGATTTTCAGCTGAGCACCGGCGTTTTACATGATCCATCGGTCCGAATTCCGGCAACGGCGATTTTCAATAAAAAGGGGGTTGATCTTTTATGCCAAGCTCATTAGTCTCCACCCACATTCCGAATATTCGTTCTGAAAAGAGGAGGCAACATGAAATTACTGTTGTTTAGTGACGTCCACTGCAGCGAAAAGCATTGCACGGAACTGGTGAGAATGTCCGAATCCGTGGATTTGGTCATCGGCGCCGGCGACCTCGGGCTGGTTCGAAAAGGCCTGGAGAACACCATCAATATGCTGAAAGCCATTCAAAAACCGACGGTTTTGGTTCCCGGCAACAGCGAGAGCCTGGAAGAACTCGTGGAAGCCTGCCGGGCATGGCCCAATGCCCACGTATTACACGGCAGCGGCGTCGAGCTGATGGGCCGGCGTTTTTTCGGTATCGGCGGCGGAATCCCCATCACCCCGTTCGGATCATGGAGTTATGATTTCACTGAAGAAGAAGCCACACAACTGCTTTCCACCTGCCCGCACAACGGAATCCTGGTAACCCATTCTCCGCCCAAAGGGGTTGTGGATGTCTCCTCGGCGGACCAACACTTCGGCAGTCTTGCAATTCGTCAGGCCATCCTGGATAAGCAGCCGCTGCTATGTGTCTGCGGTCACATTCATGAAAGCGCCGGCAAGTCCGGGCAACTGGGGAACACGCCGGTGGTCAACGCCGGTCCCAAAGGCCTTTTCCGGGAACTAACGGAATGACATCCGGATCAAAGACCGACTACTCCCCGCCGTTCGGCTCGACGACTCTGTAAGTATGCGCAACGGTTGCATTCAGGGAAGCGATGGCGCTGCAGTATTTCGTGGCCGACAGCGTGATGGCGTGTTCCACGTCTTTTGGTTTCACGTTATTGCCGGTCACCACGAATTCGATATCGACTTTCGTGAAACGCTTGGGATATTCTTCAGCACGCTCCCCACGGATCACAACCTGCAATCCGGTAAAAGCGGAGCGTTTTTTCTGGAGGATGGACACGATATCCATGGCCGTGCACCCCGCTACACCCAGCAGCATCAACTCCATGGGCGAAGCGCCGCTCCCCCCTTCATGATCGTCCAAAACCACGGCCGGACCCGTTCCGGACCGGCCGACAAACTGCATTGCAGATACCCAGTTCAATTGTGCTTGAATGGCCATGGATAAATTCCTCAGCTTTTTTTGGGTCGGTCCCATTTCCAATCTTCGTAATATTGCCAACTGACAGCTGAATGCAATTCCTTTATTTTTTTATCCTTGTCAATCAGATTGGCCCGCAGGACGTCACCGATGGACAGTACGCCGATGTATCGCCCATTCTTTTCCACGAGAATGTGACGAATTCGCAGTCCCAGGATCATATCTTCAAGCTGAGGGAGCGTCGCATCGTGGGGCACGCTGCGCAACGGAGAAGTCATGTAGGTCCTTATTCTGGCGGTTTCCGGATCGAACCCCACAACCAGGATATTGCGAAGAAGATCCCGTTCCGTCCAGATCCCCACGACCTTCTCACCCTCTTCCACCAGAACCGCACCGATTTTATTGTCCACCATCAGACGACAAGCCTGCAGGATCGTCTTGTCACCCTGTATGGTCAACAGGTCCCTGCTTTTACCCGCCAAGAGGTCTTCGGCCGTTTTCATTTTCAGCTCCTTTTGCTTGAAAGCGTTGCATCGGAAAACTCCGGATGTCATTCACCTGAAACAATATAAGCAGGCCCGTGAAAAAACGCCAGTCGAAACCTGTCGTTTCGGGCGGAATGGATCACCGAAATGAGAAACACCGGAAGGGTCCGGGAATACATGCCGCTCATCACATCGCGGTAAATACAGTTGCCCATCCGGCCGATATGTGTTGATTCAAAGAGATTTTGCTTATATAGAAAAAATCAACCCATTCCCTCTTCGAACAAACCAATAAGGATGAACTTACGATGACCCAGGATCCGAAAAACCGTGCCGCAGCCGAACCGCCGGAAAATATCAGAACCGGCCTCGATCTTGAAAGCATTAAACAGGATCTCATGGAAAATCTCCAGTATGTCCTAGCCAAACCGGCCGCCATGAGAACTTTGAACGACCACTATCTGGCGGTGGCTTTCAGTGTCCGCAACCGGATGATCAAGAACTGGAGCAATACGGTTGAAAAATTTTTTACAACCAAGGCAAAAGCGATCTGCTATTTTTCGGCTGAATTTCTGATCGGTCCGCAGCTGAAACGGAATTTAATCAGCTTGGGGATCTACGATACGATGAATCAAGCCACGAGTGAACTGGGGATGAATCTCAGCGATATCATCGAACATGAACCGGAGCCCGGATTGGGGAACGGCGGTTTGGGACGCTTGGCCGCCTGCTACATGGAATCCTTTGCCACCCTCGGCCTTCCCGCCATCGGCTTTGGGATCCGCTATGAGCACGGCATGTTTCATCAAACATTCCGCGACGGCTGGCAGATCGAACTGACCGACAACTGGCTGGGACTCGGCAACCCCTGGGAGATCCCGAGACCGGAGCGGGTTTACGAAGTTTTTTTCGGTGGCCGAACGGAGCATCACATCGGTCCGGATAACAAAGAACGTGTCACCTGGATTCCCGGCCGAATTGTCAGGGGCGTCGCCTATGATACACCCATTCTGGGCTATGATGTGGAAACCGCCGGCATGCTGCGCCTCTGGAAAGCCGAAGCGCATGAATCCTTCGATTTTCAGGATTTCAATATCGGTGATTACTATGGCGCCGTTGAAATGAAAATTACCGCCGAGAATATCACCAAGGTACTCTATCCCAACGATGAGCAGCTCCAGGGAAAACAGTTGCGACTGGAGCAGCAATTTTTCTTTGTATCCTGTTCACTGCAGAATCTGATTGAAATGCACTTGCTGAGAGAAAAGACCCTGGACACCTTCCAGGAAACCTTCGCCGTCCAGTTAAACGACACCCATCCCTCCATTGCCGTTGCCGAGTTGATGCGCCTCCTGATGGATGAACACGACCTGGATTGGGATTGGGCCTGGCGGATCACTGAAAATACATTGAGCTACACGAATCACACCCTGCTGCCCGAAGCCCTTGAAAAATGGTCCCTGCCGCTTTTTGCCAGCCTGCTTCCAAGACACCTGGAGATCATCTACGAGATCAATCAGCGTTTCCTGGATCAGGTGATCGCCAACAATCCGAACCTGAATGTGCGCCTGGACACGCTGTCGCTGATCGACGAAACCGACGAAAAATATGTGCGCATGGCCAACCTGGCCTGCGTCGGCAGCCATGCGATCAACGGCGTCGCCGAATTGCACACGGAATTATTGAAAACGCATACCCTGAGGGATTTTTATACCTTGATGCCGACCAAATTCAGCAACAAGACCAACGGGGTCACGCCGCGACGCTGGATCGTGTTGTGCAATCCGCGACTGACCGGACTGATTACGGAAAAAATCGGTGACGGCTGGATCAAGAATCTGGATAGGCTCCGTGAACTGGAAAATTTTGCGGACAACCAGGAATTCCTGGCCAAATGGTGGCTGGTCAAACAGAACAACAAGAGAGAACAGGCGGAATACGTGCTGAATAAAACCGGCGTCGTATTGGATACGGATTCCCTTTTCGACGTCCAGGTGAAACGCATTCACGAATACAAACGCCAGCACTTGAATGTTTTGCATATCATTACCTTGTACAACCGGATCAAGAAGAATCCGAATATCGCTTTCCCCCCGCGCACCTTTGTTTTCGGGGGAAAAGCGGCTCCGGGATATTACATGGCCAAGCTGATCATCAAACTGATCAATTCCGTGGCGGATGTCGTCAATCACGATCCGGACGTGGGCGGGAGGCTGAAAGTCGTTTTCATCCGCAACTTCAATGTCAAGCTCGGCCATCGGGTTTACCCCCAGGCGGACCTGTCCGAACAGATCTCCACCGCCGGAAAGGAAGCATCGGGCACCGGTAATATGAAATTTTCCATGAACGGCGCCTTGACCATCGGCACCCTTGACGGAGCGAATATCGAAATCCGGAATGAGGTCGGCGCCGACAATTTTTTCCATTTCGGGCTGAACGCCCAGGAAGTTCAGGAATTGAAGGCCTCCGGTTATTGTCCCAAGGATTATTACGACGCCAATCAGGATCTCCGTGAAGTCATCGATCTCATCCGCTCAGGGACCTTCTCCCATGGGAAAGAGGATCTGTTCAAACCACTGGTGGATTCTCTCTTGTATGAAGACAAATACATGTTGATGGCCGATTATCAATCCTACCTGGATTGCCAGGAAAACGTGAACCGACTTTGGAAGAACCAGGAATTATGGACCCGCGTGTCGCTTCTCAACGTTGCTCGAATGGGAAAATTTTCTTCGGATCGCGCCATCCGGGAATATTGTCGCGACATTTGGAATATTACCGTAATGGATCCATGATGAGCCACGCCGAAGAGCGCCAACTGCAACGGATCCCAATCGGTCCGTTCTTCGACGAACGGCGCGAAGACCGCGGAAGGGTTAAGGCTTTCGTTCCGGCATGGATTCGATGAAGGCCTGAATCGTTTCAATACTGGTCGCCCGAATCAATTCGTTGAGTTCGTCCTCCGTCATGGTATCACGGATATCGGTTCCCGGATCCAGGGTCCAGCGGCCGATAAAGGTCTTGTTCCGCCAGTTATAGACGTCCAGATATACGATATGGGTGCTGACCACTTTCTGGGACAGTCCGCCGATTTTCTGGTACCGCTTGGTCTGCCTGATTTTTTTGCTGATTTGGATCAGGGTGTCCACGTCTTCCGGCTTCGAGGCGCGCATGGAATGCCCCAGACCATACCATGCTTGGTGAATTTCCGGCGGTGCAAGCGTTGCGCGGGTGGCCGTTATCGTTACATAATGCTCCGGAACAATGACAAAAACCTTGCCGATGCGATACGGTTTCTCCCCCTCCGCCACGGATTGATCATCCTCCGGGAAATCCAGTTCCCGGGCACCGAACACAGCCAGATGTTGTGTAAAATTGCCTGCGGATAAATAGGGCTCAATCCATCCAATATAGATGGACACCCCCGCAATGCAAGCCAAAACAAGCAACACCAACGGGATAACCGGCGGTTTCCGTGAGGATGCCGTGGATACGGTCTCCGTCTTCTTCAACACATCCCCCGAATCGGAAGGTTGCAGTGTCCTGCCGGACGAGACATCTGTATCGCCTTGATGGTATTTTGAGAAGATAATACCGCAATCGACACAGGCATCCGACAGAGGTTGCCGACGACCGCACTTGGGACAGGTCGTCATACGGGATGCAGGTGGATTTTTCGGTAGTGGCGCGCCCCTCTTCAGGAAAAACCGATTCTGACATTTCGGACATCTGGCGCCGCAACCGTTTTCGGGAATTTTGGCATCATCGATGGTAAAAACGCCATGGCAGGATGGACAGGTTGCTTTCATGCGGTTACCCTTTGACGATCTGAATAAAGCGGGGAGTATATTCCGATTTGGAATCTGGATTGTTTTAGATTATAAATCAATATGTTTTGCCATGTCAATGGAATTTGTTCCCCCTATCCCGATGGAGATACCGGTTGTTGGACACCTTCTCTTGGACGGACGCGACATTTTTTGATATCAACAGAGGAATCCCGGAAAACCAGTTGACACCAAAACCGAAGGGAAACACATGAAAGCGATGCTGCTGGAAAAACTGTCCAACCTGGCAGGAACCGACACCCCCCTCGAAATGGTCGATTACCCCAAACCAATACCCGGTCCCAAGGAAATTCTCATTCGGGTGAATACATGCGGGGTGTGCCACACCGAACTCGATGAAATTGAAGGCCGGACCCCGCCGAGGCATCTGCCCGTCATTCCTGGGCATCAAGTGGTGGGAGAGGTAGCCGATTTGGGTTCCGGCGCAAGCCGCTTCCCGGTCAACGCCCGGGTCGGTGTGGGCTGGATCTTTTCGAGCTGCGGAACCTGTCGGTTTTGCAGAAACGGCCGGGAAAATTTGTGCCGGAATTTTCAGGCCACCGGAAGAGATGTCGATGGCGGCTACGCCCAATATATGAGGGTGCATGAAGATTTTGCATTCCCCATCCCCGGACGGTTCACGGATGCCCAGGCGGCTCCGCTGCTCTGTGCGGGAGCCATCGGCTACCGGTCCTTGAGACTTGCCGCTTTGAATGACGGTGAGAATCTCGGACTCACCGGATTCGGGTCCTCCGCTCACCTGGTACTGATGCTGGCCAAACATTGGTTCCCCCATTCCCCCATTTTTGTATTTGCCCGCAGCCTCCGGGAACGGCAGTTCGCCATGGAACTCGGAGCCCAATGGGCGGGCGATACGACGGACAGGGCCCCCACGAAGCTCCATAGTATCATCGATACGACACCCGCCTGGAAACCCATACGGGGAAGCCCTTGCGAACCTTGAAAATGGCGGCAGGCTCGTCATCAACGCCATCCGCAAGGAAGCATTCGACAAGGAGGATCTTCTGGCGTTGGATTATCCGTCACACCTCTGGATGGAAAAGGAAATAAAGAGCGTTGCCAATGTCGCCCGGACGGATATCGACGAATTCCTGAAGCTCGCCGCAACGATTCCGATCCTGCCCGAGGTTCGCGAATACCCCCTGGAGGAAGCGAATACGGCCCTCATGGAACTGAAGAAACGGACCATCCGTGGAGCGAAAGTACTGCGTATCGCGTAACAAACCCCATCCCGGCCCCTGCATACCGACCATCGCGCCGATGTTTTTTTCGAATTCATTGGCATTAAAATTGCTTGTTTTTAGAGTCAGTCTGGGAGACACACTATTTCAATTTCGACAAAGGGAGGGACTTCATGCATTCCGGTATTCAACAACAGCAACGGCCCATGCAGGAATTCGTTTCCGCCGGTCAAGAGGAGTACCACAGCGTCGAAATCACCTTGGATGATCTGACGCCTCTTTATCAATTCAAGCTTCGCAAAACGGAATCCTGCCCGATGTTTTTCGTTGTCCGACAGGATTCCCAGCTTCTGGAACGTCTGCAGATCGGCAATGTTTTCCAAATGAAGTTTTATGGACACGACATGTCCTGTTCCGCGTCAACCCTGGATACCCGGATTGATCGTATTTTCGGAGACCCCCAAGGGCGCTTCAAGGGGCACTGCGTCATTGAACTGTCGATTATTGGAAAAAACATTACAAATTCCGTGCACTGATTCATACAGTCACCGGAAAAGATCAGCAGGGAGGAGATCGCGTCTCCATGAACAAAAAGGCCACGATCTATATCATCAGTCATTCCGGTGCTCGGATACGTCAATTTTCCCTACCGCGATTTCTTTTACCGGTTTCCATCCTTCTATTCCTGGGAAGTCTCGTGGCATTGGGCGTTGGTTTTATCGAATATCGGCATCTGCAATATTCCCTATCCGAAGCGAGAGGCGCCCTTCCCCGCCTTTCGGCCCATCAACAAGAAATCGAAACCCAACGGCAACAAATCCAAACTTTTGCCGCAAAAATCAACCAACTGAAGTCGGCCCTGGTCGGTCTGAACGAATTCGAAAATAAAATCCGGATTATCACCAATCTGGAATCCAAGAAAACGGAAACCGGAATTTTCGGAATCGGGGGGTCCATACCGGACGACCTGGATCCGGAAATTCCCCTCAACAAAGATCACGCTTCTTTACTGAAGGAAATGCATTCCCAGGCCGGACAGATCCTGGAAGCCACCGAATCTCAACACGATTCCTTTGAAAGCCTGCTGCAATCGCTTCATAACAAAAAAAATCTTCTTTCGGCGACACCCTCCATTCGACCGACGGAAGGATGGGAAACTTCGGGCTTCGGATATCGCACCTCACCCTTCACCGGTCGCAAGGAATTTCACAGCGGCCTGGATATCGCCACAAAAACCGGAACCCCCATCCTGGCGCCGGCTGACGGCATCGTCACCTATTCCGGCAATAAGTGGCTCCTGGGCAATATGATCGCCATTGACCACGGCCATAACATGATCACGCGGTATGGCCACATCGATAAGCTGTTGAAGAAAACCGGAGATAAAGTGAAACGCGGAGAAGTGATCGCGCGTGTGGGCAACACGGGTCGGAGTACGGGCCCGCACCTCCACTATGAAGTCAGGATCGCCGGGATACCGGTGAATCCAAAAACATACATCCTGAATTGATGGGCCCTGCCTGTCATCTCCACACCGCCCCTCTTCCCCTTTGGAACCCCTTTCCCGACATACTGTTCCGATTTCCGGAAATCGATACAACAACCTTCCCCATCTGTATGCTTTTGTATAATGGCCTCCTGATGCGACCCAAGAATCCCTATTGACACCCCCTTCCATGTATGAACAGAAACACCCCAATTGTCCGCAACCGATCGCCCGATTATTTGGATATCAAAATGAATTTATTTAATAAACGATACATAGCGTTGTTTTTGGTTTTCATCGTTTCAGCCGCTATCGCTGTTGCCGCGGATTCGGAACCAACGGGATTTACCGTTCTTTTTTTCAACGACCTGCACGGCCACCTCCAACCGTTTACGGTCAAAACCGAAAACGGAACGGAAGAAGTCGGCGGCGTGGCCCGTCTGGCAGCCTTGGTGAAGTCCATTCGCGCTGAAAACAACCAAAAAGGAATCAAAACCTTCCTGCTCGTGGCCGGCGATATCCTGCAGGGAACACCCATGTCCACCTTGTTTCACGGCGAGCCGGACATGGAATGCTTCAAGCGCATGGGTGTGGATGCGGCTGTCATCGGCAATCATGAATTCGATTTCGGACTGGAAAATTTCCGCAGGCTGCAACGACAAGCCGGCTTTCCATTCATCAGCGCCAACCTCGACTGGGCCGAAAACGGCCGCCCCCTGGCGGATGCTGTAGTTTCTTTCGAACTGACCGGCGATCTCCGGGTGACCGTCATCGGTGTGACCACGCGCGATCTGATGACCACGACCAACCCGGACAATGTCACCGCCATTCGGGTGCGCGATCCGGTTGGGGCAGCCGTCACCGCCTTCCGATATCTTCCCCACAAAGGGCCTGTGATTCTGCTTTCCCATTGCCGTCATCAGACGGACCGGGACATAGCGGCGGCCCTGCCGGAACTCACCGCCATCATCGGCGGCCATGATCAGATCCTGCTCTCCCCCTATCGCCGAGTAAGCAACGTACCGGTATTCCAAGCCTTTGAAAAAGGGCGCTACCTGGGCCGTCTTGATTTCCAGTTGGATCCGGACACCGGCGGCATGGTTCTGAAAGGCAATGCCTACCTTCCGATAAACGCACAAATAACGCCGGATCCGGAAGTGCAAGCCATCGTGGATCAATATGCCCGAAGGATGGATTCACGATTCACCGACGTCATCGGAAGGACGACGGTCTTTCTGGACGGCGAACGGGAACGTATCCGCTGGGAGGAAACCACCCTTGGAAATTTCGTAACCGACATCATGCGTCGTCATACGGGAACCCGGATCGCTCTTCTCAATGCCGGCAGCCTCAGGTCCAGTATCAACACCGGGGATATCACCTTGGCGGACGTATTCAGGGCCATGCCCTATGCCAATGAACTGGTCACGATCACGCTCACGGGAAAAGAAGTCCTCCAGACCCTTGAGCGCTCGGTCCAGGGGAAACGGGAAGAAGAGGACGGTGGATTCCTGCATGTTTCCGGATTGCGTTTCACGATTGTCCATGGCAAACCGGAACACGTATCCGTCGGTCCGGACAACACCCCCCTGCTCCCGGATACAACCTATCCGGTGACCATTATTGATTTTCTCTATTCCGGCGGGGACGGCTACCGCCTCTTTATGGGAAAGCCGGCCCTTCGCACCGGTCTACCCCTGCGGGAACTGATCGTGGACGACATCAGAGCGCAAAAGGTCATTTCCCCAGTCCTGGAAGGTCGAATTATACGGATTGAGAACTTTTGATATTGTTGTCGTTACGGTTTCTTGAAATTGTGCTATACAGGAACCGAAGATAGCTCATTTCCCGCTGATCCGCCTGAAATCATCGCCAAAATAAGCGGATTCGGCCAAATGGATTGCATCGCGATCAAACAGGAGGGGCCCATGGCGATTTACCTCGTCCAACATGGCGTGAGCCTGCCCAAGGAACAAGATCCGGAAAAAGGACTCTCGGATACCGGGATTGCCGAAACCCGTCGAATCGCGGGCGTGGCCAAAGGATATCGTGTACCGGTCACAATTATTTTTCACAGCGGTACGCAACGATCCATGCAAACCGCCGACATCTTTATGGAGTTTCTGAAGCCTCCCCAGGGTGTTCATTTTCTGGATGGTCTGTTGCCTTTGGACGATGTCGCGCCAATCGCAAGCCGAATGGAAGACATACCCAACGCGATGCTGGTCGGACATCTGCCGTTCATGTCACGAATGACGACCTATCTGATCACCGGCGAAACGGATCGAACCATTTTTCAATTTCAGAACAGCGGCATCGTCTGTCTGGAAAAATACGCGGAGACCCATCATTGGGTCATTCAATGGACCTTGATGCCCACCATCGGATCTCCCTGAAAATCGCCGACAACGAATTCAACAATGATGCGCAATATTCAGATCACGCTCCGGATTATCGCCCTGTTGTGGGCCGTCTATCTCCTGAATCCGTTATTACCTGTGGACCTTCGTGCCTACGGAGTACATCCGCGGCAACCGGATCTATGGTGGGGCATTCTACTAATGCCCTTCCTGCACGGCAACCTGGCCCATTTGACGGCCAACTCCGGAGCTCTGGCCGGTTTACTGTGGTTGTCGTTCAGCTACGATCGGAAACTGACCGGTATCGCCCTGGTGATCATCATTCTGATGGGAGGCGGTGGCGTATTTCTCCTGGGTAGTCCGAATACGGTTCATATCGGCGCCAGCGGCGTCATTTTCGGCCTGATCGGCTTTCTGATGTTTCTGGGCTTGTTTCGAAAGGAATGGACGGCCTTCCTGTTGTCGATCATCATCTGTTTGGTATACGGCGGTGCGCTGTATTCCCTTGTGATTGACCAGCCCGGCATCAGCTGGTCCGGTCATGTTTGTGGTTTTTTCGCCGGCGTACTGTCGGCCTATTGGACACGCGACGCAAAAACAACAAAGTAGCGTGTCGGGGAAAAACGGAAAGCCTCCTATTCCGCTTCAACTTGCATCCAGCAAGGGGGGGAAGAATCAAAGGACGCTTCGGATTCCCCTGAACATTTACAGTTCGTTACGGCGTCATCCAGCCTGTTTCGACGGTTTAAGAATAATGCCCCTGAATCCGAACGACTCCCATAAACCCGACGAGTTCACCGGGAAACAATGCCGGCTGTATCTGGCCCCCATTCGCGGCATTACCGATTGGGTCTACCGCACCCATTTTTCACAACACTTCAGTGGATTCGACCTGGCGGTGGCGCCGTTTATCGCCACTGTTCCGTCAAAACGGTTTACCATGACGCTTCTCAAAGACGTTTTACCGGAAAAAAACGTCCATTTGGAGGTAATTCCACAGCTATTGGGGAAAACATCGGAAGATTTCATCCGGATGGCCCACCGCTTGTTCGATCTGGGTTATTCAACCGTCAACTGGAATCTCGGATGCCCGTATCCCATGGTGGCCCGAAAAGGGAGAGGCTCCGGCCTGTTACCGTATCCGGAAAAAGTCCAGGCCTTTCTGGACGCCGTCATCCCCGCCATTCCCAATCGCTTGTCCATCAAAACGCGACTGGGGAGAGAAAATCCGGAGGACATCCATCGGCTGATGGATGTATTCAACCAGTTTCCGTTGACCCAACTCATCGTTCATCCCCGTACGGGCATTCAAATGTACACCGGCAAAGCCGACCGGGAAATGTTCAAGTGGTGCTACCAAAATAGCCGCCATCCGATTGTTTATAATGGTGATATAGTCGACACAAAATCTTTTTCAGAAGTACGGGAACTATTCCCCGAAGTTCATGCCTGGATGATCGGAAGAGGCGCATTGGTGGATCCGTTTTTACCGGCTGCGATCACTCGACGGGAAACCATCGACGCAACGAATAGGGTGATCATCCTGAAACGGTTTCATGACCGCTTGTTGGACGCCTATGCCCCCCTGTTCAGCGGCCCGACGCATCTGGCGGACCGCATGAAGGCCCATTGGCAATATTGGTCACAGTCCTTTCAGGGGGGTGAAAAAATCCGGAAACGGATCTGCAAGACCCGCCATATAGATGCCTATATGCACGTTGTCGACGTTTTGTTTGCCCAGGGACTGCAGTGGAAGACGGAAATTTGAAAGCCGTCGCGTCCCGGAACTGCGTCCCGGTTCTGAAAAAAGCGGGAGCACCGGCCCGTTCCGGCAGATGCCGTTTGCGGTGGGACACTAGCTATTGACACGCTATCGACCCTTGCATATAGTTGATTCAAAAACAAATGAGGGGAAAAATGAAACAATATAAGAAAAACGTCAACGTCATCATCGAAGCCACCAACGGTGTCCGATATAGAGGAAAGCTCAACCTCAAGGCGGAAAGCGAACCCATCGACCGACTCAGCGATCTGTTTGTCAAAGGAAAAAACCCCTTTGTCACGCTCTACGGCGTGACGGCCCAGGGAAGCAACCGCGTCGTTATCCTGAATAAATCCCATATTGTCGCCGTCATGCCGGACGGCGAAGATGTCATTGAAGACGAATCCGATTTGATCGTGGAGAAAAAATAAAGAAAAACCCGGCCCAGGGACCAGGTTCTTCTAAAAAGAAACCGCACAAGATACCTTCCCGGATCAATCCATCGCGCCGTGCGCGGTACCGGATCCCTTGCTATCCAGAATGGCGATGGTTTCACGGACCTCTTCATCGGTGACGGTTTTTCGCAGGGATTCCATTTCGGTCATGACCCCGGCGAATCGAACGCCCTCCGCCGCGCTGATCCAAGCCAACTGAAGCCTTTCCGGGCGAATCCCCTTTTTTTCCATTTTTTTTCGAACTTTCGCAATCCGTTTTTCCGTCCAATGGTTGGCATCGATATAATGACAGTCGCCGATATGACAGCCGCTGACCAGAACGACGGGCGCACCCATCTCCAATGCATGCCAGATGAACTTCTCGTCCACGCGACCCGAGCACATGGTCCGGATCAACCGAACATTGGGTGGATACTGCAGGCGCGATACGCCGGCGAAATCCGCTCCCGCATAGGAACACCAGTTGCAGGCAAAGGTCAGGATCTTCTCTTTGGCGTTCTCGGCCAGCAAGGCATCGATCTGGGTGATAATCTGCTCATCGGTGAAATGATTCATGACGATTGCACCGAAAACACATTCCGCCGCGCAGGTTCCGCATCCGGCGCAGGCGGCGCTGTTCACGACCGCGGGAGTCTTCTTTTTCACGTCCACTGTAATCGCATTGTAGGGGCAGACCTCGGCACATTTGCCGCAGGCCTTGCACTGGGATTCGATGATCTCCGAGGTGATCGGTTCGGAAGAGATCACGCCTTTGTGCATCAGGCGTATGGCCCTGGCCGCCGCAGCGGATCCTTGGGTGACGCTTTCCTTGATATCCTTGGGACCTTCGGCGCACCCTGCATAGAAAATACCTCGGGTCGCGGCATCCACCGGCTGCAGTTTGGGATGGGCTTCCAGGTAGAAACCGTCAGGCGTCAGCTGCAACCCCAGCATTTCCTGAATTTTCCGGGTTCCGGAAGAGGGTTGCATACCGATGGACAGCACCAGCATATCCAGATCGTGAAATTCAATCCGGCCGGTGGCCGTGTTTTCAACGGCGATGCGCATACTGCCGTCGGGCAGTTCTTCCGCGGTTCCGGGCAGCCCCCGCACATATTCCACACCCAGCCTGCGGCTGCGGTTGTACAGGTCTTCAAATCCTTTTCCAAAGGCACGGATATCGGTATAAAAAACCTTGATGACCATATCCGGGTCATGCTCTTTCAAAACCAGGGAATTTTTGATGGTATTCATGCAGCAGATGTTGGAGCAGTATTGGCCGCCCTTGCGTTTGGAACGGGAACCCACACACTGGATAAACCCCACCGATTGAGGGTGTTTGCGGTCCTTGGGACGGATCAGGGACCCCTGGGTGGGTCCACCGGCATTAACCAGGCGTTCCAATTCCAGACTGGTGACCACGTTTTCAAAACGGGTGAACCCATATTCGTCCATTTCCCTCGGGTCATACGGCTCCAGCCCGGTGGCGACCACGATGGATCCCACTTTTTCCTGAAACTCCGCATCGGACATGTGGAAATGAATGCACTTCTTATCGCAGGCGTCCAGGCATTTGGAGCACCCACGCCCCATGCATTCCTCCATATTGATGACATACGCGGAAGGAACCGCCTGTGGAAACGGTATATAAACGGCTTTGCGGGAGGCAAGTCCCATATTGAATTCATCCGGGAACACCACCGGACAGACCTTGGCGCATTCGCCGCAGGACGTGCAAGCCGTTTCTTCCACATGTCGGGCCCGCTTGACGATTTTTACATCGAAATTGCCTACGTAACCGCTGACGCCGGCCACTTCACTCATGGTATGCAGCGTAATGTTGGGATGTCGACCGACATCCGCCATCTTCGGCCCAAGAATTCAGATGGAACAGTCCATGGTGGGAAACGTCTTGTCCAGTTGGGCCATGATCCCGCCGATGGAAGGATTTTTTTCAACCAATACCACTTTGTACCCGTTGTCGGCCAGATCCAGAGCCGCCTGAATGCCCGCCACCCCGCCGCCGATCACCAGGGTCCGCTTGGTGAGCGGAATCGATTCTTCGTATAAGGGGTGCAGCAACCCTGCGCGCGCAACGGACATCCGCACCAAGTCTTCCGCCTTGGCCGTCGCCTCCCCCGGTGTATTCATATGGACCCAACTGCACTGTTCCCGCAGATTCGCCATTTCCAGCAGATAGGGATTCAAGTCGGCCTGGAGCATCATACGGCGGAAAGTGGGTTCGTGAAGACGCGGCGAGCAAGAGGCCACCACGATCCGATCCAATCCGTGTTCCCGGATGTCGTCTTTGATCTCCATCTGGCCCGGCTCCGAGCAGGCATAGGTAATCTCCTTGGATACGACCACCCGGTCGATGGTCTTGACATTCCGGGCAACGTGTTCGCAATCCACGGTCCGGGCGATATTCAGGCCGCAGCGGCAGACATAAACGCCGATACGGGCCTGGCCAGCATCCGTCACTTTTTCAGGGGTGTTTGTCCTCATCATCCAATTCCTTCAAACAGCTAGTGGTGATTATTATTACTCCCAGCAAATGGTCCGGGCGATCAGGCTGGTCAGGTCGGTCATCTCCATCTGCAGCGTCTCCCCCAGGAACGGATCCTCCATGGCGCACCGCAGATGGATCTGGCATTTGGGACAGGAAGTCACCATGAGATCGCTCCCGGTCTCGCGGGCCTGGCGGATGCGCTTTACCTGCAGGGCTTTGCTGTAGGCATCACACCCGGTCCAGGCGCAGTTGCCGCAACAGAGCGCCGAGTGGCCCGCATCCTTCATCTCCACAAAGCCATCCGCGGAAAGCCGCTTGATCAGCTTTCGCGGCAGGTCCCGGACACTGTCCATCCGGTTCAGGCGGCAGGAATCCTGATAGGTGATACGCCGGGGCAGGGGTTTGAACGTCACGGCCCCTTTATCGATTTGCTGTTCCAGAAAGTCGTACAGATGGGTAACCGTGAACCCGGGCGCAACGCCCTGTTTGGCATATTCGAAACCGATGGTTTGAAAGCACTCGGGACAGGTGGTGATGACGGTTTCGATCCCCATATCCTGGATCATCTCCACATTCAACCGGGCCAGTCGCAGAAAATTCCGCCTGTCGCCGGACCAGAGCAGGTCATGGCCGCAGCACCGTTCCATGTCCAACAGGCGGGGGCGGACGTCAAAAAAATTGAGCAGCCGCAGGGCGTCTTCTACGATGTCCATGGTCTTGACATCCTGGTGTTTTTTGAAAAATGCGTCGAAATACGGCGCGCAACCGGCGAAAAACAAGGTTTTGCTTTCCGGGTCCACCTGAATGTCTTGGGGCAGCCCATTCCATCGAACCGGTTTGAGTCCCGGAGATGTCATGGTCCGCATCAGGGACTGAAAAAAACCACCGTGGGGCTGACATCTGTCCGGGTCGCTATCGGTTTGATGCAGAAGACACCGCATATCCCGGATAAACTCCGGAAAATTCACATCGGACGGGCATCTTTCATGGCAAATGCCGCAAGTCAGGCAGGCATGGATACCGGCATTCACGCTGGCGGCGTTGCCGTTCCCCCGGATGATATCGCTCACCAGGTTGCGGGGGGAGTAGGCCTTGCCGCTCAAGGCCAGCGGACAGGAAGCCGTGCATTTGCCGCAGTCCTGGCAGGCATAGGCATTGTGTCGCGCAATGATGTCGCGGACCGAGTCCTTCGGGAGATCGTCGCTTTGAAGCCGGACGGGCAGGACCGGACTTTTTCCCAATGTTTGGATCTGTTCACTGAAATCAAACAGGAACTCCTTCAGGGCGTCGCTTTCATCGGGCAAAAAAGTCGCAAGGCGCATGCGTTCTTGACCCAAGCCCAAAAGGGAAAGGATCTTGCGGGTGTCCTCGGTATTGTTTTCGGCCGCCTGGGTCCCACTGCCGTACCGGCATGCGCCGGACCGGCAGCCGACGATGGCGACGCCGTCGGCGCCCATTTCAAAGGCGCGGAACAGCAGCGCCTTGCTGATGCGTCCGGTGCAGGGAATCCGCACCATTTTCACTTCCGCCGGAATCCGATAACCGTCGTCCTGAAGCTGTTGATAGGCAGCGTGGGGACCCCAGTTGCACAAAAACAGGATAATCTTGTATTTCTCCGTCGCTTTCATATCAAAATTTCCTCAAGGGTCTGTTCAAAAAAGACCTGGTTGCGGTAAGGACTGTCGGCCGCCCCGCTGGGGCACACCGAAGCGCAGTTTCCGCATCCCTTGCAGAAGGCCTCGTCGACCCATGCCTGGTATCCATCCATTCCGTTCTGCCGCAGCGTAACCGCCTGGTATGGACAAACGTCGGCGCACCGGCCGCAGCCACGGCAACGTTCCTGATCTACGGCCACTGTATACCCTTTGCTTTTCCGCGGACCGCGTGGCATGACGGCTGCTGCCAAAACCGCTGCGGCATCCCCTTTCAATTTGCTGGAAATGCGGATACCGGGGGGATTTGCCAGAAAAAGTCCGGATATGGAGGTCATGCCCGGGTAGAATTGCGGAATTCCGGCCACTCCCTGCTTTTGCATCGTGCAGAACACATCCCGGTTCGGCATGCCGTCCTGCCGCGCATACCCGATCCGGTTCCGGGCGCTTTCCCCCAGCACAACAGTGCCCACATGGATTTGCTGTGCCAGATCCGCCGTGCGCACATCCAGTTTGAAATCCCCCAGGGTCCCGCTGATGCCGGCCACGTTGGCCTTCTGGAAACAATGGATATTTGAATAGGGCAGAATCGCTTCCGGCGGCCGTTCGGTGCTTGTGAACATGAAGACGTCCATTCCGGTCCGCGCCAGGGTAACGGCGCTTTGAATGGCGGCCTCGGATTCGCCAACGACGGCGGCGGCAAAATTGTAATTCCGGACCGGTGACGAAAAGATTTTCAACGACCGGGTGCTTTTGATGGATCGAACCAGTAGCCCTTTGAACTTCAGGGCGGCCTGGTCCGGATCTTTTTGCAGCAGGCTCAAGGCTTCCCCCCGGATATTGCGGGTCACCACCATGGCCCGGCTGATGCCGGTCGCTGTGAAAAGCGCATGCTTCAAACGACTGCGCTGATCCGTACACGCGCTGCAGGCAAGGTCCAGAGAACAACATACGCAAGATCCCAGAACGATCCGGTTGATGCCTTTGTCACGAACCGTCTTGATGATGGCCGCGATCCCCTCGGGAACGCAGGCCGATGACAACACCTCGGCATGGACCACATCTTTGAGTCCGTACAAATCGTTGACATGCCGGTCCAATTCATCTGACCAACCCAGGGATTGGTTGCAGTTACAGACAAAAGCACCGATGCGTTTGGGTTCGGAAACCGTGGGGTCCGGCGGCAGAAACGAAACGCCATGCCCCTTCTGAATGGGCAGGGCATCGCCCAAGAGGACCATGGCCTGGGCCGCGGCGGCAAACCCACGCATGATCATGGCATATACGTCGACTTTGGCGGATTCGGATCCATAGGCCCGGATGACGTCATCACCCCGAACCGCCGGTGCTATCCGGGGATCCGCGACAATGACGACGCCGGCATGTTCAACCGTCGTTTGCTCCGCCTCTCCGTGCCGGACCGCCCCGATGGCCTGGCATACCTCGACGCATTGCAGGCATTCGGCGCATATACCGCACTGCAGGCAGCGCTGGGATTCATAGAGCGCATCACTTTCGGGAAGCCCCAGGGCCACCTCCTCGAAATTCTCCTTGCGCGTCACGGAACGTTTTTCCGGCATGGGCGTGCGGTTGCAGACGGGTATATGGGCTCCGATTTCCGGAAAATCCTTGTGTTCGGAACGCCGCGATCGGTTCGCGCCCGTTTCGATTTTGCAAATGTCAAACAGCATTTGATCTGCGGCGTGTTTGCCCTGGGCCATGGCCTTTACGACAGTGGAAGGACCGACGACCCCATCTCCGGCCGCATAAATCGCCGATAGATTCGTCCGGAATCCTTCACCGACGGTGATATACCCGGACGAATTCACCTGAAGGCCGCCCGCCGGCAACTCCGGGGCGACCTGGCCGATGGCCACAAAGACCCTGTCGAAATCCAGGGTGAACGGTTGGCCATCCTTGACCAGCACCGGCCAGGCAATGCCGTTGGCATCCGTTTCTCCCGGCTGGGTGGGTCGGCAGCGCAAACGTCGGAAATGCCCGTTATCGCCTTCAAAGGCAACGATCCGGGTCCGGTCGATGATAGCGACCCCCTCTTCCAGCGCCCCCTTGATTTCTTCCGAATCCGCCGGGATCTGATCCTGTTCGAACCAGGATATCAATGTCACTCGGGCACCCAGACGCGCCAGGGTACGTGCCAGATCAAAGGCTGCATTTCCGTCGCCGATGACCGCCACCGTTTCCTTCAAGGATGTGATCGCTTCACGATAAAAACGATTCAAAAAGGCAAGACAGCCCTCCACGCCCGCCAGTTCTTCGCCTTCCACCCCCAGCTTGCGATCCCGCCAGGAGCCGGTAGTGATCAGGACACCGTCCACCTCATTTCGGATCGCGGCCAAGTCCCCGGCCAGGTCCACCGGATGGGAGAGGACGAACTCCACGCCCATCTGCTGGACGTATGCCAACTCGGCATCCAGAATCGCCCTGGGCAGACGATGGGAACCAATGCCATAGCGCAGCAGTCCGCCGGCCTTTTCTTCTTTTTCATAGATCCGAACCCGGCATCCGAATCTTGCCAACTGCGCCGCGGCGGCCAGACCGGCCGGACCGGACCCGATCACGGCAAAAGTTTCGGTGCGTTTTTCCCGCAGTACCGGCACCTTGATCCGTTCCGGGTGCCGGGCCTCGTAATCGGCCAAAAAGCGTTTCACAGCCCGGATGGAAACGGCATCGTCCACCTGTTCTCTGCGGCAGGCATCTTCGCAGGGATGGGTGCATATCCGTCCGCAGATGCCGGGCAGGATGTTCTCTTCACGGATCAGGGTCAGGGCTTCCGCATATTTTCCGGCCCGGGTCAACGCCATATAGCCCTGGGCGTTCACTCCCAAGGGGCAGTTTTCGCGGCACAAAGGCTGGCGTCGCTTGTCGATCACCGGTCTTCCGGGCAGGCTGAAACGCCCGCTGAACTTGACGGCCTTTTGCCCTTCACCCAAATCCACCGGACAGACCGACGCGCAGCGGCCGCACAGAATACAACGTTCCGGATCCACGAAGGTCTGCTGCCGGGTCAGCGTGACCGCGAACCCCTGGGGATCATGCCGGATGCTGTCCACCCGGGCCGGCAGCACACAACGGATCCGGGAATTCCGCAGGATGCGGATCAGACCGGGACGATGGGCGTAATTAAAGGGAATGCCGGAGCCGAGCCGCCATTCTTCTTTGGCCAGCTTTTGATCCAGATCCGCGGCGTCATCCACCAGGGTCACCGGAATCCCCAACTCACCCAGTTTATTGACCGCGGTGATTCCCGACGGCGTGGCGCCGATAACGATGACTTTGTGTAATCGATCCTTAGGGCGTGTCATGCAATGGCTCCTGTCTGTCCTGCGGCTTTCTTCTCTCTCCCCTTCAACTTGGAAAGGCCGTAATCATGTCCTTTGGTAAAGGCTTTCAAGTTCATTTCCTCGGTACCCTTGGGGACGGAGGAAAGCACCGCGTCCCGGGCCGCTTTCTCGGAAATCAGGGACGTCACCGCGGTCACGAATCCCAGCATGATAATATTGGCCATCATCTTGCGGCCCAGTTCTTCGGCCATGCGGGTCGCCGGGATGTCCAGAAAATCCCTGCGACCGTCGGGATTCACCAGGTCCTTGTCCGTGATGAGAAAACCCTCGGGCCGGACCTGATCCTTGTATTTTTCGTAGGCCGACTGGGACATGCATACCAGCACGTCGGCGGTCTTGACGTAGGGATACTGAATGGTCCGGTCCGATATGATCACCTGTGCGCAACAAGCCCCGCCTCGGGATTCCGGTCCGTAGGACTGCACCAGGGTGCTCTCCTTCTTGTCCCCCAGGGCCGCCGCCATTCCCAGAATCTTGCCGGCCAGGACAATGCCCTGGCCCCCGAACCCGGTGACAATCACTTCCTTCTTGATGGTTTCCGTTGCCATATCCCTCACCCGGTTTTCCGTTTTTCGTCGGTTTCAGGTTGCGGCCAGTACATCTTGCGATACATCTCGTCGCAGGTGGGCCGGTCGATGTCGATAAATTTTCCGAGAACCACCTTCTTGCCGAAATCCACGTCCAGCTCGGCCGGATTGGCGCCGTTTTTAATAATGGTGTTCTCATGATAGTTCCGGAGCGTATCCAGGGATTTTTCCCGGTTTCGCCGCCCGAAGTTGACCGGACAGGGCGACAGCACTTCGATGAAGGAAAACCCCTTGCGCAGAATGGCCTCCTGAACAGCGTCCGCCAGATCGCGGGCATGGAGCATGGTCCAGCGGGCCACATAGGTGGCGCCGGACGCATACGCCAGCAGGGGCAGATTAAAGGGCGAATCCGGGTTGCCGGCGGCGGTGGTGGCGGATTTGGCCCGGAACGGCGTGGTGGCCGCAACCTGTCCCCCGGTCATGCCGTAAGTCAGGTTGTTGACGCAGATGACGGTGATGTCCATGTTGCGCCGGGCCGCATGGATGAAATGGTTGCCGCCGATGGCGAACAGGTCGCCGTCACCGGAAAAGACAATCACGTTGATGTCCGGTCTGGCCATCTTGATCCCGGTGGCAAAGGGAATGGCCCGGCCATGGGTCGTATGAAACGAGTCGATATTGATATATCCGGCGCCGCGCCCCGAGCATCCGATACCCGACACCATGGCAAACTGGTTGTACGGAATGCCGCTTTGCTTGATGGCCGACAGGGAGGACGTAAACACCGATCCGGTCCCGCATCCCGGGCACCAGATATGGGGAATCCGATCCATGCGCACCAGTTCTTCCAAGGGATGGGGCGTTGGAGATGTGCCGCTGTTTTTCATGCCAGAGCCTCCTTTGCGATTTTCAGGACATCGTCCGGCGGTATGACGGCGCCGCCCGTATGGCCGGCCAGATAGCTGGGGACCGTTCCGGCGCACCGCTGAACTTCCCTGCTGATCTGACCCATGTTGATCTCCACGGTGATAAAGCCTTTGACCCGCTTGGACAAGGCCCGAATTTTGTCCTCGGGGAACGGCCAGACCGTAATGAGGCGCAACAGTCCCATGCGGATCCCATTCTGCCGGGCCTGCTCCACGGCCGTATAGGCGGTTCGCGCCGACACGCCGTAGGACACGACCGCGATATCGGCGTCATCCAGAAGATATTCCTCGGTCATGATGATATCATCCCGATTGTTCCGGATTTTTCCCAAAAGCCGATCCATCATTTCCTTCTGGGTGTCGACGGACATGACCGGATAGCCTTTTTCATCATGGGTCAGTCCGGTGACATGCACATTGTATCCATCACCGATGGCCGGCATGGGGGCCACGCCATTGGGACCTGGTTGATAGGGCTTGAAGCGGTCCTTGCGTCCCGTGGGCTTGGTCCGGGATATGGTCTTTATGGTGCGCGCATCCGGAATGATCACTTTCTCGCTCATGTGTCCCACGATCTCATCGGACATGATGAACACCGGCGTGCGGTATGTCTCGCTCAGGTTGAAGGCCGCAATGGTCAGGTCGAACATTTCCTGGGGAGAGGACGGCGCCAGGGCGATGATTTCGTAATCGCCGTGGGAACCCCACCGCGCCTGCATCATGTCCCCCTGGGCGCCCTGGGTCGGGAGCCCGGTGGAAGGTCCGGCCCGCTGCACATTCACCACCACGCAGGGAGTCTCGGTCACCACCGCCAACCCCACGGTCTCCATCATCAAACTGAAACCGGGTCCGGACGTGGCCGTCATGGTTTTCACGCCGGTCCAGGCCGCTCCCAGGATGGAGGTCATGGCGGCGATCTCGTCTTCCATCTGGATATAGGTGCCACCGACCTGGGGAAGACGAACGGACATCTGTTCCGCCACTTCCGTTGCCGGCGTGATGGGATATCCCCCGAAAAATTTGCATCCGGCGGCAATGGCTCCCTCGGCGCAGGCCTCATCGCCGTTAATAAAATGTTCACCGGTAAGGACATGTGATTTCATTGGTTTCATCTTCCAGGTTTCGACTATGGTTTCTACTGAACATTCATGGCATTGCCGATCAGCCGATGGCCGCCTCGGAAAAAATGGCGAATTCCGGACACAACAGTTCGCAATAATGGCAGTTCAGACAATCTTCGGTTTTCACCAGGGGGGGATGATATCCCTTGGCGTTAAATTTATTGGAAAACGCAAGCACCTCCCTGGGGCAGTATTCGATGCAATAGCCACACCCCTTGCACCGTTCTTCAATGATATGCACCACCCCCTTGGTGATCTGGATTTCACCGGAATCAAGCGGAACCCGCCAGTATTTCATAACCCCACCCCTTGCTTTCCTTGACGGTTTGTTTTCGAACTCACATAAACTTTGGTACCTACACGTAATTTCATAAAAAAACAATACCCAACAATATCCATTGACAAGGGGATTCCGGGTTGGTATCAACCCCAAATTAAACCAAACAGTTGTTTTAACCATTTAGTTACATTTGATTCCATGAACGCCTCTACGCACCACACCAAAAACGATGCCACCCGTCGGCAAATCCTGGCGGCCGCCGTTCACGAATTCGCCGAAGGGGGATTCGCCGGCGCCAGAATGGATCAAATCGCCGGCAAAGCCGGTGTCAACAAAGCGACCATCTACTACCATATCGGCGACAAACAGGCGCTGTATGCGGCGGTATTGCACGACGTGTTCGGGCAGCTCGCCCAATCGATTCTCCAGGATGTGAGCGAAGCCGCAACCCCCTTGGAAAAACTCAAAGCCTATTTTCACACCATCGAGCGAACCATTTTCGAATATCCGGATATCCCCCGGATCATGCTGCGGGAAGTCGCCTCCAGAGGGGAACATCTCCCGGATATCGTGATCGCGGATTTCATCCAAATATTTCTGAAACTGGCCGAAGTCCTTCACCAGGGCGAAAGCGAGGGCCTGTTTGTCAAAACCTTTCCCATCATTGTCCATTTCATGACCGTCGGTCCTTATATTTTTCTAAAAAATCTGGAGGGTCTCATTCAACGAAACCGGGAACTTGCACAAATCCAGGGATTACATCCCAGCTCGTTTGAGGAAATGAAAAATGAAATCGAAAAACTGCTGCTGAATGCCCTGCATAAAAACAAATACCCATCCGCCGATCCCACCCTTCCCTCACAGGAGAATGCCCATGAAGAACATCCGTAATCGAATTGAATCCGGCTTCGCCTATTTCGCGCTGTTTACCTGCCGACACCGCTTCAAAACCCTCGGTTTCATGCTCCTCATTATCGCCGGCCTTCTTTCCCAACTGCCCAAGATCACCATCGACACGTCAACGGAAGGCTTTCTCCATGAAAAAGACCCTGCGATGCTGACTTACAACGCCTTCCGGGATCAATTCGGCAGGGATGAAGTCATTATCATCGCCTTGAAACCGAAACGGGTTTTCGATACGGCCTTCCTGCAAACCCTGAAGCGCCTGCATCGTGAACTGGAGGACAACGTTCCGTATATCGACGACATTACAAGCCTGATCAACGCACGCAACACGCGCGGGGAGGAAAACGAGCTGATCGTGGAAGACCTCATGGAACAGTGGCCCCGGACCGAGGCGGATCTGACCGCCATCCGCGACCGGGCCATGTCGAACCACATGTATCGGAATATGCTGCTGTCCCGAGATGGAACTTTTACCACCATTGTCATCCGTTCCTACAGTCAATCCAGCCAGGATGCCGGAGCGGACGTGCTGGATGGGTTCGACGCGGCGGAAGCACCCCCATCTTCAAAGCCGCCGAAGAAATATCTGACGGATGCGGAAAATACGGCGATTGTCAACGCAGTTCAGAAGATCGTCGCCGAGTACAAAACAGACGACCTGAAAATCTATCTGGCAGGCTCGCCGGTGGTCACTCACTTTCTCAAACAGACCATGATGAGCGACATGCGCAAATTCATGCTGATGGCGATCCTGGCGGTTTCCGTGGCGCTATATATCATGTTTCGACGGCTGACCGGCGTCTTGTTGCCGCTCCTGATCGTCATCCTGTCCCTGCTGTCCACCATCAGCCTGATGGCCATTACCCACACCGCCATCAAAGTCCCCACCCAGATACTGCCGTCTTTCATTCTGGCGGTGGGAGTGGGGACCTCGGTTCACATCCTGGCCATCTTCTTCTTCCGCCTGCGCAAGAAGGGGGACAAGCAGGAGGCCATTGTACACGCCATGGGCCACTCCGGATTGCCCATCGTCATGACCAACGCCACGACCGCCGCCGGATTGATGTCTTTTTCCACGGCAGATGTCGCGCCCATCGCGGATCTGGGTATTTTTGCCGGCGTCGGCGTATTGTTGGCCTTTTTCTACACCGTCATGTTGCTGCCGGCGCTGCTGGCCGTGATTCCACTCAGTTCCAAAAAAACTGAAATTCTCCGCAAGAATAACCGAATCATGGACCGCTTCCTGGAAGCGATCAGCCGGTTTTCCACTTCGCATCCCAAGGGAATCCTGCTCGTCACGGCAGTCATTATACTTACCTCCGCGATCGTTACGACCCGCATCCATTTCTCCCATCATCCCCTCCATTGGTTTCAACCGGACAACAGCATACGCGTCGCCACGGAAGAAATCGATCAGGAGATGCGGGGCTCCCTGAGCATGGAAATCGTTCTGGACACCGGCAAGCAGAACGGTCTGTATGACCCGGAAATCCTGCAGCGCCTGGAGAAGGCTTCCAGGGACTTGGAACAATTCAAAAGTGAAGATGTGTTTGTCGGCAAGGCCTGGTCCCTGACGACCATCCTGAAAGAAATCAATCAGGCGCTGAACGAAAACAAACCAGAGGCCTACGCCATTCCTCGAAACAGGGATCTCATCGCCCAGGAATTCCTACTGTTTGAAAACAGCGGCTCCGACGACCTGGAAGATTTCGTGGACACCCAGTTTTCCAAAGCGCGTCTGATTTTGAAGCTCCCATTCAAGGATGCCGTGAAATACAAAGAGTTTACCAGAATGATCCAAGCCTATATGGGGGAAAATTTCCCGGATATGCGCTATCAGATCACCGGGATGATCTCCCTTCTGGCCCGCGTCATCAACAACAGCATCTCCAGCATGGCAAAAAGCTATGCCATCGCCCTTATGGTCATCACGTTTCTGATGGTCCTTTTGATCGGTCGGGTCCGCATCGGGCTGCTCAGCATGATTCCCAACCTGGCGCCTATCCTGCTGACCCTGAGCGTCATCGTGATTTTCCGGTTTCCCATGGATCTTTTTACCATGATGGTCGCCAGCATCTCCATCGGTCTGGCGGTGGACGACACGATTCACTTCATGCACAATTTCCGCCGTTATTACGAGTTAAGCGGCGATCCACGCGATGCCATCGCCAAGACCCTGCACACCACCGGCCGGGCCATGCTGGTGACCAGCGTGGTGCTGGCCCTGGGCTTTCTGATTTTTACCTTTGCCAGCATGCAGAACATCATTCGATTCGGTTTTCTCACCGGTTTCACCATCGTTACGGCCCTCCTGGCAGATTATTTCGTGGCGCCGGCCCTGATGATGGTTTTCAATCCCAAACGGTCGCCAAGCACCTCAACTGTTACGGCTCGATGATAGGAGGAAACATGAAAAACAGGCTTCATCTCTGTCTTGTGATCTTTGCGCTGCTATGCGCCGCCACCGCCGATCCAGCTAAGGCCGATGACCCAAAGGCCCGCGAAATCATGCAGAAAGTGGATGATCGCGACGACGGCGACAATATCACGTCCAACATGGAAATGACTCTCGTGGACAAGCACAACCAAAAACGCACTCGGAAAATCGCCACCTTTTCAAAAGACAAGGGCAAGGATACCTACCGCCTCATGTTTTTTCTCTATCCGGAAGATGTCAAGGACACCTCCTTTCTGACCTACGACTATGATGACCCGGCCAGGGACGACGATCAGTGGTTGTATCTGCCGGCCCTGCGGAAAACCAAACGGATCGCCTCCAGTGACAAAAGCGGTAGTTTCATGGGATCGGATTTGAATTATTCGGATATGACCTCCCGTAACCTGGACGATTACGACTTTTTTCTCAAGAAGGAGATGGACGTCAACGGTAAAAAAACCTGGATGATCGAGTCCATTCCGCGCAATCGCGATGTCATCGAGGAAACCGGCTATACCAAATCCCTCCTGTTCGTGCGCCAGGATAACGACTACGTGATCCGCGCCGTGCATTGGGTCAAGGATGGAGACTACATCAAATACGTCGATGTGAAGAAACTGGAACAAATCGACGGCATCTGGTTTGGAACCGAACTGCATGTATTTCAAAAACGGGGGAAAGAAACCGTCCATCAGACGTTTCTGAAGTTCAGCGACGTCAAATTCAATCAGAACCTGGATTTCGAGCTGTTCTCCATTCGAAGAATGGAAAAAGGATTTTGATCCGATGAAACGAAACTTCTTCCCGTTCGTCATGTTATTGGCCCTGCTGCTCCTCTGCGGAGCATTCGAACCGGTTTTCAACCGAAATCCGGAAGCGGCGGAGAAGGATGCCGGCCGTCCCGCCCCCTTATCCGATCCATCGGGCGAAGCCATCGACGACGTTTTAGACGCTTTTGAGCCACAAGGAGAGGAGGAGAACGCCAACGAAGACGTATTGGAAGCCTTCGAGGAAACGCAGGAACCAGCCGATGGAGTCGTGACCGGAAGCCCGTCCCCTGTGGAGACGGTGTCCCTGGACGGCCATGTCAAAATGGGTTCTTCCTGGAATTATGAACATGAGGCGCCCCGGCAGGGAGAAACCGACTGGCGCGGCCTGTCCCGATTGCGGGCCGAGCTGCAACTCGAACTGGACGCAAAGCTCCCCGGTTCCTGGAAAACCTTCGCCAGCGCCAAAGGCGCCTATGATCTTGCTTATACCATACGGGGCCGCGATCATTTCACCGATGAAGTACTCGACAACTATGAAAAAGAGATTGAGTTGCGGGAACTGTACCTCCTGGGCGCCATCGCCGATCACCTCGATCTCAAAGCCGGCCGCCAGATTGTCGTCTGGGGAAGGTCGGACAATATCCGGGTGACCGATGTGCTCAATCCTCTGGATATGCGGGAGCCCGGATTGACCGATATCGAAGACCTGCGGCTGCCGGTGACCATGACCCGGCTGGACTATTATTTCGGCGCATGGAATGTGACGGGAATCGCCGTTCATGAAATCCGTTTCAACAAAATGCCGGAATTCGGCAGTGATTTCTACCCCTACGGTAATTCGGCGGTTCCCGAAAACAAGCCTTCTTCCCGGCTCGACAATACCGAATTCGGTCTTTCGATCAATGGTGTTTTCAGCGGTTGGGATATCTCCTTCTATTATGCTTCGATATTCGACGATTATCCACACCCGGAACTGGTTTACAGCGGGATGATGCCCCAGGTGGAATTACATCACGCCCGCACCCACATGGTGGGAACAGCCGGGAATCTTGCCTGGGGCAACTGGTTGATCAAAACGGACATCGCATTTTTCGAAGGCCTACAATTCCTCCATACCGGCGATACGACTTTTACGCGTATCGATGTGCTGGCGGGGATTGAATACATGGGCTTTTCAGACACCACGATCACGCTTGAGGCGGTCAATCGCCATCTCAACGAATATGACCAGCGGCTGAAAGATCCGCCCGAAAAAATCGATCGGGACGATTTCCAGTCCGTTCTTCGGGTCACCCAGGACTACCTGCACGACACCCTCACCGTGACGTTTCTGGCCTCCCTGTATGGATGTACCGGCCAGAACGGTGCCTTCGGACGGTTTTCCATGGAATATGATCTGACGGACAACTGGACGATTCTGGGGGGAATCGTGGATTATCGTTCCGGCGACAAGCCTTCAATGACGCGCATCGGCGACAACGACCGGGTCTATGGAGAAATCAAGTACAGTTTTTGACAAGGGGTGCGAAATTTTCACGGATCGTGCTGAAAAGGAGACGGCAGGATGACGAGGTTGAAATACAAAGCGGAAAAATTATTCGAAAAAATGGCCTACGGAATCTGCAAACACAGAATCAAGACATTGATGCTGATGTTTGTTCTGATCGGATCGCTGATCGCCCAGTTGCCCAAACTGACCGTGGATACTTCCTTTGAGGGCATGCTGCACGTGGATGATCCGAAACGGATCGAATACAACGAGTTCCGCGATCAGTTCGGTCAGGACCGGGTCATCATCTGCACGGTGCGGACACCGGAAATTTTCGATGCCGAGCATTTGGCGAAATTGAAATCCTTTCATCTGGATCTGGAAAAGGAAGTCCCCCATCTGGATGAAGTCAATAGCCTGATCAACGCCCGCAGCACCAGAGGTGAGGGGGATACGCTGATTGTCGAGGATCTGCTGAAGGACTGGCCTGAAAAAACCGTCGACCTTGTCGCATTGAAGAACTATGTGCTCCATAACCCGGTATACATCAACGACTACATTTCCGAAGACGGGACGGTTGCCGCCTTGATCATCAAACCCATCGCGGCGGTTGAAAAGACGGACGAGGCAGATCTGATGGCGGGCTTCGAGGAAAACAACGAGAGTTCCGCCCGGGACGCCGCAAAAAATCCGGTCGAGAGACACTATCTGTCAAAAAAGGAGAACAAAGAAGTCGTTGAGGCGGTTTATCGGGTCGCGGATCGATATCGGGCGCCGGATTTTACCATCGCGCTTGCCGGTGGTCCGGTATCGGAAGAGGTGTATGACAACCACACCAAACAGAACATGCGCATATTTACACTGATCATGATGGTGGTCGTGCTCCTGTTTCTGGCGTTTCTTTTCCGGAGAATCTCCGGCGCGGTTTATCCGCTGCTCATCGTATACATGGCGCTGTTATCCACCTTGGGGATGATGGCCCTGTGCAATGTGGCCATTTCCGTTTTCAGCGTGGTGCTGCCCAGTTTTTTAATGGCGGTGGGAATCGCCGATTCCGTCCACATTCTGGCGATTTTTTACAGACGCTATCAACAGGGCGACAGCAAGACCGATTCCATCGCCTATGCCATCGCCCATTCAGGCATCGCCGTGGTGATGACCAGCCTGACCACCGCCGCCGGCCTGCTTTCTTTCTCCATGTCGGAGCTCAGTTCCATTGGTAACCTGGGTATTTTCGCCGCCATCGGCGTGGGACTGGCGCTGCTCTATACGGTTGTCATGCTGCCGGCCTTTCTGGCGATTACACCCATCAAAATGAAAAAGGTGGAAGTCGATTTCAGCCGAAACAAATTGATGGATAAAATCCTGATAACCGCAGCGGATTTTTCTTCCGGTAGTCCGAAAAAAATTGTCACCGTCAGTTTCATTCTGATGCTCGTTTCGGTTTTTTTCATGCTGGACCTGAAGTTTTCCCATCACCATAAGAATATTTTTCCCGAAGAAATGACCATCCGGCAGGATGAAGAGTTCATCGATGGACACTTCAAGGGAATCGTCACGGTGGAAGCCGTTTTGGATACTCACAAAGAAAACGGTCTTTATAACCCCGTCCTGCTGCATCGCCTGGACCGACTCACGGAAGAACTGAACGCAATCCGGGACGGCGAAATCTTTATCGGCAAGGTACGATCCATGAACGACATCCTGAAGGAAACCAACCAGGCCCTTCATGGGAACGATCCCGCATTTTACACGATTCCCGACGATCAGGCGCTCATCGCCCAGGAGCTGTTGCTGTTTGAAAACAGCGGTTCCGACGATTTGGAAAGAATCGTGGACAGCAAGTTCAGCAAGACGCGCGTGGCCATCAAGATTCCGTGGCTGGAGGTCCTGCTCACCGAAAAGGTCGCGGACGACATCTACGACCGTTTTCGAAATCAATTTGAAGGCCTCGCGGATATTACGGTCACCGGGATGGGCCCCCTGATGGGCAAGGCGGTGGCCGCCGCCATCCGCAGCATGTCCAAAAGCTATATCGTCGCCTTCTTCGTCATCTCCATCATGATGATCATCCTGGTGGGGGATGTGAAACTGGGACTTATCAGCATGATTCCGAATCTGCTGCCCATCTTCATCGTGATGGGCATCATGGGCGCCTTCGGGGTCTTCATCGATTTGAACGCCCTCATGATCGGCAGCATCGCCATCGGCTTGGTGGTGGACGATACCATGCATTTCATGTACAATTTCAGACGCTACTATGAATTGAACGGTGATGTGCGGTCAGCCGTCCGGGATACGCTGCTGAGTTCCGGCCGGGCCATGCTGATCACTTCGCTGGTGCTGGCCGCCAATTTTTTCACCCTGCTCTTCGCCACTTTCACAAGCACTCACAAATTCGGTTTTTTCACCGGCCTCGTGATTTTGGTGGCCCTATTGGCGGACTTTATACTTGCCCCGGCCCTGGTAGTGCTGGCCATGCCCTATCTGAACATCAAACGTCTGGTGTTCCCGGAACCCATCGCACCGGCGTTCGCCCGGCAAACCGCCGTCATTGAGGAGTGACCGAACGAAACGGGATGGAAGGGCTTTTTATGACGATGGAAAGCTGAAAACCGAAGCACATGGGGATACCAATGAAACCACCCCAAACAGAACCATGCCGCTGGGGAGATCATAGCGGAGAAATCCACCGCATCCGAACCCGGGATGGGAAAGAACTCGCCGTCAGTCGAATTCTCCCAAAGGGTGAAGCGTTCCGACCGTTTCCGGCCATCCTGGTTCACGGAACCTATTGCGCCCGGAATTTCTGGGTCTCACCAAAGGGAATCGGAATGGGTGCCTACCTTGCGGACCAGGGGTTCGACGTCTGGATCCCGGAATTACGAGGGCATGGCCTATCTCCCAAGGGGGATGCGTTTTCGAAAATCAACGCCGAAGACCAGATCCGATACGATCTTCCGGCAATTCAGGATCATGTATTCCGGATCACCCGCGCACCGGCATTCTGGATCGGTCATTCTTTCGGCGGATTGTTTATCATCGCCTCCCTCAGCATGCGATGGCTCCGCCAGGAAATCGTCAGGGGCATGGTGACTTTCGGAAGCCAGATCAGTTTCGGGGATACCTATCTCAAAATTCCGCCCCTGACCTGGATTCTTCGTCTGCTGCTGCGGATTGTCGGCTATTTGCCGGCCCCGAAGCTCGGTCTGGGACCCGAGATCGAACCCGCCGGTGTCATTCTGGAAACCATCCGCTGGAAAAAACTGTTTGGGAAATGGACCAATTCCGAAGGCGACTCCTACTGGCCCGGGCTGAACGACATACGGATACCGGTGATGAGCTTCGCCGCGGCCGACGATAAAAATGATCCGGCGGAAGGCTGCCGACTGATTCACGATGAGTACGGCAGCCGGGACAAGGCATTCTTCGTTCTTGGTATTCGCGACGGTTTTGTGAAAGACTATGACCATGTGGGGATGGTGGTCAGCAAGGAGGCCCAGTCCGAAGTTTGGCCGAAAGTGGGCGGTTGGATGCGGGAGAGGGAATCGTGAATCAGATGGAAAAAAACAACCGGCCTCTTCTGTTACCAACCGCGACCGGGCCTTCGGAATCCAACACCTGTAGATGACTGTACACTTCCGAAACAGCCAAAAACAGGTCCAACAATATTCGTTTCCCCCCGATTTCCGGAAACAGGTTCCGGGCAATCCGGTAAACCGTTTGCGGTCCCGCGGATAAAATGGACTGAATGTTTTGTTGGCGCTCCCGGAAACTGCGGCGATAACCGACCGTGATGCGTGTCAGGTCATCGATGCGGGGGCCATGTGCCGGCCAGACGATCTTCGGCGACAAGTTTTCAACCTTTTTGACGGAATCATAATACTCCTCCTGACTCCTTCGCTGGGGTAGTTCATGGTCCCGCTCCAGCATGACGAAGGCATTAGGTGTAATATGCCCCAAAATATGATCGCCGGAAAACAGTACATTTTCCTTTTCCAGGTAAAGACAGACGGACCCCTTGGAGTGACCCGGGGTAAACACGACGCCGGCTGTATAGTCGCCCAGTTGTATGCGGTCGCCTTCGTTCAAGGTGAAATCGACCGCACAATTCTCGGCCATGGATCGGAAAGCGCGATTCAACAATCGAATCCCCAACCGATACCCCAGGGGAACTCCCATGAGGCGGATAAAGCGCTGATAGGTTCTCCGGGTGACCTCGGCGCCGGTTTCCACCCGTCGTCGATCCGCAAGGTGGATCCCGACCCTTGCTCGTTCTCCTTTTTGACGGATGATTTGATTGGCGGCTCCGTAATGGTCCACGTGTCCATGGGTGACGATGATCTGATCGATATCGGGAAAACCATATCCCAGGTCGCCCAACGCGCGCTTCAGGTATTCGACGGTCTGGACGGTACCGGTATCCAGCAGCGATATATTGGCGCCCGTAAAAAGGTACGAATTCACAGGTCCCGGCTTTTTCCCCGGCAGGGGCAACCGGATCTGAAATACGTTCGGCATCACTTCTCGGTATGCATAACGCAGGTGGTTCGTTTTCATTGTTTTCCTGATTTCCGAGGTTAGCGAAAAAGGAATTTCGTGTCGTGTCGCGCGATACCTGTAGCACAAAGCGCTTTGAAATGAAAGCCTGACCGTGCGTCATGGTTTGTCGACACCAAGGATTGCAGAGGGAATTGACAACTTGACAATTGTTTTTTTTCTACGTAAGCATGCATTTGAAGTACTTTTTCTCCCATCTCCTCTTTCATATGGTTGGGGAATATCCGACGGCAACGAGGATTATCGCGAATTTCCCAGGAAATCTTCCGCACCAAGCGATTTTGTGAATATGGTTTGCCTGTTTGATAACGGTTTCGGAAAAGGAGCACCCAAATGAAGCGATTCATGACTCTCTTTTACACCGGTCTGTTGATCGGCTTGTCTCTTGGATTCTCCCATGCGAGAGATATAATTGAGATCAGTTATTTCGGAGACAATCCGGGAAATATCAAAATGTTTGCCTATGTTCCCGAATCCGTCCCGGACAATGCGCCGTTGGTGGTATCCCTGCACGGCTGTAACCAATCGGCTGCGATTTACAGCAACGCCGGATGGAAACACTGGGCCGATACGTGGAAATTATATGTGATCTATCCGGAACAACAGAAAGACAACAATTCCGCGACATGCTGGTCCTGGTTTAACGAGGACGATATCGTCAACCGGAGAGGAGAAGCCGGTTCCATTCTGAATATGATCGACCGGATGAAAGACCTGTATTCCATCGATGAACACCGGATTTTTATCGAAGGACTGTCCGCAGGGGGCTGGATGACGGCTGCCCTTCTGGCAACCTATCCGGATATTTTTAGAGGCGGCGCCGTTATCGCAGGCGGCCCTTCCTACTGTGGGTGCACGGAAAATAATGTCTGGGGTGTTTTTTCATTCTGCTATTATTTTTTCAGCCCATGGGTAAACGCCAACGCATGTATGGCCGGTTCCATCGACAAGTCTCCGGAGGAATGGAAGGCGCTGGTTGAAACCTACAATCCCTACCATGGCCAATGGCCCGTTTTATCCGTATGGCACGGGACGGCGGATGAAATCGTCAAACCCGCAAACGAAGATGAACTCGTCCAACAATGGACGGCTCTTCACGGCGTCGACGTCTCATCCGGACTGACGGATGGGTCAAACACCCTGGGCTTTTCACACCAAACATACCGAACATCCTCCGGCCGCCCTGTCATCGAAACCCACACCATTTCCGGCATGGGTCACGGCATACCGATTCGCACGGATCATTGCGGCCAGACCAGTGATTACATTCTTGACGCCAGGATCTGCGCCGTGGAAAAAATCGCTCAATTCTGGGGACTGAACCAATAAAACCGCACAGGGCCAATTCCCCAACGGAAGATTCAAATTCATTGCGCGCCATTGTGGTTTTGTAGTCGATTAGATACATTATTTGGTTGCGAAACGTTGTTTTTTTTGTTACACGGTGTTACTTACCTTTGTTCAGAAAGGCGTTGAAACGTATTTTTCAAAAGCCGAATGAACAGGATTCATCGTAAGGGGGTATTCGCGCCATAGTTCCGACGTATGGCGATTATCCGGTTTTGTGCCCATCAACTTACCCAAGGAGGAGATCATGAACCCGATTCCAAAGAAGCGTCCTTTTATCACGAACCTGTTCCTTTTATTCGTGGCGGTGGTGATCCTATGCCCATCATCCGCTTTGGCTGTCGGTGACCCGGATCCGTGCGCGACCCAATATCCCATCGTACTGGCCCACGGCATGGGTGCTTCGGCGGAAATCCTCGGCATCCTTGATTACTGGTGGGGCCTTGACAATGTACTGGAGAACGAAGGGGCGGACGTCTATATCACCTCGGTCAACGGAATGGACAGCACGGCCAATAAAGCGGCGGCGTTCAAAGCACAGTACCTTGAGATCTTGGCCATCTCAGGAAAATCCAAGGCCAACATCATCGGGCACTCCCATGGCACGTTGTATACCCGCTACGCCATCTCCAACCTGGGGCTGTCCTCCAAGGTGGCTTCCTACACCAGCATTGCAGGCCCCCATCGCGGCAGTGTCATTGCCGATGTCATCTTGGGTGTGGTGCCGAACAATCTGGAATGGCTGGTCGGCGGTACCCTGGATTTCATTTACGCCTTCATTTTCGGTGATACCAACCCCAACTCCCTGGAAAACGGGTATGATCTCACCCGTTCGAACATGATCAACAACTTCAATCCGAACACGCCGAACATACCCGGTATTTATTACCAGAGCTGGGCCGGAAAAATTAAAACCATGGCCATCGATGCCCGCAACTGGTATTTCATCGGCACCTGGCCGATTCTGCTGGCATATGAAGGCGCCAATGACGGTCTCGTAAGCGTCGAAAGTGCAAAATGGGGAACCTTCCGCGGTGTGGAGGATGCATCCTGGTACAGCGCCGGTTGCGATCATCTGAATATCATCGGTCAGCCCTTCGGCATCACGCCGGGATTCGATCGGGATGAATTCTACATCGACATGGTATCCGAACTCAAAGACTGGGGGTATTGATTTTCGAAAAAATTACAATCTCCGGTATAACTTGTCATCAGAAAAGGGACACACGCCTGCGTGTCCCTTTTTTCATCCCTTCCCATCAATGAATGGGCGTATTCTCATCCGGGAGTGGTTATCGTGCTTCGAATAAAAAAAATTCTGGCCCTTTGCGGCATCGCCGTCATCGGATTCGTGCTGTATACCCTGGTTGCAAGACAAAGCGACAGCAAGCCGGAGTACATCTTTGACAAGAACGACGCCATCACGCTGGAAACAGTCGCCAACTCCCGAAAACCGCTTGCCGCGAACCGATCAAACAAGGCTGGAGATACCTCCGCCGCAGGATCTTCCACCGAACTCGGAACGGATATCCAGGCGGTGTTCCAAAACGGCGGCGTTACACCGGAAACCCTTCGCTATTTTCACTACCTCCATAAACGTTTCAAGCAAAGCACCCGTCTTGAAGATCATCTCAAAGAAGTCCGGCAATATCTGCTCACGCAAATGCCGACGGATGAAGCGGAGAAACTGCTGCACATCTACCGGGACTATCTGCAGTGTGAAATCGATCTGGTAAAAGAGCTCAATAACTGGGGAATGCCCACGGACACCCAAGGAGCCCTGGAATTGCTGGCCAAGACACAACAGTTCAGACGGGAACGGTTGGGCAAGGAACTGGCCGACGCCCTTTTCGGTGCAGAGGTGAAGTCAAAGGAATATGTTGTGCGCCGCGCGCAGATCATCGAGGACAAAGATGTCTACGGCGAGGAAAAGGAACGCCGCATCGCGGAGTTGAACCAAGACATGTGGGGTGATGAGGCTGACGCCGTCGAAAATGTTCCCAAACCCTACCAGCGCTATCGTGAAAAGCTGAAAATCTACGAAAAAGACCTGAACGAAATCCCCGATGATGCGGGCAGGAAGTCGAAGATCAGAGAATTTCGACAAGCCTCTTTTCCCGAGGATGTCGTCCAAAGACTGGAAGAAGTGGATCGAAAAATCGACCAGGAAAAAGAAACCGAATCCGGTTATTTCAAGGCGGAAAAACAGATCGCCGACAATCCCGATTTATCCGCAGAAGAACGGCACTCCGCTTTGGAAAGACTGCAAAATGAAACCTTCGGCGACCAGGCAGACGCCTTTCGAAGAAGAGAAGCCATTCGGAAAGGCCTGGAACAATTGAAATCCCCATCCAGATCCGACTAACCCGCCCGCAGAAGACGACCCAATGACATCAGCAGCAACACGGCGGCGAGCAAAAGGATCCCATCACCGTACCGCGAATAGACCGTCGTTTGGTGCAGCGCCGTGACGTTGCCGTCGATGCGCGACCGGGTGAACAGTCCGGAGGCCTCCAGCAGTTCTCCGGTTGGGGAAACCACGGCTGAAATCCCGCTGTTGGAGGCCCGCAGGAGAAACCGACGGTTTTCAATGGCGCGGAACCTTGCCGCATCCAAATGCAGACCGGGCATGCCGGAATCCCCGAACCAGGTATCGTTGGAAATATTGATCAGTACAGCGGCACCCTCCGTCACGGAACGGCGGATATAATTCGGATACAGAATTTCAAAACAGATGGAGGCGCCGATCCTTCCGAATGCGGTTTCGACCGTCGACGGTGATTGACCGGTCGCAAACTGCGAAGGCGCACGGTAGTATTGTCCCAGAAAATTCCAAAGGGGCGCGCTTTCCGAATACGGCAGTAAAATGTGTTTATCGTACCATCGCACCCACCCGTTTCCGGAAATAAAATAGGCGGAATTGAAAACAGCGCCGTCTTTCCCCTTCCTCAGTCCCCCGCTGACGAGTAGGGCGGAGGGACCGATATCAGCGGCGATTTCCCCAAAGACGGCCGCATTTGCTTTGGTCGAAGAATTCAAGACCGTTTCAGGCCAGACGATGATCCTCCCCTCCCCGGTTTTCCCGGCATGACTCAGCGCCAAATAGGTATGGAGGCGTCCCAGAAAACCCGTGCCGCTCCAGCGGTCTTTCAGACTGAAATTCCCCTGGGCGATGGTAACCGGAATCTTGCGCGAAGCGGTTCTGGCGGCTTGCATTTCGTCCCATACGGTTTGCAAACGGACCTTGCCGTATCCCATGGTACAGGCGATGATGAATGACAACAATACAATCCCGGCTCCTGCTCGACTCCGCATGTCCCGGTCAACAAACCGGCCCTGGCGGTGTTGCACTACACACTGATGCAGGCAGGTCCAGACAACAACCAGCAGACAACCGATCATGACCACCAGAAACGACACACCGTAAATTCCGACGATGTCGGCAACCTGGACGAAGTGCGCCATTGGCAGCAGCGCATATCCCACCATTCCCCACGGCACCAAAAAAGGCAGAATTTCTCGGATGTAATCCGCGATGATCCAAAGGGAAGGGGCTGTCAGGGCATAGAACCAGAGTCTTTTGGTATGCAGCATCCCGTATAGAACGGCAAAGCAGGAGTAGAGGAGTCCAAGCGGCAGGCTGACCGATACCAGAAAAAACAACAAGGATGTGGGAAAGGATTTGCCGTAGTGCTCCATCAGGGCATAAAAAATCCAATACCCCATGGCGACGGAATGAACACCGCCGAAAACCACGCCGGATACCGCGCGTCCCGCAGCCGATTCTTCCCCTTCCAAGGCCGCCATAAACAATGCAATCGAAACAAAGGCCAGCGGCCATACGGAAAGCGGCGGAAAAGCGAGCGCCAAAAGGACTGCAGCGGAAATCACGGGGATTCGCAGTTTCGCTGTCGGCGATCTCATCCCGGTTTCACGATGCGGTTGCGCAACATACCGAGCCCATCGATCTGGAGTTCGATCACGTCGCCGGAATTGAGAAATCGGCCGAGCTCCAATCCGCATCCGTTTCCCACCGTCCCGGAACCGAGGACTTCTCCGGGATACAGGGTTTCACATCGGGATACATAAGCAATGAGTTGTTCAAAAGTATGGTGCATGACGCCGCTTCTTCCCCGGCCCCACTCTTCGCCGTTTACCCGGGCGATCATGGCAAGGCCGCAGGGATCCGGGATTTCATCCCGGGTGACCAGGTAGGGGCCCAAAATCAGGCGGACATCTTTCAAGTCAATATCCTCCCGGGATTCCGTGAGCGCCTGTCGCGCGGCTTCAAGCGCCCCATCGACGCCATCGATGAGTTCCAGCAGGTTGGAAAATATTCCCGAAAGATCGACGACGGTCTCCCTGTCCGGCCGCAACGCGCCGACCTTTTCAACTCCGGCAGGAGTTGCAAACGTTACGAGTTTCATCGCATTCTCCTTGTATTCGTCAGTGGTGTTCGGCGATTTCTCTCCGTATTTCGGGTGGGTTTCGGACCTTGGAACGGTCGCTCCACGCTATACCATGTGATAATTCGGAAAGTCAAAGGTATCCGCAAGTTGACAAGAAAAGCACTTTTATCCCGCTTGATATCGACGTGGATCAATGGTAATGGGTCGGACTCGCTTGAAACGTCATTGGAGAAAAAACGGAGATGGAGCATGTGAAAAAAAATCCCATGTACCTGTATCTCGTGGTCCTGACCATCGGATCAACCGTCGGATTGCAGGCATGGACAATGCTGTTCAACAATTTCGCCGTGGAAATGGCCCGTCTGGACGGTGACCGCATCGGCATGATTCAATCCATCCGGGAAATACCTGGTTTTCTGGCCCTTCTGGCCATTTTCGTCATCCGGATCATTCCGGAGCACCGTCTGTCAGCCCTCTCCATCCTCTTTTTGGGAGCGGGTTTTGCCGCCACCGGGTTCTTCCCCTCCTTTGCAGGGCTCTCCCTGACCACGCTTTTCATGAGCTTCGGATTCCATTATTATGAAACCACCAACATGTCCCTGACACTGCAGTACTTCGAAAAGGATTCGTCACCCTGGGTGTTCGGTAAATTGCGCAGCATTTCCGCCGTCTCCAGTATCATCGTGGGGATTTTTATCTTCTTTATCGCTTCCGCGCTTGACTTTGCTCATATTTACCTGATCATCGGCGGACTCATCGTAATGGTGGCCCAGTGGGGTTTTACCCGCAAACCGGCCGACAGCAATGCCCCGGTCCAGCATAAAAAAATGATTTTTCGGAAACGGTACTGGCTTTTTTATTTTCTGACCTTCATGGCCGGCGCTCGTCGGCAGATTTTCATCGCTTTTTCCGTATTGCTGCTGGTTCAGAAATTCCACTATTCGGTTCAGGCCGTCACCTTGCTCTTCGTCATCAACAACGCCATCAATTATTTTCTCAGCCCGACAATCGGCCGGGCTATTATCCGGTTCGGCGAGCGCAAGGTTCTTTCACTCGAGTATGCCGGCCTGATCGCGGTTTTTCTCGGCTACGCCTTCACCGACTCGAAATGGGCGGCAGGCGGTCTGTACATTCTGGATCATATCTTTTTTAATTTCGCCATCGCCATCAACACTTTTTTTCAGAAAGTGGGCGACCCGAAAGATGTGGCCCCCACCATGGCGGTCGGCTTCACCATCAATCATATCGCAGCAGTGATCCTGCCGGCCGTCGGCGGCTACTTCTGGGTGCTGGACTACCGCATCCCCTTTATCGCCGGAGCCGGCATGGCCCTGATATCCCTGACAGCCGTTCAACAAATCCGCACACCGCAATATGGATAAGCGGTTGTCTTCCCGCCGTCGGAATTTACAGTGAATCATAGCGATCAAAACTCCCGCCTGTTTCTTCATGGGGTCAAGTCTTCATTCTTGACACATTTAATTTCTTCTCTATTTTTGCGATGTCTCTTTCAAGCTTTTCGTCATTTCTTCTTTCCTCCGAGACACGCCTGCACGCCTGGGACACGCCGGATTCTCCAATCCCGAAACGCATGCCGATGTCTTTCAGTTTTTCACCGGTATATCTTTGACAAAGATACATTGTTACCTTTCGAGACAAGGCCGCTTCTTTTCCGAAAACGGATTCCACTTCATCGACTATTTCTTTCATGGACGCTCTTCGTATGAATTCTTTTAAAGCCGGCACCTCTTTATCCGGTTTATTATCCGACAACACGGTATCCGTGATATAAGCGACAAAACTAGGGCTGCCCAGCAAGGTAGAACCGACTACCTCATCCAGAGGGTTATCGTATTTCTTGGCAAGCATTGCGTTTACAAAACCGCGATACCCTTTCTGGGCAATTGAAATTTTATTGCTGAAATATTGAAGAATAAAATCTCGATACAGCCACTCCGGAGGTTTTTTCACGCCGATGTAATATGGATAGCTCGACCATTCATATTCCTCCGGCGTATCAACCAGCTTCGCCCGGACCGGGTTCAAATGAATATATCGGGAGAGCTCTTTTGCATATTCGTCCATGTCAACGAGTATCGCCTTGTAGCGCCCCTGAAACAAATGCCCGGCCCGTTCGCGTTTCACATTAAAATAATTGGTGTATGCACCGTTGATGTGCATCATGATCTGGGGCAAATTCCCGGAAGGCGTTTCAAGCAACAGATGATAATGGTTGTCCATCAAACAGAATGCATGAATAACGGCGTTGTATCTTTTTACAGCCGATTCAATATATTCAAGAAACTTTTCCCTGTCACGTTTGCTCCTGAAAACGTCTTTCCGTTCGTTTCCCCGGGATGTCACATGATAGAAGGCGCCGGGATAATTTATTCGCAAGGGGCGGGCCATTATCGTCCTTTCTCTGCTCGGCTGATGTGATCGTGAATCGAGTGGCTCATTTCCAAAGTTCGGCATCAAGAGTGAAGACCTGGCATCGTTTTTTTCAGGCCTCAGTTCAAAACCATCGCTTTTTCAGGACAGATCTCCTGACAACAAAAACAACGGATACAGATATCAACATCAGCTACAGGATAGTGTTGCTCCATTGTGAGGGCCGATACCGGACAATGTTCTATACAGGCGCCACACGCCGTACATAGTTCCGGATTTGCCCGGGGGCTGATTTGAGACTTGGTCTGAATTAATTCCTGGATCGCCGGATTCCCCAAGATGGCCTCGCCTCCTAAAGGCGGGACTTTGAAATCAGGTATAATCGGCATCTCCCCATGGATTGTAATCATTTGAGAATCAAAATCCCCAAGCCCCATGCTCTTTGCTTTTTGAAGAAACCGCAGACGGCGGGGATCAAGGCCCATCATTCTCGCAACAACTCCATCCAGGGCCACGGCATTATCGGAAGCCAGAACCAGCCCGATCTCTCTTAACTCGGATGAGGCCGGACCATTCCCCTCCATGCCGACCACGGCATCCATGATAAAAAGATCCGGAATCCGCAGGCGGAAAACGTCTACAATAACATCATGAAAGCGCTCGGGAGTACCGGCAATTTGGTGAAGCCTTGCTTTTTGTGCACCGGGCAGGATTCCATAGCTGTTTTTAATGGCCCCGGTCATAACGGTCAGCCCATGGGTTTTCAATTTGGGCAGGCTGATAAGGATATCCGCATCCAAAATTTCCTTGGATATCCCAACCTCGGGCATGAGATCAGGATGAAAGGCAAGGTGCTGCGTTGTGTTGCCGAGGTTCCTGTAATAACCCTTCGCCGCATCCATCAAACCGGTTTTTTCAAAGCTGTTCTCATTGTCACCATAGCTGAACAGACCCGGATTATCGCCGACCACAATGGCGGAAGGGGACATCTCCTCGACTTTTTCAACCACAGCCCGCAATAAAGACGGGTGGGTCACAATGTGTTCTTCCGCGTTGGAGGACCGAAGCACATTGGGTTTTATGACAACTTTTCTCCGGGCAATCTTTTGGGGGAAAAGCGCAAAGGCCCGATCAACCGCCTTGCGACAATTTTCGTAAGACGCCGGGTGAATCATAACTCGATGCATATGCATAATCTCTCCTTTTGTCACCGGACGCTGCGTGCCGGAAGTTACCGGTCATGGTTATCGCTTACCAGAAATATTGAATCGACGGACTTCTCTTCCTGTCAGCAGGCGATATGACTATCTTGAATTTATCTTTTTTAAGTCGTTTGAAACGATTCACGTATCTTTCCCCTGTCGCGATCACTCTTGGGCACATCTTTTCACTCATTTATAGCGGGAATCGCATGATAGCACTCGCCAAGGCAGGTTCTTGTCAAAGGGCGTTCCAATGTCGTTCTTTCTATGGTCGGCGACGGGGATATGGAACCTTATAATCCCTTACCAAACGGCTTGTCAAGAATGAAGACCTGACCCCGATTGAAGTTTTTACTTTGACATGGCCGGTTTCATCAGGTAAAAAATGGACATGCGGGCGGGCCGAAATGGCAAATCACGATAAACGAAGAACAGCCGTTCTGCTGTTCAGTAAGCGAGGCGTTATGACAGAGCTGCAACCATCAAAAGTGGAACGTCGGAAACATGAGCGCATCTTTCTCCACAAGGATGCGTTCGCCGTCATCAAGCCCGGGAGCAGTCGATTGCTCGTACCGGTGCTGGATATCAGTTTGGGAGGACTGGCCTTCCAGTATATGGACAAACTGAAATGGCGGGACGGCAGCGTTCGGATCGATCTGATTATACCGGAAGAGGAGTTTTACCTGCAGGCATTGCCGGTCAAACGCATTGTCGATATGGAGATCGTTCAGCCGCTGCCGTCCGGAAGGACCAATGTGAGAAAGCAGTCGCTGCAGTTTGATGATCTGTCTACCGTGCAATCCTCCTGGCTGGATCATTTCATTCGCCAATACCAGAAACCCCGTTACACCGGACCTGAAAGACGGTCGTCGCAGTCGGATCGCAGAAGCGGCCTGGATCGCAGAATTCTGCAATAAACCCGATTGACTCAAAGGGCGCAGCGGTCTGATCGGCCAATGCGCCTTTATGCCCGCCTCTTCTGAAACACTTGAAAACCATTTACAATCATGGTTTTGGCCAACGATTTCCAAACGGATTGATTGGGCAGGGTCGGCTTGCCGGCTGCTATTCTGGCCAGTTGCTGTTCATACCAGGTGACTTCCAGCATGGCGCTCTTATCCAGCCAGCCCACACCGGTTTTCAGGGGTTTCACCGGGCTCACGTAAGATTCGCCATTGAGGATCTTATTCGGCAATTCCGGATCGATGGCCAGAGACCGCGCCAGTCCCACCATGTCCAATGCTTGTTCGGCAAGGGCTGCGCTCATGCCTACGGCTGTTCGGAAGCCTCCCGTGACCGCCAGGGGAACCTGAAATGTCCGGCGGATCTTGGACGCAAAGGACAGAAAATAGGCTTCTCGTTTGGAGCCGGGGTTGCTTTCCGATCTTCTTCCGGCCATGGCCGGACTTTCGTAAGTCCCGCCGGAGATTTCCACCAGGTCGATGCCGGCTTCCGCAAGTACGCCGACGACGAACAGGGCCTCTTCTTCCGTGAATCCACCGCGCATGAAATCAGCTGAATTGATTTTCACCGCCACCGGGAAGTCATCCCCCACCCGGCTGCGGATGGCCCGATACACTTCCAGCAGAAACCGCATCCGGTTTTCGATATCGCCGCCCCACTCGTCCGTCCGGACGTTGTGCTGGGGAGACAGGAACTGACTGATCAGATACCCATGAGCGGCATGAATCTGAACACCGGTAAAGCCGGCCCGCTGAACAATGTCGGCGGAATTGGCGAAGCGCTCGATGATCGCTCCAATTTCTGCCGGCCGGAGTTCACGTGGCGGATTGAAAAATTTTCGCAGGGCAGCCGCTGCAAAAGGAACCGCCGACGGCGCCACCGGTTCCGGGGACAACGTATTGGGGCTCTGTTTGCCCGGATGATTGAGCTGCACCCAGATCTGAGTATTGTTTTCCTTGCCGGCGGAGGCCCAGGCTTGCAGTTTTTCCAAATGGCGATCGTCTTCGATCACCACGTTGCGTGGTTCCCCCAGCGCACCGGCATCCACCATGACATTCCCGGTAACGGCCAGCCCGACGCCACCCCACGCCCAGGTGCTATACAAACGACTGAGACGGGAGGTGGGACGGTTGTCAACCGTCCCCAGAATTTCACTCATGGCGGATTTCATGAATCGATTCTTGATCACCGCACCGCATGGCAATGTCAATGGTTGACCGAGCAAGTTGGATTGTTGCGTGCTCGTCGGGTTCATTGTTTTCCTCCTCGCGCCTGTTTCCTTCGGATCGGTATACGCCGCTCTCAAATTCAACTGTTGGGTATTCCTATCGAATATCTTCCCATAAATCAAGATGCGCCCATCATCCCACCGATTTCCGGGATCCCGGCGAATCCGATTTCAGGTATTTATACCTTTCTCACGAAATCCCCACCGCACATCCTACCACATTCTTGACACGTCCCTATTGCTTGCATATACTCGGTTGCAATCAAACAACGCCTGCTGAACCCGATCGCTCCTAACCGATACCGAACGCTGGGATACGGGTCCAACACCCGCGATTACGACTCGACTCCACCTGCGCCGATTTCGTCCACTCCTCTCGCTAACCCTTCCACCTGACTTCGGATCCGTATTCCGACATGAATCAAATCGCATCCGATTCGACTGAAACGTCGGTGAGCAGTGGGAATCGGGCACCAACCTTTTCTCAAAGGAGGGACCATGAACAGGATGATATTTCTATTGAAAACCGGTTGCCTCGGCATCGCGTTCATTTTCATTTTCCTTCCAGCGGCGGCCACCGCTCCCTCCGTCGCCGACAATGCTATGGATTACAAGGCGGAACGCACCCGGATGGTGCGTTTCCAGATTGGGGCGAGGGGCATCGATTCCCCGTCGGTTATCAACGCCATGCAGAAAGTGGAGCGACATCTGTTCGTGCCGCCTCCCCTCCGGTCCAGGGCCTATGGAGATTATCCACTCCCCATCGGCGAAGGGCAGACCATTTCTCAGCCGTACATTGTCGCCCTGATGACCCAGGTCCTGAATCTGAGCCCCAGCGATCGCGTCCTGGAAGTGGGCACCGGATCCGGATACCAGGCTGCTGTTTTGGCGGAGATATGCTCCCAGGTGTTCAGTATTGAACTGATCGAGATTTTGGGACAAAGAGCGGAACGGTTGCTGACAGAATTGGGATATCGGAATGTTCATGTAAAAATCGGCGACGGATATCAAGGCTGGCCGGAACACGCGCCATTTGATGCGATTATCGTCACCTGCGCGCCTTCTCATATTCCAGCCGCCTTGCAGGAACAGTTGGCGGAAGGCGGCCGGATGGTGATACCGGTGGGAGGCCCCGGAGATCAGGAATTGGTGTTACTGATCAAAGAAAAAGGTGAAATCCGACGCAAGGACATCATTCCGGTCCGTTTTGTCCCGATGATGCGGGGAAATGGGAAATCCTATTGAAAACACTCGATCCACATGGCTTGGCGGCAATCATTAAATCGAACGCTCGTTTTATTTTTCATTGACATCCTTTTCCGCCACCGGTTTGATCCGAGTTGAGCCAATACACCCGAGAGGCTTCATATCAACCGCATCCGGATGAACATGACGGAAAAAAATATACCGATTGCAGCATTTTGATCAGTTGTTGTTCGAAATTTCTTCCAAATTCGTCAACCTGCCGGCAACGGAGGTGGATCGGGAAATCAACAACGCCCTGAAACAGATTGTTGAATTCCTGGATATCGACCAAAACGTATTTGGTGAATTTACGGATGACAGCTGTTCATTGCAGGTCATCTACGGCTACACATCGTATAAATGGCAGGAAAACAACGGAAATCCAGCTGAACCAGGCGTTCATCAAAATCAAGGAACTCTCCGAACTTCTCAAGGCCGAAAATCAGTACCTGCGCGAAACCATCAGCAGCCAGGGCCGCTACGAAAATATCATCGGTCAAAGTGACGCCATCCAACATGTACTGGGAAAAATCGAGCAGGTCGCCGAAACCAGCGCAACGGTGCTCCTGCAAGGAGAAACCGGAACCGGCAAGACCCTGTTGGCCAATGCCGCATCTTTACAACAATGCGTGGATGCGGGGAAACTGGGTATCCAGTCCGGAGAGGGATTTTACACCTACCCCGGGCCGGCCTATGCAAAACCGGAATTCGTCTCCAATAAGAAGTAATACATTATACAGGGGGAACCATGCCGAATTTTTCATTGAATGACAAAATCGCCTTGATTACCGGGGAAAGCCGGGGTATCGGATCCGGGTAAACGCGCTTTTGCCCGGAATGACGGAAACGAAATTTTCCAGCATCATCACGGAAAACAAGGTGATCGAAACAGAAGTCCTTTCCAGAATCCCCCTGGCCCGGATCGCCGTGCCTACCGAAATGGCGGGGGCTGTTTTGCATCTCGTTTCCGACGCCGCCTCCTATACCACCGGAAGCAGCATCACCTGCGACGGGGGAATGCTTGCCTGACGATAAGACGCTTTCTGTTGGTCCGGCCTGGCGAAACGGTGCCTTCGCTTCGACCGGAACATGAAACCGGGGCGGCCCGCTACAGGCGGCCGGAGTTCGCGTGCAATACCGCTGCCCTGTCGACTTGCCCGTTTCTTGGGACTTCAGGACTTCACATCAACACGTCGGGATAGTCGCAATCGCCGCCCGATGTGCAAGAATTGCTCACATGGGTAATTTTGGGTAATCCCCTCAGCCAACCGAAAGACATGCCTTCGGTTCGATTTCGCAGCATATTCCCTATAATAACTGTGCATTTCAATTCAAGGCTGTGCATTTGCACGCAATTTGCTAACGAAAAATTTCGTTTGCCCAATGGGAACCAACCACCGGATTCGAAATTGTCGCGATCAAAACGCTTGAGGTTGAAATGAACATAGAATATTTTAAATCGGAAATTCGCAAACTGGAACTCCAGGGAAACTATATCATGGCAGTTGTGGAAGGTCCGGGAGTCGGCCTTATCGAACTGAACTCAGCGGCCGAATTCCTTCCCTGCCAAATCATCGCCGAGGACAAACACGATTATCACTTTATCGACTCATCCGGACAGAATGGCAGTTGCCCGAAGCGTTCCTACCAAATCGTCCGGCGCTGATCGAACAAAAGCCGCCAAAAAGGCCTCGGGAGCGGGTAACCTCAAAAGTGATTCGCTTCTTTGTACGCGGCCCTTATAAAAAGTCTGTGCGAAGAGAATACATCTCAGCTGATCGGCGGCATGTAATCGGCCAGACGGGCGGAGGTTTCCCGAAGGTTTTGGCTGAGCAGGCAAGCTATTCCTTTCAGCAATTTGATGGCGATTTTGGCGTGCCGATCCATAATCAGATCAAAAGCGCTTTTGGAGAGGATGTACAAATCGGTTCCTGTTTTGGCTCGGATGGTGGCGGAGCGGGGATAATCATCGATAATGGCCATTTCACCGATGGATTGGCCGGTTCCCAAGGTAGCAAGAATAACATCCTTGCCGCTGGCTTCCGATTTCTTGATAACCTCCAGTTCCCCGTTTACGATAAAACAGACGTAATTCCCCTTTTCATTTTCCATGAAGAGCGTGTCATTTTCCTTCAGTGACATGATGTTCATGTGCCTTGCGATCACTTTGATTTCTTCCGCATTGATGCGATCGAAAATCGGAATCTTCATAAAAAATTCAACGATATCTTTCGATAAATCACTGCCGATCATGACGTCTTCTCCATTACGCAACAGGTTCGCATGAACGCCTGTTTTGTCCATCGCCTATACCCTACCTAAATGTAAGCATTTATTTTGTCAAGGAATGATCGCTCGATCCCCTTGGCCCGATTCCGGAAGACAGGCCCATACGGAACCCGGCGCCGGTTATCGATACCATGAATAGGCTTTTCAAAAATCATTCAAATTATCGATTTGATTAATTTAATTTTTACGAATAAAAGATCCGGGACGATGCAGCCAGCCGGGATGCGCTTTCTTGTCAAGGTGTTTCACAACCGACTCATCCGAGGGATCATGATTGATTGAAAGGGAAGGAAGAAGAAAATGAAAAAAAAAGGGTCGATATTCCTGGTTCTATTCCTCTGGTCCGTCGTATTCCTGATGGGATGCGGCAGTTCATCCGAAAGCAAAACCGATGCGGGGGCTGCAACTGCGGACCTGGAACCGGCCTCGACGGACTACCCCAATGGGGATCTTCTCGTTTCCGCGGATTCACTTGCGAAAAGCCTTGGGAAATCGGGATTGGTCGTTATCGATGCCCGTCCGAAAACCGCTTACGATCAGGGGCATATCCCAGGCGCCATCAACCTCATCCACGGGAATTTCTGGACCTGGGGGAGCGGCTTAAAACCCCTTGACGAACTGCAGTCCCTGCTGGGGAATGCGGGGATCAGCCGAAACGGGACGTATGTCATTTATGATGACACGACGGCATCCTGGGGCGCGGCCGGTCGAATATTCTGGATGCTGGAATATTTGGGTTGTTATGATGTCCATCTCTTGAACGGCGGATGGGACAAGTGGTCCGCCGAAAACCGAGCCATGGAAACGGGTCCCAGAAACCTCTCTCCGGTATCATTTGCCGCTTCCGTCGACAATGCCGTGCGGGCGACGAAAGAAAGCATTCTAAACCGCCTGCCGAACAAAGATCTGGTTGTCATCGATGCGCGCACGGACGAAGAGTACCTGGGTTGGCAACTCTATGGAGAGGCGCGCGGCGGACACATTCCCGGAGCCGTCAGCATCCCCTACGCGTGGTTCTACAACAGCGACAATACCGTTCTCTCCTGTAAAGACCTCAAAACCGTGTTCGAATCCCGCGGCGTCACATCGGACAAAGAGGTGATCGCCAATTGCACGACCGGCATCCGCAGCGGGTTCGTCTATTTTGCGCTGAGACTGCTTGGCTATCCCCGGATTGCCAATTATGACGCTTCCATTGTGGAATGGGCCGCCGATTCCTCCTATCCCATGGAGCAGGCACCCAATTTTTCTCATATCGTCTATCCCGGGTGGGTGAAAAGCGTCATCAACGGAGAAACCCCGCCGACTTTCCCTGCCGGAAACAGCTATGTCTTGTTCGAATGCAGTTGGGGAGCCACGTCTTCGGCATATAACGCCGGGCATATACCGAACGCCGTTCACTTCGATACGAACAACGTGGAGGCAAGAGACTACCTGAATCCCGACAACCCGGCGGTCAGCGACGCAAACGAAATCGTCTGGGATCTGGTGAAGGACAGCCTGCTCCAGGAAAGACTTCGGAACATGGGCGTCAACGACAACACGACCGTGATTGTATACGGCAAGTCTTCCTCCGCAACCACCCGAGTATACTGGGCTTTACGCTATGCGGGTGTGGACGTTCGTTTTCTGAACGGCGGATATAGCATGTGGATAGCAAACGGAGGGGAAGTCGACACCACGGTCCATGAACCCGTCTCAGTCGGCAACCTGACCATCCATCCCCAAAACCAACTCAAGGCGCTTACTCCGGAAGTACTCGCATATGCCGCGCATTATCGGAGCAATGGAACCATCCCTTCAGACACCATCGTCGTCGATGTTCGCAAGATGGAAGAATATATCGGCGCCGTTGTCGGTTACAATGACCCCAATATTACCCGAAAAGGTCGTATCCCGGGAGCGGTCTGGGGCTATGAGGCCAGCAAGGCGGTATACATGGACACCGATGAAACCCTGCGGAGCTATACCGAGATCCGAGATCTCTGGGAAGCCCGGGGGATCACTTCCGACAAGACCCTCATTTTCTATTGCGGCACGGGATGGCGATCGACGCTGGCCTTCCTGTACGCCGACATCATGGGTTTTCCCAGCATTAAAAATTATGACTCCTGGTACGTCTGGGCCACGTTCTATGAGTATGAAACCGGAAGCATTCACCGGGATAACGCCTGTAACGATCCGAACATGCCTGTCGATACGGGCTGGCCGACTCCCTGACCGGAATTGGAAGGAAGGCGACTATGGGAATACGGAAAATGACGATGAAACCCCTGGATGTTGGTTTTTTAACCACCACACTCTTGCTGATCTTTGCGGCTCCCTGCTTTTCAGGCGCTTGGACCGCATCAAAAAATGGATTATACGACCGGTTGTCGTTCAACTACTACGATGCGGATGTAAATTTCAATGACGACGGCGATCCGTTCGATTTCCCCGATAACGGGAAATTCCAGGATTTCAACATCGGCAACTATCTGGAATACGGCATTACCGACCGAATCACCCTCATCAACGCTCTTTACTACAAGTACCTCGTCAAGGAAGACGACACGCAACAACTGAAAACCTATCGCATCGGCGACATCGACCTGGGCGTAAAATGGAAAGCCTTTGAAGGGGATATCGGTGTCGTTGCGGCGCAGGGACTGGTGAAAATTCCGGAAGCGTACGATCAAGACGAGGCATTACCGGTTGGGAACGGGCAGTACGACCTCGAACTGAGGCTTCTATACGGCAGATCCCTTTATCCCCTGATCCCCGGTTACTACAATGTTGAAATGGGATACCGTTGGCGTTTTGAAGACCCTTCCGATGAATTTCGCTACCTGGTCGAATTCGGCATCGACTTCACGGAAAATGCCTACGGTCGCATCAAACTGGACGGTTTGTTCAGCATGGACAACGGCGAGCATCGCGATGTGATCGGCAACCCGACGACAACCAACAACTTTGATATCGGGAAACTGGACCTGGTGGTCGGTTATATGATTTCGAAAACCTGGGGACTGGAAATGGGATACACACCCGCCATTTACGGCCGGAATACGTCCAAGGGGGCAACCTATACGGCTGCATTTTTTTTCAGAATACCTTAGCGTATCCCATCCGGAAATGACATCGTTGACTGCATGCAAGGGTTTCCTCTCGACAGCCAGGCATCTTTGCTTTATTTCCAAGTCGTTGCTGAGTTACCAGAACCTAATCTAACAGACGAATCGTTATCACTGCCCATAACCGATGTTCCCATCCATTTTGTTGTCTATGCTTCGGATTGTTCAACGACTTAACCAATCTATTATTGCCAAGATAACGACCTATTGAATCAGCCCCCCCTTCCCTCTTTACAAGCCGGACGAAAGCCGTTATGGTAATTGATGCAGGATTTATTGATCAGAAATCGACATCCGATTCGTTTTGATTGGAATGTGAGATAATTCAGGATTGAACAAGGAAAGGAACCAACCAATGAGTTACGACTTTAACGCCGCCGATATTATGGAAATGGCCGTACAAATGGAGAAAAACGGAGCGAAATTTTACCGCACATTTGCCGACAAGATGAACGACCAGGAAGCGAAAAAACTACTGTTGGAGCTGGCGGCGATGGAAGATGAACATGAAAAGACGTTTTCGGCCATCAAAAGAACTCTCTCGAATCAGGAAAAAGAATCGACGGTTTTCGATCCGGATGGTGAGGCCGGTCAATATCTTCGTGCCCTGACGGATATCCGTGTCTTCTATAAAAAGGAAATGCCTGTTGATTCTCTGCGGGATGTTCTGAAATCCGCCATCGATGCGGAAAAGGACTCCATCGTCTTTTACCTGGGCCTGAAGGAGATGGTCCCGGAAAAATTGGGCCGCAACCGGATCGACCAGGTGATCAAGGAGGAGATGGATCACGTGCGCTCCCTGAGCAGAAAACTGGTGGCACTCCCCAAATAACCATCGATCCCGCCTCCCGTTCCACGAGAACGATGTCGAAAACGGTATGGATGCGCTGCCCCGTGATTCACGAGCACGAAGGTTCACCATGTACCCTTCGTGCCCGTGGGGAACATGGCACCGGCATTCGATGCGCACCCCTTTTCACCACCTGCCGTGCCTTTGGCTCGGTGTTTGGGAGAGACGGTGTTCTTTCCCGATGATCGAAATGGGCTGGAACTCAATTATCCGTCATTTTGCCGGAATCGGAAAGCGCTTTGAGACCCACAAGGTCGAGAAGATGGATATTGCGACCTTTCACAAGAATCAACTCCTGTGCGCTCATCTTGGCCAGCATTCGCGACAACGTTTCCGGAATGGTTCCCAACAAACTTGCCAGCTGACCCTTTGAAATGGAGAGGGTGACGACTTTCCGGTTACGCTGCTCCTCTGACAGATATAACAGATAGGCAGCCAAACGACCGGGGACTTCCTTGAGGGACAGATTTTCGATCTGGACCGTGAACTGCCGCAACCGCATGGCCAAAACGGCCAGCATGTTCAGCGCCAGAGAAGGATGGGTGGCGATCAAATCCACGAATGCGCCTCTTGGGAAAAACAACATCCGGCTCTTTTTAAGGGCCAAGGCCGAAGCCGGAAATTTCTGACCGGAAAAAACCGGCACTTCTCCAATGGGTTCGCCCCCGCTGAAAATATGAAGGATCTGTTCTTTTCCTTCCGTGGATACTTTGAACACTTTTATAAGTCCGTCAACCACGACGTAAAAACCGTCGCCGTTGTCGCCTTCGCTGAAAATCATCTCCTCGCGCTGGTATTCCTTTGCGATGACGATGGCGGCGATATCGGCAAGTTGATCTTCCGGAAGCCCTTGAAACAGGGATGTTTCGGCTAAAATGCCAAGGACGTTTTTCATCTGGATCTCCTTCATTTTAAAAAAAATATCAATTACCACGAGGATTTGACCTAAGTCAAGGTCATGCCGGATGATTACCGGTAGAAAGGGGGCAACGATCGAAAACGGCAACAACCATTTGACAGGATCATATATCAACCGAAAGGAGAGAAAACATGTTTTGTTATCAATGCGAACAAACAAGCAAGGGCGAAGGGTGCACCAAAATCGGCGTATGCGGGAAACAACCGGATGTGGCGGCTTTGCAGGATGCCCTCATGTATGCCATCAAAGGACTTTCCATCGTGGCGCTGGAAGGCAGACGGGTCGGTGTGGTGGACGAGGCCGTCGACCGATTGACCTGTGAAGCGGTTTTCTCCACCCTGACCAATGTCGATTTTGACCCGGAGCGTTTCGTCGCGCTGATCCACAAAAGCGTGGCAGCCCGGAAAGCGCTGACGGAGAAAGTCAAAAGCGCCGGCGGGAATAGCGATTTCGCAGATCCGGCTGCGGCATTCCAACCGGATAGTACGACCGCCGGCCTGGTAGCCCAGGGTGAAAAAGTCGGCATCCTCTCCGATCCATCCCTCAATGCGGATATCCGTTCCCTGCGGGAGCTCTTGACATACGGGATTAAAGGACTTGCCGCATACGCGGATCATGCGGCCATTCTGGGAAAAAGCGACCCCGCCGTATTTGCTTTTATCTATGAAGGCCTGGCGGCAACACTCAACAAGAGCCTGGGTGTAAATGAACTGGTGGGCCTGGCCCTGAAATGCGGTGAAATCAACCTGCGCGCCATGGAGTTGCTGGATGCCGCCAATACCGGCGCTTACGGCCATCCGGTCCCCACTTCGGTACCGCTGGGTGTGAAGCAAGGCAAAGCGATCCTCGTATCCGGCCATGATCTGAAGGACCTGGAGCTGATCCTGAAACAGAGCGCCGGCAAGGGCATCCATGTCTATACCCATGGAGAAATGCTGCCCTGCCACGGATATCCGGAACTGAAAAAGTATCCGCATTTTTACGGTCACTACGGCACGGCCTGGCAGAATCAGGCCAAAGAATTCGAAGCTTTCCCCGGGGCCATCCTGATGACCACCAACTGCATTCAAAAACCCCGGGACAGCTATCAGAATCATATCTTCACCACCGGACTGGTGGGCTGGCCGGGCGTCGCGCATATTGCCGACAAGAATTTCACCCCGGTCATTGACAAGGCACTCTCCATGCCGGGATTCCCGGCAGATTCGGCCGGCAAATCCGTCATGGTGGGTTTTGCCCGCAATGCAGTCCTGGGAGTGGCCGGACAGGTGATTGACGCCGTGAAGAGCAAGGCCATCCGGCATTTCTTTCTGGTGGCCGGCTGCGACGGCGCCAAACCGGGACGCAATTACTATACGGAGTTTGTGGAAAAAATACCCAAGGATTGTGTAGTGCTGACCCTGGCCTGCGGCAAATTCCGTTTCTTTGACCAGGATCTCGGCGATATCGGCGGAATTCCACGCCTTCTTGATGTCGGACAATGCAACGATGCCTATTCAGCCGTGAAGATTGCCGTAGCCCTGGCAGGCGCCTTCGACTGCGGCGTGAACGATCTGCCCCTTTCCATGGTGCTGTCCTGGTATGAGCAGAAAGCCTGCGTCATCCTGCTTAGCCTGTTGCATCTGGGAATCAAGAACATCCGCCTGGGGCCCTCTCTGCCGGCGTTTATCACCCCCAACGTGCTGGATGTACTGGTGAAGAACTTCAATATTATGCCGATCAAAACACCGGATGAGGACCTGAAGGCGATCCTGGGATAATCTACGGGGTTGTCGGATGACAAGGAATGGTTTGATGATTACGGTTATCATGTGTCCATCCACCGAGGTGGATGGACACTGGAACCAAACAGCAAGGATCGGAGGTGCCGGATGAAATGCCCGGGACAGGACAGCAGATATTGGAAAAAAGGTGCGATTTTCGAATCCAACTGCCCCAAGTGCAACAGCGTAGTGGAGTTCTTCAAAGATGACCCGGCCAGAAAATGTTCCCGTTGCGGCCATCGTTTTCTGAACCCCAATATGGATTTCGGCTGCGCCTCCTATTGTGAATTCGCCGAGCAATGCATCGGCAATTTACCGCCGGAACTGATTGCCCAGAAGGAAAACCTGTTGAAAGACCGGGTGGCGGTGGAAATGAAAAAATATTTTCATACCGACTTCAAACGAATCGGGCATGCCATGCGGGTGGCCCGCTATGCGGAAAACATCGGTAAGAAGGAAGGGGGCAACCTCGCCGTCATACTGGCGGCGGCCTATCTGCACGATATCGGTATCCACGAAGCCGAACGCAAATACAACAGCACCGCCGCGACTTACCAGGAACAGGAAGGTCCGCCGATTGCAAGATCGATTCTGGAAAAACTGGGCGCGAGGCCGGAATTGATAGATGAAGTCTGCGACATTGTCGCCCATCATCATCATCCCCGACCGGAGGAGACGACCAATTTCAAAGTACTCTACGATGCGGATCTGATCACGAATTTGGAAGAAAACCACAAGGAGAGTTCCATCGAGCCGGAGAAGCGGAGCCGGATTCTCGAGCGATCCTTCTTAACCGTCGCCGGAAGAGAAGAAGCGACCATCCGACTGGCCGGATAGCCGGAAGGAAGCATTTCTTTGCCACAAAAAAACAGGTCCGGGAGGTCGACAGGTCGCTGCGGAGAGCGAACCGGGCTCCTGAACTTTCCGACCTCCGTTGTAAAAACCAGAAATTCAAAAATAATCAAGGGGGTTGCACAACCATGAAAATCAAACGAAAAATAATCCAGATAGATGACGAGCGCTGTGACGGATGCGGTCAATGCGTTCCCTCCTGCGCCGAGGGCGCCATTCAAGTCATCGATGGCAAAGCCAAAGTGATCGAGGACCGCTTCTGTGACGGACTGGGCGCCTGCCTGGGAGAATGTCCCAATGACGCCCTGCATATCATTGAACGGCAGGCGGATGAATTTGATGAGGCCGCAGTGGAGGAACATCTGTCCCGCTTCCCAAAATCCATCCCAAATCCGGCGCCGACCATGGCCTGCGGCTGCCCCTCGACCCATATCCAATCCTTTGCACCGCGGACGCCTTGCCAAGCGGCCAATGCCCCCAAGGATCTCCCTGGCGAGAATTCCGCCCTTACCCACTGGCCGGTGCAGATTCGGCTCGTTCCGCCGAACGCACCGTTTCTGAAAAACGCCGACCTCTTGATTCTGGCGGACTGCGCACCGGTGGCCTACCCGAACTTGCACCGGGATTTTCTGAAGGGCAAAGTGGTGCTGCTGGGATGCCCCAAATTCGATGATGTGGAAGCCTATATCGAAAAATTCACCGATATTTTCAAAACAGCGAACCCCAAGAGCATCACCACCGTTTTCATGGAAGTGCCCTGTTGCGGGGGATTGCCCGTGATCGTACGGAAAGCGCTGGACGCCGCTGGAAAACGGATTCCCCACCAAACGGTCGTCATCGGCTGCCGGGGGAAGATATTGGAACAATACGCCGCCTAACCATAAATGGGCCTGATTTGATATCGATGCATATCCACAAAAAGGAACAGCGGCATTCACACGGCTTCGCCATCGATTATGAGGGCGCGGAAAAGCGGACCACCCATGTTCCGAACCTCTCGCATGTGCTGATCGAAGTCAATGCGCTGGAATAATATTCCTCAATTGAGCAAGATCATACCATACGAAAAGCGCGATCGAGCGTACACAGGCCTTTCTCAACAGTCAAGCACGGAGCAGTGAGTTCTATTTTACGCCATTCTCAATCGTCTGGCGAACATGGGGGTAAAGTTGATCGACAACTTTCCGGTATCCGTCGGCATTGGGATGAATTCCATCCGACTGCATCCGGGTTGGATCGCCGGCAACCCCCTCCAATAAGAACGGGACGAAGAGGACGCCGTGTTTCCGGGCGATTTCCGGATAAATGCCGTCAAACTTCTTGGCATATTCCGGATGGGTGGGGAAGAAGGATTTCACGCCAACCAGAATGACTTGGATGTGGTGTCGCTCGATCATGGAAAGGGTGCGGTCCAGATTCATGCGCAGCACGTCGGGATTGATACCGCGCATGCCGTCATTGGCCCCGGTACAGAGAATGATGATATCCGGGTTCAAAGACGAAATTACCTGTTGAATTCGAAATAACGTACCGCTGCTGGTCTCTCCTCGAACGCCTTCATTGACAATCTTGAAGGCATAGCCGTCCTGCTGCAACCGCTGTGATAAAATGGCCGGATAAGAGTCGTCCGTTGGAACGCCGGCGCCGTAAGTCAGGCTGTCGCCCACTGCGGCGATGATTCCCCGACCGGTCGCCGGCGCATCCGCAGCCATCTTCGTCCGCTCATCGGTCTCCCGATCCGGCTGGCATGCAGGAACAATTACAATACAACTAATCGTAATTATAATATATGTAACTATACCGTTACGCATCGTCCTGCTTGTATCGTGAAATAACACATGGCCATTTCGGTCCGGAATCTCCCCTCTTTTCGAAAGCCACTATCGCTTGCCCATTGTATGGCTGCTTTTACTGGCGAATTCAAGTTTTTTATAGTAAAGGGTTTGAAGAATCCGTATGAGTGCCTATATTGTTCCAAAAGCGTGTACGATTCGATTGCCAATAAAATCAGATTACGGAACCGAAGGAGGTGTTGCATGATGCGAAACAGGGCTTTTGGTGTATGGATATTGGGTTTTCTCCTTGCCGGCTTATGGAATCCGGCAGCTGCCGTTGCGGAAGACGCCGGCTTGGTCGGCCTGCTGACGCAAAAACTAGGGGTATCCGAGCCCCAGGCCCAGGGAGGTGCCGGTGCTATTTTTCAGCTCGCCAAACAAAACCTGGGGGCTGAAGACTTTGCCGGAATTGAACAGGCGGTCCCGGGAATGGGCGGCATGCTGGCGGCCGCTCCCCAACTGGAAGAAAATTCGGGCCTTCTGGGCGGACTCTCCTCCCTGTTCGGCGGCGGGTCCAAAAAACTGGAAGGCATGTCCGCCTTGGCCGGCTCTTTTGAAAAGCTGGGTTTGAAGAGTGAGATGGTCGGGATGTTCATGCCCATCGTCCTGGATTATGTCAAAGAAAAAGGCGGCGAACAAGTAATGAACGTTCTTAAAGGCGCATTGAATTAACCAGCCATATCCAACGTGGAATCAATCGATGCCGGACACCCCCATACGATACGAAGTAAACGACAGGATCGGCCGGATCACCTTCAACCGTCCCGACAACCGCAACAGCATGAACCGTGAAACCCTACCGGTGTTTCAGGAGTTGATCCGGAAGGTTCGGGCGGACACCGCCCTTCGCTGCCTCGTGATCACAGGCAGCGGCAACACCTTTTGCGGAGGCGGCGATTTCAGAGACATTCCCGACATCCCGGAAGGACGGGCATTACATGAAATGCTCATGGACATGTATCGACCGTTTTTAGAGGTCGGCCACCTTGAAATTCCGGTCATTGCCGCCATGAACGGGCATGCCATCGGAGGCGGTCTTGGGCTTTCCCTCATGTGCGACATTCGAGTGGCCAACCGGACCGCCCGCTATGGGGTCAACTTCGCCCGTCTGGGCATCCATTCCGGCATGGCCTTGTCCTATCTCCTGCCCAGACTGGTGGGGCTTCCCGTCGCCAATGAACTGCTCTTCACCGGCAGGATCATCAGCGGCGAAAAGGCTGCCGCCATCGGACTGGTGAATTATGCCGTGGAGGAAGGCGAGGTATTGAACCAATCCCTCGAACTCGCCCGGGAAATCGCGGACGGCGCGCCGGCGGTGATTCGGATGATGAAACGCTCCGTCTATCGAAACCTTGACTGGGACCCGTTCAAGGCAGCGATGATGGAGTCCGTTTGCCAGGCCCTGACCTTTGGGACGGCCGATGCCAAAGAAGGTATTGGCGCCCTGCTGGAGAAGCGCAAACCGGATTTCCAGGGCCGTTGAAAATCAAATGTTACACCAAATGGGAGTGAACAATGACGGAACTTCTTATTTTTATCCTATTTATCGCGGTCTGGTTTTTACTGCAGGCCTATATTTTGCCCAAGTTTGGAATTTCAACCTGAGTGAAGGACGCTTGTCAGGTGACGAGCAAAAAAAAAGCCGATTCTCGGAAGAATAACGGGTAACAATCACACAAACAATGCCTGCGAAACGTATCCGGCTCAGCCGGAAACATTCCGCTGAAATTCATCAGAGAGGACGTCCGTTGAATAGTCAGAATAAATCCGAATGGAAACAGAAAATCGTCACACCCGCTGCCGTGATGGAAAAAATCAAGCCTGGTATGAGTATTTTCATTACCACCGGCTTGGCGGAACCCAGAACCCTGGTCAAACACCTGATGGCCTCGACTGCCCCCAATTTGCAGGATCTTTCCCTGATTCAGCTGGTAAGTCTCGGTGACGCCATTTCCATTCAGGAACTCAATACCCAGAAATACCGTCTGAAAACTTTTTTCTCCGGCTGGGTGGCCAGTGAAGCCATCGTTGCCGGTCGGGTAGATTTGATACCAAGTCGTTTCTCGAGAATCCCGGGGTTGATCGCATCCCGGAAAATCCCACTGGATGTGGCGTTTATTCAAGTAACGCCCCCCAACGAAGCCGGTTATTGCAGCCTGGGGGTGTCGGTGGATGCGGCCCATCACGCCATTGATCATGCCGGTTTCGTCGTGGGTGAAATCAATACCAAAATACCGCAAACCTTTGGAGATACCTTTGTCCCGGCTTCCAGTTTTGATATGCTGATCGAATCCACCGATGATCCCATCTATTTCGACAGATGGCCGGTGGACGAGGTTTTCGATCAAGTTGCGGCCAACGTCGCCAGAGAAATCGAGGACGGCAGCTGTATCTCTTTTTCCATCGGCCCTCTGTTCGAAGCCTTGAGCCCCCATCTTACCTCCAAGCGCAATCTCGGCATCCATACGCCTTTTTTTACCGACGCTCTGATGGACCTCGTAAAAAGCGGCGCCGTTACCAACCGGAACAAATCAATTTGGCGGGGAAAATCGGTCGCCTCCTATGCCTTCGGCAGTAAAGAACTGATGTGCTGGCTGGATCGAAACCCGTTGGTTGAATTTCAAAGCACCGACAAGGTCTTCGATTCCATTCAAATCGGTCGCAACCCCAAATTCACCCTGGTATTACCGGCCCGCAAAGTAGACCTCTCCGGCCGAATCGCTCTCCATGCCGGAAAAGGAAACGTCGCCGCCAGCCCGGGGGAAGCAATCGAATTTGTCTCCGGTTCGCAGATCTCCGAGGGAGGCGTCACGATCTTCGCCCTTCCCAGCCGTAACCTTCAAAAATCACCCAACATCCGACTTTCGGTGGAAAATTTTCCAAACCAGTTCGGTCTGCGGGAATCGGTCGATATGGTCGTTACGGAATACGGCGTGGCGAATTTGTCTGGTCGGACGGTCCGGGAACGCGCCCAGGCGCTGATTGAAATCGCCCATCCGGATGACCGCGCCGAACTCGTCGCCCAAGCCAAGGCTGAGAAAATCCTGTATGAAGATCAGATGTTTCTGGCCGAAGTCGCCAGTCTATATCCGGCCGATGTCGCCACCAGACATACCTTCAAAAACGGGCTCGAAGTCCGTTTTCGCGCCATCAAGCCTTCCGATGAGGAAGAAATGCGGCGCCTGTTTTATCGGTTCTCCGACGAGGCGGTGTATTATCGCTATTTCTCATCCATTAAGGCCATGCCCCATAATAAAATGCAAAAATATGTCAACGTGGATTATCGAAAAGTGATGTCCATTGTGGGTGTAGTCGGTGAAGCCGGCCAAGGTCAAATTATTGCGGAAGCGCGTTTCGTGAAGGACAATGGGAATCCGCCCTTCGCCGATGTCGCTTTCGTCGTGGATGAAACCTATCAGGGAGTGGGGATCGCAACCTTTATGTACCAGATGCTCCAACGCCTGGCCAAAGACAGGGGGATTCATGGTTTTACAGCGGATGTGCTTTCCTCCAACACATCCATGATGAAAGTCTTTGAAAAAGGCGCCGGGCCGCTGAAAGCCAAGCTGGAATACGGAGCGTATTCTCTGACGATTCCATTCGACCCACAAGGCCGAACGTAACCGAGTCGAACATCACTTTGAAGCGTTTGACGGAGGCTGTTGCTGAACACGAGGAAACAGGTCTGAAAATGGATGAACCGGAAAAACCGGCTGCAAGAACTCTCTTCTAAAACAGAACCGGTTCGAAATAGTTGACACCCACTTCATAGCTCGGGGGGTTGCTGCCCCGCTTTCTGCGGCACCACCTGACCTCGGCCCTGTATCCCTTACGCGATTCGGGGCCGCTTGATTCCGGCCTGTGATTTTTTATTTTAATATATATCTCAACCCCTTTCGGAAGAGCGAATTCCGCTTCGAAACACATGCCACCCATGCTGTGATTTCGCATGACGGCTTGATAGAAATTGTTGGTGTTGTAAAATTCATATAAAATCGGTGCCGAATGAGAGCTGCGGGTATACGCTCTTTGTTCGGCGAAGGGCCTCGTGTCTGCCCTGCCGTTTCTCCAAATTCCATCTTCATACATCTAGGAAAGTCTCCGTTCTCACTGATAATCTCTTGCACCTGAACATCGCGTTTGACCGAGGTTCCAATACCGGAGCCAAGCGAATCGGTTAACGGGACCATAATTCAGTTATTTTTGTGTGTCAAGGGAAAAAAAATACAACATATAGTGTTGCCAAATGACTACATTGTCCCTGCTCCCCAGGCACGGTATCTCCATTGGAATGGTCGCTTCCATATCCGGACGTGAAATGAATGTTCTTTGGTGACGGCAGGTTGTGATCAGCAGGGCGGGAAACGGCACCTATCCGAGAATTCACGGATCATATCGGACGCCAAGAATGAAAAAGCCGGAATTCCCATCTCCGGTTTCCCGGCACCACGCCACCTGTGCTTCAAGGATCAGGCAATAATTCATCATTTTGATGACAATTCGGGAACCCGGTGACAGGGAGGTTCTGGATTGGAAACACATTCCGGCTGCGTCCATGGACAAGGCCCAACCGTTATGATATTCATGTGACCCTCGGCAGGCGAAAACAATGGGACTTCTCTCGTCGTGACGTTCCGTTTTGCGCCTTTCCGTGGGAACTGGGGATGTTTTTTTCTCTATCGGTCGATCATTCGTCATCACATCGACCGTCGTTATCGGATGAGGATCGATGCACCGTTTCTGGGGTTCCCGTTTTTTCGACGATCCGGTTTCCGCCGACGTCCTTTGTCGTTCTGCCAGCCGGGATAAAAAATAAACGGGTCCTCGACTCGATAGGGATAACGCCGATCCGTGCCGCTGCGCCGGTCGATCAACGGGCCGCAGGTGTGGAGTTGAATGAATTTCCGCAATCGAAACAACTGGTGCTGATTCAGATTATGGAACCGCACGCAGCGTCTTCTGATCTGTTGACTGGAATTCATTTCCGCGATCTCGTAATCCAATATGGTTCGAAACGGGAAGCGGTATAGAAACAAACCGTAATCGGGCATTTCCACGGAAAGCTCCGTAAAATCGCCTGCGCGCGATTTCGTATCCAGATATTCCACTGCCAATCCGCCATGGCTGATGTCGACGACCGGTCCCAATCGAATAATTTTCGGCGAGACCGCTTTGACGAATCGCGGTTGAAAAAAAACAACGCGCGCACAACCCCGGATCTGATAGCGGGCATCTTGCCGCCGTTGCCCGTCTATTGCGGCACAGGGGATCTTCGGTCTACGAACTTTCCGAGGTATGCTTTCGATAAAATACATTGGGATCACTTATCGTTCGTTTCTTGTTGAAACATGGGCCCCAGCAAACCGATGGCTCTACCGATATCCGCCAGTGCCTTTTCTCGATCAAAATATGCCGTTGCGGCACTGATGCGCGCCGAATTCCGGGCGAATTCCGTTTCCAGATATCTCGTAATCGTCGCGGAACCTCCTTCAAACTGGATTTTGACCAGTTCCAACGATTCTTCCGCACTGGCCACGCTTTTTTCAGCGACCGCAAGACGCGCGCCGGCTTCCTCCAACTTCAGGTAGGCGTTCTTGACATCCAACTGAATTGCCAGCACATTCTTCCGATCGGCGGCCAAAATTTCTTCCAGCCGCGCAGACGCTTGTCGATTCGATGCCCGGGTGGACAGGCCGGTAAAAAAATACCAGTTCAGCACCATTCCCACGGTCCAATTCTGTCTATCCCGCTCATAGTCGAAATCCGGATCGTCGTGGTAGTATTTCCCCTGAAGATCCAACGTGGGTAAATATTCGGCCTTGACCGCATCAATGGCCATACGGGACTGGCTGAGCTGTTCCCGGACCTTTTTCAGTTCCGGCCGTTTTTCCAAGGCCTGCACCACTCCGTCTGCGTAGCTTTCCGGAACGGTAATGGGTCGGAACGTTGTTTTTTTAAACTGGATTTCCCGGTCGGGACGCAGTCCCATCAGGTTGCTCAAGGACGCCATGGACATCTGCAACCGGTTCCGACTGACCAGCACCTCTTCATTTGCCCTCGCCAGACGGACTTCCAGGGAAAGGATATCCGATTTCAAAGCACTTCCCGCATTGAAACGCGACTGCATGATAGTGAGTTGCGATTGGACGGTCGTCACCGATTCCTCCGCGATCTTGATGAAATCCTGAGCAGCCAGGTAATCATAATACGCCATTATGATCGCGGCTACCAGTGAATTTTCAACAGTCAGACGATCCAGATGTGAAATTGTCAGGCCGGTGACCGCCATTCTTCGTTGTAACCAGTCTTTGCCGCCGTTGAACAGATTCATTCGGCCCACCAGCCCGGTTTCCATATTCCGAAACCAACCCGGATCATTGAAATCCGTGCCGGGGGCCAGGGTGCGCTGGTCGATGGTCTTGAAGAGATAGGCGGAGGGAGCGTCTCCCTGCATATATTCACTGTAAATCCCGACGGCCGGATAAAAGGCGGCCTGGGCCATATCGGCCGCCGCCTGGGCCTGACGAATCCGGGTCATGGCCATTTGGCTGTCGGGATTGTTTTTCAGGGCTATGCCGATGGCTTCCAGAAGGTCGATGGGGCGATCAAGAGTGCATCGGGTCGCCTCGTCTCGCTGGTTGCCGCTGCGTTCGGCGCTTTCCAACAGACAAACGGCGTCGGCATATTCCTCGCGAATGCTGGAATAATCGTACCTCCCCCCCCCGGCCATGGCGGATTCGAACGGCATTCCACCCGTCATAAAAATAAAGACCACCAAACAACCGAATTTTCTGATTAGCATCCTGTTCACCTTGTTATTGCGTGTTGCGAAACATACCCAGCATATTCGGATGGTGAATTTCTTCCGTCATATCAACTGTATGACATGTCTTGCAATTCCGGTTGGCACCGATGGGATACGCCTCGCCCTGATACTGAACCGGCTGAACAGTATCCCGGTTATGTCCAAAAATATTCTCGGCCGGATAAACAGCATGGGTAATCCCATGACATGCCGGACAGCGCAGGCCGACCTCATCGGTGCGACGACGAAACAACTGTTCTTCGGATTTGGTCCATTGATTGAGTTCCACCTGATCCACATCCGGAGGCTGAAATTCCTGGTGGCAGTTCAAACAATCCGGTTCGTTCACCCAGGGCTTTCGCGCCGCTATTTTATTCATATCGTCGGTCATTTTCGGCGTCAAGTTTTTCATCAATCGGGAGGCACCCTTTTTGGCGGCATTCAATTCCGTCACCAGCAGTCCGATGGCGTGGTCTTCCATCCGGGCATGACAATTGGTGCAATCGAGACCCAGGGTATGATGAATTCCCCGAAACCCGCGCGTGAACCCTTCGGATGAAGCCGGATGACAAAGAACACAGGCATCCGCACCGCGGCCGGTCATGTAATTGGCGTGAAATCCATGGATCGCCGCCGAGAGGTTGATGCCCTCCGGTTTACCGGGATCGTCCTCCCGGGAAGGATGGCATTCACGACAGGATCGGGGGGCGCCATCTCCGGCCCGGACCGCCAGATCGGTGCGGTTGATACGATCGTGGACGGTCAGAATGTCACGGGCGGTAGGGTCCGAAATCCCCGCTGTTTGTTGGACGCGCCATGGACCGCCATGGCAATGACGGCACCCCATCTCCGTCGACACCGCAGCCGTGAACTTCGTCGCGGCCAGCAGATTCCCGCTGGAACGGTCCCTGGCTTCGACGGCAATCAGTGGGTAAGGCTGAAACTCATCGGCCGACGTATAGGGCACCACCGGGACTTTACGAGCAATAAAGCTGAGGTTTTCTTCCATGAATTCCATGCGATCCGTGACACTTTTCCCAGCCGCACCCATGTTCGGCGCCACTTCCTTTCCCACCAGCGTTTTTGCGAAACGCCAGTAGTCCACTTGCCGCGCAGGGGTCTCGAATCCGGCCTCGATCCGATATGTCATATCCACTCCATCCGAAACGATTTCGGGCGCCTCACCCCGTCGAACCAGTTGGGCATGGATATCGAGTCCCGGAGAGGTAAGGCTGAAAAAACAATCCGCATCCGAAAGCAGTTGCATTCCCTGGTCGCTCCAGGCCAGCAGCACATATCCATCTGTTGCATCATGGAACAGGGGCTGTTCAAACGGACGTTGCGCAGGAGCGATCACCGGCGTTTCCCGATCGATGACCTGATTCAATTCTTCCACGATATATATGGCAAGCGCCTGTTTTTCTTCTTCGGTTCCGGGAAATGGCGGCATATAGTCATTGACCTTGCCCATTCCGTCCAGCATGGCCGCCATTCCGGCCACGGGCAACGTTCGGGTCAGCGCCTTGATATCCTGCAACGGGCCGCCGATGGAATGACATCCCGAACACATGAGTCGGAATAGATCCCGACCGACGGCCATTTGATTGTCTTTTCCAATCGTTCGGCGTTGGGTCCAACGCGTGGATGCAAGGATTCCCTGTTGCGCCACCTTCTCCATATCTTGTGCCGAAACGGAGTTCGAATAGGTGACACCGTAAAGAATATAGGGTCGGCGACCGGCTTCCCGAATCCATTCAAACGACCCCATGAAGAAAAAGCCCGCAATGAGCAGGCCGAAGGCGATGATCCGCTTGCGCCGTATGGAAAAAGGCCGCGCCATCATCAGGCATCCCACAATGAACAACAGCGCACCGATCGCCGCAAATAATGTTAAAAAGGGCCGTATTTCAGGAGAACGATCGAATATGACGGCGGTCTGCGGTTCCGGCAACACCGCGATATATCCGTAAGCGGCGACCATCAGCAGCAAAAAGGGAAACAGCACCCATTTTGCGCAATACCGCATCAGTATCTCCTGAAGGGCTTCCTCTCTGGTGAATACGGCGGTAACGAGTCCGAAAATTCCGGCCAGCATGAGCGCCATGAAGGTTCGGAAAAAAAGGGCCGGCCAAAAAGTCGGATTGAAAAAGCCATGCCAGAAGTTTTGGGTGACGAGCCATTTCCCGGGGGTCAGCATGAATGCGATTATGCCGTTGATGATAAAAAGGGACAGGAAAGCGAACAGAGCATATAGCCATCCGATACGCATATGCCGGCCGCGTTCCATACTGTCGAAGGTGTAATAATAGATGAACAGGGAAATGATTTCGCACAGAAAAAAGACCCATTCGGTTGCAAACGCAAACACAAAAATATGGATCAGTTTGCTGGTGGCGGTGGGATTCAGAAGCGATATGGTAAACCAGATGCCGACGCCGGTCAGGGCGCCGAACACCATGGTCAGCAGCAAGAAAAAACGGCTGTGACGATGCACATAGGCGAGCAGCGCCCAGGAGTTTTCACGAACGGCCTTGCGTTCGGTCAAAACCAGAAAAAGCCCCCCGCCGACGGCGAAATGCGAGACATAGACATGGACGGTTGCCATCAGGGCGATGAGAAAGCCGCCGCCGAGAGCCCCCAGATCCCATACCGGATAATGGATCAGCCAGATCGAATTCATGGCGCAGGGTCCATCCTCTCCTCCTTCGACCGAAACGCCAGCCGGAGCATATACCCGATAACGGCTGCTCCGGAAATAAGCGAAACGATAAAAACAATCATGGGTCCGTATTGCGGTTGAACCGGTATGACCTTCATCTCGTGATACGGCTGCAGGTATGCCGCCCGGATCAGATCCCGCAGAAGGACCATTGCCGCGGTAACGACCAGGGTGAGCCAGATCGTCGGCCATACCCGCCGTTTCAAGGCCAGGTAAATTCCGCCAAGCCCGCCGCAAATCCCGACCAGCAACAAACCGGCGAAATACGGATCGCCGCCCATGATGAGACCGCGGACCGGTGTAGGCAATTTCACGAGGAACCAGACACCGACGATCATCTGCGTTCCGGTAGCCAGGATGTAGTATCGCATTCCCCGGTCGACATGCCCAGCCGCCCCGGCCTCTCCCGTCGGTTTTCCGGTGGACCGGACAGCCGCCATGAACAATCCGGCCACGGCCACGGAGGCAGTCACGAAATGTACGAAACGCGGCCACAAAATCGGATCGCGCAGATTGAGCAGGGTACCGCCGGCATTGGTAAAATAGGCTATCCAAGCCGACGGCCGTTGCATCAGGGTCATGTTGTTGACGAACACAAAGGCGATATATAGAAACAGCAAGGGAATCAGTCCGATCAGGAAATGAGAGAACCGCCCCAAGGCGTCGAATTTGTATTTCATGAGATATGCACTGTAATAGGCGACGATCAGGACACCGATGACCGATAGCCAATATACACCCATGAGAATGGAACTGGGATAGATCAGATTGCCGTAGAGTACTTGAAGAAACAGCAACGGGGCGACGCCTGCATTGACGGCAAAGGCGATGACAAACGGCAGTTTTTGAAAAATATCCCGCTCGAAATCCCGCACACCGGTCCCTTTGCCCCGATGATTTCCGCAGACCTCCAACAGGGCAATCAGACTGCTGCCGAGCACGATATTCATGAACAGCAGGTGAATGAAAAAGGTCACGATCTGAAAAAAACGGAGCCAGCCCCAATGAACCGGAATTGCATCGGGCGTCGGTATGAGTGTGGCGATGTTCATGCGTGAAATTCCCCCAAACGGTTTGTCGACGCCGCCAAGCGGGCCACGGTCGTATTATGCAGGTCTCCGTCCAGATACATTCTCACCATGGCGTGATCCTTCTTCAAGGCTTCCGTGGCGCGGCGAATTTCATCCGGCCCGATCATCCTCGCCGCCCAGGCCGCCAGACCACGACAGGACGGATCCTCCGATGATAAATACGGCAGCAACAAGGGGCCCGCTTCTTTCAGCAGTTGTGGTCTTTTCTGGGCCAGTCGCCCGACACCCCACAAGACACCCCGCTGGAGCATTTCATATTCGATGTAATTGCCATCCGGCCGAAGATAAGAAACCAGGATGCGGTGATATTCCCCGGCCAGGCTTGCCTGCCTGGCCATGATATCTCCCATGGACTCCGGTATCCCCCAGCCGATACCGCCGGATTCATCGTTCAAGGCCCACATGAAACGCCGCATGACAACCCTGGCCGACTCCATTTCCCGGTCCGCAAGGGTTGCAACCACCGTTCCCGTGGCTGAAACCGCCCGCCACCGGATAAACTCATCCCGATGGCATAACAGCGACAGCAGCGCGCTCACCGTTTTACGGGATGGAAGACGGACCACTTCCATCAACATGGCATCCATATCCGCCTGTTGAAGGATTGCCGCTACTTGCCGTCTGTATGTTCCTGCGCCCATGGCCACACAACATCTTTCCTACGGTTCTTCCCAGTGGATACAGTCCCGCGGACAGTTTTTAATGGCTTCGTCCACTTCGGTTTCCGGATAATCGGATAGTTCGGCCACCTCGATATACCCCGAATCGTTTTCCCGAAAAACCCCAGGGCAGACCTCAACGCATACACCGCAGAGAATGCAGGCATCCAGTTCAACGACGGGCACCCTGGACTTCACGATGTTTCTTCTCCCGCCATCACTGCAGCGCCGATCCTGCGGCCCAGATCCAGACAGGTATCGATTCCCGCAGGATCCGGAACATATTGGATTCGACACCCCGGATCAATCAACCGGAAATCCATGACTTCCAGCTCCTGATTGATCATTTTCACGGCTTCGCCGCTCCAGCCGTACGATCCGAATGCGGCGGCGATTTTGTTTCTCGGCTTCAGCCCTTTCATATACGTCAAAAAATCACTGACAGTCGGGAAGAGGCAGTTATTCAGCGTGGGAGAACCGACGACGATGGCCCTGGCATCCAGAACTTCTGTCATGATGTCGCTGCGATGGTTTCGGCGCAGATGCAGCGGTTTAACGTCTACCCCATGCTCTTGTATACCCTGCACGATGGCCGAAGCCATCTTCTCGGTGCTTTGCCACATGGTGTCGTAGATCACGATGGCCTTTGGGGCGGGTTTTTGGGCGCTCCAGTCGACATAGGCATCGATGATTCGGGCGGGATTTTTACGCCAGATGATCCCATGGTCCGGACAGATCATTTGGATTTCAAGCCCCATTTCGGTGACCTTTTCCAAAAGCTTCTGGGTTTTGGCGGAATACAGCAGGAGAATATTGGCATAGTATTTCTTGGCCTGGTGCATGATGCCAGCGTCGATTTGATCATCGAATTTTTCCGGTCCGGCATAATGCTGGCCGAAGGCATCGCTGGAAAACAGGATCTTGTCCTCCTGGACATAGGTGAACATGCTGTCGGGCCAGTGCAGCATGCGGGTTTCCAGGAACTGCAGCGTTCGTTTGCCGATGCGCAATGTCTCGCCGTTTTCCACGGCGCGGTAATTCCATTTTGCGCCGAAATGCAGGCTGAGATTTTTCAGGCCCATTTTGGAGCAATAGAGGGGTTTCTCTTCGCCGATCTTGTGCATCACCCGCGGCAGGGATCCGGAATGATCCATTTCCGTATGGTTGCTGACGACCAGGTCGATTTTCTTCGGATCGACGATCTGTTCGATATTGTTCAACAGCTGATCGGCAAATTCCTTTTTGACCGTATCGATCAGGGCAATCTGCTCGTCGACCAGTAAAAATGCGTTATAGGTAGTCCCCATATCGGTTGAATACCCATGAAAGTCCCGAATATTCCAATCCGTCACCCCGACGTCGTAAATTCCTTTGGCGATTTCTAACGGTTTCATGCAATTTCCTTGTTTTCTTGAACGGATGGTTTGTCCACCCTCCAGCCGCCTTCCCTAAAGGAAGGCAGCCGAAGGGCAATACGCTGCTCTGCCGGTATCGTTATCTGCGCTACCGGAAACTATTCTTTCTCGAAATCATCTTTCGACGCACCGCAAATCGGGCATTGCCAATCATCCGGCACATCGTCAAAGGATGTCCCCGGCGCCACGCCGTTATCCGGATCACCGGCTTCGGGATCATACACATACCCACAGATCTGACATACATATTTTTCCATTGCACTCTCCTTTCGTTCCATTTCAGGTTGATACAGGTTACGATGATACGAAAACCGAAATTTTTCAATTTTTTTCCGTCATCCGATCCATTTTCTCTAAAATTTATCAAAAGCGATCATTTCCGGTTCCACCCCCAAATTATCCAGCATGCGGATCACCGCATCGATCATCATCGGCGGACCGCATAAATAGTATTCGATTTCAGTGGGATCGTCATGTTTGCTCAGGTACTCGTCGTGGAGGCATTGATGAATGAATCCCGTCAATCCCTCCCAATGATCTTCGGGTTGCGGCTCGGAAAGGGCTACATGATACGTAAAATTGTCGCATTTCTCCGCCAGAGCGCTGAACTCTTCGTCATAGAACATCTCCTGCCGGGATCGTGCTCCGTACCAGAAAGTCACGGTACGTTTTGTCCTGACATCGTTGAGCTGGTTCAGAATATGGCACCGCATGGGAGCCATACCGGCGCCGCCACCCACAAAACACATTTCCCGCTGCGTCTCCTTCACGAAAAAATCACCGTAGGGCCCGCTGATCGTTACCCGCTCACCCGGTTTCAGATGAAATACGTACGAAGAGCCCACGCCCGGCGGAATATCCTTTCTGCCGGGCGGCGGGGTTGCAATCCGGATCGTAAACCGCAACAATTCCTCATACGGAGGATTGGCCAGGGAATAGGCCCGGTAAACGGCTTCGTCCGACTTCGCCTGTAATCTCAATAGATTGAACTGTTCCCAAACGGCGCGATATTTATCGGCCAAGCCGAATTCCGAAAATCGCACTTCATATTCCGGAATGTCGATCTGCATGTAAGCCCCGGCCGTAAACGCTATCTTTTCACCGGAATCCACCTTCAACAGAAGTTCCTTGATAAAGGTCGCGACGTTTTGATTGGACACCACGGTGGTTTCATATTTCCGGATACTGAAAATCTCCTCCGGAATTCGAATCGTCAAATCCTCACGGACTTTGAGCTGACAGGCCAGGCGGATATGGTCCTTTTTTTCCTTGCGGGAAAGGTGCGCCAGTTCCGTTGGCAGGATATCACCGCCGCCGCTTTCGACTTTGCAGCGGCATTGCCCGCAGGATCCGCCGCCGCCGCAAGCGGATGGTAAAAAAATGCCCTGGTCCACCAGGGCCGACAGCAGTGTCCGGCCGACGTTGGTTTCCAGTGCCTTGTCCGGGTCATCGTTGACGACGATGTGGATGACGCCTTTTTTGACGACTTTCGCCTCCACCAGCAGCAGCATGGCGACCAGAAAAAAAATGACCGCTGAAAAAACGATGAAACTGATCAGATACATCAAGGCTGCAGCTCCTTACTTCACGATTAGAGGCTGATCCCGGAGAACAGCATGAACGCCATGGCCATCAGTCCGGTGGTGATCATCGTGATGCCGTAATCCTCGAGTCCATGGGGAACGTCGGCATAGCGCAGTTTCTTCCGGATGGCCGCCATGGAGATGATCGCCATGGCCCATCCTACACCAGAGCCGATTCCGAACACGACGGATTCCATGAAGGTATACGCGCGTTCCACCATGAATAACGACGCCCCCAGGATGGCGCAATTGACGGCGATTAACGGCAAAAAAACACCCAAGGCCGTGTACAGGGCCGGCGAATATCGGTCGATAACCATTTCGACGATTTGAACAATGGCTGCAATGACGGCGATGAAGGTGATGAATTTCAAGAAACTCAGATCAACCGCCGGTAATCCGGCCCAGGCCAACGCTCCGGGAGCCAACAGAAAACGATAGACCAACCAGTTCATGGGTGTCGTGATGGCCAGTACGAAGATGACCGCCGTTCCCAAACCGATGGCGGTGTCGAGGTTCTTTGAGACCGCCACGAAGGAACACATGCCGAGAAAATAGGCCAACAGAATGTTGCCGACAAAAACCGAATTCAGAAAAATACTGAGCAGGTCTTCCATTTTCAGGCCTTATCCTTGTTTACCAGCGTTTTTTGCAGCCACACCAACAGGCCGATGATGATGAAAGCCGCCGGGGCCAGCAACATGAAACCCATGTTTTCATATCCGGCCCGATAAAAGGAGTCGGGAACGATCTGAAAACCCAACAGCTTCCCGGAACCGAAGAGCTCTCGGACGAATGCGACGGTTACCAGCACCAACCCATACCCGAATCCGTTGCCGACGCCGTCGATGAACGCCAAATGCGGCGGATTCGCCAGGGCGAACGCTTCCGCCCGACCCATGACGATACAGTTGGTGATGATCAACCCCACGAAAACGGACAACTGCTTGCTGATGTCGTAAAAAAAGGCCTTCAAGAACTCGTCGGTCAGAATCACGAGGGTCGAAATGACGCTCAGCTCGACAATGATCCGGATATTGCGCGGAATCTGCTTGCGCATCAGGGAGATGAACAAATTGGAAAAAGCCGTGACAAACGTTAACGAGAGTCCCATCACGATGGCGGTGCGCAGCTGTACGGTGACGGCCAGAGTGGAACAAATCCCCAACATCTGAATCGCAATGGGATTGTTGGTCAACAATGGCTTGGAAAAAATATCACCGGGTTTGGTTTGTTTTGCGGTCATCGTTCCCCTTCACAGCGCTGGCCATCGGCCGGAACCTTTTTCATGGAATGTTTCCGGAACCGGATGGAGATGGGTTCATAAACGGAAAGCACTTCCTGGATGCCGCCGGAGAGATATTTTCCCGTCAGGGTGGCTCCGCTGATACCGTCCACGTAGTTCACTTTCTGATCCCCCGGCATGCTATCGGCGGCATTTCCTTTGGCAATCCGAATCGAAACGAAATTGCCGTTTTTATCAACGATCTTCTTGCCCTTGAATTGTTTTTGAAACCAGGCGGATTCGATTTCACCGCCGAGCCCCGGTGTTTCACCGTGTTGGTAGACCGTAAAACCCGAAATGGTGCTGCCGTCGTTCTCCAGGGCCAGATACCCCATGATCCGACCCCACAAGCCGCGAGAGTCAATGGGGACGACATAGGAACGAATGGTGCCGTCCCTGGACACCCGCAGATACACCTGCATACCCGTACCGACCTTGTCCTCCGCGGTCAATACCTGTCCGTTTTCATCCAGACGCATACAGGTGATGTTTTGGCTGTAAATGGTCTCAATTTCCGAATGGTCATAGATCCGACCGCTTTCCAGCAGCCCCACCGCCTTGAGAATATTTCGCTGGCGATCCGTCTGAATGTTCTTCTGTTGAAAACCCCGCAGACCGACATTGCCGGCGGTGAGCAGCAGGCTGCACACCAGGCAGAGCAGGGCCGCGAAGGTAATCGATTTGAGTGTATCAGACATTGGGAATCCTTTTTTTCAGGCGGATTCTGATCTCCACATGATCCAATAGCGGTGCGAACAAGTTCATGAACAAAATCGACAGCATGACCCCTTCCGGATAGGCCGGGTTGAACACCCGGACCAGAACCGTCAATACCCCGATGAAAAACCCGTAAACCCAGCGGGATTTTTCCATTCCCGGGCCGGATACGGGATCTGTCGCCATATAGACGATACCGAAGGCAAACCCGCCCATTACCAGATGATAATACGGACTGAGACCGAACCAGGCCGGCGATGCATCACCGGCGATCAGATTCAGCAAAAACCCGCTTCCCAAAACACCGATAATTCCGCCCAATATGATTCGATAGCTGGCGATACCGGTCACAATCAGCAGCAACGCTCCCAGAATGCAACAGAAAGTCGATGTTTCCCCGATACTGGCTGGATACATTCCCCAGAACAACGTGCCGAATGAAAACCCTGCATGATTCAGCAACTGATGAATCTCGTCGCCGGTTTCGGCAAGGGCGGCAACGGCAAGCGGCGTTGCCCCGCTGATGGTGTCTACAGCAGCGTTTTTCAGATTCCCAATTGCGACCCAGACGGATCCCCCGGACATCTGCCCCGGGTAGGCAAAGAAAAGAAAGGCCCGCGCGGTCAATGCCGGATTTAAAATATTGCGACCGGTCCCGCCGAAGACTTCCTTACCGATCAACACACCGAACGAAATACCGACCGCAGCCTGCCAGAGCGGAATGGTGGGCGGCAGGGTCAAGGGGAACAGCAGCCCGGTCACCAGAAATCCTTCACTGATGGGGTGTTTTCGAAAAATCGCAAACAATATCTCCCAAAAAAAACCGACGGTGTAAGAGACAACGATCAGCGGCAGAACGATTTCAAGTCCTTTCAGCAGAGCGGTGCCGGTTCCGACAAGATGACCGGCGGCATGCAGGGTCTGATAACCGGTGTTATAGATGCCCCAGCCAACGGGTGGGATCAGCGCAACCAGGACGATGCTCATGAAGCGCTTGAGATCCAGATTGTCTCGCAGGTGCGGGCCATTGCGGGTCACATGCGCCGGAATGAAAAAAAGGGTTTCGGTGGCCTCGAACAACGGTTTCAAACGGGAGAGCCGTCCGGTTCCGGTGAAATGCTTGCGCAGGGATTCGAATACATGTTCCAGCATTTTCATGGTCGGGCCTGTTCTTTGTAGTAAGAGAGTTTGGCCGCGTTGAACGTCTCACAAAGCGCGATCTTCGATGGACAGACGTAGGTGCATAAGCCACAGGCGACACAATCCAGCAGCCCGTGTTCCAATGCTTCCTCGATTTCATCGACCAGCAGACTCTTATAGGTGAACTGGGGCAGAATATCCACCGGACAAATGCGCGCACAGGAGGAACAGTTGACGCACGCCCTTTCTTCTCCATGCAGATTGCAATCCACCGAAAGATCTTTCGGGTTCAACCGGGATAGAAAGGTCCGTGAGCTGCTGGGCTTACCATACCCCGGACGAATGAATCCCAGAAAGGTTTTTTCAGCTCCCTCGGGAATCAGATTCAGTGAAGTCTCATACAATCCGAGGAAAGAGGCTTGCCGGACTTTCCTGCCCCGAAAAAGACCTCCGGCGACAATCCGTATGCTGTTTTCATCAATGGAATCCCCTATGAACGCGCTGACCGGCGCCCCCATACGGGACAAAAAATGCGTTGGGGTATTCGCCGCGCTTCCGGCCACGGACACGACTCGTTCCGTAGGCCATTTCCCGGTGCTGAGAAATTGAGCCAACAGCAGCACATCCTGCCCCTGAATGAACCAGGCAGGATTGTCCTCCCGGCGTTTGCGCGTATGATACAGCAGCACTCCCGGATCACAGGCGGGATAGGAACCGGACAGGGTATGGGTGATCATCTCGCCAAAATCCCCCATGACCCGCCTCTGCTGTTGATCCACGGTGACATATACCCGATCGGTAATCCGTTTCAGCGCAAGGAGCCCGTATTCGATCAATTGCTTTTTACCGGCAAGATACACATCCGCGGCCGGGTGAAACGGTTCATCCGCCGACAAGGCCACAATGATCGATGGCGGCGCCACCTCAGGATCGACGATATCCCGGAACGGAAGAGATCGCAGGAATGGCAGCATTCCCCCTTCGGTCAAGCGCCCCAACAGATCCCGGCCGGTTACATGTTGCAGGTCATCCCGGGAAATCGGTGTAAAGTTCTCTTGTTTTTCTTCCGCATCCAGTTGAATGATGATTTCTCGGATCACTCGACGGGGGCCGAAATCAATCCGATGAACCGTCCCCCCTCCCGGGGAAAGAAAGCGGATATCCGTTCGGCGCTTATCGGTGAACAGCAGGGAACCGATATTGACATGGTCGCCCACCTTCACATGCAATCGCGGCTTGATATAGGGGATACTTTCCGGGATCGCCGCGACGAATGAAATCGGTTTGATCGGTTCGATTTCGGCCCGCGGTTTTCCGGAGATGGCGGGGAGGTATCTTTTTCCGGCACTGATTGTTATCATGGTCAGCCTGCAGCGTTACGATTCAAAGCAAGATATTCGATGAGGCCTTGTGGTTGTTTCGCAGTCGCGCCCGATACGGATCGAAGTTCACTATTTAAAAAAAAAATCGCCTAAAGTAAAGCTGAATCATACAAAAAGGAGTTATTTTCCTGTTCTTTTTAGCGCTTCCGATTGTATCGCACCGCCTTTTGATACAAACGTGCCCCAAAAGACGGTTTTCCAATCCAAGCCCGAACAATGGGCTCCATTACACAAAAAAACGGGTCAACCTCATCATCTGTTCCAGCCTCTTTCACGCCGGATTTCCCCATGGAGTCGCCGTGGGGAAACCAATCTCCGCCATTCTTGAAAGGCCGTCTTGCATGCTTTTTGCTTGTGTAAAGAGAAGAAACAGGCTTGTTTTATTCTGATAGATAGGGAGGTCAAATGGACGGATTGAAAGAAATTCGTAGTGATTTGGATTTACTCAATAATATCAACTGGGAAATGACGCCCGAAGAAGCGGTCACGCTGTATCTGGAATGGGGCAACAACTGGGCGCGAAGCAATTATGTGATCCGGTCGAAAAACGATGTGGCATATTATTTTGCCGTAAACACCTGGGAAGCAAAACCGGTAATTTACCTGATTCGCAGAAATTCGGAAGAGGCCGAGGAGCTGGCCCGGATCCACATGCCGCAGGCCATTGAAACAAAATTCCTGGAATCCATCGGGTACAACAAAGGCGTTTACGCCATTGAGGGTGAAGTGAAAAGGTGGCTTCAGGAACAGCTGTGCAACAATTAGCGACTGTGGAAAGCGACCGCGGATTACACAACTTCCGGATAATCCGTTAGGAAACGGTAGAGGGTTGCTCTGCCGACACCCAAAAGTCTAGCGGCTTTGGCCTTGTTGCCCCCTGCAGACTGGAGGGCCTGTCGGACCATGCCGTCATTGAGCTTGGGGGAAGGGCCGCGGGCGGGGGCGTCCCGGTGCCATTGCTGCAATTCCATCGGCAGATCATGAATCTGCATGACGGCGCCCTTGCTCTTAATGATCCCGAACCAAATGGCGCTCTGCAACTCGCGGATATTTCCGGGCCAAGGATATTCTACCATCAGGGCCAACGCTTCCGAGGATGCCCCCGGTGAGGGATGCCCTTCCTGTTCGGCCTTTTTCAAAAAATGATCCACGAGAAGCGGAATATCGTTTTTCCGTTTGCGAAGTGGCGGAATCAAAATAGGAACGACGTTGATACGGTAGTACAGGTCTTCCCGGAAGTTATTTCTTTTCATCTCCTGCTTCAGGTCTTTGTTGGTGGCCGTTACGATACGGACGTCCACGCCGATGGTCGTTTCACCGCCCACCGGTTCGAATTTCCCTTCCTGCAACACCCGCAACAGTTTGGGCTGAATCGATTTGGGGAGTTCCCCTACCTCATCCAGAAACAGCGTGCCCCCGTCGGCCAGTTCGAAACGCCCTTTCTTGTCCCGGACGGCGCCTGTAAAAGCCCCCTTCACATGACCGAACAATTCGCTTTCGATCAACCCTTCCGGCAGGGCGCCGCAGTTTACCGGAACAAAGGGCCTGTTCGCCCGGGGGCCTTCATTGTGAATGGCGGAAGCGACCAATTCCTTACCCGTACCGCTTTCTCCTTGAATTAAAATCGGAATGTTGAAATCCACGACTTCCCGTATGGTAGCAAAGATATCCAGCATCGCCGGATCACGACCGACGATCCCGGAAAAACTATGTTCCGTTTTCAACCGCCTGCGCAACTCATTCAGTTCGGTGATGTCTTCCAGAACGACAACGGCGAACCGGCGTCCTTCCAATTCCATGGGAGCGGCGCTGACCAGCAGAACCTGATGCCGGGTTTGCCCTTCGCCGATCAGCTGCACTTGCGCTCTGTTCCGGAAAACCTTTTCCCCATTGATGGCGGCGGCGGCTGTTTGATTGATTTGACATTCACCGCAGAAATCCGAAAAACCACAACCTCCGGGCTTTTCCAAAGCATGGATGCATTTCAGCAATTCTCCACTGCGCATCCTGACGGTTTCCAATTTGGCTGTGCCGAAAGTCTGTTCGATCACCCGATTCACGGCATGGACCCCTCGATCCTTGTCCATGATCAGAATTCCGCACGGGACGGCTTCAAATACTTGCTTCAGGAATCCATCCCGGGCGATTATGTCGGCAATCGGTTTCATCATCATCCTGTTCACTTGGCGTCATCGATTCAGCGGCGGAACGTCACTGCGCGCGTCTGCATGCACCGAAACGGCCTTTCGCTGCGAAAAGCCTGTAAATCAGGATTGATATCACCAGTCTGACGGACTGTCAATTGTTGATTTCCAATGGGTTGATTTCCAGGGCCGCCGCCAAATCCCAGCCAGCAGGGGCGGTTCCTGTTTACCGCATCGTTTCTAGAAATGCCATTGGATGGGATTGCCGTCCAAATGGTCGGTGACCATAAGGCTGATGGCGTCCATCTCGGTGAGAATCTCCCGGGATAACGTCACTTGCATGGCTTTTGCGTTCTCCAGGACCTGTTCGGCATTGCGGGCGCCGGCAATGGCGCAGGTATTGGGGTGGGAAAGGACCCAGGCAAGGGCCAACTGCCCCAAGGTGATGTTGAGGCGATCTGCGATGGGACGGAGTTTTTTCAGCGCTTCCTGGACACGCTGAAAATTTTCCGGCTCGAACAAACGGTTTTTGGCGCGATGATCGGCCCGGGCGAACTTTGGATCCGGACCGAATTTACCTGTCAGGATACCCTGGGCCATGGGAGAATACGCGATAACAGTGATCTCATGTTCCTGACAAAACGGCAGGGCGTCTGTTTCCAGATGCCGCCAGAACAGGGAGAACGGGGGCTGCAAGCTGTCGATCCGCCCATATTGAGCGGCTTCCGAAAGCTGAGATCGGGAAAAATTCGAAACCCCGATTGCCCGAATCTTGCCTTCGGATTTCAGATCGTTCATGGCCTGCATGGTTTCCCCTACGGGCACGACGGGATTCCCGAAGGAACCGGCGGGCCAATGGATCTGGTACAGATCGATATAATCCGTATTCAGGTCCTTCAAGGACTGATGGCAGGCCTTCTTCACCTGATCGTAATGCAGGCTGTCGGCGAAAACCTTGGTGGCGTAAACCACTTTCGCTCTGACATCGCTCAGCGCTTTTGCGATGATTCTTTCCGAATGGCCGTTCCCATACACCGTGGCCGTGTCGAACGTATTGATGCCGGCTTCGAAAGCGACCCGGACGGCCTTGACGGTCTGCTGATCGTCGATACCGGCCCACATGGCCTTGCCGGCCTGCCATGTCCCCATGATGATCGGTGTGATGTGAATTCCGGAACGGCCGATTGTTCTCATGTTCATGTGGGTCCTCCAATCGATCCCAGCAGAAGTTGAACTCGTTTTTTGATCTCATCCCGGACGGTCCGCATGAATTCAATGGGTTTTCCCGCCGGATCCGGAAGGCTCCAGTCCTGGCGCTCGGCGCCGGGGACAAACGGACATTGTTCGCCGCAGCCCATGGTGACCATCATATCCGGCTTCACCAGGGAAAGCACATCGCTGATGGATCGGGGTGCCCGATACATCATATCAATCCCCTCCTCCGCCATCACCGTTTCCATCATGGGATTGATGGCTGCGGCAGGTTCACTGCCGGCGCTGTGGGCCGCGATCTTTTCTCCGCCCATGGCACTGGCAAAAGCCGCCGCCATTTGGCTCCGGCAGGCATTTTCACGGCAGGCAAAAACAACCGACTTCCGGTTTTCAAAGGGATCCATCAACACGTTGACCACCTTTTTCACATCCGCCGCAAGTGTCGGATGGGCTGCCATCTCGCCGGGATGTTCGATACGGCGATAGGTAAGACTGCCTTCATAAGCGGCGCCCACGGCATCAAAAAAATATTTGGCGGTGAGTTCCATACCTTCGAACAGGTTTTTTCCCTTGGTGGCGCCCACGGCAAGCAGGTAACCCTTGCGGATGGCACGTTTGGGATCGGTCAGGTTGAGCTTGTATTTCCTCGACCAGAGCGCCTGGGAACGGTCGATGAGGGCTTTCAGCTGAGCCGGGGCATTGTAGAAATAAATCGGGGTTGCCACAACCACGGCATCGGCCTGACGCAACAGCGGATAGATGTCACGGACCATATCATCCCCTTCGATGACGCATCGCCCTTTTTTCTCGCAGAATCCGCATCCCCGACAAGGAAGAAGATTCAGCTTCGCGGCTTCCACGGTTCTGGTGGTTGCGCCCCGTTCCGTCGCCGTATTCATGAGCGCCTGCAGCAGATGGCTGGTATTGCCTGTCGCGCGCGGGCTTCCCTGTAATCCCAGAATCATCATTGCGAACTACCCCTTGATGCTGTGGCACTGTTTGCAACTGGTCGGGCCGGTCTTGGCGCCGGTCTTGGCCATTGCGCGGTGACATTTCAGACATCCGTTCATGACAGCCTTCTTGCTCAGCTTGCCCTCCTTTTTCAGCCCATCGATGGCCCCGCTGGTCTGGGGGAATTGGGCGTGACAGATGGTACAATCCGTCAAGGCGTTTTGATGTCTATGATGGGGAAAATCGATATTGCCGGACGCACCACCATGGAGAATGATTTTTTCAGCCCCTTTGTTCTCGGCAATCGCAATCGCAACAAAACTTGCCATGATAATCAAACACAACCAAATCATCCGCTTTCTTTTCATACAATTCCGACTCCTCTCAATACGCTTCTTCGTAAGCCAAATCTTTATCCGTGACCTTATCGGTGAACAACCTATATGCCCAAATCTGATAAATCAAGACGATGGGAATAAAAATCAGCACCACGATCAACATAATTCGCAGCGTCAGCGGACTCGATGATGCATTGTACGCCGTTAAACTGAATTCCGGATTCAGGCTGGAAGGGAAAAGGTTGGGGAATAGCCCGGCGATGCCGAAGAAAGTACAGGCGACGATGGTCAGGGCCGAGGTGAGCCATGCATTCAGGAAAGCCCCTTTTGCCAGCAGCAAACGTGTGCCGATCAGGGCGATCACCGCAACCACCGGAATGAAGAAAAGCAGGGGGTGGGAAATGTAGTTATCGTAGAGTCCTGTGGCGAATTTTGTGAAAACCAGGAACAGCACTGCGACCACCAGCAGGACCCACCAGATTATTCCGGCCGTTTTACGGGCCCGTTGTTGCAGATCTCCGGTCGTACGAATGGTCAACCACAGGGCGCCGTGCTGCAGAAAAAGCAGGAGAAACAGGACACCGCCGATCAACCCGTACGGATTGAGCAACGTCAATAAGGTTCCGTGATATACGCCTTCCCGGTCAAAGGGGATTCCCTGGAATATATTGGCGAAAGCCACGCCGAACAAAAGTGCAGGGGTGAAACTGCCGACAAAAATGGCGGTGTCCCAGATTTTCCGCCATGCGGGACTGTCGACTTTGCCGCGGAATTCAAACGATACCCCGCGAAGAATCAGTGCGAACAGGATCAGCATCAGGGCCGTGTACAGGGAGGAAAACATCACCGCATAAACGGTGGGAAACGCGGCGAATGTCACACCGCCGGCCGTGATCAACCAGACTTCATTGCCATCCCAGAGCGGCCCCAGGGAATTGATCATGATCCGTTTTTCCCGGTCGGTTTTACCGATAAAGGGATACAGGGTGCCGATCCCCAGGTCAAAGCCGTCCGTCATGAAAAACAACGCCCAGAGCAAACCCCATAGAAAAAACCATATTGCCTGTAAATCCATTCGATACCTCCTCCAAATCCGAAATCACCCGGGACAGGTCGCGACACATCCCGCTAGGATGCCGCTGCCGCTTTCGGGCCTTTTTTCGCGTGTCGATACATCAGGTAAAATCCCATGGCCCCGAGGAGACCATACAGCACCACAAAGCCGATCAGCGTTGCCAAGACCTGTGAGCCGGCGATGGGTGACGCCGCATCCGAAGTGCGCATCAATCCGTATACGATCCACGGTTGCCGGCCCACCTCCGCCAGAACCCATCCCAACTCAATGGCGATATACGGCAAGGGAATGGAAAACAGCATCACTTTCAGCAGCAACGGGCTTTCCAACAGCCGGTTACGCCTGAACCAGGCAACGATCATGACCAGGATGAAATAGGTCCCCAGTCCCACCATCCCCCGAAAGGCCAGAAACGTGATCCACACCGGCGGTCTCTGGTCTTTTGGAAATGATTTCAGGCCGCGCACTTCGGCGTCGAAGTCGTGGTATCCCAGAAAGCTGAGCAATCCGGGGATGGAACCGATTTCGATACTGTTTTTTTCGTTTTCCTCATCAGGGATTGCGAACATGTGGATGGGTGCCCGGCTGGCGGTTTCCCAATGGGCCTCCATGGCGGCCAGCTTGGCCGGTTGGACTTCACTGACATGTACGCCGTGCATATCGCCTTCGATGGCCACGAAGAAGGTAGCGACGATCCCGAAAACCAGCGCGATTTGGAAGGATTTGGTGAAAAAATCAACCTGATTTTTCTTCAGCAGATGATAGGCGCTGATCCCCATCATCAAAAAAGCGCTGAGGATGAAAGCGGCGCCGAGGGTATGGAACAATTGCAGAATGGCGAATTTGTTCGTGACGACCGCCACGAAGTCCAGCAATTCGGCCCGACCGTTGCGGATGGTATATCCCACCGGATGCTGCATCCAGCCGTTGGCGATAATGATCCAGAGCGCGGATAAATTTCCCGCCAGGGCGACCAGCCACATCACAATGGCGTGCGCTTTTTTGGACAGTTTTTCCCAACCGAAAATCCAGACCCCCAACAGCGTCGATTCCAGAAAAAAGGCCACCGTCGCCTCGATGGCCAGCAGTGATCCGAAAATATCACCGACATAAGCGGAATACCGGGACCAGTTGGTGCCGAACTGAAACTCCAGGGTGATACCGGTAACGACACCTAAAGCGAAATTGATCAAAAACAGCTTGCCCCAAAATTTGGTCATGCGCAGATAGATCTCATCGCCGGTACGGACATATTTGGTTTCCATTACCGCGACGATCATCGATAATCCGAGCGTCAGGGGTACAAATAGAAAATGAAACATCGTCGCTGCGGCGAACTGCAGGCGGGAAAGCAGCACAACATCCATCAACGCCTCCTGTAGTATGGTAGTTTTTCGTTACGAATTCAAAAAAATCGCGCGGCTTTCTCGATCAGACGCCGCCTTCCAATTTGCATTGGGTGAAATCGATTGGCTTGCCGCAACCCTTGCAATTGTGGGCTTTATCGAATTCGTCCGAAAAAAGCTCAAGCTCTTTCCCGCATGCGGGACATTTACAGGTAAAGGTCTTCAGGTTCTTGAACTGCTCAAATCCAGGGCAATGCTTCGGTGTTGTCGTCATGATATCCTCCTCCCAACTTGTTGTGATCCGTCCTTCTCGATCATAAACCCATTTTTTTGGCGATCTCGCGCCCATAGTCCTGCGCCATTTTCATCCCGCCGCCGAGTTTGCTCGATTTCAGCATCAGCGGAGCGGAAACCATTTCCAGTTGAAAAATATTTTTCAAGGTATCGAAAATCCGACCGGGTGCCTCGCCGCTCCAACCGAAAGCGCCGAAAGCGCCGCCGATCTTACCGGAAAGGTTGGCTTTTTCTGCCAGGAACAGCACAGTCTTCATCGCCTGCATCATCTCGCCATGATAGGTCGCAGAGCCCAAAACGACCGCATCATATCCTTCCAACTGGTCTGCCTTCTTGATATTGACGGCTTTCTCAAATACGGCCTCCCCTCCGGAAAACCGGATCCCTTCGGCGATCAATTCGCCGATCCGATCCGTATCCCCGGTTCTGGAAGCGCTTACAATCAAGGCTTTTGCCATAACCCCATGTCCTTTCAACCAATACGCTTGTCGATACCCGAATCCGTGCAGTCGGGCGTATAACAGGAATTATCCACGAATTCACACTTTGCCTTGCAGGACGGACATTGTTCCGGCGGTTGTTCCGCCGTAAACGTATACCCACAGTTTGTACATTTCCAGTTTGTCATATCTCCTCCTGATGATATATCATTGCCCATGGCCGATTCGATTCTTCGACCATGGGCGACTTTTGGTACCGGTTTTCAAGCTTTCCAAAGACCATGCAGGTTGCAGTATTCACGGGCGGTGACACTGGCGGCCTTGATATAAAATACCGCCTCGGGCGTCGCGCCGGGTTTCAGGAACTGGCGATAGGCCTTGCCGTCGGCGATGATTTCGACCCATTCGATATAGTGTTTTTCTTCCATGGGATGGGCCACGGCGCCGACTTTTACCTTGAACCCGCCTTCGATTTTCTCAATGACCGGAACATGCTTTTCCTTGGCGGCGTCCACCGTGTTTTCCGCCATCAGTTTCATGGGTTTTCCGCAGCAAACCAGTTCTCCCGCTCCACCGTGAAGCACCTCAACGATATTGCCGCATACCTCGCATTTGTAAACTTCAAGTTGCTTGGCCATTCTTTACTCCTTTCCTAAAAAGTCTATCATCGAAGGTTATGCTAGTAATTTTCTCCGAGTAGTTCGAAGTGCGCCTGGGGATGGGCGCAAGCCGGACAAGATCCGGGGGCTTCCTGGCCTTCATGAAGATAGCCGCAGTTACGGCAACGCCATGTAACCGATTTTTCCCTTTTGAAAACGCGACCGGCCTGAATGTTGGCCGCCAGATCGGTATATCGTTTTTCATGCTGCTTCTCGGCCACGGCGATCTTCTCAAAAACCATGGCAATGGCTTCAAAACCCTCTTTACGAGCGGTTTTCGCGAACCCCGGATACATTTCCGTCTGCTCGTAGTGCTCACCGGCGGCGGCAGCCTTCAGGTTTTCGAGGGTCGAGCCGACAATGCCGGCAGGGAATGCGCCGGTAATCTCCAGTTCTCCACCTTCCAGAAAAGTAAAGAACCGTTTGGCGTGTTCCTTTTCCTGGTTGGCGGTTTCCTCGAAGATATCGGCAATCTGGACATAGCCCTCTTTTTTTGCCTTAGCGGCGAAATAAGTATACCGATTTCTTGCTTGAGACTCTCCCGCGAAAGCGGTCAACAGATTTTTCTCGGTTTGGGTTCCTTTTACACTTGCCACGTTTTTCTCCTCCTCTCATCCTATTGGGTTGAAGTGTTGATTCACGACACCGTATCCTCTTCTTCCTTCCACCAGCCCTTGCGAATATGCGCTTTTTTTTCTTCTTCGGCGAGTTGCCTCAACTTAAATGCATAATCGCGCAAAAGGCCGTACAAAACACCACACCCCGTGTCTTCACGGTGAATATCCCCTTCCTCGGCCAGCAACATCATGTCGTTCGTCAACCGTAGAATGCGTCTAATGTTTTCATCACAGACTTTCAACAATCTCGTTGCTCCGGCAAGATGGATGGTTTTTTTTCGTTCCAAAAAATAGCATCGTTGAAAGAAGCAATCGCTATTTTTCCGGTTGTTACGCTGTGGAACTCCTTACAAATGGTGTGCCAACGAAAAAAACATCTGCATATTATCTATATATTGTTAAATTTTAAACACTTGAAAAATAATAATCCCGAATGCAGTCTCGGGAAACGGAAAGGATAGCCATGGTCGTTGTTTCAATTCAGTTTCCATATCACAATCGATCCGTGAACACAATTATGGAAATGCCGCGTTACGAGCAATGGCGAGAGGCCGGCCGTTTGAATACAACCAGCTAATTTATAATAATAATTTACATAGGAAACTTATCGATACGACTTTCCTGAAGACCCGGACGAATCATCCCGAAAAAATGCCTCAAACGGTACCGAGACAAAACTGTCTCAAAACACGTTTGTTGAAACTGCCCATCCATACACTGCGGAAGAAAACAATTCGTGCGGTTTCTTCTGCAATAAAAAATCGATCATTCTATGGATACGGTCACCTGGGTCGGTTTCTGCTCCTCCGGTTTTGGTATTCTGATTTCCAGGACGCCATCCTTGAAAGCGGCTTGAATTTTCTCCGGAGCGACATATTCCTGCATGGTAAACGCTCGGTAGAACTGCCCGAACACGCGCTCCCGCCGGTAGTAACGGTCATCGGGAACATCCGTATCCATTGGGCGATCGCCCCGTATTACCAGCAGATTGTCCTTAACATCGACGGATATATTTTCTTTTTTCACACCCGGAAGCTCGACTTTGATGGCAATTCCTTCCTCTTCCTGAAAAATATCCACCGGCGGTTTCCATGAACTGGTCATAATATCTTCATTGCGACTCCGGGGAAGCTCAAATGCCTCTTCGAACATTCGGTTGATTCGATTCTGAAGTGTCGCCAAGTTACCGAAAGGATCCCACTTGATGATGGTCATGCACCTACCTCCTATGGTTGAATTTCTCCATTTCATCAAAATCATAACCACTTGATAACGCCTGTCAAGCGACTCCGGATCCCAAAACGATTTGTGTGATCCAGTTATATCGCGGTCCCGAAAAGTGATCATTATTCTTTCAGAAAGAAATTGAGAACTTTGCATACACATGATAATAGCATTCAATTCCATGAGATAAACCGAAATCGGAGAGGAACAAGAATGGCCAGCGAGCAAAAGCAGATGAAAACACTGAGTGTTGTCATCCCTTGTTATAATGAAGAAAAAACACTCGAAAAATGCGTGGAACGGGTGTTGCAGATCGCGGACGAGAGCCTCGCCCTTGAAATCGTTATCGTGGATGACTGTTCCTCCGATCACAGCGCCGCCGTTGCAAAACGGCTTGAAGAGCGACACGGTGAGATAAAACTCCTGCGCCATGAAAAAAACCAGGGCAAAGGAGCGGCCCTGAAGACCGGTTTCCGGAATGCCACGGGAGATTACGTTGCGGTGCAGGACGCCGATCTGGAATATCATCCCAACGATTTGAAACGCCTCATCGTACCCTTGACGGAGGAGCACGCGGATGTGGTCTTCGGATCCCGATTCTTGACCGCCGGCGCCCATCGCGTCCTGTATTTCTGGCACTATATGGGGAACCGATTTCTCACCATTCTGTCCAACATGTTTACGGACCTCAATCTGACGGATATGGAAACCTGTTACAAAGTATTCCGACGAGAGTTGATCCAACAGGTGGATATCGAAGAGAACCGGTTCGGCATCGAACCGGAAATCACTGCCAAAATCGCACAGATGCGACCCAGAATCTATGAAATGGGAATATCCTATTATGGACGGACATATGAGGAAGGGAAAAAAATCGGCGTCAAAGACGGTTTTCGGGCCCTGTATTGTATTTTCCGGTATAATGCCCACAATGCGCCGCTGCCGGCCCAGTTCCTGATGTATTCCATCATCGGCGGCATTTCCGCCGTTGTCAACCTGCTGCTCTTTCTACCGTTGTATTATGCCGGGATGCGTCTCGGTTTCTCCGCGCCCATTGCCTTTTTCGCCGCCGCCGCACTCAATTATCAGCTTTGCACGATATTGCTGTTCCGACAGCATGTAAAATGGAAATCATCCTCCGAAATCCTGGTTTATTGCGCTTTTGTGGCCATCATGTCCATCTTTGACCTGATTTTTACCAGCCTTTTCCTGGGATGGAATTTTTCGCCGATCATGGCCAAAATCATGGCATCCATCGTGGGATTCCTTTTCAATTTCAGCGGCAGGCGGTTTATCGTGTTTCCGGAAAAAGCCACCCGCCCCTGGGGCAAGAGTTGAACCCACCGACCATATCGATCATCATCCCGGTGTATGACGAAGGTGAACGGATTCAACCGACCCTTGACTATCTTTACGGAATGCCGTCCGCGCCGGACCATGAAATTATCGTATCCGACGGGCACCCCCTCGGAACGACACTGAGATGCATCGATGTGAAATCGGTTCGAAAGGTGTTGTCCCCAAAAGGCCGGGGGGTTCAGATGAACAGCGGCGCGGCCGCTGCCGGAGGAGACATCCTGTTATTTTTGCATGCCGATACTTTGCCACCCCTCAACGCTTTCGAAATGATCCAAACCGCCTACCGGGATATCCGCCTGATATGCGGCGCCTTCAATCTGGGAATCCAATCACCGCGTGGTATTTTTCGTCTCATTGAACGGGTTGCCTCGCACCGTTCCCGGTTGACACGCCTCCCCTACGGAGACCAGGCCATTTTTATTCAGGCGCGCTTCTTCCGGCGGATCGGAGGCTATGCGCCCATTCCGATTATGGAAGATATTGAATTAATGAAGAGAATAAAAAAAGCAGGGGTTCGGACAGTCATTATGCCGGCCAAGGTCCAGACATCACCCCGACGCTGGGAAAGAGAAGGCCCCGTTTACTGCACCCTGCGCAATTGGGCACTGGTCTGTCTGTACCTTGCGGGCGTCCCTCCCAAACAGCTGGCGCGTTTTTATCGGTGAACCGCCACAAGCCAGTACAACAGCATGCCTACGACGACTGTGCCGCCCAAGGATTTTGTCTTGAGGGCGAATACAAAAGTCGGGATGGCCACGAACATCTCGGGCTGCCAGAAAACCAGTCGCCGGGGTTCGCCCGAAATGATCAGGGCAGGTACCAACAAAGCGCTGAGAATCGATACCGGAATCAGGTCGAGCCATTCCACGAACCAATTGGGTAATCGTCGATTGGGCAGTAAAAACAATGGTATCCACCGCGGCAAAAAGGTAACCAACCCCATGCCCAGCACCGTCCAGATAAAATGGTTATGATCCACTCGAATCTCCGTCGTTTTGCTTCTCCCCCCCCCTCCGAAAAGCGGGGATTCTTGTTTTGAAGACAACTCCCAGCGAAGCGGCCGTAACGGCGGAAAGAATGATATAGCTGTTACCCGGAATCCTCAAGGCGGTCACAACGGCCACAACGGCGGCGATCAGGGCGACGAGAAGGTAGATACGACCACGGAGTTGAAATACGAGCAGGCAGATGAACATTGCGGTCAGGGCGTAATCGAGGCCGAAGGCGCGTTCGGGAATGAAACGGCTGCCGTATCCGCCCATGATCGTACTGGCAATCCAAACGGCATTGGCGCTTTGATTGACGATCAGCGCCCGGTGAATATCCCACCGGTGCTCGTGAAACCTTCCCATGTTCACGGCGAAACTTTCATCCGTGACGCCGTAGGCCAACAGGGTCAGTTTGAAACGGCCGGTCTTGCGCAGAAATACCGACAGGGCGGAACTCATCAACAAATGCCGGATATTCACCATAAAGGTTGTTGCGATGACGGCAAGCGTCGTCGCCCCCGCCGAAAGCATGGACACGGCGATGAATTGAGCGCTGCCGGCAAATACAAAAACCGACATCATCGCGATCTCAGCCGTCGTCAAGCCCGCCTTTTGGGCCAATACTCCGAATGCAAGCCCGATGGGAACATATCCAAGGCAAATCGGCCAGGCGGCCAGCAGGCCTTCACGGAAGACGCCATATCGGTAATTATCTTGTTTTTTTCCCAACATTATCGTATATATCCCCCATTGTAGAAAACGTTTTTTATAAAATCAAAAATTGAGCCGATTGTAAAGACCGTGTTAAAATACGGTTTCATATGGTAAAATGTCTTGACAAGCCGGCACAATTTCATTATTTGCATCCCGTTCTGTAAACAGATATGAATGGACCGCATTCATCAATAAAAATAGTCATTGAGAAAGAGGAAATACGATCCGGAAATCAGAATTGATTGGAGTTCGCAACAGCTGCGAAACGCTCAAATTTCACTTCGCCTTCTACATGTTCGTCTACCATCACCGCTTGCTGTGACCCTTTGTTGAAAAAACAACCGTCTAGCGATTGTCAATACCGGCTTCCGGCGGGCGGTCGAGATGTTCTCCATTGGGCATGATCTCCGGGCTTAATACAGCGGAAAGTAAGGAATAATACAATGAAATTCGATTTAAACAAAGTCAGAAACATCGGCATCAGCGCCCATATCGATTCCGGCAAGACCACCTTGACGGAAAGGATCTTGTTTTACACCAAACGGATTCATGCCATTCACGACGTCAAAGGCAAGGACGGTGTCGGCGCCACCATGGATTCCATGGAGCTTGAAAAGGAACGCGGCATCACCATCGCGTCCGCAGCCACTTTCTGTTCCTGGCAAGGGCATGAAATCAACATTATCGATACGCCGGGCCATGTCGACTTCACCATCGAAGTGGAACGTTCCCTGCGGGTTCTGGACGGCGCCATATTGGTATTATGTTCCGTAGGTGGTGTCCAGTCCCAGTCCATCACCGTGGACCAACAGATGAAGCGGTACAATGTTCCCTGCATCGCTTTTGTGAACAAACTAGACCGCAGCGGGGCAAATCCCTTTCGCGTCATGGACCAATTGACAGACAAACTGGGCCATACGGCTGTGGCCATGCAAATTCCCATCGGCCTCGAGGCCGACCTGGAAGGCGTGATTGATCTGATCGGCATGAAGGCCATGTATTTTGAAGGTCAAAACGGCGAAACCATTCGCACGGAAGAGATTCCCGCCGCATTGCAAGAGTCTGCCCGTTCAAAACGAGAGGAATTGATCGATAAAGCATCCCTGTTTTCCGACGAATTGACCAATGCAATTCTGGAGGAAGCCGAAATACCTCAAAGCATGCTCATGAACGCCATTCGTCAAGGCACCCTGAGCCGCAAGCTGACACCGGTGTTCATGGGGTCCGCATATAAGAACGTCGGGGTCCAGCCCCTGTTGGACGGCGTCAACAGACTACTCCCCTGCCCCACCGATGTAAACAATCAAGCACTTGACATGGATCATGACGAGACGCCCATAACCCTTTCCGGAAACCCGGCCGACCCGGTCGTGGCCCTGGCATTCAAATTAGAGGACGGCGCATACGGCCAGTTGACGTATATCCGTGTTTACCAGGGGACGCTCACCAAAGGGGGCACCATCATCAATGCCCGCAGCGGCAAAAAAACCAAAATCGGACGACTTGTCCGCATGCATGCCGATCAGATGGAAGATATCGAGGCCATTCCGGCCGGCTATATCGGTGCCCTGTTCGGAATCGATTGCGCCTCGGGCGATACGTTCGTTTCCCCCGGCATCAATCTGAGCATGACGTCCATGTTCGTCCCGGAACCGGTGATTTCCCTGGCCATTGTTCCCACCGACAACAAGTCCCAAATCAACATGTCAAAAGCCCTCAACCGTTTCACAAAAGAAGATCCCACTTTCCGAACCTATGTCAATGACGAAACCAACGAAACCATCATTGAAGGGATGGGCGAACTTCATCTGGAAGTCTACGTGGAACGGATGCGCAGAGAGTATAACGCCCTGGTCAACACCGGACAACCCCAGGTGGCCTATCGTGAAACCATTACGAAAAAGGCGGAGTTCAATTATACCCATAAAAAGCAGACCGGTGGTTCGGGGCAGTACGGACGCATAGCTGGTTTCATGGAACCAACGCCGGATGAGGATTTCATCTTCGAAAATAAAGTCACCGGCGGTTCCATCCCGACCCAATATATCCCGGCATGCGAGAAGGGTTTTCGCAGTTGCCTCGCCAAGGGACCGAAAATGGAATATCCGGTCACCGGCATCAAAGTGACCATCAACGACGGTGCGTCCCATTCGGTCGACTCTTCGGATATGGCCTTTCAATCGGCGGCCCACGGCGCTTTTAAGGAAGCCTACGCCAAAGCCGGCGCGGTCATCCTGGAACCGATCATGAAAGTGGTCGTTGAAACGCCGACCGAATTTCAAGGGAACGTCATGGGCTCGTTGAATCAGAGGCGCGGAATCATCCTCGGCTCCCAGGAAGACGGCCCCCAATGCACCATCGAGGCCCAAATCCCCTTGGCTGAGATGTTCGGCTATTCGACGGTGCTGAGATCTCTCACCCAGGGAAAAGCCCAGTTCACGATGGAATTCGCCATCTATAAGCAGGTACCACAAGCCATTGGCGAAGAACTGATGAAAAAATCCCAGGAAAAGAAAAGCAAGGTGGCATGACAAAGCACAGCGAATTTCAAAAGCTGCCTCCGACACTGGCGAAATCCATTTGGAAGAAATTTACCATGCGACGACCGGATAGGGTCGACGCTCATCATCAGGAGTAATTTATGCAGATCAATGAACAGGTTCTTCGGAATCCCTTGCGTCGCCTTGGATATGGTGCGGATGACATTCTTTCGACCGGTGAATTCGGCGTCGTAGCGGCCAGGGCCGGCGTCGGCAAAACTTCATTTTTGGTACAGATAGCTCTCAACGCCATGATGCGGGGAAAGAGCGTCCTCCATATCAGCCTGGAGCATCCGGTTAAAAAAGTAACCGTTTGGTACCAAGAGGTCTTTCAACATATATCCGAACATCATGACCTGAAAAATACCCATCAATTGTGGGAAACCATCCTGCCTTTTCGGTTTGTCATGACGCTGCAGGTAGACGGCTTCAGCGTGCCACGTCTCGTGGAACGCCTGAAGGATCTGACCGAACAGAAGATCTTCAAACCGGATATGATCATTATCGACGGCCTGCCCTTCGACGGTGCCGTTCGTGGTATCCTGTCGGAGCTGAAACCGCTCATGGAAGGCAGCATGAGCGCCTGGTTCACGGCGCGAACCCATCGTCACGAGGCGCCCGCTCCGGATGGCCTGCCCGCCCAGCTGGTGAACATCAAGGATTTGTTCGAGGTGATCATCGCACTGCAACCGGAAGGCAGCGACATTCTAGTGCGGAATCTGAAAGGCGGAAACGGCGCCGCCGATCCATCGCTCGTGCGCATGAATCCGTCCAGTATGATTATCCAGGCCGATTAGACGACAGGTCACGTTACCATCGAGCGGAAGTAAAAATCCAATAGAAAGCCTGGCGGCCGATAATGGATTTTTACTCCCCGCGTAGAATCTGTTGCATCTTGACGGAAATATCGGTCAGACTGAATGGTTTTTGAATAAACCCGTTGCAACCCCGGTTTAAAATATCCGTTGCCTGGCCATCGACGCTGTAGCCGCTGGACAGCAGCACCTTGATATCGGAGTTGATGGATTTCAACTGGTCGTATACCGCCCCCCCGCTCATGTCCGGCATGATCATGTCCAGGATCACCAGATCGATTCCTTTCTCCCGGGTGCGATAAATGTCGATCGCCTCCCGGCCGCCGCTCGCGAGGATGGTTTCGTATCCCAACACCTTAAGCAGTTCACTCCCCAGAGATCGCACCGTTTCATCGTCATCAACAAACAGCACTGTCCCTTCGCCCCTGATCAACACTTCCTTTTTCTTCGTGCCGATCTCGACGGCTTTGCGGGATGCCGGCAAATAGATAGAAAAAGTGGCACCTTCGTTTATTTGGGAACTTGCTTGAAGATAACCGCCGTGCGCTTTGATGATGCCGTAGGCGGAAGCGAGCCCCAGCCCCGACCCCTTGCTGATGTCCTTGGTGGTGAAAAACGGCTCAAAGATGTGCTCCATGGTATCTGAATCCATACCGATGCCGGTATCTCTGACCGTCAGGCAAACGTATGAACCTTCTTTGGGGACAAAATTATCCGCATGGATATCCCGATGGCTTCTGTTTTCCGTTTGTAAATACAGATCGCCGCCTTCGGGCATGGCATCGGCCGCATTGACCAGCAGATTCATCAAGACCTGCTCCAGCTGCCCGCGGTCCGCAATAATCCCGTCCAGATCGGGTTCCAGTATCTGATGCACCCGAATCTCTCTCCTGGTCACGGCGAAGGTCTCCGCGCTTTCCTTTACCACTTGGTTCAAATTGATCGACCTGATTTCATATTTTCCTTCCCGGGCGTACCCCAAGAGCTGAGCCGTCAGACTGGATCCGGCCGAGACCTGCTTTTCAATACACTGGATCATCCGATATCGTTTATCGGAGGGATCGGTCTCTAGAAGCATAATGGTGGTATATCCCTGGATTGCCATAAGCAAGTTATTGAAGTTATGTGCGATACCTCCCGCGAGTGTTCCGATCGACTCCATTCGCTGGGCGTGTTGGAGTTGTTTCTCCATCTGCTTTCTTTCCGTTTCCGCCAGCTTCCGCGCAGTGATATCCCTGGCAAGACCTCGAAATCCGATCGCATCGTTTTTTTTATTGCGAATGAGGGATACGGAGGTTTCGATGTAGCATTTCGTGCCGTCTTTTCGAACGAGCACCCAATCAAACCCCTGGAAAATCTTCCCGCTCGTATACACATCATGGAAGGTATGGAAAACCTTTCTGGCCGTTTCCGCATCCATGAATTGTCGATTGTTCATGCCCATCATTTCCTGCGGAGAATATCCCAGCATTGCGCTCATGCTGTTGTTGAAGAAGGTGAAATTTCCCTGGATGTCGACCTCGTAGTATCCTTCGACGATATTATCCAAAATCGTTCGATATTTGGTCTCGTTCTCCACCAGGGCATCTTCGTTCATTTTCCGTTCCAGGGCCAGCGCGACCTGTTTGGAAACGGCAACCAGGGCTTCCACCGCGTCTGCGCCGTAATGATGAGGATCCGAATAATGTTGGACGGCCATTACACCGACCACCGACCCCTTTATCCATAATGGGATACCGATCCAGGCCATGGGGAATGGCTCCATGACATTCTGTTTCCGGATTTCGGTTTCCGTTGCGACCACCGGCCGACCGTTGCGAAGGACTTCCAGAAACAAGAGATCATTATCCGGACCTTGTATGCTTCCGTTCTCCCGGGGAAGCGGCATCTCATCGTGATAATACGGATAGCTCAAACGTTCGCCGGTCTCATCCAGAAGAGCGACGAAAAAATTATCTGCACCCATGAAGCGTTTCAGCGTTGCATGAACGGTATGTAAAAATTGACGGATATCGTATGTGGTGCTGAGGGCCTCGGAAACGGCCAGCAGGATATCGGCAAGAGGTTGTTTACCAATTGGGATTGTCGTTCGGTCCGGATGGGTCATCACGAATCCTTGTAAGTTTTTACCGCTGATGCATATAGCGGTTCTCTCCCGGGGAGTCAAATGATTATATGTCGGGAACACACTACCTGACAAGGGAATGAATCACGATTTCAGTCCGGCGCCACCCAACAGTCGCCGGCGTCTGTTGTTTTCGCTTGCTTCCATGAGGGGTTTTCCGATATCGTCAGATGCAATTCATCCATTGGAGTGTTGCTGACGCCATGAAAAAAATCATGTTTTTGTTCCTGTTGTTATTATTTGTAGCGGGTTGTACATTTAAATTGATTTATAATCACCTCGACTGGATCATCCCCTGGTATGTTTCCGATTACATCAGCCTGAATGGGGAGCAGGGCGGTTTTCTGGAACAGCAGATCGCCATGCAACTGAAATGGCATCGGGTAACGCAATTGTCTCTCTACGCGCGTACCGTTCGGAATTTCAGCACCGCGGTAAAAAAAGGGTTGACGCGCAAGGACCTCGATGACATGCATGATATCCTGCGCATGTACTGGCAGGATCTGGTGCGGCAGGTGTCACCGGACATCGTTGAAATTCTATCGCTTGCGACAGAGGAGCAGCTGCAGGAGCTATTGTCGAATCTGGAACGAAAGAACCGTGAATTCAAGGAAAAATATATCGATCCCCCGCCGGAAAAATTGAGGCAAAAAAAAATGGAGCGGATGGAGAACTTCCTGGAATTCTGGTTGGGATCGATCGATGAACGCCAGGAAAAAATTATCGACAACTGGTCATGCAAACTGGCGCCGATCAGCGAGGAGCGCCTGGTTTACGTCAAGCAACTCTATGCGCGCTTCCAGGGAATGCTCGCCCTTCGTAATGACAAGGATCGGTTCCGGGAAGATCTGCAGGATTTGCTCTTTTTCAATCGGGACAATTGGCCCATGGAATTCAAGCTGAAGGCGGAACAGAACCGTGAATTGACCAAGGATTCCTTTCTCGAAATTGACCGCACGCTCAGCACTGATCAGCGGAACCATTTTATCCGGAAATTGAATTCCGTAGGCGACATCCTGGAGGAACTGGCCGATCAGGCGGGGAAATAACCTTCTTTCCCTCATCATAATTTCTCACAAATTATATTGCGAATTTTACGATATTCGTCATCCTGTCTTGCATTTATTAGATCGGCATGCAATAAATTTCCCAGATAATAACAGGAGAAATACATCATGCCGCACAATCCGATACAAATAGAAGCCCATGCGTTGCAGATCAACCTGAAATCCTCTATCCGACATGCCAGCGCCACAAGAAGCCAAAGCGAGAGTATCTGGGTGAAAGCGCATAGAAACCAACTTTCCGGTTTTGGTGAAGGTTGCCCCAGATCATATGTCGCGGGTGATGAACTGGAATCAAGCGTCCAATGGGTGCGGGATCAGTTCGCCGATGACGGACTCCGCTTTCATTCACTTGCGGATGTCATCAAATGGACGAAAGAAAACAGCGAACGGATCGACGAATACCCTTCGGCCTGGTGTGCGGTGGAAATTGCCGTGCTCGATCTTTTGGCCAGGGAGAATGGCTGCAGCATCGAAAGCCTGCTCGGTTTGGACGATGGCGGCCGCCAGGGACGATACACCGCGGTTCTCAGCGATGATAAGATCTGGAAATTCACCCATCTGGTTGATCAATATATGGTGCGCGGGTTTTCCGATTTCAAGGTTAAGGTAAGCGGCGACCTGGACCAAGATCGACGCAAAATGGAAATCCTACAGGAGTCCGGCGCGCAGCATCGCGTCACCGATATGCGGATTCGTGTGGACGCGAATAACTTATGGACGGACCGTTCGGCGGAAGCGGCGAAATACCTGAAGGCACTGAACGGTCGTATATTTGCGGCGGAAGAACCGGTCGGACCGCGCGACGTGGAAGGTTTGTGCGAGGTGAGTGAGGTGACGGGCCTCCCGATCATTCTGGATGAAAGCCTGTGCACCCGCGATGATCTGCGTCTGTTCACAGACCGTCCGGGGAAATTTATCGCCAATATCAAGATTTCCCGCATGGGTGGTCTGATAAGGGCCCTGGGAATGATCGAGGAACTGAAAAAAATGGGTTGGCCCATTATTATCGGTTGCCATGTCGGTGAAACCTCCTTGCTGACCCGGTCGGCGCTGATCCCCGGGCATGCTGCAGGCCCAAGTCTCATCGGCCGGGAGGGCGCTTTCGGCGATTACCTGCTGGAGCGTGAACCCGTGGACCCTGTTTTGAAATTCGGCCGCCATGGGATATTGGATCTTCAGTCTCCCTATTACCTGAAAACCGCTGACGGGCTGAAAATCATTCCCAACGACAATTGGAAAATCGGTTCCGGAATGAGCTGCCGAATGCCGGAGACCGGGAACGATGACGCTCCGGAAATCTTGGTTCTCCAAATGCCGGACCGATACAAGATCCATTATCGGGTATGGGGCAAACCGGAAGGCGATGACGTTTTGCTACTGTTGCACGGCGGCATGAGCCATTCAGGCTGGCAAGCGCCCCTGGCTGCCGAAATACGGTCACTCTCAAGCCATGTCACGGTGATGGCGCCGGACCGGAGAGGCAGCGGTCTTAATGAAAACCGGGGTGATCTCGGTTCCGTGCACGCCGTCATCGACGATGTCGTTCGGCACATTGAATTCCTGAAACGCTCCTTCAGCCGGGTTCATCTTGCCGGGTGGTGTCAAGGCTGCCAATATGCCGCCGTCGCCGCCAATCGGTTGGAGGATACCCTCGCCAGTCTGATCCTGTTGACGCCAGGCTTTTTCTGGAATGAGCGGTTCCGATCGGTCATCCGAGTCACGGAAAGGATCGTCATGAAAATGCTGTCCGAATTCCATCTGAATCCAGATCCGAGCCTGCCCTACGTGCCGATCCCCATGGACGCGACCGATTTTACGACCGTTGAAAAATGGCTTGATTTTATCGAAGGCGACAAACTGAAAACGACAATGGTCACCATGAAAACCGTGAACATCATGGATGAAATCCAAGAGATGTCCTGGTCCGCGATACTTCAATCCCGACTTCCGATGCTGATGATACTGGCGGAAAAAGACCGGATAGTGGATAACCCCAAAGTGAATCAGTTTCTCGGCCACCTGTTTTCCAAGGAAAGCCGGAACCGGCTTTTTCGAATCGACAGCGGTCATGCCATCCAGTTCGAAAAATCCGCGGAAGTCGCTACAGACATCCTATCCTTTATCTCGACTTGTCAGCCGGGTTTGAGCCGCCAAACATGATTTATTTGTATCATGGGGGTAAAATATGATATTATACCGCGACTTGGAGCGGGGAAACGCGAAGCCCTGTAAATCCCCGGATGGGTACTGATGTAATCTATATTTGAACGAAAACGAATTCCCGGTTCCAAAAAGGGAAGCTTATTATCCGAAGGAGTGGTGAACGTGACAACCGTATTGATCATCGGAGCAGGAGGCGTCGGCAACGTCGTGGCGCACAAATGCGCTCAGGCGCCCGACATATTCAACCACATCTGGATTGCCAGTCGCACTGTCGCCAAATGCGAACAAATCGCGAAACGGGTCGGGAAATCCATCACGACGGCCCAGGTAAATGCGGATAAAACGCCGGAAGTCATTGCCCTGATCGACCGGGTGAAACCGGCGCTGGTCATCAATGTCGCTTTGCCTTATCAGGATTTGTCGATTATGGAAGCCTGCCTGGAAACCGGAGTGGATTACCTGGACACGGCCAACTACGAACCGCCCGATGAGGCCAGGTTCGAATACAAATGGCAATGGGCGTTCCATGATCGCTTCCGGGATAAAGGAATCATGGCGCTGTTGGGCAGCGGTTTCGACCCGGGCGTGACCAACGTGTTTTGCGCCTACGCCCAGCAACATCATTTCGATCAAATCCACTCCATCGATATAGTGGACTGCAATGCCGGCGATCACGGCCACCCCTTCGCCACCAATTTCAATCCCGAAATCAACATCCGTGAAATCACCCAGAAAGGGAAATACTGGGAAAAGGGAGAATGGATTGAAATTCCACCCATGTCCGTATCCAAGGAATTCGATTTCCCGGAGGTGGGCCCCAGAAAAGCCTATCTTCTGTATCATGAAGAAGAGGAATCCCTCGTCAAAAACATCGAGGGATTGCAGCGCATCCGTTTCTGGATGACCTTCGGCGATGAATACCTTACCCATCTGCGGGTGCTGCAAAATGTCGGAATGACCCGCATCGATCCGGTGCGTTTTGAAGGCCGCGACATCGTTCCCTTGAAATTCCTCAAGGCCTTGTTGCCCGATCCGGGTTCATTGGGAGACACCTATTCCGGAAAGACGAGTATCGGTTGTATCTTCGAGGGAATCAAGGACGGCCGCGAAAAAAAAATGATGGTCTACAATGTCTGCGACCATGCGGCCTGCTATAAGGAAGTCGGCGCCCAGGCGGTTTCCTATACCACCGGCGTGCCGGCCATGATCGGCGCGGCCATGATGCTGACGCAAACATGGCGAGGGAAAGGCGTTTTCAATATGGAACAATTCGATCCGTTGCCGTTCATGGACATGCTTAACCGCCATGGATTGCCCTGGAAGGAAAAGATGCTGTGATTCCGGATATCGGCGGTCTCCGAACCCCATGTTACATCGTCGATCTGGGATTGCTTCGCGACAACCTGAAAACCCTCGCCCGCGTGCAATCGAAAGCGGGCTGCACCATTCTCCTGGCCCTGAAAGGCTTTGCCGCCTGGAGTACATTTCCCCTGATTCGCGAAACACTCCGCGGCGTCACGGCGAGCTCTCTGCACGAAGCCCTTTTGGGCAAAGAAGAATTCGGCGGCGAAGTGCATCTCTGCGCACCGGCCTACCGCGAAGATGAGTTCGATGACATCCTTGCCTGCGTCGACCATATCGTCTTCAATTCCTTTTCCCAGTGGAATCGATATCGACAACGCGTTCGGTCAGGCCCGCGCAAAATCTCATGCGGTATCCGGGTCAACCCGGAACAGTCGGAGGTGGCAACGGCGATTTACGATCCGTGCGCCCCGAAGTCCAGACTGGGAGTGCTGTTGCAAGCCTTCGCCGGAAAGAATCTCGAGGGGATCGAAGGCCTTCACTTTCATACCTTGTGCGAATTGAACGCCGATGCCCTGGAAAGGACCCTGGCCGCCTTTGAAACCAAATTCGGACCCTATATCGATGGGATGAAATGGGTGAATTTCGGCGGTGGGCATCATATCACCCGCAAGGATTACGATGTGGAACGGTTGTGTCGTCTGGTTCGTGACTTCAGGTCCGCCCATGACGTAAAGGTCTATCTGGAACCGGGCGAAGCCATCGCCCTGAACACCGGCTACCTGGCGGCCACGGTTCTGGATATCACCCACAACCAAATGGACATCGCCGTCCTGGACACCTCGGCGGCGGCGCATATGCCGGATGTGCTGGAAATGCCCTATCGTCCCATGATTGAAGGAGCGGGCATGCCCGGAGACCATCCCCACACCTATCGTCTGGGAGGTCTCACCTGCCTGGCCGGAGATGTGATCGGGGATTATTCGTTTCCCGAACCGTTACGGGTGGGACAACGGTTGGTGTTCCATGACATGGCCCATTATTCCATGGTGAAGAACAACACCTTCAACGGAGTGCGCCTGCCGGATATCGTTCTGTATGAACCTTCGACAGGCGATTTCCGGATCGTACGGGAATTCAGCTACCAGGATTACAAGAACCGCCTTTCCTGAAGGCCTCTTTTGAAAAAGCCACCCGTTCGTCTACGCTCCGGACAAGATCGGCATGCTGTTCAATCCATTCCAGGCGCGGGAGCAGCCCCTTCTGGTTGGCGATTTGAATGCTCAAACCCGGACGCGCATTCAACTCCAGGATCAACGGCCCCCGGATTTTGTCCAGCACGATATCGACCCCCATATACCCCAATCCGGTCAATTCAAAACAGCCGGAAGCCAGCTTCAGCAATTGATCCCAATGGGGTATGGTGAGACCTCGTACGCTTTCATAGGTGTCCGGGTGTTCATCGACGATCATGTTTTTCCATACCGCCGAGCCGGTTTCGCCGGTGGCGATATCGATTCCGGCGCCGATGGCCCCCTGGTGCAGATTGGCCCGGCCGTTGGAATCGCGGGTCGGCAACCGGACCATGGACATCACCGGATAGCCCTGGAAAACGATAATCCGGATGTCGGGCACGCCCATGTAGCTGATCCGCTCGAAAATCGGATCAAACTGAACCCGGTATTCGATCATGGCGTTATCGGGTTGCCCTCCCAGACTGTACATACCGCTGAGGACGTTGGATACATGGTAACCCACTTCCTCGCTTTCCAGAATAGCGCCGCCCACCGTCCGGTATCGATCCCGGAAACGACCGGCAAGCACCAGGATCCCGTTTCCCCCGGAGCCCTTCGACGGTTTGATGACCGCATCCGGATGAGCCCCGAGTACATCGTAGAGTTTATGCCGGATCTGGTATTCCGAGCGGATCACGCCATACAGCTCCGGCACCGACAATCCGGCGGCCAGGGCCAGGGCCTTGGTCTTCAGTTTGTCATCCACCAGGGGATACAACTTGCGTTTGTTGTAGGTCAGGGTATATTCGGCGTTCCGTTGATTGAGTCCCAGAATGCCGAGGCGCCTGAATTGGGTCGCCGGATTATTCATGGTTATCTTTTATGTTAAACACCTTGAAACGGATCAATTCCGATATGCGATAACCGGAATATCTTCCCAATAACAGAATGGCCGCCAGCAGCACCAAGTTCAGCTCGGGGAAAACGAACACCAGATGCGCCAGAATCGGGGCCGACATGACCAGATAAATGATCGAGGCCGCGATCAGCGTCCCCGCGCCCTGCTTGAGCGCATCTGTGGGACCGGTTTCCTCCCATAAAATGGACATCCTTTCGATGGCCATGGTCAGGATGACCATGGGAAACAGTGCCACGGAAAGTCCCTGCTCCAGTCCCAACAGATGAGTGACGATGCTGAAAGACGCCATCATGAGGATTACCACCGTCAACACCGCCGCCAGACGGGGAACCACCAGCAGCTTGAGTTGCTCCAGATACCGCCGCACGACCAACCCCAATCCGACCAGCACGATGAACAGGAAGATCCCCGCCACCAGCCGGGTCTCCCGCATGGACAGGGCGATCAAAACCGGCATGAACGTTCCCAATGTCCGCAACCCGATCACATTCCGCAACAGCACGACCAGCAAGGCGCCGATGGGAACCAGCAACAGGATTCGGTATACCGATTGGGTTCGAAGGGGCAGGCTGAAAAGAGAAAAACGCTGTAAAAACGGCATCCCGGCCGGGTCCTGATCGGAAATGACGAACAGAGTGTCTTCCTGGTTGCGCGCCAGGGAGACATCGACCTTCAAGTTATCGCCTCCTTTTAGGGTTACCAGCGGCATTCCTCCCCGCCACCATACGAGATAATCGGAGGAAATCCCTTTTTCTCCGCTTTCCGGATCGAAGGAATACCATTTGCCGTTTTCAAACACCTCGACCCAGTGCACCAGATTCGGTTTCACCCATTGCTGATCCTGGGTCAGTCGGACACCATGGACGGCCCGGGCCGGAATGTCGGCCAGGGCCAGCAGTTGGACAACCAGATCCGCCTTCTCCAATGGCGTTTTCATGCGATCCATCAGAAATTGAACCGAAGTCATGGAACTGGGACGATTGAGCCGTCGCAACAGGGTCAGCACAAAGCTTTCCAAATCCGCTGACTTATCGAACATTTCGGCAATCATTTCCATGGATGCTTCCAACTGGGTGCCGATGAAACTGGGCTTGACCAACTCGGCTTTCTCATGGCGGTCGGCCGGGATTTCCAACGGGCGCTCGTTTCCGGTCAAACGGATCACGGCACGGTAATACAGATGGAACTTGCCCTTTCCCTTACGCTTGGACCAGACCGCCTTGCGATTACCGCCGCCCGTATCCGTATTCAGACCGAACTCTCTTGAAATGAAACTTTCATTGGTTATGACGATATTGGGATTGTTCTTGGGGATGAACAGTTCAGCTTTGATCGGTCCCTTCTTTGCTTCGAAATTGACATCCGCCTCAAGGGTCCACAGCATTGTCTGCACATTGGGCTGTAAGGGCAGCCTCAGTGTATGAACCTTGTAGAAAAAGCAGCCGATCCCGGTGATCGTCAGACAAAGCGCCAGAATGTAAAGGTGTTTTTGTTTCATTCCATCATGCGCCGGTTACGGTTGTTTGGCTTTCGAATTCTGGGTTGATTTGCAATCAGGAAGCATCGTGTATTTCGCATCCGGATCAATGGCAAAGGAGCCTTTAATAAAACTGCGGCCGATCAGGAATTCATACAGAAAACGCCTTCGATCCACCAGGTTCACTTCCGCGGTTTTAATGGTGTTCCCGATACAGATATCGAGAAACACCACGGGCCGATCCTGGTGGCTGCCGTCTCTCATTTTCACTTTGGCCGTCCGCACGATGGGCCGCTCCAGAACCACCTCCTGATCTTTTCGATCCGTGACCGAAAAACGGACCCATTGTTTTCCGTCTTTCACGAACCGCTCGATACGGGGCGAATTCAAGGATGAATGCATGGCCCCGGTATCCATCTTGGCCTTGAAAAGCAGGTTCTCCGGATACAGCACTACCTCTTCCAGCCATCCGATCACTTTAATTTCACTGGAAAAGCATACGGATTGACTAAGCAGTAAAAACAATATAATGCCAAGGGTAAGACGCATATTGTTTCCTCCTGATGTCCCTTTATCTGACGTTGTTGTATTTGATAGGTGATTGAAAGTACATTTGTCGGTCAATTCGGTCCATTTGATGAATACTTCAAAGGTGATTTATTTATACATTATGAAAACAGAAAACAAGAGTTTTTATCAGAAGGAGTTTTTCATGACCATTTCCGCATCCGTCCGACTGGAAAAACACAACCACATCGCAATCGTCACATTGGACCGACCGGAACGCTTGAATGCGTTCAACGAAGACATGTTGCTCGCACTCGAAGGCGTCACGAAACAGTTGCGGGAGAAACCGCCCCGCGCTATCATCCTTACGGGCGCAGGGGATAAAGCCTTCAGCGCCGGTTTTGACGTTAACCCGGACAACCCCATGGTTTCCGAATTTATCACCTCCGCGGAAAAAAACGACCGGATTCCCGCCGGAAAGGCCATGGGAAGACTTCGCCGCATCGTGGACGATTTTGTTTCCCTGCCGGCCCCGATCATCGCCGCCTTGAACGGCATCGCCTTCGGCGGGGGCGCCGAACTTTCCATACGATGTGATTTACGGATCATGGACCCGCAGGCCGTGATCTGTTTTTCGGAAGTCCGCCTCGGTTTGATGCCGGATTGGGGCGGCGGCGCCACTCTGAGTCGTTTGATCGGTCCTTCCCGTGCGGCGGATGTCATCCTCACTGCCCGCAACATCGGGGCGGAGGAAGCCTTGTCATTGGGTATGATCAACCGCATCGGACGTTCGGGAAACGTGCTGGAAGACGCCGTCGCCATGGCCGAAACCATTACCTGTAACGGCCCCCGGGCAATTCGACACGCCCTGGAAGTGATTCGACGAAGTCAGGATTTGTCGTTACGGGACGCCCTGGCCCTGGAATTGGAGAACGCTGCGGCCCTCATCGCCTCGGGGGAATGTCTCCATGGTGTCTCCGCTTTTTTGTTGAAAAAACAACCTGTTTTTCCGGATCCGAAACCATAGTGTCGAAAGCCGTCGGACTCGCTTCCGACACCGGGATTCCCCTTACGGATCATCCGTGCATCGATGGCGACCGTTTTTTTACCCAAATGACGAATAGAGATCTTTATTTCCATTCTGGAAACGGGTATATATGGTTTTTTATAACCAACGAGAGTCATCCATATAAACAAAAGGGACGGCATGGAATTTCTATATCTATCTCCTGAGTTTCCACCCAATTATGCCAATTTCGTCATCCAGCTGGATAAGATCGGCGTCAATGTCTGGGCCATCGGTGAAGCGGACTTTTTCACCATGCCGAAGCCCCTTCAATCCGCCATAAAATGGTACATCCGTGCGGATCTCGATTCACCGGAGATGATCGACCAGGTGGTCGATGAACTGATCCGGTCCAAGGCGGCCATGGGAAACCCGCCGTATTTCGATATCGTGGAGTCCCATAACGAGCAGTGGTTGTCATTAGAGGCCTTTATCAATCAAAAACTGGATATGGACGGCATTCGTCCCGACGATCTGGCGCGATTGAGAAAGAAGTCGGTCATGAAACAACAGTTTCAGGCCTGCGGTCTGCAGACGGCAAGAGGGGAACTGGTCCAGGACGTGGCGCACGGATTGGCCCTGGCCGGCGATATCGGCTATCCGTTGATTCTGAAACCCAACGAAGGCGTGGGTGCCGGCGGTATCCATAAAATTGACGATGAAACCGCTCTCCGGCGGATCTTGCCGGAGCTGCAGAGCGAATACGTGCTGGAAGAATTCATCCAAGGACGGATCGTCAGCTATGACGGACTCACGGACACCAGAGGACGAGTGGTCTTTGAAAATTCCTTGATATATGGAGACGGGGTCCTGGAATATCTATGGGGAAAGGACACTTTTTTTTATGTCAGCCGAAAAATTCCGGGCCGCTTGGCGGAGATCGGTCGCCGACTCGTGAAGCATTTCGGTATCCGACGCAAGTTTTTCCATTTTGAATTTTTTGATCTGAACGGCAGCTATCTGCCCATCGAAATCAATTGCCGCCCGCCCGGTGGAGCGATCCTGGACATGATGAATTACAGCATGGATGACGATCTCTATGCCGGCTATGCCCGTATGATCACGGGCGGAAAAGCCAACATGCCGGAGGAAAAAAAATATTACTGCGCCTATATCGGGCGGCGGGACAGGACTTATGCACTGACCCATGACGCTGTTCTTGCCCGCTGCGGCAACTGCCTGGTCGAATATGGGGAAAATCCCCCCATTTTCCGGCAAGCCATGAGCGATTGCAGATATATCGTACGTTCGCCCTCCGAAGCAGACCTGCTGGAGATGGCGGATGATATCCGGAAGATTCCATTGTGATTGTTGTTGAAAGGTAGCGGAGGAACCATTTGGATGAATGTCGTCTATCTGTCGCCACATTTCCCGCCCAATTACCATCGCTTCTGCCTTGAACTGAAACACGCCGGGGCCAATGTTCTGGGGATCGGCGATGCGGCTTACGAACAGCTGTCACCGGAGGTGCGGGGCGCCCTGACCGAATACTACCGCATCGACGATCTGCATGATTACGATGCCCTGGTCCGCGCCTGCGGTTTTTTTACTCACCGTTACGGTAAGATCCATCGATTTGAATCCCTCAACGAATACTGGCTGGAAACCGAGGCGCGAATTCGGGATGATTTCAACCTTTACGGTATCCGCAGCCGTGAAATTGTCGATATCCGCCGCAAATCCCGCATGAAGGAAATATTTCGAGCCGCCGGTGTAGCGGTTGCAAGAGGTCGGGTGGTGCGGACGATAGCAGAAGCCCGTGAGCTGATTCGTGAAACCGGGTATCCGGTGGTGGTCAAACCGGATGCCGGCGTGGGGGCCACGAACACCTTCCGCCTGGAGAACGACGAAAACCTCTCGAACTTCTTTCACAACAAACCGGCGGTGGATTATATCATGGAAGAATTCATCACCGGGACGATTTATTCGTTCGATGGACTGGTCGACCAAGCCGGTCAGCTGGTGTTTTACACCAGTCATCTCTTCAACCAGGGCATCATGGAAATCGTCAACCGGTCGGAGCATATGTACTATTACTCCTTGCGCGAGATACCACCGGTGCTGGAAGCACTCGGACGCGCATGTGCCCGCGCCTTCGGACTCCGAGAACGATTTTTTCATATCGAATTTTTCAAGACTGAAAGCGACGCCTTCGTCGGTCTGGAAGTGAACATTCGTCCACCGGGCGGATTTACCACCGACATGTTCAATTACGCCTGTGACATGGACATTTATCGGACATGGGGACAACTTCTGGTGGAAGGCAGGACAAATTGCGACTTCAGAAGAAAATATCATTGCTGCTATGCCAGTCGGAAAAACAACCGGGACTATCGATTCGGCCATGACGAAATCATGAACCGATACGGCGCCGCTATTGTGCAGGTGGACCGTGTTCCCGGTGTTTTCAGTGGAGCGCTGGGCGATATCGGGTATATTTTCCGATCTCCGGACCTGCAGGAGATTCTTTCGATCGTCGCCGCCATTCACGCTGCATAGCAGCGTCCAAGATCAACGACCACCCTCAGGAAAGGCGGTATCAAATGCACATGGAAGAACATCATTGGTACAGTCCCCATCTTGACCGGGAGATGACCCTGAAAATATACGGCCACTGGGGAGATCCCTTCATCATTTTTCCCTGTTCCCGGGGGCGGTATTTCGACTATGAAGGCATGGGCATGATCAACGCTGTTTCCGGCTTCCTGGACGGCGGCAAAATCAAACTGTTTTGCGTGGACAGCATCGATGCCGAATCCTGGTATGACTTCTCCATCTCTCCATCCGAACGCAACGCCCGCCACGAAGCCTATGACCGGTATATCCTGACCGAAGTCATTCCGTTTATCCGGGAACACTGTTGTTTGCCTCACGCCCGGGTCATGACCAACGGATGCAGCATGGGCGCCTACCATGCCGTCAATTTTTTTCTGAAACACCCGGATGTATTCGCGGGGACCATCGCCTTGAGCGGTCTTTATCGCCTGGACCGACCCGAATTCGGGATCTCCGCCGCGGATATCCCATCGGTTTTCTACAATTCCCCCTTGAATTACCTGCCCGGCCTGGCCATTCCCAGCTACCTGGAACGATATCAAAAAAGCACTTTCATTGTCTGTGTCGGCCAAGGCGCCTGGGAAACGGAGGCCATCGAAGACACCAGAAGGCTGGGTGCCATCGTACGATCAAAAGCAATTCCGGCCTGGATCGACTTCTGGGGACATGACGTCAATCACGACTGGCCGTGGTGGTACCGGCAGATGAACTATTTCCTCGGGCATCTCTATGGACCATCGTAAAACCATTAGATGATCGGACGGGACGAATGATAACCCGCTGTTTCCACAGTTTGAAAACGGCGGGATAGACCAGCAATTCCAGGATAAACGACGTCGTCAGCCCTCCGATCATGGGCGCTGCAATCCGCTTCATGACATCGGCGCCGGCGGAGGTGGACCACATGATGGGTAAAAGTCCCATGAAGGCCGCAAAAACGGTCATCATCTTAGGTCTGGCCCGTTTGACGGCGCCGTGGATAATGGCCTCATCCAGCTCCGGAAGGGTGCCGAGCCGCCCTTGTTTTCGGGCCTCGTCATAGGAGAGTTCCAGAAACAACAGCATGAACACCCCGGTTTCCGCGTCCAGTCCCAGAAGGGCGATCATGCCCACCCATGCCGCGATGGACACATTGTAGTTCAAGAAATAGAACAACCAGATGGCGCCGATGGCGGAGAAAGGAACGGCCAACATAACGATCAAGGTCTTGATGGTCGAGCGCGTGTTGACGAAAAGAAGAATGAAGATCAGCACCAGGGTTATGGGAATGATCACCTTCATACGCTCTTTCACGCGCATCATATTCTCATACTGGCCGCTCCATTGCAGCGTATATCCGGTGGGAAGGCTCAGTTTTTCCCGCACCATTTCCTTGGCTTCCTCGACGTAACCGCCGATATCCCGACCGCTCATGTATACATAGACATAGCCCGATAGGAATCCGTTCTCGTTTCGCAGCATGGCCGGCCCTTGCACCAGGCGGATATCGGCCAGCTGCCACAAGGGAACCTGGACGCCCGTTTCCGTCGGCACCAGCACCCGTTTCAGCGCTTCCATATCGCTGCGCAGTTCCCTGGGATAGCGCAGGTTCACCGGATACCGTTCCCGACCTTCAATCGTGGTGGTGATGTTTTCCCCGCCCACCGCACTCATGATGATGGACTGCAAGCGGCCGATGGTCAGGCCGTATCTGGCCAGTTGTTCCCTTCTGGGTTCAAAATCGATGAAATAGCCGCCGGCGGTTCGTTCGGCAAAGACGCTGGTGGTGCCGGGAATGTCTTTCATGATCATTTCCAACCGTTCGCCGATGCGTTCGATTTCCGTCAAATCCGAACCGAATATCTTGATGCCCACCGGGCTGCGCACACCTGTAGTGAGCATGTCGATGCGGGCTTTGATGGGCATGGTCATGGCGCCGCGGCTGGTGACGCCCGGAATGCTGAGTTTATCATCCATTTCCGCAAGGAGTTCTTCGTATGAAATACGATCGGACCAGATGACACGCAATATGGATTTGAGAAATTCGGGGAGAAAGGAAGAGTACCACCGTTGCTTTTCCCGCCACTGGTTTTCCGGTTTCAATATGATGGTGGTTTCCATCATGGAGAAGGGTGCGGGATCCGTGGAGGTATCGGCCCGGCCGGCTTTGCCGAAAACCCGCTCCACTTCCGGGAAGGAACTCAGGATCCTGTCCTGGATTTGCAGAATCCGCTGGGTTTCCGCAACGGAAATGCCGGGCAGGGTTGTAGGCATGAAGAGCAGAGATCCTTCCCGCAGCGGCGGCATGAATTCGGATCCCAACGAGAAATAAACAGGAATACTGATGCCCACGAGGGCCACTGCCGCCAGGATAACCGATTTGGGACGGCGAAGTACCATTCGGCAGGCGGGCTCGTACACCCTGAAAATGGCATGACTGATGGGATGTTTTTCCTCTGGATAATACGTGCCCACCAGGGTTTGGGTTGCAAGTCGCGCCAGCCATTTGGGATGAAACACAAAAGGATCGATCCGGGCGAACAGCATGCGCATGGCCGGGTCCAGTGTTATAGCCAGAATCGCGGCAATGGCCATGGCCAGGTTTTTGGAATAGGCCAGGGGTTTGAACAGCCTGCCCTCCTGATCCACCAGGGCGAATACCGGTAAAAAGGCCACCGCAATGACCAAAAGAGAGAAAAAGACCGACGGCCCGACTTCTTTGAGGGCTTCGAGACGAACCTCGAAGAAATCGCCCTTGCGGCCTCCGGCCTGCCAATGATAGATCTTGTTGTAGGCATTTTCCACTTCCACAATGGCGCCATCCACCAGGACACCGATGGAAATGGCAATGCCGGCAAGGGACATGATGTTGACCGTGACCCCGAAATAAAACATAGGGATGAAGGCGAACAGAACCGAAACGGGAATGGTGATGATGGGCACGATGGCGGATGGGATATGCCATAGAAACACCAGAATGACGATAGAGACGACGATCATCTCCACCACGAGTTCATGACGCAAGGTATGAAGAGCGCGCTGAATCAGGTCGGATCGGTCATAGGTGGTGACAAACTGGACCCCCTTGGGCAGGGAGGATTCCAACTCCAGAAGCTTGGCCTTTACCCGGTTGATGACGTTCAGGGCATTCTCGCCGTGACGCATGACAACAATGCCGCCCACCGTATCGCCGGTCCCGTCCAGATCCGAAACCCCGCGCCGGATTTCCGGGCCGAGTTCCACCCGTGCGATATCCTTCAGCAGAACCGGTACGCCCCCCGGAGCCGTCTTCACTACGATGCTCTCAAAATCCGATAATTGCCGGCTGTACCCACGGCCCCGGACCATATACTCCTTGCCGCTCAGTTCGATCAGCCGACCGCCGACCTCATTATTGGATGAACGGACGGCCTCCACCACCTTGTCCAGGGGCAAATTGAAGGCCGCCAACCGATTGGGATCCACCGTGATCTGGTATTGTTTGACAAAACCGCCGATGGAAGCCACTTCCGCTACCCCCGGCACAGCCTGCAAGGCATACCGCAGCGTCCAATCCTGGAAGGATCGGAGTTCCTCCAGGGAATGGGTTTTGGACTCATCCACCAGGGCATACTGAAACACCCAACCCACGCCGGTGGCGTCCGGCCCCAATTCGGTGGAAACACCCTGGGGTAGACGGGACTGAATCTTGGATAGGTATTCCAACACCCGTGAACGCGCCCAATACATGTCCGTGCCGTCTTCGAAAATGACATAGACATAGGAAAAACCGAAATCCGAAAATCCGCGAATGGCCTTGACATGAGGAGCGCCGAGTAAAGAGGTGACGATGGGATAGGTCAACTGATCCTCGATGATATCCGGAGAACGCTCCCAGCGGGAAAATATGATCACCTGGGTGTCGGAAAGATCCGGCAGGGCATCCAGCCGGATGTTGCTCAGAATATAGACCGAAATCCCTCCCACCGCCAGCATCAGCAGAAGCACCAGGAAGCGATTACGTCCCGAAAAATCGATCACTCTCTTGATCATGCGCCACTCCGGTATTGATCGTTTCCGACCACTATCAATTCCCCCATTTAAACCGTGAATTATTGCTTTTTCTTGCGCAGCACTCCCTGGATGACGGCCTGAAGGCGCGATTCCGAATCCAGAAGAAAATTGGCCTTGATCGCCACCATTTCCCCTTCCGTCACTCCCTCAAGAATCTGGATATTGCCGTCACTCATGCCGCCTGTCCTTACTTCACGCGGTTCAAACCGCCCGCCCCCCTTCTCCACAAAAACAACCTTTCGCGGACCCGAATCCAGCACGGCCGATTCCGGAACCATCAGACTTCGACCGAGATCGATCCGGAGGTCCACATCCACATACATGCCGGGCCTCAGGACAAGGGAGTCATTGGGAAATTCAAGACGGGCCTTAATCGTACGGCTTTCCGTGTTCAGATAGGGAAAGAGTAATGCGACCTTGCCCTGCAGCTCCAAGGCAGGGTCATAGGATGAAGTGATGGTGGCCTCCTGGCCCAGGCGTAGAGCCTTCCCTTCATATTCGTAAAAGTCTGCCTCCACCCAAATGCGAGTGAGATCGGTGATGACGAAAAGGGTCATGCCGGGTTCGACCTGCTGCCCCTCAAAAACATCCTTGAGCATCACGAAACCGGATATGGGCGCGATCAGGGTAATGGCCCGCTGGGGTTTTTTCGTTTTTGCGAGTTCCATGATAAATGCATCCGGAACGTCCAACAGGTTCAACCGTCGCTCGGCGGAACGCTGCAATTCCAGCCCGAATTTCCGGGTTTCCAGGTCCGACGAAGTCGACAGTTTTTCGGCGGCGGCGCCGGCCTGGAGAAATTCTTCCTGGCTTGACAGAAGTTCCGGGGAATAAAGGGAGAGAATCGGATGCCCTTGGTTCACCATCTGACCGGCGGATTGGACAAACATCTTTTCCACCCAGCCGCTAACCCGGGTCTGCACCATACGAACGAGGGCTTCATCGGCGATGACCCTTCCCACCGTACGGATACTGCTTTGAAAAACATCGGATCGTACCCGCGCGGTCAAAACCCCTGCAAGCTCGATACCCTCATTCGAAAGGGTGACAGGTGCCAGCCCTTCGACTTCTCCCTTGGCGCTGTCCGGCAAGTCTTCCCCAAAAAATTCATCCACCTTCTGAGCCATGGGTTTGGAAGGCGTATTGCCCTCATCGGCATAAACCGGAATATAGTCCATGCCCATCTCATCCTTGGCCGGCGACGGCGACGTGATGGCCGGATTCATGGGATTTCGGTAGAAAAGGATGTTGCGCTCTCCGGCTTTCCGCCCCTGAGCTCCTTTGGCATCGCCGTCGTTTCCGGAAGGTTTTACCCATAAATAGATCACCCCAACGAGAACCAGGACGACCAGCAGGATGACGCCGGCTGTTCCCAAGGAGATTTTTTTCTGATGAATTTTGAATTTGAAATTAAACATGGTCTCCCCTACCATTCCTGGTTTTCCGGCCATGAAAAACCGACCGTTGCTTTGAGATCCGCCGCCGATATGCCCAGATCCGCCTTGCGTCGTTCCGCGGCCAGTTGGGTCGAAAGATCCAGCATCAAGGCGTCCATTGCCTCGGCGAAAGGCAGGTCGCCGCTTTCATAGGCCCGAACGGAAGTGCCGGAATACAACCGTGCAAGCGCGGATAGTTTTTCCCGGTAAAGCAGCGCTTCCCTGCGGGCCAGATCCGCCGAGAACCAACTTTCCCGGACCTTTGCAAGGGTTTCCGACGTAAGCCCGTCCAATTCGTGCCGCAATCCCTCGAGTCGCTGTCTTGTCTCACGCAAGTAGGCCTCGGACAAGCCGGTCAACGGCATTCTGGGAAGACCGGCGCCCATGGATGCGGGGATATCGGTTTTGAAAGGCGCCTCCATTCTGACCGTACCGGCCTGGTTGATCGCCTGGTTTTCGGAAAGAGAATAGTTCTGGGTAAACCCCGGATAAATCCGGGTCTCTCCCATCTCGATCATCCATTCCATGCGGACGATCATGCTGCGAAGACGGATCAGTTCCTGGCGATGCGTCCGCGCGAGTTCATCCAGTTTGTCTACGGCGGGGAGGACCAGTTGGGCTTCTCCGCCGGAGGGCCTTCCGATCGTGGTTTCCGAAGGCAGCAACAGCAGTGCTTTCAAACGAATCTCCAAGTTGCGGCCGCCCTCTTCCAGGGAGATTACTTTTTCTTTCAGTTTTTCTTTTTGTATCCGGACCAAGATAGGTTCCCGGAGGGGTGTTTGACCGCTCGCGTACCGTTTTTGGGCCGAGGCTTCGAGTCCCGTAAGAAGAACGAGTGTCTGGGAAGTAATCTCCCGGGCGCGACGGTTGTACCATAAATTCCAATAGATTTTGCGCGCTTCGGTGATGGCCTTACGCCGGACGATTTCCAGATCCTGCCGGGATATCGTCACTTCCGCACTCACGATATCCCCTTTGAGGGCCATGATTCCGGGAAAGGGGAAACGCTTATCGATCGCTTCCATGTTTTCCCGGGATCCCACCCCGGCCATGGACCCGGCCGTAAAAGCGGTGTACTGCGCCAGAATATCATCCAGGTTGGTTACTTGATCGTAGGCCTCCAAACTGGCGCGGAAATTGTTCTTGGCGCTTTTGATCTTGGGATTCCGGCCCCAGATCAAAACATCGAGATCCGCGAGGGGAAAATCGCCGGACAAAATCTTCTGGGCCCCTTCCGGGTCATTCAGGGCCGGAGATAGCGTTTCCAAACGGGCGGCGTCGGGTAGATAGAAGGAGCCTTCCTTGTCAGGCATTTCCAAGGCGCTTCCCGCCTCCTTCTTCATCCCCAAGATCTTTTCCCGCTGCGTTGAAAAGTCGTGATTCAGATCCGTTGCATGGGGCATGGATGACGGTGTCCCACCCGCTGCACTTTGGACGGCCTGGTAAATGGCCGGGGGATGATAATTGTCAACCGCCTCCATCACTGCTTTTTGCCCGGAGCAAGCCGTTACGGCCAACCCAAGGAACAGGATGAGAAGCGGATCTGCGAATCTCCTCATGGCCGATTCTCCTTGGGACCTAACAATGGTGCTTCTTTCGTCGTCAGGTCCCGCCCTGTCAGTCCTTCCAGTCGCGCCAGATAGATGGCGTAATCGGCACGCGCGCGGGCCAGGGCCAGCTGAAAATTATACCAGACCGATTGGACTTCCAGATAATCGGACACGCTACCGCTGCCCTGGCGCGACCACGTTTCTGCGGTTTCCATGGATCGATACGCCTGGGGAATCAACTGGTCCTTGTACAGCACCATCAGCCTTTCGGCATTCCGAAGGCGGAAGTGGATCTCCCGCACCATGGCGCGGGTTTCGTTAATTTCGGTACGGGTCATTGCCTCGGCCTTGAAGCCGGCCGCCCGTGCCCCTTCGCGTCGACCGGCGTTTTTATCAAACCAGAGCGGCAATGTCATCCCGACCTGCACGCCTATCATATCTTCCCTGGATGCCGCTAAATCCTGAGGTTGGAGGGATTCATACGATACACCGAGCATGAAATCGGGATAGGAATCATACCGGGCTATTTTCTCCTCCGCTTTGGATTTTTCCCATTCCGTTTGGGCTATACGCACTTCTTCCCGATTTTTTTCCGCCAGGGAATACAGCTCTTCGATGGTAAAAATCATGGGTCGCGGCGAATCATCGGCCAGAGGACCGATAATTGCCCGGGACTCGCGATTGAGCAACGCATTCAACCGCGTAACCTCGGTTTCCTCCAGTTCACCGAGCAAGAGCGCATCATAGCCGTTTTGAGCGACCTGGGACTGGGCCTTGAGTGCATCGATCAGGGTCCCGCGTTCTTTGGCAACCATCGTTTCAGTAAGGGCCCGCAGATCATCCACCAGTTTCCGGTTTTGTTCGGCAATCCTTTTGGCCTCGCGGATATAGGCCAATTCATGACAGGATTCCCGCACCGCCACAATCGTATCCCGCACGGCCCGATCCAGATTGATACGGTTCGCGCGCGCTTCTATTTTCGCCACGTCACCCACAGCGCTCAATTTTCCCGGAAACGGAATTTCCTGGGAAAGCATGAACTCGTATTTTTTGGCGAACAAGTCGCCGGGAACCGAACCCGGCCAATACGTCGCGGTCAGTCGCGGGTCCGGATAGGCGCTGGTGACCCGATAACGCTCCAGGGATTCCCGCCAGCCTGCTTTTCCGGCACGGATCCTGGTTCCCGTTTGATATGCATACATAACGACATCGGCCACACTCGGTCCGCTGACAAGGCGCGCTTCCAGGTTTTCCAGGCCCGTCTCAGTGGCGCTGGCGGATAAAGCCCCCCATAGTGCAAGTATCACAACCGTCAGACAGCACTGCCGGATGGTTTCCATCTTCCAGATGCGCTGCCTTTTCTTCACCAGAAATCGCATGATCGTTTCATATCCTTTCCAACCATAGCGCGATGCAATACCCACACCAAATTATAATATAGTTTATTTTCAGATTGTTATAAAATTATTGAAAGCGCCGGGGGCAAAAACGCTACAAAATTTCACAGCGCCGGGTCCCACACCTGTATAAAAATGACGCGGATCGATGTCCCAATGACCGAAAAGACAACGTGAAAAACGGAATCACGTTGTTTCCTTCCAAATCCATCCGGGAGCAAACTCCTTCCTGTCGTGGGGGAATTGCCGTATAGTCGCACTGATCAGTAAAAATTTCAATATGTTTCTTTACAATCAAACGGTTACCGGTTGCACGCCGGGCATGTTTCTTGCGAATGCTGCAACGGGACACTGGATCTCTCCGATCGGAAGGAGAAGGTCGGCTTGTCGATATATGAAAAGACGCTGTTACGGAAAGATTTCGCTTTTCGTAAAAAAGAAAAATGCGGTATGATCCACACGATGGTCCTGGACGACGACACGCATCATTTTACATGTTGGCCTGCCCATGGCCCGGAAACCTGTTCCATTCATTGGGTGACCAGCTCAAAACGATTGTTATTTCACCACAGGGCAAAGAACAAGAGGACATGCCCCATATCATACTCCTTCAACTGCCGATCCCGCAGCTCGTTTATGGACTGAAGACCGGCAATATTCCCCTGGCCGCGGCCTGCCTGAAACGGGCCGTACGCTTTCTGACGGACGTTCGGATGGAAATCCTGCCCGAAAGTCAGTCCGCCTATCTGGGAGATGCGGCCATGATCCGGATCATCCTGGCCAAAAAGCCGGATGTGGTCGGCTTTTCGGTATTCAACTGGAATATCGATCGTTCGCTGTATATGGCCGGGAAATTAAAAGAAGCCGGTGTTTCCCGCATTCTTTTCGGTGGGCCGGAAATCACGCCGGACAACCCCAGGCTTTGCGGCCATGTCGTGGATCACTTCGTGGTCGGATCCGGGGAAACGGCCCTGATGGAACTGTTGCGGGCACCGGGCATCGGGGATGAACCCGGCAACGCCAGGGAGGCCGACGACATCTTTTCAACCGCTCCCAGCCCATATCTCAGCGGACTGCTGGAACCCCACATCGACGACCTGGTATATTTCGAAAGCCAACGCGGCTGCCCCTATCGATGCGGCTTCTGCTATTACCACAAATCCAAGGATCGTACGGTTTTCGTCAGCGACCAACGGATTCTGGAAACGGTACAATGGACCCTCGATCACCACATCAGCGAGCTCTGCCTGTTGGATCCTTCCCTGAACGCCCGACCGTGCTTGAAACCCCTTCTGAAACAAATCGCCGCTCTCAACCATAGCAAGAATCTGACCCTGAGCGCCGAGATCAGGGCCGAAGCCATTGATCCGGAAATGGCCGACCTCTTTGCCGCGGCCGGTTTTACCGGTTTCGAAATCGGACTCCAGAGCGTCATGCCGGAGGCCCTGGCCATCATGCATCGCCCCACCGACCTGGAACGGTTTCTAAGCGGCGTCCATCTCCTGAAAGAAAGGGGCATCCTTCCCCGCATCGACCTGATCGTCGGTCTGCCCGGCGATACCCCCGACGGGTTTCGGAAATCCCTGGACTTTGTCCAGGAACACCACCTGTATGATGATATCCAGGTCTTCCCGCTTTCCGTTCTTCCCGGCACCGATTTCCGACGGAACAGCCGGAATCTGGGCCTGGTGTTCGAACAGGAGCCCCCCTATACGGTCATCTCCACCCCTGCTTTTTCATCCGAAGACATGTCGCGGGTCTTTGAGGAAGCCGAGGAGCGACTGGACACCGCTCTGTTTCCGGCCCCCCATCTGAACATCTGCCTGCGAAAAAACAATGCGGACCGGGAACGCTTTTCCGACCAGTGGGTTCAAACAGGCGGTGAATCCGGCCTCTTCCGGTTGGTGATCTATCCGGAACGAACCAAATCAGATCTGACCGAGTTGTCCGCCGTACTCACGCATCCCTACCAGCTGCTGGTGCCTCCCGGGATTCAGGATTGGAACCATATTCGCGCCGTTCTCACCATCACCACCACGACCAATCCCTTCACTCCGTTCGAACTCATCGTCGTCGAACCCGCCACCCTGCCGAACACCGAGGCGTTGCTGGCTTCCGTTCGCCTGATGCGACCCCACTACCTGGACAACGACCTGCGCTTTTTATACGATGCTCGCGGGAATCGCGCCGTCCTCTTCACCCTGCTCTCCACCAAGGAGCAACCCCTTTTCCAGGACGAAATGCAGCGCCAGGTGTTCTGGTGGCAGTCTCCGTCCCTTCCCGAATCAGTGGATCTCGAATCCCTGAACCATCTGGACGGCATCTTGATCGACTGTCCCTGTCCCGACCCTTTGATCTTCGCCTGGCAGGATCGCATGTTTTCCATGGCCCCCGACCTGCCGGCCGTTTGCTTTGCCGGTGCGGCGCTGCAGAAACGATGGATCTCCCTGACAATGGCGGATCAATATTATCTGGACACCCTGCCGACGGGATAAATGGACCACTCTTGGAAAAATTCTTGACAACTTGAGCATTGTTCAATATTTTGAGCATTGTTCATTTCCGATATATGCCATCATCCCGAAACCCTTAGTTCCAGGAGGCAGCCATGTATGATTTCCTATTGAATCCCGAAGAACGGGAACTGAAACAAGAGGTCCGCAAATTCGTCCGCGAAGAAATCAGCAGTGATTTTCTGCGCAAAATGGACAAGGATGAAATCGTTTACCCGCGCGAATTCGTGGAAAAGCTGGCGGCGCTGAATTTGCGGGGGATTCGATTTCCCCGGCAATACGGCGGCCGCGGAATGAGCTGGGTGGCGGAGGTCGCGGCCACGGAAGAAATCGGCTGTCTGGGCATGGCCCTGGGATGCGCCTTTGTCATGCCGTCCATTGTGGGGGAAGCCCTGAATGTGTTCGGTACGGAAGCGCAGAAAGAAAAATTCTTGAAACCCTACATCGAGGGGAAGCTGGTGGCGGCCGAGGCCCTCACCGAACCCCGGGGTGGATCGGACTTCTTCGGGGCCATGACCCGCGCGGAACTGCGCGGCGATCATTTTGTTCTGAACGGCCAGAAACGCTTCGTGGTCGGCGCCGAAGGCGCGGATTTCTTTCTGGTTTACTGCCGCACCAATTTTGATGAAAAAGCCCATAAATATCAACGCCTCAGCCTGTTGATAGTGGAGCGGGGCCCGGGCGTCGAAACCGAGTATATGTACGGTCTGATGGGGTGTCGCGGAGGCGGCACCGGACGGTTGGTGTTCCGAGACGTCAAGGTTCCCAAGGAGAATCTCGTGGGTGAATTGCATAGCGGCGCGTTGTGTTTTCATCAGATGATGATTCCGGAACGCCTGACATCCGCAGCCGGTTGCCTAGGGACTTGGGGCGCATTGGATCTGGCCGTACGATACTCCAACCGCCGCCGGACATTCGGCAAGGAAATCCGGAAATACCAGGCGGTCAGTTTCAAGGTGGCGGACTCCATCACCCAACTCGACGCCGCCCGCGCCTTGACGTTTATGGCGGCCCGGGCCGTGGATGAAAATTATCCCAATGTCCGGCGCATCGTCAGCGAGGCAAAGCGGTTCGCAACGGAAGCGGCATGGGATATTGTCAACAATTCCATGCAGATAATGGGCGGAATCGGGTACACGGATGTGTACCCCATCGAACGCGCCCTGCGAGACACGCGCCTCGGCATGATCTGGACCGGCACCACCCAAATCATGAATCTGCTCATTCAGCATGAATATTACAATCAGGTGTTGGACGCTTCCTATGATCGACGCCAGATGGAGGACGACGCCACCAATCCGGATCAAAGCGAGCGTTGTTTCACGGACGAAGACATGCTAAACGTCTTCGAAGGTAAAATCGGCAAATAGAAAGCCTTTGGAAGCGGCTTCCAGCCGCGATATCGCCGGAGGAAACCGGATTTGGTTGAACAAAACACATTGTTGGATTTGAAAAAGCAGGAACGCGATGCCCGACGGAAACTCATTCTGGAAGCCGCCGGGCAGTTGTTCGCCCAAAAAGATTTCCGAAGCGTCACTGTCCGTGAAATCGCCAAGGCAGTGGGCATGAGCATCGGCACCATCTACAATTATTACACGAACCTCACCGAACTGTTTCTGGATATTTTTTTACAGCACGCCCAGGAAATCACCCGCATACTGGATGCGGAAAACCGCCGACAAGCGCCTTCACTGGATCGTTTGTGTGCACTGTATATTACCTATCTCAACGACAACATGACGTTCTACCAGATGATGGGGCACTTCATGCTGGGCGGAGAAATGCCGCCGGAAGCGACGGACAAGCTCAACAAAGTGATGAAACCGTTGATGGACCGCATTGTGGGGGTCATTGAAGCAACCGGCATCTATTCCAATCCCCGGCTGGTCGCCCACACGCTTTTCTCCGCCCTGAACGGCATCATGATCAGCTATGCCCGTTATCCCGGCCGCAGCCAGGCAGAGATCCGTTTTCATACCATACGCCTCTCGGGTCTGATGGCCGGAATATTCGATCGGAAAACGCCCTAATCCAACCGGGCTTCATTACAACCAGCGACGCACGGATTTCTTGTAACGCAGATACTCCTCACCGAATTTTTCCTCAAGGTAGCGCTCCTCCGGCCGAATAACGCCATATACCAGCAGCATGAAAAAAACAGCCATGAACAGCACCATCCAGACCGAAGCCAGCAGGAAAACAAACCCTGCGAACAGCAGCATAAGCCCCAGGTAAAGAGGATTGCGCGAAAATCGGAACGGTCCGTCCTGAATCACGCGCACGGTTTTTTTATACGGATCAAATGGCGTTTGATGGGTTTTGAATGCACGAAAAGCGGAAAAAGCGATCAGACCCGCCAGGCCGAAAAGCAGGAAGCCCGGGATGAGTCTGACAGGCCAGGAAGCATGCAGGGTAGTTTCCGGAAACAGGCTGCTGAAAACGGATCCCGCGCTCAGACACATGAAAAAAAGCATGGGCGGCGGGGCGATGATGGCGGCTCTATCCTTCTGTTGTGGGTTCATTTATCCTCGAATATTGTAAAAAAAGCAAGGCGCAATGGCCGTCGATATTTGATGCGCTGTCAATTCACTTACGAAGGATCATGCCCCCTCTTCCGAATCGCTCCGTTGATGATCGCAAGGGGAATCATGCCAATCCAACCGCAAATATTACAATAACTCTCAATTCTTTCCGCCATTCACTGCTGTCCAAAATAAACAGAAATTAAGAATCGCTCTTTGAAAATTCAGCCGTTTAGCTATTTTAAATTGCTAAATTCAAAATCAGGTTCCCATTTTCATTTTATGCTGTCCAAGACCTTTGAATGGAAGAAGATA
>JBGSLR010000019.1:0-17687 GCA_041740615.1 Desulfobacterales bacterium
GTCTAGATTTATTTAATATTTTCAATAGGTTGTTTAATAATGATATTGTTTATAAAATTGAGTGGTTATGCGTATAGATGCATGGGCACTCAATTCAATGCATCAAATTCTATGCCATCAAAGATATGCGATTGCCCTGGATATGGCAGGTCCGATAGTTGACAATTCCGTCATTCAGGCCTAATATAGAGCCCGGCGACCGGGTTCTATATGGTGTGTCCATCGCCGGGAAGTCCTCGGAAACCTCACAGTCGCAGCAAAATTGATGTATGCCCGCTTTGAAATCGGCCGGAGCTCATGAAGGTCTGGGGACAGCCATGCCAGTCCGGGGTGGCCATGGATTTGGCGCCGTCGGGTATCGGTCCACATAGGGTTTGAAAGGCAGCTATTATTACGATGATCCGGATAGTGAAGTTGATTCATCGGAAACCATAGAGGGAATCACGCCATGAAAAACATGACCAAAAGAGCAAAGACGATCGCCGCGGTCATCGGCTGCGGGGTCATTATCTGGGTGGCGGCTTTTCTTTCCGGCGATAGTGTGATCGCACCGGGAACGTATGCCGGTCCGACACCCCCCAACGCTTCCCAGCGAAAGACCGTAACTGCGAGGCTCGAAAACATCACCGAATGGTACGAGGCCGTGGGGACTGTCCGGCCGCGCACGGAGACCCGCATCGAAGCCCAGGTCACGGCACAGGTGGTGAACGTCAAGGTCAACGCCGGCACCAAGGTGCAGAAAGGGGACGCGCTGCTGACGCTGGACAACCGGCAGTTTATGTCCCGTTTGGATCAGTCCCGCCAAGGCTTGAAAGCCGCCACTGCAGTCCAGGAACAAGCTCGCCAGGGACTCGCGGCCGCAGAGGCGGCATTTGCCGAAGCGGAGGCGGCATACAATCGCACCCAACAGCTTTTCCAATCCCAGGCGGCCACTTCCCAGGACCTGGAACAAGCCGAATCCGCATATTTGCAGGCCAAAGCCGGTGTTACCAAGGCCAGGGAAGCACTGGCCGGCGCCGAAGCCCATATCCGTCACGCCGAGGAGGTGATCAAGGAAGCGGAAATCGCTTTGGGCTATACCACCCTTCGGGCGCCTGAAAGCGGTGAAGTGCTCAAACGCATGGTGGAGCCGGGCGATCTGGCCTTGCCCGGCAAGCCGCTTGTGGTCCTGCAGACCAGCGGTTTTTTACGGCTGGAAGCCTATGTGCGGGAAGGTCTGATCAAGACCGTTGCCCCGGGGGACACCTTGTCCGCAACAATCGATACCCTGGAAAAGACCGCGGACGTTCAGGTAGAGGAAATCGTGCCGTATGCCGACCCCCAGACCCGTACGTTTCTGGTCAAGGTCGCATTGCCCAGCATGCCGGGATTGTTTCCGGGCATGTACGGGAAATTGTTGATTCCGGTAAAAGAACACGCGGTGGTGACCCTGCCGTATCGCAGTATACGGCGCGTGGGGCAGCTGGAGCTGGTCGATGCGAAAATGGGGCAATCCTGGCAAACGCTTTTTGTCAAGACGGGAAACAAAATCGGCGATCGGATTGAAATTCTTTCAGGTCTCTCGGGCGGGGAACTCATTGCAGTGGAGGAATAGGCATGCACGCGCAGGAAGCGGAACCCAAAGGTCTGATTGCAAGGGTCGTCGAAACATTTTTATCGTCGCAATTGTCCATCATACTCATCATCGCCGCTCTGAGTCTGGGCGCCGCCGCGATTCTGGTGACGCCCCGGGAGGAAGAACCCCAGATCGTGGTGCCCCTGGCTGATGTTTTCGTACACGCATCCGGGGCCAGTGCCCAGGAAGTTGAAGACCTCGTGGCCACGCCGCTGGAACGGCTATTATGGCAGATTGACGGCGTGGAGTATGTCTATTCCATGTCCAAGTCCGACATGGCCGTCGTCACCGTCCGTTTTTTCGTGGGTGAAGACCGCGAGGCGTCTATCGTCAAGCTTCACAATAAAATCATGATGAATATCGACCAGGCACCGGCCATCGTGCAGGGCTGGGTAATCAAACCGGTGGAAATCGACGATGTGCCCATTGTCAATCTGACGCTGTATTCCCAACGCTACTCGGATCATGAACTGCGGCGCATCGGCGAGGAGGTGTTGTCCCGGCTGTCCGCGATACCCGATATCTCCCGGACCGAAATTGTGGGGGGGCGTAAACGGGAAATCCGCGTGGAACTGCTGCCTGAGCGCATGCACGCTCTGGGGGTTTCCATGCTGGAATTGCAAGAGGCGCTTCAAGGCGCTGACGCGGCGGTTACCGCCGGCCGGTTCGCCCGTACCAATAAAAATATTGTTGTCAGCAGCAGTGCCTTCCTGCGCACTGCTGCGGAAGTCGGCGCCTTGATGGTCGGCGTCCGGGACGGACGTCCGGTGTATGTTCGGGACGTGGCCGATATCATTGACGGACCGGAAGAGACCCAGCATTATTCCCGCATAGGTTTTTCTCATTTCTACCGAAACGCCCATCAGTTGGAACATACCCCCCTGACCTATCCGGCGGTAACCCTGGCCCTCGCCAAAAAACGCGGCACCAACGCAGTTTGGGTGGCCCACGACATCCTCCAGGAAATGGAAACCCTGAAGAATACCATTTTGCCCGGGGATGTTCAGGTGGTGGTCACCCGTAATTATGGCGAGACCGCCCAGGAAAAAGTCAACGGACTGCTCGGCTCCCTTTTGTTCGCCGTGGTGAGCGTCGTCATTCTGCTGGCCCTGACCTTGGGATGGCGCGAGGCCCTGGTGGTTGCCCTGGCCGTACCCATCAGCTTTTCTTTGGCCCTGTTCGTCAATATGATATTCGGGTACACCATCAACCGGGTGACCCTGTTCGCTCTGATTTTGTCCCTCGGCCTGGTGGTGGACGACCCCATCACCAATGTGGACAACATTCAGCGGCATATTTTCATGGGTCGCCGAAACCCGCGCGCCGCAACACTATTCGCCGTCGACGAAGTACTGCCACCGGTCATCATGTCCACCATCGCCATCATTATCTGCTTTACCCCCTTGTTTTTCATCACCGGCATGATGGGGCCCTACATGGGGCCCATGGCCGCCAACGTCCCCTTGACCGTCATCGCCTCGACCTTGTGTGCGCTGACCATCGTTCCCTGGATGGCCTACCATCTATTGAAAAACGCCACACCTCCCCCGGCTCCGGCCGCCGGCAGTGATCAATCCGCACCCGCGGGCCGGCTGACGCGGGCTTACCGCGCTCTGGTGGCGCCGTTCCTGTCATCACAGAAAGCTCGCTACGCGCTGGCGGCCGGGGTCGCCATTTTACTGATCCTTTCCTGCGGCCTGGCGGTTTTCCGCCTGGTCCCCCTGAAACTGCTTCCGTTCGACAATAAAAATGAATTTCAGATTGTCGTGGACATGCCCGAAGGCACTACCCTGGAGAGCACCGACCGGGCGATGCGGGCGTTTGAACACTATCTGCGGACGGTTCCTGAAGTGACCCACATGGTTTCCTATGCGGGCACCGCCTCGCCCATGGATTTCAACGGCATGGTGCGCCACTATTTCCTTCGCAATGCCGCTCACATGGGGGACATCCGCATCAATCTTGCCGAAAAAGACCGGCGCGAACAACAGAGCCACGCGATCCTGCTGCGTCTGCGAAACGATTTGAATGCCATCGCGGAAAAACACGGCGCCGATATCAAACTGGTGGAAGTCCCGCCGGGCCCGCCGGTCTTGTCCACCATCGTGGCCGAAATTTACGGCGGCCCCGATCGCACTTACACCCAGCTCGTGGACAGCGCCGCCCATGTCAAAGATATCATGCGATCCGAGCCTTTTGTGGTGGACATTGACGATACCGTGGAAGCGCCCCATGAAAAGATCGATTTTGTATTGGACAAGGAAAAGGCCGCCTTGCACGGGGTGAGCACCCAAACCGTGATCAAGACCCTGCAATCGGCGGTGTCGGGCACCCTGCCCGCCACTTTACACAGACCAACCGAACGCCAGCCCCTGGTCATACGAACCGTTCTGCCACGGGATCAGCGGTCGGGGATTATCGCCCTGTCGCAAATTCCGGTAAAAACAGCCGCCGGCAAGATGGTTCCCCTGGCCGAACTGGTCAAACCCCTACAAGTTCCCATTGAGCAAACCATTTATCACAAAAACCTGGAAAGGGTGGTGTATGTTCAGGCGGATACCGCCGGACGAGCCCCAGCCCTGGCCATTTGGGACATGCAGCGGAAATTGAAAAATACTCCCGTGCCGAAGGGGACCCGCGTCAAATGGGACGGGGAGGGGGAATGGAAAATCACCATCCGGGTTTTCCGGGACATGGGGATCGCATTTGCCGCCGCTCTCACGGGCATTTACATCCTTCTGGTCATCAACACGGGTTCGTTTTTCATGCCGGTTCTGATCATGATGGCCATTCCGTTAACGATTCTCGGCATCATGCCGGGTTTTTTTCTGCTCAACCTGGCTGCCGGGCCTGTGGGTGGATATGAAAATCCGGTGTTTTTCACGGCCACCAGCATGATCGGCATGATCGCCCTGGGCGGCATTGTCATTCGGAATTCACTCGTGTTGATCGAATTTATCCAGGATGCGGTTAAAGAAGGAATGGTCTTCAAAGAGGCCATTTTGCAAAGCGGCGCCATCCGCATGCGGCCCATTCTGCTCACCGCCGCCACCACCGCCATCGGTGCCTGGCCCATTACGTTGGACCCGGTTTTTTCCGGCCTGGCCTGGGCATTGATATTCGGCCTGCTGGCATCGACCCTGTTCACCCTGCTCGTGGTGCCGGTAACGTATTACGCTTTATACAACAAGCAGTTCGGATAGAAAGAGACCACTTTCTGAAAAAAGCATTTTTTCTTTCCAAATGATTTTTTATCAAGAAAAGCAGGAGTGGATCATGCAACATTTTTCCCAGCAATCATGGCACAGTCTGCCAGCAAAAGAAGTGCTTTCTTCCGTTGACTCCCATCAAAGCAACGGCCTGTCCGAGCAGGCGGCCGCTGAACGCGCGGCACGTTTTGGTGCCAATGAACTGACGCAGGCCAAAGGGCAGGGTCCGTTAATCCGTTTTCTGCTGCAATTCAAGCAGCCCCTGGTAATCATCCTGCTGATGGCCGCCCTGATTACCCTGTTTCTGGCAGAGTACGTCGATGCGGGTGTCATTTTTGCAGTGGTGCTGGTCAACGCCGTTATCGGTTTCGTCCAGGAGGCCAAGGCCATAAAAGCCATCGAGGCCCTGTCTCGCGCCATGACCAATGAAGCCACCGTGGTCCGCGATGGAGAAAAGAGACGAATCGCGGCTGTTCAACTGGTACCCGGCGACCTGGTTCTGCTGCAATCCGGGGATAAGGTGCCGGCTGATATGCGACTGATCCAAACCCGGGAGCTTCAGATCGACGAAAGCGCCCTGACCGGAGAAAGCGTCCCGGTTCAGAAGGAAGACGTCGTGCTGGAAGAAGACTTGGTCATCGGCGACCGCCGGAACATGGCATATTCCTCCACCCTGGTCACTTACGGCAGCGGTCGGGGTATCGTGGTCGCCACAGGAGACGGCACCGAGATCGGCCGCATCAACCAGCTTATCGCAGCGGCTGATGTGCTTGAAACTCCCCTGACCCGTAAGATCCACCAGTTCTCAAACATTCTGCTTTATGCCATTCTGGCCATGGCGGCAATGACCTTTGTAGTCGGTATTCTGCGCGGTCAAGATCTGGTGGAGATGTTTATGGCATCTGTGGCCCTGGCGGTCGGGGCCATTCCCGAAGGCCTGCCCGCGGCCATCACCATTACCCTGGCCATCGGTGTATCCCGCATGGCCAGGCGTAATGCCATTATACGCAAGCTTCCGGCCGTTGAAACCCTGGGGTCCACCATGGTCATCTGTTCTGACAAAACCGGTACCCTGACCCAGAACCAGATGACGGTTCAGGATATTGTGGCTGGCGGACCGCGGTATGCTGTTTCCGGCATCGGGTACGTCACCGAAGGAACCATCACACCCGTCGACGATGCCGTTGTCCCTTCATCCAACCGTGCCCTGGAGGCGCTTTTAAAAGCCGGCCTGCTGTGCAACGATTCCCGCCTGAAAGAGAGCGACGGAAGCTTTCGGGTGGAAGGCGACCCCACCGAGGGCGCCCTGATCGTTTCGGCCATGAAGGCCGGTTACGATCCCCGGGTGCTGGAAAAAGAGCTGCCGCGGCTGGATACCATTCCTTTCGAGTCGGCCCGGCAGTACATGGCTACGCTTCATGACCAGGGTGAAGGCAAACCCCGCCTGCTTTATATCAAAGGTTCCATCGAAAGTATCTGTGTCGAGTGTGCCACCATTTTAGGTCCGGACGGTGAGCCGGATGTGCCCGAACCGCATGCCATTGCTCACTGGGTTGAGTCCATGGCTGAAAAGGGCCTGCGGGTGTTGGCCTTCGCCCAGAAAGAAATGCCCCCCGATACGACCAGTATCGCGCATGCCGACGTGGCGGAAGGCCTTCATTTTATCGGTCTCCAAGGAATGATCGATCCACCAAGGCCCGAGGCTGTCGAAGCGGTGAGGGCCTGCCAGGAGGCCGGTATTCGGGTTAAAATGATTACCGGCGATCATGCCGGCACCGCCGGAGCCATTGCCCGTCAGATGAGGCTGTGTGGTGAAACCTGTTCCCATCACACCCGGGAGGTACTTACCGGTCGTGATATCGCCGAGCTGGATGAGGCGCAATTGATCGCGGCAGCGGACAGTACGGCTGTTTTCGCCCGGGTGTCGCCGGAGCAAAAACTGCGCTTAGTCGAGGCGTTGCAGAAAAAAGACTATGTGGTGGCTATGACCGGTGACGGTGTCAACGACGCTCCGGCCCTGCGTCAGGCAGACATCGGTGTGGCCATGGGGCTGGCCGGCACGGAGGTATCCAAGGAGTCGGCCGATATGATTCTGACCGACGACAATTTCGTCACCATCAAGGCCGCCGTGGAAGAAGGCCGCGGCGTATTTGACAACCTGATCAAATTTATCACCTGGACCCTGCCCACCAACGGCGGTGAAGGGCTGGTCATCCTGACCGCCATCCTTTTAGGAACGAGACTCCCCATACTGCCCCTGCAGATCCTGTGGATTAATATGACCACCGCCCTGCTGCTGGGTCTGATGCTGGCTTTTGAACCCAAAGAAACCGGCATTATGCAGCGCCCTCCCAGGGACCCTGCCATGCCGATTCTTTCGGCGCCTTTGATCGCCCGGGTTGTGATGGTCAGTCTGCTGCTGGTGATCGGCGCCTTCGGGTTCTTCAAGCTCGAACTGATGCTGATGGGCGACAACGAGGCACTGGCCCGGACCCTGGCAGTTAACGTGTTTGTGTTCGGAGAAATGTTTTACCTGTTTAACTGCCGCTCCATGACCCGTCCGGTCTGGTCCCTGGGTCTGTTCAGCAATCCTCCGCTCTGGGTCGGTGTGGCCATTATGACCCTGCTGCAGCTCTTTTATACCTACCTTCCGGTGTTCAACACCGTCTTCCAGAGTGCTCCCATGGGCTTGAAAGAATGGGGAATGGTCCTAACCAGCAGTCTGGTCATTTTCGTGATGGTCGAAATTGAAAAGAGGGTCTCTCTGACGCAGCTTTGAGCACCTCCAGGGAAAGCGACTCTTGGTCTGGATTCATTTTTCATAGTTATACTCCTGGTAACATCATTGCAGGCTTTTTCTTGCCGACCAACAAGGACTCGATCACGGACATACCGACCAGGGATGCGACAACCCCGAGCGATATCTCCACGGGTATTTTCACAAAATCGGACAGCAGCATCTTCGCCCCGATGAAAATCAGGACAGCGGACAGCCCCACCTTCAGGTATTGGAACCGGTGCATGATTCCGGACAGCAGAAAGTAGAGTGACCGCAGACCGAGAATCGCGAATATGTTGGAGGTGAAAACGACGAATGGATCACGACTGACCGCAAGCCCTATCCCTTATCCCTTATCCCTTATCCCTCGTGCGCGGAATGAATCTGGACACCGTCAAAACCTGCGGCTTTGGCCCTTCCGGCGGCTGATATAGGCATGTCCGGACAGAATCATGCCCACCCCGCCTTCGGCAAGATCTACCATTGCCTGAATCAGTTTCGGGGTAACAGAACCATCATCAGCGGCCATGCCTTCCCATGTAGCGGATCGAACAAATCGGTTCGGGATTTCCATTCCATTTATTTTTGCCGGTGTAAATACGATACTCATGTTTTCTCCTATCATTGCTTATCAATTGCCATGCAAGATGCCATGTAAGGGTGATACTTTGAATTGTTGATGGTATCGAAAGTGTTTTTTATGTCCACCGCGTTGTCCAAATCCAAACCTCTTTTTTATTCTTATACACCGGCGGGCGAAAAGAAAAGAGGCATAAATGACAAAAAAACTTCAAATCGGACAATCGCCAGTCAACGCACAATAGGCATTCCCTATCCTATTTCCGGGTTTTGATATACGTCCATCCCTTATGGTCGAACATTCCGCTGCAGATGCTCGAATTCTTGATTTTCATACTTTTTTGACCAATTGATTCGATTCCGTTTTTACGCTAAAAAATCTAATACGATAATTCCGGAAGGCATGTGTCTGGGTTGCATGGTTTTTCTTGTTTTTTGCGAATTATCGAATCATACTGGACACAGTTTTATTCCGGATGGCAGCATGATCCGTCCGGATTCTTTCCCATTCCGGAACAAAACTTTAGGGGACATTGTTCTGGAAGAATCCGAACAAAAAAGAAGTAAGAGATATATGATAAAAAAAATCAACCGGCCTTCCATTATAGAATCCGCAGGAAATAAGCCCAAAATCATTGAAGAATACTTCGGCCGCGTAAACTCCCAAACCGATGACCTCAGTATTGCGAGAATGAAAAGTCCCGGCGGATGGACGGAACCGGGACAGCAACCTGAATTCGATGAATATACGATTGTTTTTCGTGGTTTATTGCGAGTCAAGACCAAAGAAGGGATCGTTGACGTTTGTGCCGGGGAAGCCATTTTGGTACCTGGGGGCGAATGGGTACAGTACAGCACTCCCGCCCCCCAGGGAGCGGAATATATAGCGGTCTGCCGGCCGGCTTTTGCCCCCGATATCGTTCATCGGGATGAATAAACGGTTCATCATACACAAAAAATGCAGCTATTAAATACGGTTGAAAGAATGGAATTGCCGATCCGCCACCGAAACATTACCGTAAAAAGATTGCTACTGGATTTATATCAGTTCCTGCGAGCGCAATCGTTTGTTGTCAAGCATTTCGGCAGGCAATTTGAAGTCAGTCGCGAATATGCTGAAATCGACATTACATACCAATGCAACCTGAAATGTATCAATTGCAACCGTTCCTGCACGCAGGCTCCCAGTTCGCTGGAAATTTCCGTCGCAGAAATCCAGGCCTTTCTCAGGCAAAGCATAGAAAGCAACGTGGCATGGAGGCGGATTCGGTTACTGGGTGGTGAGCCGACGCTTCACAGTCGAATATTTGAAATTTTGGAACTCTTGACCTGGTACCAGGAGCAGCATAATCCTTCGGTCAGGCTGGTTCTGGGAACCAATTTTTTTGGCAAACGCGTTCAGTGCATACTCGAAAAAATTCCCCGCAATTTCACCCTAAAAAGTACCCTTAAAACCTCTCGCAGAAATCTTTTCAAGCCCTTCAATTTGGCTCCCCGGGATACGTTCTATAACCGATTCTCCGATTACTCCTGCGGCTGCCGCATAATCGCCGACTGCGGTCTGGGCGTAACCCCTCTTGGCTACTATATGTGTGCTGTGGCGGGTGGTATTGATCGGATATTTCAATGGAACCTGGGCCGCAAACGCCTGCCCGATCAATCAGACACGTTGACGGACCAGATGTCTGTATTCTGCAGTATCTGCGGACATTTCGGTTTCAGCTGGCCGACCAGAAAAGTCAAAATGTCCGCAACCTGGCGCAAAGCGTATGAACAATACAAGATCAAACCGGATGGGTGGGAACGACGAACCCAATGAAAATACTGCATGTTATCGGACAAAGACCGGAAAAGACCGGAAGCGGAATTTATCTGCAGGCAATTGCAGGGAAAGCCCAGGCCAAAGGATTTTCCAATTACATGGTTGCCGGCGTACCTGCGAACAATATTCCGGTTATCAGCCATATTCCGCCTGACCACTGCCAGTATGTTCTTTTTGAATCCGATCTTCTGAATTTCCCGGTGACCGGCATGTCCGATGTGATGCCCTACCGTAGCTCCCTGTTTCAAGAATTGAAAGGCGATCGTCTTTTGGCATACCAAACGGCTTTCTCCAAGGCATTGCAAACCGCCGTAGACCTTTACCGGCCGGATATCATTCACACCCATCACCTGCTGGTTCTGACCGCCTTGACAAGAAAACTTTTTTCTCAAATACCCATTGTGACAACCTGCCACGGAACAGATCTCAGGCAATACAGTAACTGTTCGCATTTACAAGAATTTGTATCAAAATACTGTCGCCAGCTGGACAGGATCATTGCCCTGACCAGTGACCAGAAAAAAGATATCGTTAAATTGTATGATATCCCGGAAGATAAAATTTCCACCATCGGCGGGGGATATGACGAAACAATATTCAATCGCACACCCAGGACCATTGGAGACACGGTTCACATCCTGTATGCCGGCAAGTTGAATCGAAGCAAAGGGGTTCCGTGGCTGTTAAAATCACTTGCCGCCATTCAAGATCATGATTGGCACCTTCATATGGCCGGCAGCGGAAGAGGACCGGAATTTGATGAATGTATAACGCTTGCAAAAGAGTTAGGCCAGCGGGTAACCATTCACGGGTATGTTACCCACCATCAGCTATCGGCCTTAATGAAAAAATCGCATATACAGGTGCTGCCGTCATTTTTCGAAGGCCTTCCCCTGGTCCTGTTTGAAGGGCTGGCGTCCGGCTGCCGGATTATCACCACCAATCTGTCCGGATTTGAAGAAATTTTCGGCTCAGCGTCCGAAGAAACAGTAGCGTTGATACAACTGCCAAGGCTTGAAACCATTGATCGCCCCTATCCATGCGATGAACAATGTCTGGAAGACGCATTGACCCAAAAGATCATCGGCATGATATCCAAAGTGAAAAAATGCCCCGATTATCATGATCCGCAAGCTGAAAAAATTGCAGCGAACTATACCTGGCAAAAAGTGTTCAACCGTATCGAAGCCCAATATCATAAGGCGATGGGAATGGAAAAATTACATAACCTGCATTCAGTATACATCGAATGAATTTTTGAGATTTTCGATCCGTACTGTGCCGTTTTTCGATAGCCGAAAATGGCGAGAAATAGAACTCCAAGGGATTAAATGAAATGAAAATTGCAGTTTACCAGCAAATACTCATTGTGGCCGTTATTATTTTGTCTGCCGCGTTATGCCACAGTAGAATGATAGTAAAATAGGATATGTAGAATTTCCTCCCATGACCTTCACAAACGCTGAAGATAAACCGGATGGAATCCTGATTGCCATGGCTGACAAGGTGCTGTCGAGACTAGACTATGGCTGGGAGGCTCATTCCTATCCGGCCAAACGCCTGGCCAAAAGCATGGCAAACGGTCAAATCGACTTATGGATCGGTTTATCAACGCTCCCTGAATTTGAGGGCACAACCTATGTAAGTAAAACCATCGTTACCAAACTGTTCCTGAATGCTTATACAATAGGCAATAATCCCCCCATCCACTCCTCTGCGGATCTTTTTAATAAAACAATCATCATTTTACGAGGATATAGCTATGGGGGCTGGATTACCATTATAAAGGAGCCTGCGAACCGGATAGATTTTATTGAAGTGAGTGATCTGGATGTCCACTTTGTGGTTTCAAAAAAATCGCAGAATGCCGAAAAGCTTTTGGATCAATTGGAAAATACATACTTAGTACTTAAAGCAAAAGGCGAAATACCAGCCGATTCCCATGGCCGTGAAGAAAGTTCCTTCGGCGGCCAATGCCCTCACCGGTCAGGAAACCATGCAAAAAATTTTGACCATAGCTATCGTCCTGGAAAAGGAATCGACCTGCAAAGAAAAAATAGCAGCCTCCTCCTGGTGCCGTCATAACTGACTGTTTATCATCAGCTCATAGTGGTTTGCTCATTTACCTATCAATAAAAACTTGAAGCGGCTGTGAAAAAATGAGATAGGATACGAGGTGATAATGGAGGTTGTTCTGTTATCACGTTTTAGGTTGCGACTGAAGCGGTATTTCATTGTTTATCTATTCCCTTACCGTGGTGACTATCTGTCAGATATTAGCCTGCCACGCCTTCAAGCATCCGGTAAAGGATAAAAACTCGATTCCAGGCAGATATATTCGCTCTGGAATAACTATTTTTATTTATCAACTCAATTTTCGGGTTTCGGTTTCATCAGCTACAGCGCAATTTACTCAATCGTAATCATTTTGGAAAAATTACGAACAAATATGACAGATTCCCTCCGTGAGGGGGATTTAGAAGGGTGTAAACAGCAGCGATTGATACAACACCCCCCTGGCCCCCCTCAAGGGGGGAATAAATATAGTCATGATTTCATGAAACCAGTTGAGTTATCAATTGAAAAAACTTAGTCTAAAAGAAAAAATCGCTTATGCAGCTCCTGCTTTTTCCCTGGCGGTGGTAGGCATTCCTGTTTATATCTACATTCCCAAATTTTATACCGACGTTATCGGGGTCCATGTATCGGCACTTGGACTGATACTGCTGGTTGTACGGCTGTTTGATGCTGTAACGGACCCTGCGGTGGGCCTGATATCCGATCGTATCCGGACGCCATATGGCCGGAGGCGGCCCCTTATGGCCCTGGGTGCTGTTTTCACCGCCCTTGCCATATTTCTTTTGTTCAATCCCCCTCATACCGGTGTCGACATTGCAGCCATCTGGTTCATGGTACTGATATTCACACTTTTCCTTTTCTGGACGGTGATTATCGTGCCATATGAATCGTTGGGTCCCGAGTTGACTTACGACTACAACGAGAGAACCATTTTATTCAGTATACGGGATGGTGCTCTGATAGCCGGCACACTGGTCGCGGCGGCATCACCGGCAATGGTTAAATCCATCTTCAGTATCCCGGATAATGATCAGGGAGAACGCGATATTTTCTTCATTCTGTCGATTGTCTATGCGCCGCTGATTCTGGTCTCCGTCTTGTGGTGCGTCATGACTTTCAGAGAGCGGTCCCTTCGTACGGCCGCACGGTCTGCAACTATTTTTCAGGGTATTGCATCAAGCTTTAAAAACAGGCCTTTCCGGATATTGCTGATCGCCTACACCATCAGCGCTGTGGGCAATAACCTGCCGGCAACCCTGATTCTTTATTATGTAGAGTATGTGCTGCATTCGCCCCTTGCAGACCTGTTTTTATTTATCTATTTTGTGACCGGAATTTTATTTCTACCCCTGTGGGTCCTGGGGGCAAAAAAATTTGAAAAAAAAGCCATGTGGCTTGCTGCCATGGCCATCAACACCGGGGCATTTTCAGGTGTCTTTTTTCTGGGGCCCGGTGATGAATGGATCTACGGGGTTCTGGTGTTTATATCAGGCATCGGGTTTGGTGCCACCCTTGCCATCCCGTCCGCCATTCAGGCGGATGTAATTGACTACGACGAAATGATCACCGGTGAACGGAGAGAAGGCCTTTACATCGGGCTATGGTCCATTGCAAAAAAAATGGCCGCTGCATTTGGGGTAGGCGTGGGCCTTTTTCTGCTGGGCACTTCCGGGTATACACCCAATATGAAACAACCCGCGTCCGTAGTGCTGACCCTTAGAATTCTGTATGCCCTTTTACCGTGCGTTTGCAATCTAGTTGCGTTTCTGATTGCATTGCAGTATCCCCTCGATCGGAAACAACATCGGGAAATACGCAACAAAATCGACCAAGGACTCACAGGAAGCGCGAATATTTGAATTTTCAAAAAGGATTTTATTCATGCTTGTAAAAAAGACGATTACCATCGGAATGCCTGTAGAAAAGGTGTTTCAGTATGTCATGGATTTCTCACAACTCTATGAATGGGACGACCATGTCATACAGGGGCAGCGCATCGATTTGGGCCCCATCCATGTTGGTTCCAAATTTCAATTTATTTATTCTATTGCCGGACAACTCCAGACAGTCGAATACACCCTTGAGGAATTGAAAACCAATCGACTCCTGCGCCTGAAATGCGTAGCACCAAATTTTCACGCCATAGACGAAATTTCCTTTCAATCTGCCAATGCTGAAAATACTACTGTCACCTACCAGGCGGATATCAAAATCAACAGCAGGATTACAGATCTCCTCTTTCGCCCGATCATGAACCGAATCGGCGATCGCGTTGTTGCGAGACTAAAGGAAGTGCTTGAAAAAAAGGACAGACAGCTCCTTCCCGGCAAACCATTGCATGTGCTTACTGTCCCTTACCGATTTTCAGCCAAAGGATGGAATCACCGGCGCAAACAATTCAGTGCGACGAATACACGACCCAAGACAATTCTGATTACCGGCCCGACATCCGGACTCGGGCGATCTGCAACATTCAGTCTGGCCGGAAAAGGCTGTAACCTGATCCTGGTGGGACGCAACAGCGTCAAGCTGAAGGCTTTGGAAAAAGAACTGCGGCAGCGCAACTTTGAAAAAGAGATCCACCTGTACAACTGTGATATGCAAAACCTGGTAACGGTAAACCAGATGTGTGATCAGATCAGGGCCGATAAACGGGAACTCGATGTGATTATCAACAATGCAGGAGCACTTTTCTCCGAAGCACACGCAATAGAGGGTATCGAGCGAACCACCGTCGTTGACCTGATTGCCCCCTGGACAATATGCTGCAGACTTCCCGGTCAGATCGTTTCAGGGGGCTGCATCATCAATGTTTCCTCCGGGGGAATGTACGGCAGCAAATTAAGTATATCAGAACTCAAGAACCCGAAGGTACCTTTTTCCGGTTCCAAAGCATATGCTGCGGCAAAGAGAGCCATGCATGTTTTTTCAACGGGGCTCAATGCCGAATTCGAGCCCCGGGGCATACGGGTTCACTCCATGCATCCGGGGTGGGCGGACACACCCGGCGTTTTGAACAGTCTTCCAAAATTTCATACCATCACCAAGCGCTGGCTTAGAACATCCTTTCAGGGGGCCGATACGGTTGTCTGGCTGGCTATGCATAATCCCGTTCCCGGTGGCAGATTCTGGCTTGACCGCCAGGTTCAGCCCGACCATATACTAAAATCGACCCGAGGTGAAGAAAATGACTACAAGGAGTTGCGCACTTTCCTTGATTCTTTCGCCAAACCCGATATTTCATAGAAGTGGTCCTGCTGGCTGCTTTCGCATTGATCAGTCTTGGATATAAAAAGGTACAGCATATGAATAAAACACTCATCATAGCTATCATAATTGGTTTTGCCGCCCCATTATTTGCCGGCGATAAACAGCCCGGCATATCCCAGGATTTCACGCAGGAGAGGTTGACGGGAATAAAACCTGCCCAGGAAAATTCCCAGGAGGTAACGATAGCGCATGCCTATCTGGATGAGGAACAAAAGATGCCGGTTTATGTAGAAAGACATACCGCCTTCTACAAAAACGGAAAGCTGCAAACCTCCCAAAATGACTACTTTGATCTCAATGGCAAAAAAATTGCGGAATTAAACTCTGATTATTCAAAAAGCCTCATGATGCCGACTTATGTTTTTCAGGACTTTCGCACCGGCACCCAGGAAGGTTTGCGCTGGAAAGACGGGAATTATCTGATCTTCCGAAAATTTAAAGGAAATCCCGAAGAAGCTAAACCACTGGATAGTGTTGAGAATATTTTTTCCTGTCAGGGATGGCACTACTACCTGATTGCCAATCTGGATCAGTTGAAAAAAAGCCCCATTAAAATGAAGCTCATTTTTCCATCACGACTTGATTACTACAGTTTCCGAGTACGCCCCATTGACACCGCAGAAGACATATTGAAACTGCGGCTTGAATTCGACAGCTGGATTATTCGTCTTTTTACACCGTATCTGGACATCACCTATGATAAAAAGAAAAGGAAAATAGTCCAATATTATGGACCGTCCAACATCCTTACTGAAAAAAACGAGATTCAAAGTGTGTATATCGTTTACGAATGATGCATGCCGCTACGAAACAAATGATTTACGCAGGCCACCCCTGCGACTCCGCCCCCATTAAGGATGACATCTGCTGTAAGATCATTCATGTTTCCTTTTTCCCAATCCTTTTTTTAGGGGTTTTACCATTCTGTTTATGAAGCAGGCGAACCTTGCCCAGTCGTTTTAAGGCCGAAAGGGAAACGGTCGTCGCAAATGCTAATGGGAATGTGGAACGAACAGCACGATTCGATAAATGAAGCCCTTTCAGCATGATCCCTGCCGGATCGAAATCCATCATGACCTTTTGGAATACGGCTTCTTTCAGTGAGCTGAACGCACTGCCTGCAAGTACAAATTCATCTGTGATCACATAGGTGTCCAGCTCTCCGAAGGACACAACCATGGGTTTTGGCGATGGTTTAAATGGTTGTAGCTCTTTTCCGCTGCGGAGACGATGAATATTCAACGCTGCACATTGTCCCATATCAATGGCATGGTAGGCCTGTTTGGATCTAACATCAGGCACATCTGCCGCATCCCCGACAAAAAAAACATTTTTATAAAAAACATGCTGAAGTGAACGGGAGACAGGGGCCCATTGATCAGCGGTTTCGGTGAATCCTGATTCTGATAAGAGCGGGTGCGGCTTTGCACCGGCGGTCCAGATGGTTAAATCAGATTTTAAACGCTTTCCATTTGACAATACAACTGTCTTTTTTGTAATTTTTTTTAAGGATTCTCCGGTAAGGAATTCAACCGGATAGGGACGGCAGTGTTTCCGGATTTCGGAATCGATGTCAGCCGGAACGCCATTGAGCAGGCGGTGTTCTCTCTCAATGAGGCGGATACGAATATTCCTTATGTTTTTAATTTTGCGGAGAATCTCTCCGAGCACTTCAATGCCTTCGGTACCTCCGCCAACGATAACGATATGAGAAGGGGTTTTCGCCTTGGACAGATTGTTTAGTTGTTTACCGATAAAACTACAATTTTCAATGTTCGAAAACGACACGGCATGCATATCCGCACCCGGCACACCAAAGGTGTTTTTCACACCGCCAATGGCCACAATGCAGAATTCATAATCCAATACCTTCCCATTCTTCGTAACGACCATATTCTTATCAGGAAGAATTTGTACGACCCTGTCTTTAATAAATTGATGCCCCGAACGTTTAACAATCCCGGTGCTGGAAATTTTTACCAACGAAGGTGTCTTGACCCCGGAGACAAGTTCGTGAATAGCCGGTAAAAATTCAAACCAGGGATTCGGGTCAATCACGACTACAGCAAACTGTTTTGACAATGTGGTCGCAGCTTTCAATCCACCGAAGTTTGCGCCGATAATGAGTACGGTTGGCCGTGTTTTCCTGTCAGAAAGCACCGCGGTTACCTCCTTCAATTGAAACATATCCGTATTCACTGCTGTCCAAAATAAACAGAAATTAAGAATCGCTCTTTGAAAATTCAGCCGTTTAGCTATTTTAAATTGCTAAATTCAAAATCAGGTTCCCATTTTCATTTTATGCTGTCCAAGACCTTTGAATGGAAGAAGATA
>JBGSLR010000020.1:0-66222 GCA_041740615.1 Desulfobacterales bacterium
AGTGTCTCGAAGCACATTGGCGGATGCAAATGAAAATAGGGATTGGCGCATCTATTGCGATTTCGCGCAAATTTTAATCCAGGAGGCAAGAAGGCTCTATGCAGATGAAGACTTCGGCCTCGAATTAAAAGAAACTGTATACGCCCTTGATGCATCAACAATCGATTTATGCCTTTCTGTTTTTCCATGGGCAAAATTTCGCCAATCAAAAGCAGCCATTAAATTGCACACTCTGTTGGATCTGCGCGGAAACATCCCCTCCTTCATTTCGATTACCGATGGCAAAGTCCATGATGTAAATATCCTTGATGAACTGATTCCGGAAGCCGGTTCTATTTATGTAATGGACCGGGGCTATCTGGATTTTGGTCGTCTGTACAGGTTGCATCAAAACTGCGCCTTCTTTGTCACACGAAAAAAAAGGAATACAGGGCTCCACCGTATGTATTCCAGCCCGGTTGATGAAGCGACTGGTCTTAAATGCGATCAGGTGGTCATTTTAACCGGATTTTATGCCCGGAAATCATATCCGGAGAAGCTACGTCGGGTGAAATATCATGATGCCGTAAACGATAAAAAATTAGATTTTCTGACCAATAATTTTTCATTGCCGGCGATTACTATTGCCAATCTTTATAAATGTAGATGGCAAGTCGAACTTTTTTTTAAATGGATCAAGCAGCACCTTCGGATAAAGTCTTTCTATGGTACCTCCGAAAATGCGGTAAAAAGCCAAATCTGGATAGCTGTATCCGTATACGTTTTGGTCGCCATAATCAAAAAACGGCTCAAAATTGAACAAAGCCTCTACACAATTTTACAGATTTTAAGCGTTTCAATTTTTGAGAAAATGCCCATTTATCAAGCGCTCACAAATACTACTTACGAAAAATCAATTACTACCAATGATAAGCAATTGTATTTATTTGAATGTTAACCGGACACTACTGTTTAAAAGTAATTTTTTGAATGCTTTTGCTAATGTGACTTGCGAGTAACACCTAATACAAATTACCGATTGATAAACCAAATGCGATTTCCTACCAAACAGAAAAGCCCACTTGCAATTTATCCAGCAAGTGAGCTTCGTTTTAAACGCCGTGATTTGCGATTTAAGCTATGTTTTATTTTTAAGTATACACTGATTGATTTTGAAAGTAACGCGTCTAATTTCTAAAATGACCTCGTTTGTTTTCGATCTATTTGCCCGAATTCGAAACAATGCCATTAATCTGGAAGTCCGTCTTTTCTTGTAAATCAATTCGTTTTGTAACTGCGAAACTTTAGTTATATGATAACACTTATAAAATGGTTGTATATAATTTTGATACAATTTCTTCTGTTGCAAAAGCATTGTTGGAACATAAACGCTTGGGGTATTTTCAAGTCTGTAAGATTGTGCTTGGGTGGTTTGTTTTTTTATGCTCAATGAAATCCATTGATAATCCTGATGCTATCAATGCGCTTGATTTGGTGGCAGAGTATATCAATGATATCGTCGTGAGATCAATCATCAGCATTGCGCTGATAACAAATTTCCTGTAATTATATGTCCAATTACTAATCCAATTAATTTTAAACACATTAATGGGGGTAAAATGAAAAAAACAATTTTTATCGTATTATTATTTTTAATTACGCCGAAGGTCTCATTCTCAAACGAACAGTCAGTAAGATGTAATCAATTTAAAATTGTCATAGAAAACGAAATGAAAGAAATGTCTTATGTGCTTGCCCAAGGATCAATGGATGATAGCGCTGTGAGAGAGACAGTCAGGGCTATTAGAATAAATAATTGTCTTCAATTGATAAATATTCATTTAAAATTACTAGAATGCAATAAATGCAAACCGTTTGATAGGCCTATATTTGAAGCCGCTTACATGATGGACGCTATGTCTTGCATACTTGAAGAAAAAATGGGGAAAAAGGATTGTGAAGCCTGTAAAAGAGAAAAATGGAAAAATATTGCAACCGATATATTGAAGTAGGGTTGTGCCCTCTCCTATCATTACCACACATTATATAATCATAAAGAAAATCCGGCTATTTCTGTCTGGATGTCATCAGTATGGTTATATTTTGCCGTCACATCAAGTCTTTCATGATGATGGTAATCTTGCTGTTATATCCCGTATTGGTGTGATTACATTTCCGTAAACGGAATTGCCAATCCATCATCTCGCTGTCGGTATCACATCGCCCCGGTTCACATGGCTGTCACATCCACTTGGGTGTGATGGCCAGGTTTCGATTGATATATGGATATGCTTTTTGATTGAAACATGTCGAGGATCGCAAATAAACCGTCATGTATTGATCTCAAGGGATTGTAATCGGAAGGCTATAAAAAATTAAAGCCGGACATAATGTTCGGCTTTGTTGTGTATGTTCGGATCAAACGGAATTATTTGCCAGAATTCGCAACTTTGCCGTTCACCTGAAAGTCCGTTTTTTCTTGTATTAAAATTCGCTTTGTCACGACGCACCAAAGCACCAAATTGATCCGCAATCTGCTGAACAAACAAGAGGTTCCCCAGATTGTTTGCAATCAAATTTTGACGCGCGCCGACGGCAATCCGTATTTTGTTGAAGAAGTGATACGGTCTTTCCTGGATATGGGGACGCTTTCCGTTCACCAGAAAAAACCGAAAGCCGACGGAGCATGGAGCTATATCTCCATTCCCCAGACACTCAATGATGTGATCATGGAAAGAATCGACCACCTGGACGAACGCACACGCCAGCTGATTCGTATCGCCTCCGTTATCGGTAGAAGTTTTTTCCATCGCATTCTCGCCATGGTTGCCGGCGGTTCCGACAATATCGATCCGTACCTGAAAAAATTAAAAAATGCGGAATTTATCAAAGAACGAAACAGAATGAATGAAACGGAATACTATTTTAAACATGCGCTTACTCAGGAAACCGCCTATGAATCGATCCTGATGAGCACCAAAAAACAACTGCACCGGGAAATCGCCCACACCATTGAATCCTTGTACAAGGATCGACTCAACGAGTTCTATGGGGTGCTTTCCTACCATTACAGTTGCGGGGAAGCCCCGGAAAAGGCTGAAAACTATATGCTCCGCGCCGGAGAGGAAGCCATGAAAGCGGCTGCTTCCAGCGAAGCACTGCATTATTACCGCCAAGCCCTGAACATATACCTGGCCAGACATGGGTCCATCGCGGACCCAATTTGGGTGGCCGAACTCGAAAAAAATATCGCCATCAGTTTTTACAATAAAGGTCGCCATGGGGAGGCGCATGAATTCTTCCGCAGAGCGTTATCCCGCTATGAACCAAAGCCTGCCGACTGCGGACTGACCCGCAAATACGGTTTATTGAATAGTTTCTTCTATTTCATCGTAAGCCTTTATTGTCCATGGCTGTTTTGGAAAAAATCACCGTCTTCCAGAGAGGCCGAAATCATTGATCTCACCTATCGGAAAGCCGCCGCTCTTTCAAATCTTGATCCGCGCAGTTTTTTTTCGGAATCCCTGTGCTTCTCGAAACGGCTGGCGAAATATGATGTAACAGAAATCAACCGCGGCGTCAGCATGCTGATCGGTCTGAGTATCATCTTTTCATGGCCGGCCGCTTCTTTCAGGCTCAGTCGAAAAATCCTCGCATTTGTGCAAAATATGGTCAATCCGGAAAATGATCTCGAAAGACTCACCTTTGAACTGGCCACCCTTTTTCCAGACTACTATGATGGGAAGTGGGATAAACGCTATGACTCCGGGCTGGTTGAAACCGTTTTGAAAAAAGGAGAAATCCTGCCCGTCGCCGCCTATATCACTTTTCACGGCCGTATCCGCCTCGAACAAGGCGATTACATGGGCGCCAGACAGATGGTTTCCAAATTATCGGAAATCGACAAACTTTTTGCGCACTCTTTTGCCAGAGCCCTGAAGTACTATTTGAACATTAAACTGCTCTTGAAATATCGGAAACTCCCCGCAGCTCTTTTGGAAGCCGATGAGGGGATCACCTTTACCTCCGAAACCGATTTTAAACAGATTCGAATGGTGCTTTCCGCCTTCAAGGCCCGCATTCTCATTCTAATGGATGATCGCCGAAACGCCGAAATCGCCATGCACCAGACAGAAGACTATAAAGCCGGTCTGCATCTCCCCCCCCCATATTTCAGCAATTATCTGATCACCAGACTGTTGTTCGACCTATCAACTCTGAAGTACGCCATTCAAAAAGACGATGTACGATCCATCAAGGAAGGATCACGCCAAACATTCCGAGTCGGCAAAAAGGTTCTCGCGATGGCCGCCAAACTTGCATACGAACGCACGGAAGCATTTCGGTTGATGGGAGAATTTTTCCATCTGACGAAACAATATCATCGGGCTCAAAAGTGGTGGTGGCGAAGTATGGAGGAAGGCAATCGATTGAACGCACGAGTGGAATTGTCACGGACCTACTTTGCAGTCGGTATGTATCTGTCCCGAAAGGAGAACAGCCAATTGACCTTGAATCATTTCGACGGACCGGCTTATATGGAAAAAGCCCGCAACATGTTCAGGGAGTTGGATCTGCAATGGGATTTAAACCGGATGGCAACTAATACTACCCAGCTTGGATAACGGAAGAAAAAAAGTCGGAGATTTCCACTCTGAAAATCCCCGACTTTCAACTGCTCACGTACAGCTTAATCGGCTGCCACTTTACTTGAATACAACGGAATTCTTATGAGATTCCTTTCCGCCGATGGCAATATTGGTATTCTGTCCGCCGCTGAAAATGGACAAGTCCGTATCGTTCACCTTCAATCCGGATCCGGAAACATTAATGATGTTCCCGTTCACGCTGCGGTTTTTTACGATAACGGCCCCTGAATTGGCTTCGCTTCCGGAACCGATGGCCACGTTCGTTACCGCGCCACCAGCAGCCGTGTTCACAATATTTCCTTTGACATTCGCATTCTCCAGACTGACCGAACCGAGATTAGCCTTTGCGCGACTCCCCACAGCCACGTTTGTAATCAAGCCACCGCCCACCGTATTGACGATATTACCTTTCATGGAGCTGTTTTCCATATTGACGGCGCCGGTATTGGCCGTCGACTTGCTTCCCACCGCGACATTGGTTACTACACCGCCGGCCACTGTATTGACGATATTGCCTTTCATGGAGCTGTTTTCCATATTGACGGCGCCGGTATTGGCCGTCGACTTGCTTCCAACTGCGACATTGGTCACCACACCACCGGCCACCGTATTGACGGCGTTGCCCTGCATGTCGCTATTTTCCAGATTCACCGCCGCCATATTCGCCTTGCTCTTGCTCCCGATGGCCGCATTGGTCACTACGCCGCCGGCGGCGGTATTCACGATGGTACCCTTTGCCGAACTGTTCTCCATATCCAATGCCGCCATGTTCGCCTTGCTGTTACTACCGATGGCCGCATTGGTCACCACACCGCCGACCGCCGTATTCACCGTCGTCCCCTGGCGATTGCTGTTTTCCATATTCACAGCCGCCATATTCGCCTTGCTCTTACTCCCGATAGCCGCATTGGTCACCACGCCGCCGCCGGCAGTGTTGACCATGGTACCTTTGGCGGTGCTGTTTTCCATGTTCACAGCCGCCATATTCGCCTTGCTCTTGTTCCCGATGGCTGCATTGGTCACCACACCGCCCACGGCGGTATTAATCATGGCGCCGTCCGCGGAGCTGCCTTTCATGTTCACCGCGCCCAGATTCGCTTCGGTTTTATTTCCGATGGCCGCATTGGTAACCGTCTGACCGCCGACCGTGTTGATGGCTGCCCCTTTCAAGTCACTATTTTCCATGTTGACCGAAGCGAGACCGGCCTTACTTTGATTACCGATGGCGACATTGGTAAGGGTCTGGCCGACGGCGGTATTCACGGCCGCCCCTTTCATCTGACTGCCGGTCATGCGGACCGATCCCAAATTGGCGGTGCTGTTCTTCCCGATCGCCACGTTTGTAACCGTTTGACCGCCGACGGTGTTGATAGTGGCGCCTTTTACGGAGCTTGCTTCCAGATCCACTGATCCGAGATTGGCTTTATTTCCTTTACCGATGGCGACGTTGGTGACAGTTTGGCCGGCCACGGTATTCACGGCCGCCCCTTTCATTTGACTGCCGGACATGCTGATCGATCCCAAATTGGCGGTGTTGTTCTTACCAATCGCTGCGTTGGTAACCGTCTGACCCATCATTGTGTTTACAACCGCGCCGCTGACTTCGCTTCCTTGGATGGCAACGGATCCGAGGCGGGCCTGATTATCACTGCCCACCGCCACATTGGTGAGATTCTTCCCAACCGTCGTATTGGCAACCACGCCGGTAACTCTGCTGTCAGTGGTCTTTACGGTCGCCAAATCCGTTTCGTTGCGGCTGCCGACGGCGACGTTGACATTATTCTTCCCCAGGTTGGTATTGACAATCCCACCTTGAACCGATCCCCCCACCTGGATGGAACCTAGATTGGCTTCATTTTGAGTACCAACGGCGACATTCACGTTTTGTTTTCCCTGATCGGCATTGACGATGGCGCCGCGCGTCTTGGCATCCTTCAGGGCGATCGAACTCTGGGTCGCTTTGCTTTCCTTGCCCACGGCCACATTGACCGCCTTGCTGGTGTTGGCCGGTATATTGATAACGGCATCCTTCACCTCGGATTCGGCCATGGAAAGCGACGGCAACGAACCCGCCAGTAGCATAATGATCAATATGGAAAATTTTGTTGTTTTCATGTCTGATCCCCCCTCTATTGGAATCGATCAAATGATGACGGCCTGTTGTAATGGACCGGTATTCTTTCTGTGAAAATAAGCTGCAATGGTGGAGGCTGGAAATGCCAGTCACGTGTGCCGGCCATCGATACGGAAACCTTCCTTATCCTCCATATTATCCATTTTTATCTTATTTTCAAGGTCTTTTTAATGCGGCCCCCGTCTGTGGATACCATCCTTGCCGACTGCAATCCTTCTAGTTCAGGTCGTTCCTCAGGATGTGACGACATCATACTGCCCTATAATGATCCTGCCAATGAAATCGCTTACAGGACACCTGTGAAAGATGTCACCATCAACCAAGAAAGCCGCCATCCGGTTTTTTCCGAATGGCGGCTTCTGTATGGGATATATGTATCTGTCTAAATTCGAATTACCCTCACCGACGGCCGTCTAGGCCGTCGCAATTCTGGTCCCATCCATCCTCCGTGGTATCGGCCATATTGGGATTGATGAGGTCGGCGTAGGGTTCTTTTTCAAGGTCGTCGCTACAGTCACTGTTGATATCACAACCGGAGCCGCCGTAACCGTCTCCATCCTGATCTATGCAGTCATCACAATGAATCCAGTTGTACGGATCCAGATCATTACAGTCATGCAGCTTTCCCGGAACCGAATAATAGGAATCCGAATCAAAATCAAAATATTTGACTTTTTCTTTTTCAACCGCCGTGTAGCAACCACCTTCAAATTTGGCCGCGCTATAGGAAATTGTCGCCGTACCGTACCGCGGCACGTTGCCGCTCGCATCCTTCACAGACACGGTGAGGGAATGTATTCCATCCCGATGCGTCAGACAAAAGGCAAGAATGTATGATTTCAAATTTTCCAACCGCGCGGCAAATGCCGCTTGCGAAAATTGCTTTATCAATTCCGATTTATCGACTGTCATATAAGCCCCGTTTTTTCCCAGAGCGCGCTGTTCGTCAATAATCAATCGATCCTCGCGGGTCCTGTCCGTATTCGCGATATTGATGCCGACCGTGATGACGTTATGTTTGGAACCGGTTACGGCAGTCAAGGCATCGCTATATTTTTTCCGTCCCGCCGTGTCCCGACCATCTGAAAACACGACCAGTGACCCCACTTTGGTTGCGGCATCCACGGCCCGTTTGTCCAAGGTTGCAATTCCCTTAATTATGGCCCCGTACAGGTTGGAGGAATCGTTCTCCTCCACATATCGCTCCAGTGAATTCAGCTTTCCGTGCAGCTGTTGTCTTACGGATTCCAAATTCTTTCCGTACGGTTGCACGACTTGGAAATCGATTATCTCCTGGATGTCCGCGTCGCTGTTAAAATAATAAATCGCTATGGATTGCCCACTCGCCAGCACGTAATCAACAAACTTTTTTGTACTGGTTTTCAGCTCCGTCATGCCGTCAATACCGTCATCCATGATGCTGCCGGACAAATCGAGTAACAGCAGCACATCTGTTGTGGCCGGCAGGATTTCGAAACGCCTCTCCGCGCTGTCCCACTCCGAACCGGTTGAGAAAAAAGTATCATCCGTCAAGTCGAAATCTTGCGGAGACAAACCATTTATCGGGACACCGGATGTCTGTGTTTTGGCGATCATGTTGAGGGTTAAATTGGCGGGTTCATTTGGATCATTGGTATTGAGACTGATGGCCAGGCTTTCATTGGCAACGGACACGCTGCAAACGCGGATTCGGATGAATTCCGAAGCGCTCATGATCGTGACACCGTCATCCGCAACCGTTGCCTTGAAATAATAATCACCCGCTTGCTGCGGCGTCCAGGAAAACGTTCTCGACGTCGGGTTGAATACTGCTGTTTCATCCGGCCAATCGACAATGGGCAGACCGGTATCCGGATCCATAATCAAGGTTCCGTCGGCAGTGTTCAGTTTATATTTTTTCCCTTCGCTATTGGGCAGGTCTACCGGATAAAAATCATACGTCAGAATATCATCCGGCGTGTCCAATGCGCTCAACGTAAGGGAAAACGGAACCCCTACATAAGCAATTTTATCCCCGATCGGATGAAGCAACGGCGCCGTATTCGTACCCTTGGTAACCGTCAAATCGAAGACTTTCTCCTCCTTTGGAGGCGATGACGGCGGCGGATCATCACTGCTGCAACCGGCAAACTGAAACACCATACAGCATATCAAAGCGGCGGCAAAAACAATTGCCGGAATGGGTGTGTGTGTTCGTCTTTGGCGGCCGTTTGAAATCATTGTCTCTTTCTCCTCTGAAGATGGAGGTCACTATCACGATTGATAACGGGACAATGACATCCTTTATATTGACTTCTCTGATATCTTAATCAGGGGCTCCGGTAAAAACCAGTATTCCTGCCTGTGAACCCTGTTTACAATATTGCACCGACGTTGTCAAGCAACAAGTTCATACTTGTCATTTCATCCGAAACAAATATCTAACCTTTAATATTGAATTATATTTTTTTTTATATTTTTATTTTTTATTATATTGACATTTTTATATGCTTCATCTTAAAAGAATGATTCTTATCATCGGCCGCAAGGTTGCGGTCGAATGGAGTGCGTTACGAACTGTTATTTTATTTTGGAGGGAACCCATGCGATCCATGCTGGAGAATATCAGGGTAATCGATTTTACAGCCAACGTTTCTGGTCCAGCGGCCACCACGTTCTTGGCGGATATGGGCGCCGAAGTCATTAAAGTGGAAAAACCGGGATTTGGAGATGACGCGCGTTTATTTCCGCCTTACAAATCTGGGTTCTCGGCCCCCTTTGTGGTAATGAACCGTGGGAAAAAAGGAGTTTGTATCGATCTGAAAAAAATGGAAGGCGTCGACCTTTTTATAGAATTGGTTAAACATTCCGATGTGTTGGTTGAAAACCACCGTCCTGGCACCATGGAAAAGTATGGGTTGGGGTACGAGGATCTGAAGGCAATCAATCCGCGCCTGATCATGCTTTCCCTGTCCGGTTACGGCCAATACGGCCCCCTTGCGGAGCGACCTGCCTATGATTCGATCATTCAGGCAATGACCGGCATGATGGCGACCACCGGTTTCCCGGACGGCCCACCAACAAAAGCCGGCCCGATTGTCATCGACATCGCCACTGCCATGCAAGCGGCATTTGCTGTTTGTGCGGCTTTATATGCCCGGGAAAAAACCGGTGAGGGAGAATTCCTGGATGTTTCCATGTTCGATGTAGGGGTGAACTTGATGGCCGGCACCTGGACGGATTATACCGTCATGGGAAATGTACAGAAACGAACCGGCAACCGCTATCCCTATGTGGGGCCGTTTGATACCTATCGGGCCCAGGACGGATATTTCATGATCTGCAGCGCCGGTGATGCCACTTTCCATCGCATCTGCGAGGCCATGGGGAAACCGGAGTTAAAAACCGACCCGCGGTTTGCGAACCTTTTCGTTCGGAACGATAATGAACCGGCATTGACAAAGATCATGCAGGATTGGGTATCCCGACATACCACGGATGAGCTACTGCAACTCTCCATCCAACACGGTTTCCCGGGATCGCCTATCCTGAATGTCGATGAAGTGATCACCCATCCCCATACCCAGGCCAGAGGTCTGTCCGTGGACGTGGACCAGCCCAACCGAGGGGTCATCAATATTTACGGCCCGGCATCCAAGGCGAGAAACAGTGAAATCAAGGTTCGGGGTCCGGCGCCGGAGCATGGGCAGCACAACGAATGGCTTCTGATCGAAATTTTACAAAAAACCAAACAGGAAGCCGCGGCGGTGCTCTCCTCCGGTGCAATGGGGTAATGGAAAGCCGATAACAAGATCGAGAATTAGGATTATGATGGAGTGGACTGGGGATTGTTCAAATCAGACTTTTTCCTCAACTTGCTCGGAAGATTCCGGTTGCAAACTGAATTTATCACGGATTCGCTCCAAGGAGACCAACTTTCCGGCACGGGCGGAGGGCGTCAGAAACGATTTCAGCTTCATTTCCAGGACCCGCGGATGCTGCTCACTGCCGATGGCCAATACGCCATCGGTAATAACCTTCTGCAGCAACAACTCATGCTCCGTTCTTTCCCGGATATTGACGGCAAATGGTAAAAAAAAGAAATTGGCGAAGACGATTCCATAGAGCGTCGATGTCAGGGCGATGGGCACCGAAGCCAGGATTACGGTGGTGTCTCCGATGCCCGCTAGCATGGCGATCAATCCGACGACGCTCCCCACGACACCGAAAGAAGGTGAAATTTCAGCCATGGTGCGCAATACACGTTCGGTTCTTTCACGACGGAGACGAAAAAAATACATTTCCGTATGCAGCAGTTCCCGTATTTGATGCAAGGGATATCCGTCCACCAAAAACCCCAATGCGCGACGTAAAAACAATACCGTCGTTTCCTCTTCGTCTTCCTGCAGCGTCAACAATCCCTTGAGGCGGCACTTGACGGAGAGGTCGACCAAAATTTCAACGACTTCGTTTACCTGTTTTGCCGGCTTTCGATACGAACCACGCAACACCTTATACACAATGGCGAGACGCTCCATCCGGTAGCTGATCAGTGTCGCTCCGGCTGTACCGCCCACGACGATAATCAAGCCGGATAGGTTGAAAAAAAGCCCCGTGTTTCCTTCAATGACGAAACCCGTTAGAAAAAGAAGCGTGCAGATCGTCAAACCCGCCAAATTTTTGTTCCGCACGATCCAAAAAAAAGAGTTATAAAACGGGCTTTTCAGAGGAATCGGAACCCCGCCCAACCAACCGAATCCAAGTATCAGCTTATCCTTTAGGCGCATAATACGATTTTTACCTTGTGGTTTCATTTCCTACCTCGCCAAGCGGTAATTCGCGCAAATAGCCGCGGCGGCCAAAGGGCAATTCCCTTGTAATAATGATCTCAACCCTTCGATTGGCCGCACGGTTTTTCATTGAATCGTTGGGATAAATTGGTTGGTTGTGTGCATAACCACTGACATAAAACCGTTCTTCGGGCAGTTTCATCTCTTCGATCAAAAAACGAGCGACAGCGCATGCCCGGATGGTCGAGAGCTCCCAATTGGTGGCGATGCGATCCGAATGCATCGGCGTACCGTCCGTGTGCCCAACGACATTAACCACATAGGGAAACCGGGCGAGAACCTCTGCGATTTCCCGTAAGGAATCCTTTGCAGCTGGTTTCAAATCCGTTTGCCCTGTATCGAACAAAACATCGCCCGGGAGAACGATACGAATCGATTTGTCCGGAACCATTTCAATGGAACGGAGATCGTCGATGAATTTTTCCCGCACGATGCGGCCGTCCGAGTCGAAAAAGTGTGCTCCCCGCTTCAATTGTATCTCTGTTTGTTCCGACTCTTCAGGTGGCATTTGACTTTCTCCAACCGGATTCCGTGGACCTTCTTTTTGTTTTCCAATGACGAAATCACGATGGGCCATTTGATAGACATACATCACCAGGAACAAGATAAACATGGTCATCATTAAGTCGGACCAGCCTACTGACCAGTGAACGGTTTTCTGCGTTCGCGTCCTGAAGAAATCCTGCCCATCGCCGGGTATTCCGGACCATGGGTCGACGGCGTACTCAATAGAATACGGTGGCGGTTGCGTTGTGGGATCATGCGCCTGCCTCGCCGTCACCTGGACGGACTCCGCACGAGTTACGGAGGAATGTCTCATCGACTCCTCTGACCCGCCATCCCTATCGTGGTTAGAAAGATTATTGGTATCCATGGCCTTTTGGTGTAGTTGAAAGCAACCCTTTACGGGGAAGAGCTTGCCAAAACCATGCCAATCAGGCTTACCCTCTCACCTTCGCCGGCGGCTTCACAGCACGGAATCGTTCTGGTAATTCACTGCTGAAATAAACGAAACGCAGGGAGGTAAGGATGGGAAAAATTTTCCCCGGTAGAAGATATTGCCCGGTTGACCGCCGCGCTCAGGTATCGATGAGGCTGTACTCCGGCATGTTGAACAATTGACGAACACTGAACCCAAGTGTATCCGGCAAATAGCGTCCCCAAATTTTGATGGGAATCTCATCGATATGCACAGCCGGGCTCAAACCGACAGCGAGGAGATATTCGATGATATACTCGATGTTTTTCGGTATATTACCGTAAAATCGTTGTTGTTGCCGTTGATCGAAAATCCGTTTTTCATGCATGGAACGACCGATTTCCGATTCGACGAGCTCTTTGAATGTCGTGACGATCAAATCGATCTGAATTGTTCCGTGTCCGGTTGCACTGAAGGAGATGAAGTCGTCCGGAATCCCGGATACGGGAAGCCCCCTGGACGGCAGATTCATGGCAGAGGCCACGCTCCGGAATTTCTGATGTAATTTCAATAGGTCAAGCGGAACATCGATGATGTAATGCACCGCGTTGTACATGCCCGTATGGCGCTCTTTTTCGATGATGTCAATGCCCGGCAGACTCAGAATGGCCGTTTCCAGCTCCGCCTCGTCCGGACGGTCAATCACGATCTTCATACCGAGCACATCCCGGATGGTCATGATCTCCACCGGCAACCGCAAACCATTTTCCTGAATCTGCGCCATGACTTTTTTTTCGGCCCTTACCAGATCGGCCAGGACACCAGGGTCTTCCAGGACCTCGTTCGGCAAGCGCTTCGATAAAGAGGGATGCGCCGCGGCCAAGACTTCCCTGTGTATAAATTCGGAGGCATAACGGCTCGCTTTCTCGGCCGTCCGTTTGATTCGTTTAAACCGGCACATGCTCACGATACGATCACACTCATCATGGTAGATAAGTCCCGCAATCGGCGAACTGTTATAGTAATACTCCGGTGTACGCAAATAATCGCCGATCAAGGCTTGAATTCGTGTTGTTCGGCGATGACCGGAACGACATAGAAAATCCTTCAACTCTCTCTTGGAAGTGATGGCTCTCAGGGAAACGGTGCCGTCAAACAGGAGCGGAATCAAATCACCGATAAACTCCTGGAGGGTTTCCCATGCGATAAAACTATCATACGTTATGATGCGGGTGATTTTAATTGGATCGGCTTCTTCCAACTGATCGGACAGCCAGCGATTGGTAATCTCAAACAATTCGTCGCGGTGCGGAAAGGCTGAAATATACATAGTTGCTTACCACCAACTCTCTGAAAAAACAGTTTGGGATTTCGGTCACGTTTCTTCGACCGCTCCACTTCTGACCGCAGCGATGATTTCCAGAATTTCTTCCTTGTATATTTGTGGTGCGCTGATTTCACCCCAACCTTTTTGCACCTGAAAAAGTCCGTCATAGGCCGTATCATGGTAAGATCGTAAAAAATGGGGGATATCCTGTTCCGATAGAATGGAGGCGACCAACTGCGATTCGATATCGCTGTCCAATACGGCGATCTTGATAAACGGTTGCTCATTGATATTATTCATCCGCTCATTCCTTTCTCTGTATCTTCCATCATGATGCTCGGTCTAAATATAGATGTCGATCAATCTTCCCGTCATCCCTTCCCTTTGTGATACCATGCTGCGTTTCGCGTTGTAAATATCATTCTCGACATTCGACTTCAGGTAATACCGGTACCGCTGCTCCCCAAACGCACCGCCGCCGCTCTGCAAATGGTCTTGCCGCTGATCCGGATCTGTCGGCAGCAACCATTTTGGAGGTGACAATACATCATTGCTCTGATCCTGCGGCCGAAAATACGGAATCAGATGGGATTGGGGCTGAATTTTCATGTAACCCGCCGGGAAGAAGTTGTCCGTACCATTTCCATCGCATTCGCCCAATTGGGTATAACGACTGCTGCCCATTCATATATCAAATCTGTATGGGCCAAATGACATGGGATGCAAAATACTTACCATAACAACAAAAATCGAAACCGCCGCTCCTCCGAACTCCCGCAAAAGGAGACTTTACAATTCGTACCCGACCTGATAAATTTATTCGCGATCGAGCCATGAGTTTTTCACCACGGGAATTGAAAGCCGTATTTCTTTCATGCGACCATACGGGTAGAGGACCAATATGGACACGGAAACCCTTCCGGATTTTCACGGTAAAATAATTGTCTTCTACCTTTCCAACGCACCGGACTCACTACAGGACGGTGCCGTTCTTGAATACGCTTCCTTTAAACAATTCGGCGGCAAACTTTACGTCGTGGGTCGTGTTCCAGAAATAGACGCGGAGAATGGAGACTGGATCGCCAACCTACAGGGAGGCATCGCCTGGGATGCGGTTACCAGCTATCTGATTTTCGACTCCCGTGAAAACTACCTCAGCAGAATGGGAGTAACGCAAAATTCACTGATTCAGCGACTTTTTGCACGCTTATTCAACTGACATGCAGGCGGAAGGTTTGATTCCCTATGGATATCAGCGGCGGAGAGTTGATTGCCGACATTATCAAGCAACATGGTGTTCGATATCTGTTCACCCTCACCGGAGGTCATATTGCCCCGATTCTAGTCGGTTGCCATCATCGGGGAATCCAAATTGTGGACGTCCGGGATGAAGTGAATGCCGTTTTTGCAGCCGACGCCGTGGCGAGGTTGACAGGGTTACCCGGTGTCGCGGCTGTAACCGCAGGTCCTGGCGTCTCCAACACCATTACCGCCTTGAAAAACGCACAGATGGCTCAATCCCCTCTCATTCTTCTGGGGGGCGCCGCCGCAACGCTGATTAAAGGTCGCGGATCGCTTCAGGATATCGACCAGATCGCCTTACTGAAATCCGTCGTCAAGATGGCCGTAACCATCAACCGGAATTGCGACATTGCACCGGTTCTGGAACATGCTTTTCAAGTGGCCGGATCGGGCGTACCCGGACCGGTCTTTGTGGAATGCCCCATCGATCTTCTCTATAATGAACCGTTGGTCCGCGAATGGTATGGCGCCAAATCAAAGGACGCTTCCGGCAAAACCATCAAAAGCAAACTGTTCCGGTTCTATCTGAATCGCCATGTGAACAGCATGTTTGCGTGCGACCTGGACACGGTGAAAACCCAACCGCGGAGACGCACGTTTCCGGATATCAAAAAAGGTGGCGTCGCAAACGCTTCAAAAATGATCGCCCGCGCCAAACGCCCCGTTTTTATTGTCGGAAGTCAAGCCGCATTGGATCCATCGCAGATCGAAAAACTGGCCGCATCCCTGGATCGCATGGGAATACCGATATTTCTGACCGGAATGGCCCGAGGCCTCTTGGGGAAAAACCACAAGCTGCACATGCGCCATCACCGGAAAGAAGCCTTGCGGAAAGCGGATGTGGTGATCATCGCCGGTATGCCCTGTGATTTCCGCCTGGGATATGGCCTGGCCATCAATGCCAAGGCGAAACTGATTTCCATCAACCGCAGCAAGGCGGACCTGACCCTCAATCGAAAACCGGATCTGGCCGTTCACGCCGATCCGGCCCAATTTCTGGCAGCTCTGGCCGATCATGTCACCCCATCGGATCGTCCTTCCGAATGGACAACCTCGCTTCGCTCGTCCAACGACCAAAGGGAGGCGGAAATAATGGCAATGAGCGAAACGAACACTGATGGCGTCCATCCCCTTCGGTTGTTACGGCAACTGGATGAATTTCTGACGGACGACAGCATTCTAGTGGCGGATGGAGGTGATTTCGTGGCCACCGCCTCCTATGTTCTGCAGCCACGGAGGCCACTGACCTGGCTCGATCCCGGCGTCTTCGGCACCCTGGGTGTCGGCGCCGGCTTCGCCATGGGGGCCCAGCTTTGCCGTCCGAACGCAGAAGTCTGGCTGATTTATGGAGACGGTGCGGCAGGGTACAGCCTGCAGGAATTCGATACCTTTGTCCGACATGGACTTCCCGTCATCGCCGTTGTGGGAAACGATGCCGCATGGGCACAGATTGCCCGCGACCAGATCGAACTGTTTCACGACGACATTGCCACCGTCCTCCGTCGGACGGCGTATCACACGGTCGTGGAAGGATTTGGCGGCAAGGGAATTCTTGTTACCGAGGAAAAACAGATTCAACCGGCTTTGGAATCAGCCAGAAGACATGCAAAGGATGGGATACCGGTATTGATCAATGCCCACATCGGTAAAACCGATTTCCGCAAAGGTTCCATCTCGATGTAAGTCGGTTTCCCCTTCGGCAGGTGCGATGATCGATCCCCAATCCGCCATTCGTCATTCGTAATTCATCATTGTCCCGCTGTTTGGACGCTATCCTTTTATGAGACCGAGAACATTTTCGCCTTTGGCATTGGCCTGGGCCAGGGCGTAGGATCTGGCTCGATTCAGCAATTTCAACCGCGACAATACCATCGATTCCTCGGCCAAGTCCGTATCCCGGATACTGGATTCCGATGCATACAGATTGATCTGGGAACTGGACAGATTTTGAATCGTCGACGTGAGTTGATTTTGTGCCGAACCGATCCGGGATCGGTTGGCGTTCAGGTCGCTCAGCGCCTGATCCGCAATCGTGATTGCCGCCTGGGCCCCTTCACCGGTGGTCACATTGATCTCACTCAACCGACCGGTTTCATTGCTGCCAAGCTGATTGGAGGCGCCGGACGCGATGGACAGCGAAACTGTTTCTCCAGCATTCGCACCCACCTGAAATGTTTTATCTGTAAAATCGCCCGTTAACAGCCGTTGACCATTATAGGTGGTTGTCTGGGCGATATTGTCAAGCTGGGTCAACATCTTATCGATATCTGTCTGAATCGCCTGACGGGATTCATAGGTCTGGCCGTCATTGGCGGCCTGTAACGCTTTTTCCCGAATTACTTGAATAATCTGGGACGAGTTTTCCAGGGCGCCGTCCGCCACCTGCGCCATGGAAACGGCATCGTTGGCATTACGGATGGCCTGACCCATCCCGCGCGCCTGACTCGCCAAGGCATCGGCAATGGCCATACCGGAAGCATCGTCGGCAGCCTTGTTGATGCGCCGACCGCTGGCAATTTTTTCCAGAGAAGCCTGAAGCGATTGTTGACCTTCCTGCAACGACCGGACAGCGAACATGCTGCTGATATTTGTATTGATTTTCATGCAACCCCCTTATTACTTTCGAATTGGGAATTCCGAATTACGAATTGTGGTATTCTTTCAGTTTTAAAAATCAAACACTCCTGGGACACTGCCAATTGGTCGACACCCCGGCAGCCCCATTCGACCTAACCTTCATTCGTAATTCGGAATTCCCAATTCGGAATTGTCATTCACCTGTTGGTTTCGATAAAATGCCGCCGCTGCCTGCTGCTGATTTCTTCGGAAAGCTGCGCTCCTCTGGTTTTCTTCCCGCCGAAAGGCTTCCGCTTCCTGTTGTTGAGCACGCTCGAATTCATTTTCTTTTTGACTTGCCTGCCGTTCAAAGGCCGCCGCATCCTGTTGCTGACTTCGTTCAAAATCCTGTTTCTCCCGAACGCGGGCCTGTTCGGAAATACGAACCGAATAGGCGGGGCCAGTATCGTTCCGCTCCTCGGTATTCGAATTTCGGTCTGCGACATTCAATGCCGTTTCCACCACGGATTGGAACGTCCGGGTCGCCGAAACCGGCGTTTGAATACTGCTCGTCATACTGTCATTCCCGTTGACATTCATTTCTCTCACCTCATGTGATCGGAATCCCCTTGCCAGTCCGGATTGAATCGTTCGGCATTATCCGGTCCCTTGCCGACTCAATGATCTGACCTTCGTGGGACGGTTGGATACGCCCCAGTGTTGACAAAACACTTTGCCAGGATATGCGGAATTCTCCTTAGCCCGCGATTTCTCCCGAGGCATTATAGGCGGCATTTCCGGTGGCCGCCTGTTGTCCCGATTGGGCCGCCTGCTGCTCATCCGCCTGCCGCTGCCGGGCCTCTTCCGACAATTCAACCTGATAGGCCTCTCTTGAAGCGGTGCTCTCGGTTTGTTCCGGCCGCTTCGTTTCCTGTTGTGCGCTCCCTGAGTCCACAGGACGAGTGGAATTCAAAGACTCGCTGCTGATGCGATCCACCTGATTGATTTCCATACGACACACTCCCTTCCTTATATGTTATGATGACCTTGCCGTGTATTCCCGGATCATTCTACCCGAACACATTGATGATCGTACCGGTCTCAACTGTTCTCCCATCCGACGAATACGCTTTTTCGGTTCTTTGATGTTGAAATGCCACCTCTTCCCCATTCAAGGCTTTGTTTTCCCTCATTCGCAATAACGCATACTCCATGGAGGCCTCGGCGCTCAGTTGGGCCGCTTTGGCGGCGATCCGGCGGTCCTGGGCGGAGGGATCTTTGGGAGCCAATGCCGCCCGCTGTACGGCGTCCATTTTTTCAGCCGTTGCCTTGGGATCACCCGGCACTTTAGAGATATCAATCGACACTTCGCCGGCAACCGCATAGGATCTGCCGTCCGGACCGCGCTCATATTGAAATCTGGCCCCGCTGCGGACATACCGTCCTCCGGCGGCCACATGAGCCATTTCATGGGCCCGCACAGCAGTGTCGGCCTGCTTCAACTGTCTAATCACGTCCAATTCAGCCGGGGTTAACTCCACCGCCCTCACGGACTTGTTTACCTCCGATTCCCTCGGGTTGGAAGAGTTGTTTTCAGCACCGACCGTCCCCCCCATACTTTCCTGCTGGCTTTTCCCCTCAGGATTGGCCCGTTGCACAGGGCTGAAAGTGGGCTGCGTATATATTGTCACCGAACCGATATTCATCTGTAAACCTCCACGTATCTGTCATCGACCGGCGGTTGGGAAAACTTTAGAAAAAAATTCATTTGACAACCGTGACAAAACTTTTTATCAACAGATGAACGTGAATATTTCCTCAATAATATCAAAAAGAAAAGGAATAAACCAACCGCCATGGAAGGAAAACCGGTTCGTACAAGCAAAATCATGTTTACCCATTTGATGACGGCTCAGGATGCCAATCTCGCCGGAAACGTTCACGGAGGTGTGGTCATGAAACACATCGACAACGCAGCCGGCGTTGTTGCAGTACGCCATGCCCAAACCAATGTGGTGACTGCCTCCATCGACCGGCTGGATTTCCACAACCCGGCTTATATCGGCAATTTGCTCCTGGTTCAAGCCAGCCTGAACATGGTAGGCCGCTCCTCCATGGAAATCGGCGTTCGCGTTGAAACCGAAGACATGCTCACCGGCGAACGGCGTCATACCGCCTCGGCCTACCTGACTTTCGTGGCCCTGGATGAAAATTTCAAGCCCAAGGAAGTTTCACCGTTGGTTCTGGAAACAGAGGATGAAAAAAGGCGCAACCGGGAGGCCCAGGCCAGACGGAATGTACGCCTGATGGAAAAACGCAAGGAAAAAGCCTGTCAGAAAGAGGGCGCGGCATGCGACTGATCATGTAACATAAGGTGGGATACAATGAAAATTCTGATCACCGGCGGCGGTGGATTCATCGGAACACATCTGGCGCGCTTTCTGACGGGAAAGCAACATCAGGTCGTGGCGATCGGCACAAGTCCGCCGGCGGCGCCACCCGAATCAAGAAATTTCCGATTCGTCATCGCCGATACGTCCCGACCGGGCCCCTGGCAGGAAGAGGTACCACATGTGGATGCCGTCATCAACCTTGCCGGGAAAACCATTTTCAAACGCTGGACGGAAACCTACAAACAGGAGATCTACGACAGCCGCGTGGAAACCACCAGCCGCGTTGTGGAGGCTTTGCCGGAAAAGCAAGGAGTTATATTTATCAGCGCCTCCGCGGCCGGTTATTACGGGAACCGGCAGGAGGATATCCTGCCAGAAACCGAGCCGGGCGGGAACGATTTCCTGGCCGTCGTCTGCCATGACTGGGAACAGGCAGCGATCCAGGCCAAGGGAAAGGGTTCCCGCGTCATTACCACGAGATTCGGTGTCGTACTGGGGAAAAACGGTGGAGCGCTGGCCCAAATGATCCCGATGTATCGCCTTTTCATGGGCGGCCCCATCGGGAACGGCAACCAGTGGTTCCCCTGGATCCATATCGGTGATCTCCTGCGGGCGATGGATTTCCTTCTTCGGACCGACCATATCCAAGGCCCCGTCAATTTCTGCGGCGAGCATCCCGCCCGGAACCGTGATCTTGCCCGGGCGCTGGGCAAAGCCCTGGGACGCCCAAGTTGTATGCCTGCCCCGGCGTTTATGATCCGCTTGATCATGGGCGAACTGGGAAGCGCCTTGCTCTTCAGCCAACGAACCGTACCCCGAATTCTGCTGAACAGCGGTTTTACCTTTACCTATCCGGACATTCCATCCGCCCTGCAACAAATCATCGCCGCCCCCAAAAACGTATGACCCGGAAGGACTGTCTCCCTCCTTCCCTGGCAATCCTTACCCACCACCCTGCATCTTTTTCCCGGTTTGGGGTTCGACCATTGGCCGGTTCTCCAATCCGAACCGCCTTTCAAAATAATATGGAACCTCATCCATCATTCGCAATTCGTAATTCGTAATTCGTAATTGTTTTTAGTGGCATACGTTTTGCGTATGAAGTTAATCAAAAAGTTACATGAAGGTTTTTCTTCAGATGTAACTTTCATGTGTCGATATAGAGAACAAACAGCCTGCAGGCAACCACATTCGGCGTTTCATGGGTTTTCCCGAAACGATCGGCAACTTCATAACAAAAGGTGAAGAGGATGATATATCGTATCCAAGAAATCGGCAGCAAAGTTGACGTTCCCGTTTCCACGATCCGCTATTGGCAGAAGGAATTCACGGATTTCATCAGCCCGGCCAAAACCAACGGCGGCCAACGGCGGTATTCGGATGAAGATCTGGCGGTGCTTTCCAAAATCAAGGAAATGCTCCACATCCAAAAAAAAAGCGTGGCCGAGGTCCGCGACTTGTTACGGAAAGGGAATTCGGACGGATATGAAATCGAATGGAACGATCAGTCCATCTTAATAACCGGCGGCACCGGTTCTTTCGGCAAACATTTTTGCAAAATGATGGTCGAAACATATCATCCCAAGGTGATCCGGGTCTACAGCCGTGATGAATTGAAGCAACATGAAATGCGGCAGCAATTCGGCGAGGAGCGACTACGCTATTTCATCGGCGATGTGCGCGATGGAGATCGGTTGCGCCGGGCCATGGAGGGCGTCGATTTCGTGATCCACGCTGCGGCCTTGAAACAGGTTCCCGCTTGTGAATACAACCCTTTTGAAGCCATTAAAACCAACGTTCACGGCGCTCAGAATGTCATCGATGCGGCCATTGACACCGGCGTGAAAAAAGTGATCGCCCTTTCCACCGACAAGGCGGTGAACCCGGTGAATCTATACGGCGCCACCAAGCTCTGCTCGGACAAACTCTTTGTCCAGGGGAACGCCTATGCCGGCAATCGGGGAACCCGCTTCGCCTGCGTCCGCTATGGCAATGTCATCGGCAGTCGCGGAAGCGTCATCCCGGTCTTCATGAAACAACGCGCAAGCGGCAAGATTACCATCACCGACCCCCGCATGACCCGTTTCTGGATCACCCTGGATCAGGCGGTGGAGTTGGTGTTGAAAGGATTTCACCACATGCAGGGCGGGGAAATCTTCATCCCCAAAATTCCCAGTATGCGGATCATGGACTTGGCCCAGGCCATCGCCCCTGAATGCAACGTCGACTATATCGGCATTCGCCCGGGGGAAAAACTGCACGAAGCCCTCACCGGTGAGGACGAGGGCCGCAATACCCTGTATTATGATGGGATGTATATCACCATCCCCAATCATTCCTGGTGGGAGCGCAAAAACTATGTGGACGCCCAAACCATGCCGGATGATTTTGTATATACCAGCGACCAGAACAGCGAATGGATGAGCGTGGAGGCGTTGCGCGACATCGTCTTCGGCAAACAAGAGGAGTCGGTCACTCCTGTCCGGCAACTGGCCCATGTATAGCGCCTATATTCCATATGGTCGCCAACTCGTGGATGAAGAAGACATCTCCGCCGTGGTTGAAGTGTTGCGTTCCGATTGGCTGACCACCGGACCCAAGGTGGCGGAATTCGAAACCGCCATGACGGACTATACCGGTGCAAAATACGCGGTGGCCGTTTCAAATGGTACGGCAGCCCTGCATGCCGCCATGCATGCCATCGGCATCGGTCCGGGCAACGAGGTAATCGTGCCGGCCATCACTTTTGCCGCAACGGCCAACAGCGTGCTCTATCAAGGCGGGATTCCGGTTTTCGCGGATGTCGAGTCGGATACACTGCTGCTCGATCCCGGGGATGTGGAAAACAAAATCACTTCAAATACCAAGGCCATAGCGGCCGTGGATTACGCCGGCCAACCGTGTGATTACGATGCGCTCAAAGAAATCGCCCGAAGACACGACCTGTTCCTGATTTCGGATGCATGCCATGCGCTGGGCGCCGAATACAAGGGACGAAAAGCCGGAAATTTGGCTGATATGACCGTATTCAGCTTTCATCCTGTCAAGCATATCACCACCGGCGAAGGCGGCATGATCGTCACGGACCGCAAGGAATTGGCGGACAAGATGCGACGGTTCCGCAACCACGGCATCGACAGCGATCACCGTCTGCGGGAAAGCCAGGGCACATGGTACTATGAAATGGAAGTTCTCGGCTACAATTACCGCATCACCGATATCCAATGCGCCCTGGGCATCAGTCAACTGAGAAAACTACCAGACTGGCTTTCAAGACGTCGAAGGTTTGCCGAAAACTACAATCACCTGCTGCATGGTACGGGTTTCATCCCCTTAACCACACGACCGCATGTCCGGCACGCCTACCATTTATATGTGGGTCGACTGCCCCTATCCAGCGACCGAAAAACCATTTTCCAGTATTTGCGCGACCGGGGCATCGGCGTCAATGTGCATTACCTCCCGGTCTATCTCCACCCCTATTACCGAAAAAATCTGGGCATCACGCCCGGCTTGTGTCCCACGGCGGAAAAGGCTTACGAACAGTTGATCACCCTGCCGCTACACCATGGCATGGATGAAGTCCAGGTAAAAACCGTCGCCCACACACTGCAGCAGGCCTTGGTTGCCGCATGAACCGAACGCTTTACATCCGGGCGGACGCCGATACCGTAATGGGCACCGGCCATGTCATGCGCTGCCTGGCGCTGGGGCAGGAATGGAAGCGGAGCGTGGAAGGACCGGTGGTATTCATAAGCAGAATGGATTCCCGACTATTGCAGGAGAAGGTTGAATCGGAAGGTTTCTCCGTCCTGAAAGTACCGGCCGTATATCCGGATCACCGGGATATGGATTTCGTCAATTCCGTTCTATCCCGGGACGATCAGAACGCGCCCACCTGGCTGGTGATGGATGGATATCATTTCGACCGATCCTTTCAGGAACAAGCCATGGTCCCGAATCGCCGACTGATGGTTGTCGATGACAACGCCCATCTCCCGGCCTACTGCTGCGATCTGCTTCTCAATCAGAATATCCATGCGAAAGAAATGAAATACCATGGAAAAATCAGAATGAAACGGCTGATAGGCCCCCAATATGCCCTATTGCGCCGGGAGTTCGGGCGAGCCCACGATCCGCGGAGAAGCAGCCCGCCGACGGCCACCAGAATTTTGATCAGCCTGGGAGGCGGGGATCGCCAGAACCGCAGCGCCGATATTCTCACCGCCCTGACCAAGCTTGCGATCACCGATCTTCAAATCAAGGTGTTAATCGGACCGACCAATCCGCACCTGACAAGTCTCGCGACATTTGCAGCGGGATTCCCCAATCAGATTGAACTGCTTCCATCGTCGAACAACATGGCGGACCTGATGCAATGGGCCGATGCCGCCGTCACGGCCGCGGGTACTACCACATACGAAATGGCGGCTTCAGGACTACCGTTCATGACCGTGGTCATTGCCGACAACCAGGAGCGGAATGCAGTGACATTCGCCGAACACGGAATCGCCCCCTCCCTCGGCTGGTTGGATAACGTAAGCGCTGAAAATTTGGCGAAATCCCTGCTCGCTTTTCTGCATGATCGAGAACAGCGGGATCGAGTCGCCGTTGCCGGGCGAAAACTGGTGGACGGCCGGGGCGCGGAACGAGTAGTGGAAGCCATGAAAGCCGGTGCATTTTCCTTGCGCCCGGTTCAATGGGAAGATAGGGATCTGCTCCTGGAATGGGCCAATGACCCCCATACTCGCAAATATTCCTTCAGCACCGGGGCCATCGCACCGAAAGAGCATCAACAATGGCTGCGGAATAAATTGGAAGACCAGGATTGCCGGATGTACATGGCCATGAACGCCGCGGCAATCCCCATGGGAGTAGTCCGTTTTGATTTGTCCGGAAACAGCGCCCGGATTTCGGTCAACCTGGCGCCCCTGGTAAGAGGTCGGGGTCTGGGCGGCCTGATGATTGCCTCGGCTTGTGATGTCTTATGGGAAGAACGACCGGAATTGAGTGTTGTGGAAGCCCTGATCCGGGAAAACAACCCGGTTTCCTCGGCTGCGTTTGCAAAAGCCGGTTTCGTGACCGTCGGCCCACGGCCCCAAGGAAACATCCCGGCCATCGGCATGAACTATCATTTTCCACATCCGGAGGTAGTTTGATATGCTCATCATCAACGACAAAAAAATCGGCGCTGATCAGCCGGTGTATATCATCGCCGAGATGAGCGCCAACCATAATCAGGATTTCGGCCAGGCCGTAAAAATTCTCGAAGCGGCCAAGGCTGCGGGAGCCGACGCCGTCAAACTGCAGACCTACACGCCCGATACCCTCACCATTGACTGCGACAACGACTGTTTCCGCATCAAAGGAACCCTCTGGGATGGGAAAAACCTGTATCAGTTATACGGCGAAGCGTATACCCCATGGGAGTGGCAGCCCAAGTTGAAGACCGTCGCCGACCAGCTCGGAATCGATCTGTTCTCCACTCCGTTCGACGCAACGGCCGTGGATTTTCTGGAAGCCATGGCGGTCCCCGCTTACAAGGTCGCCTCCTTTGAGATCGTCGATGTGCCCCTGCTGCGCAAAATCGGCGCCACTCACAAACCCGTGATTGTATCCACCGGCATGGCTTCCCTGAGCGATATCGAAGAAGCCGTCAAAACCCTGAAAGAAGCGGGCGCCTCTGAAATCGCCCTGCTCAAATGCACCAGCGCCTATCCGGCATCGCCGGGGGACATGAATTTAAGAAGCATCCCCCACCTGGCCGAAGCCTTTGGCGTTCCCGCCGGACTTTCCGATCATACACTTGGTATTGCCGTTCCCGTGGCGGCCGTGGCGCTGGGCGCCTGTATTATTGAGAAGCATCTCACCCTCTCCAGGACGGAAAAAGGACCAGATAGCGCTTTTTCGCTCGAACCGGCCGAATTCAAAGCCATGGTCACTGCTGTACGGGAAGCCCGGGAGGCGCTCGGTCGGGTCTGCTATGCACTTTCCACCAAGGAACAGGCCAGTCGCGTGTTCCGGCGGTCACTTTTTGTGGTCCAGGACCTGAAAGCCGGCGCAAGCTTCGACGAAACCAATGTCCGATCCATCCGGCCCGGCCATGGGATGCATCCTCGCTATCTGGAGCGAATCATCGGACGAAAAGCGGTGCGGGAAATTGCCAAGGGCACCCCGCTTGCATGGGAGATGGTGTCATGACGACGTATCGAGCGGCTCTTTGCGGCTTGGGCAACATCGCCTGGCGTTTTGACCAACACCGGAATGACGGCGATCTCCGCCTTTCCCATGCCGGCGCCTACCAAAGACATCCGGAAACCCGTCTGATCGCCGGATATTCTCCAGACCCAAAAGACGGAAACGAATTCAGGCAATCCCTGGGGCTGCCAGTCTATCCCAGCCTCCCCACCATGCTTGCCGAAGAAAAACCAGACCTGGTCAGCATTTGTTCACCATCCCAGTTTCACTATGAGCAGGTGATGACATGTCTGGAACAAGAAGTGCCCATGATCTGGCTGGAAAAACCGCCGGCCCTTTCCCTCACCGAGATGGATCGCCTGCGGGTCGGCCTGGAATCCGGACGAAGCACGTTGCTGGTCAACTACCAGCGCCGCTACCTGCCGGCTTACCGGGAATTGCGACAATATTTCCATGAAAACCGTTTAGGGGCCTGTCGTCAGATACAAGTTACCTATTCCAGGGGACTGGAAACCAATGGGTCACACCTCTTGGACATGCTTTTTTTCATCACCGGCGATTCCCTTGCGCATCATCTGGAGTGGGTGTCGGCCGCAGGCGATCCGGATAACCCCACCTTTTCCCTGACCATGGGCGAAAGGATCGCCGTTATCGTGATCGGCATTCCCCTTTCCTATCACAACATCGATATTTCGCTGACCTGTGACCAGGGCCGGATTGCGGTTCTCTATGGCGGCATGGAATGCCTTCTGGAAACAGCCGCTGAAAACGAACTGTTCCCGGGTTTTCGACGGCTATATCCACAACCGGAACATCATTTCGTTTCCATGGCCGGTCTCTCGGGAAGCATGGAAAACGCCTTGCAGGACCTGTTGGATGCCCATGAACAAAGGCGTTCCCCTCTGAGCTGCCTGCGAACCAGCCAGAGAACCATGCAATTGATGGAGGAGGTGCGTGCATGGTGACGACGGGGACGAAACGGCTGTTTTTTATCTCCGGGGATGTCGGCGGTGCCCGGGCGTTGCTTCCCGTCATTTTGGAATGCGAAAAGCGCGACATGCCGTTTTATGTGGCGGCCAACGGCCATATGGCTGAGGAAGCGCCGGCCAGATGGTCCCTGATCGATCCGCCGTTGGGACAAAAAACGGACGGTATCGCCAAATTCCTGACGGACCTTGGTGTGGGCGTCTTGATCTTCGGTTCGAGCGTTCACGATATCCTGCCGTTGACGGTGGCCCGCCAGGCGAAACGACAGGGTATCCCCGTCGTACATATCCTGGACAACTGGACCGGATACCGTCTTCGGCTGGAAAATGATCATCTGCCAATGCTCCTTCCCGATGTATACACCTTGATGGATGAGATCGCCCGGGAAGATGCGATAGCCGAAGGGATCGATCCGGCGGTTCTGGTCGTCACCGGTCACCCGGGCCTTGCATCCCATAGCCGGGAAATGTTCGCCTCCGAACCACGAAACAGGCGTTCCGACCCTGCACGACACCTGTTATTCGTCTCGGAGCCGGCGGCGGCGGACCAGGGCGACAATCCGAGTTCACCGACGTACCGCGGGTACACCGAAACAGAGGTCCTACGTCTGTTATGCACGGCGCTGCAGCCTTTTGCATCCGAAGTTGTCTTGGAGATTCTGCCTCATCCCCGGGAGAATGCGGGATACCTGACGGAACAATTCGACCGGATCAAAGGCGGCTTGCGGGGTTCGGTCATCGCGAATGGGCAGGGACAGACATGCTTGTTGGATTCGGATGGAGTGGTCGGTATGGCCTCTTTGCTTCTTTACAATGCCTGGCTTTCCGGTAAACCTGTTTTAAGCCTGCAACCCAATCTCAGGCGAAATGATTTGCGCATGCTCGCGCGCAGGGAAGGCGTTCGTTTCCTGGACGTTTCCGGGGACACAAATACGGTGGTCGCTGAATGGTTGACGACTGTTCGCAATCATCGGAACGGATCTCCCCATCCGGATCTCATACGGCATCGACAGGCGGCAAAGCGGATCGCATCGATATTGCAGGAACGGTTATCGGCGGACGAATCCGCCGGGACCCAAACCATTGGGAAAACGAGATGAACATTGCAATTATACCAGCCCGCGGCGGCAGCAAAAGAATTCCAGGGAAAAACATCAAACAATTCGCGGGCAAGCCTATTATCGCCCATTCCGTTGAAGCGGCGCAACAAGCCGGTATGTTCGACCGGATCATTGTCACCACCGACGACGAGAAAATCGCCGACGTGGCTCGCCAGGCCGGGGCAGAGACACCGTTTGTCCGCCCGCCCGAACTGTCGGACGACCACACGCCCACGGCGCCGGTGCTGGCCCACTGTCTCAAATGGCTGGCCGATCAGCAGACCCCGGCTCGGTATGCCTGCTGTATTTACGCCACCGCGCCGTTTGTCAGGCCCTTCTATATCCGGCAAGGCTTTGAAATTCTGGCCAGCGGAAAGGCCACGTCGGTCTTTTCGGTGACCAGCTTTCCCTTTCCCATCTTTCGGGCCTTGAAAATCGAGAATAACGGTTCCCTGAGCATGTTCTGGCCGGAACACGAGTTGACCCGCTCCAACGACCTGCCTGCGGCTTATCACGATGCCGGGCAGTTCTACTGGCTGGAAGTGGCAACCTTTTTGCAAGAAAACAAAATATACGGTCGAAGCGCATTACCGGTGATCCTGCCGCGCTATCTGGTCCAGGACATCGACACACCGGAAGACTGGGAAACCGCAGAGCACATGTATCAAGCCCTGCAACTGTCTGGAAAGCTGTAAAAGGAAATTGAATATGACACTCGCAATTCAAGGCGGAAAGCCGATTCGAACCAACCCCTTCCCTCGGCACAATACCATCGGCGGGGAGGAGAAAGCGGCCGTCGGCCGGGTGCTGGACTCGGGCGTATTGTCCAAATACCTGGGCTGCTGGCATGAGGATTTCATGGGCGGTCCCGAAGTGCGTGCCCTGGAGGAAGAATGGGCGGACTTTTTCAAGGTCAAACACGCCGTCGCCGTCAATTCCTGCACATCCGGTTTATATTGCGCCGTAGGCGCCATCGGCACGGAACCCGGCGATGAGATCATCGTCACGCCCTATACCATGAGCGCAACGGCCACGGCGCCCCTGATCTACAACGCGGTTCCGGTATTTGCCGATATCGAGCCCGATTGTTTTTGTCTGGACCCCACCTCGGTGGCCCAAAAAATCACACCCCATACCAGGGCCATACTGGTGGTGGACATCTTCGGCCAGCCGTATAGCGCGGACGCCGTCAACCGCCTGGCGGAGGAACACGGTCTGTATGTCATCGAAGACACCGCCCAGGCTCCGGGGGCGACATTCCAGGGACGCTTTGCCGGAACCCTGGGACATATCGGCGTCTATTCCCTCAATTACCACAAGCACATTCATTGCGGCGAAGGCGGGGTCGTGGTCACGGACGACGATAACCTGGCCGACCGCGTGCGACTGATCCGCAACCATGCCGAAGCCGTAGTCGAGGCCAAGGGAACCGCCGACCTCACCAACATGATCGGTTTCAATTTTCGCATGACGGAAATGGAGGCTGCGGTTGCCCGCTGCCAACTCAAAAAATTGCCGGCACTGCTGGAGAAAAGGCTGGAAAACTGCCGTTATCTCGCCGAAAAACTTACGCAGATTCCGGCCATTGCTCCGGCGAAAATCCGGGAAGGCTGCCGCCATGCTTTTTATGTACAGGCTTGCAAATTCGACGAAACGGTCGCCGGAATCACCCGGGACCGGTTTGTCGAAGCGGTTCGGGCCGAGTTACCGGTTTTTGAAGGCCGTGAAGCCGAAGGCGTCAAATTGAGCTGCGGGTATGTCAAACCGCTGTACCTGCAGCCGCTTTTCCAAAAACAGACCGCTTATGGCGGCAACGGCTTCCCTTTTCGCAATCCCTGGCGACAGGACGATCGGGTTTACGAAAAAGGGGATTGTCCGGTTTGCGAACGGATGCACGAAAAGGAATTGTTTTTGCATGAAATGATGGTGCCATCCCTGTCCCGCAACGACCTGGATGATGTCGCCCGGGCTTTTGAAAAAGTGTGGGAAAACCGCGGGTCTCTAATGAGAGGTTGATCATGGCGATTTCTCCGGATATTCGGACGGACAGGCTCCTGATTACACCATTTGGTGAACGGCATTTGACGGGTCGCTATCTGGGATGGCTGAACGACAAGGAACTCATGCGCTACAGCGAACAGCGGCATCGGCATCACACCCTGGATTCCTGCCGGGAATATTGGTTGTCCTTCGATCATTCCCCTCACTATTTCTGGGCCATGGAAGAGCACCGGAACGGATGGGGCCATATCGGCAACCTCAATGCGTATGTGGACGAACGGAACAGACTTGCGGACCTCGGAATACTGGTGGGAGAAAGCCGCGCCCGAAAAAAAGGCTATGGCCTCGAGGCTTGGCAGGCGGTGATTTCGTTTCTGTTTTCGGAACGGCATATTCGCAAGATCTCGGCGGGCGCCATGGCCGCCAACCATCCCATGTTGCAATTGATGAGGAGCGCCGGGATGGTGGATGATGGAATCCGCAGAAGGCACTACCTCCACCATGGTAAAGAGGAAGATATTATTCACATGGCAATTTTCAAACAGGACAAAGGGGATGATATATCATGACGGTTGCGCAAAAAACGGCTGAAACAAAACAACTGAAAGCTTGGACAGGCGGATTCGGCGATGAATATGTGGAACGCAACAATTATTCCCATTGGAAAATGGATTTGGGGGTCAAGGCGTTCCGCCGAATGATCGGCAATCTTTCAATCGAATCCGTTCTCGAGGTCGGCGCGAACATCGGCTTGAACCTCCTCTTTATTGACGCCCTCTATGGCGGAAAAGTAAAATTGCATGCGGTGGAGCCGAATCGAAAAGCCTTTGATATTCTAACGGGGCAACCGGGGATTCAACCATCCAATGTGTATAACTGCAGCGCTTTTCATATCCCTCTTCCGGACAATTCCATCGATCTTGTTTTTACTTCCGGCGTATTGATCCACATCGCTCCGGAGGATCTTGGTGCTGCAACGGATGAAATCTTCCGGGTAGCCGGCAAATACATCCTCTGCAGCGAGTATTTTTCTCACACCCCCCAGGAGATATCGTACCATGGTCAAAACGGTCTGCTCTTCAAAAGAGATTTCGGTTCTTATTATCTCGAACGATATCCAAACCGTTTGGAATGGATCGACTACGGCTTCTTATGGATGGAAGAGTTCAAATTCTGGGATAATTTGAACTGGTGGTTATTCGAAAAAACACAAACAAACATCAAGCGAACCGACAGCCCGACATGATTCGAAAATTTATGTCGGCGTGGGCGGCATTCCAGGAGGCGCCACAATGTCTGAAAACCAAAAACCGCTTTTCACTGATTTGAAATATTGCATCCGGTGCTGCATGCCGGAAACCCAGGAAGGAATTCAATTCGACAGATTCGGTATCTGCCAGGCATGTCAGTCCTCCGAACAAAAAATACACATCAACTGGGATGAACGTAAACAAGCGTTGTCCGCCATCTTAGAAAAAGCGCGGAATCAGGCGGGGGATAATTACGATTGTATCGTTCCCATCAGCGGCGGTAAGGACAGCACCTTCCAGCTGCACGTGCTTGTCAAGATATATCAAATGAAACCGCTTGCCGTCACGTTCAGCCACAATTGGTACAGCAAAACCGGCTGGTACAATCTTCAGAATTCACTGGAAAGATTCCAGGTTGATCATATTATGTTCACCCCCAGCCGTAACCTGGTGAACCGCTTGGCCCGGAAATCCGTGGACGCCATCGGCGACTCCTGTTGGCATTGTCATGCAGGCGTCGGGGCCTTTCCGCTTCAGATCGCCGTCCGCTTCAACATTCCGCTGTTGATCTGGGGAGAATCCATCGCCGAATCATCCGGTCGCGCCTCCTATTTCAATCCCGTCCGGAAATTCGACCGGGAATATTTCACCAAGGTCTCCGCCAAACTGCGGCCGGATCAAATGATTTGCGACACCCTGTCGGCCAAGGACCTTTACCCTTTTAACGTTCCCTCCGCGGAGGAATGCGAAAAAGTGGGCGTTTTCGGGATTCACCTCGGAGACTACTTATTCTGGGACGATGAACGGCAGACCGAATTCGTTCGCGACACATATGGCTGGCGCGAAACGGAAATGGAAGGCACCTACAAACGATATAAAAGCGCAGAGTGCATTATGGCGGGAATGCATGACTTTACGTGCTATTTAAAAAGAGGGTATGGGCGCGGTACGTTTCATGCGTCGGTGGATGTTCGCAATGGATTGCTTACCCGCGAAGAAGGATTCGCCCTGGTTTCCGAACATGATCCAATACGTCCCGAAGCGCTGGATTACTTTTTAACGATCACCGGAATGTCCGAAGAGGAGTTCTACGATAAAATGAAAAAAAACAGAGTGAAACAGATGGCGGATCGACACATCCCGATTCAATCCAAAAAGGAACAGCACTCCGAGCGTATTCTGCCCTTTCCGGTGCAGATAACGACGGAAGCGGATAAAAATTGATGCAAAAAACCCATCAAGATCTTTCGAGGTGATCGCCATGAAGCAACACGGTTTTTTGAATGTCAGCATCCGTCAAATCCTGGCGGGATATCACGGGGGAGAGTTCCTCCCCCGGGAAGTGGCCCAATGGTGTATCGACCGGACCGGGCAGATGGACGACCGCTATAAGGCGTTTGAGTGTTTCAATCCGGAGCACCTGATGTCCCAGGCAAGAGAAACCGAGAATCGGATGCAGGCAGGACTTCCGCTCCGCGCCCTCGAGGGGATCCCGGTGGGGGTGAAGGATATCTTCAACACCATCGATTTTCCGACCCAGATGGGCAGCCCGATCTGGAAGGATTTTTCCCCCGGGAACGACGCCAGGATCGTCTATAACCTGAAACAGGCCGGCGCCATTATACCGGGCAAAACCGTCACGGCGGAATTCGCCGTACATGCCCTACAGAAAACCATCAATCCCCACGCACCGGACCGGACCCCCGGCACTTCCTCCAGCGGTTCCGCCGTGGCCATCGCTTCCGGAATGCTGCCGGCCGCGCTGGGAACCCAAACCGCCGGTTCCATTGTCCGACCGGCCAGTTTCTGCGGTATTTACGGCTGCAAACCCTCCTTTGGACTCATTCCGCGCACCGGAAGCCTGAAGACCACCGACAGCCTGGATACCATCGGTTTCTTTACCACCCACTTCGAAGATCTGGAGCTTTTGTTTGACGTTGTCCGCGTCCATGGCCTGAATTATCCAATCAGCCATCGATTGCTCAACGATCCCGGCCGACAGAACAAGCCCCCCGACAAACCATGGCGGGTTGCATTCGTGAAAACCCATACGTGGGAAAATGCGCCGGCATATGCACAAAACGCATTGATCGATTGGGCCGAATCCCTTTCCCGTGACAGTGCCATCGAAATCGTCCCTGCCGAATTGCCCCCGGAATTAAAGGAAGCCCATGGGGTGCACGCGACCATTTATGACTGCACATTGGCCTACTATTTTCAGGAAGAGTATAAGAAAAAAGAATTGGTTTCTCCGATCATGAACGAAATCATCGAGCGTGGACTGAAGATCAGCCCCCGCGAATATCAGGACGCCCTGCTTCGGCAGGAGCAAATCCTCGCTTTCATGGATACATTTTTCAAGAATTTCGACACGCTCATCTGCTTGAGCACGGCCGGAGAAGCCCCGCTTCGGGAGAAAACGGAGTTGCCGGATCCGGCCCTGATGTGGACCCTGACGCATCTGCCCGTTATTAGTGTACCGGTTTTCAAGTCTCCGAGCGGCCTCCCATTTGGGGCCCAATTGGTGGCAAGGAAATATAATGACCGCCTGCTTTTCAATTTCGCCGGCCATTTACGGAAAACGGGGTTGATACCGAATGGGCCGAATCCTGTTATCGCGACGGGATAGACGACAACACGTGAAGAAAAGAATCGTTGGCATATACGACGAAGGAGCGCTTTATGGAACCGGTCAGTAATCATTTTCAGAACAACATGCATCTCTTGGAAATTCACCATTCCAACATCTGGGAACAGATCCGGAATCATACCGGCAACCTGCGTGCGGAAATCCGCATGGCCAAGGATGGCAACCCCAATTTGCTGATCCGCGGGAAGAATGGCGAGGAATTCCTTCTGCACGACGACAACGCTCCCCAATCGGAACTGGACCAGTATTTTAATCTTGTATCGGAGGATTCCAACGGGGTCGTTTTATACATCGGGATGGGTCTTGGCTATACGCCTCTGGGCATGCTTCAGAAACGAAAAAAGGTCCGACATTTCGTCATTTTTGAACCGGAACCCGACATCTTTATCCAAGCGTTGACCGTCATGGACCTGTCCGCGCTGCTGACGGACAAACGTGTCCTGTTTGCCATCGGTTCGGGATTGGACGTATCCCAAGCCCTGGCTCCCATCGGAAGGGCGTTGGCGTTGGAAAATCTGCACATACTGAACCACCTTCCTTCCGTTGCCGTGAATCCAGAGGCGTACCGGAATCTCCATGACGAATGTTATAAACTGGGAAACACCATCAATGTCAGCGGCATGACCACGCGTACATTTGGTCGCAAATTCGTGGAAAACAGACTGACACATATGAGCGCCATCCATCATCAACGCCTGCTGGAACATCTGAAGGACGCCTTCACCGGCAAACCGGCCCTGATCGTCGCCAGTGGACCATCCTTGAATAAAAACATTCACTTGCTCCCCCAGGCCAAGGGCAAGGCAGTGATGATCGGTGTGGATACGGTACTGCCCGCGCTGTTGAAGAACGGAATTATGCCGGATTTTACGACGGCCATCGACATGCAGGATATTGTCATTGAAAAAATGGTGGATGTTTCAACCGCCACCAACGGAACCTCCCTGGTATGCGCTTCCTGGGTGAGTCCCACCATCCCCAAAAACATTGCCTTCCGGCAGATTTACTGGACATTTGCCGCCAAACATATGGAAATGTGGTTGAACGATCTGCTTGGCGGCAAAATTCTCACCAGCGGCGCCGGCACGGTTGCGCATCTCAGTTTTACAACCGCCGTGATGCTCGGCTGTTCGCCCATTATCTTCGTGGGACAGGACTTGGCCTATACGGACAGGCTGGATCACGCCCAACACACATCCCTAAGCCAGAAGGATGATCTGGCCTCGCTGTATGCGCAAAACGCCATTCAATGGGTCGAGGGGTATGGCGGTATCAGCGTGCCGACAACCCGTGGTTGGCTCAGTGACAAACATCATTTTGAAAGAACCATGGCGGCCCTCCCCGATATCAAGTTCATCAACGCCACCGAGGGCGGGGTGCGGCTCGAAGGAACGGAGGAGTTGTCTCTTCAAGAAGCATTGTCTCGTTATTGCAAAAGCGAGTTCGATATCGAAGAGATTGTTCGACGAACCGAACAGGAAGTCCGCATGACCGATCGGAGCCGCATGGCGGAAGAATTCAAACGCCAGCTGAAGTCCATCGGGGGAATGGAAAAAGACATCAGCCGGATGGAAAACCTGTGCGCAAAAAACACCGCGTCCATTCGATCCCTGCGAAAACAAGGGCGGGCATATACGCATTTCGATATGCTGCCCTTACCGTTGAAACAGCGAATAACGGAATCCGACGCCGTAAATAAGCGCATGGACAAAGCCCACATCTGGAAACTACTGGACGAGGTCACCATGGAGGGACTCTTCCAGAGTGAACGCCTCAATCATGAAATCAACCAGCTGGAGGGTAAGCCGGAACGATATCTTGAATGGCTTGAGAAAAATATCGAACGGTTTGTCTTTATCAGTCAATGCCGCCGCGAAGTACTGGCGCCCGTCAAACAACAATTGAAACACCTGAGTTTCCGCCTCAAACGGGAAAGTGTCCTCCTGGAGAAAAATGGGTCCTCTCCGGCTTTGAATCCGAATGACTTTTTAGAGCTGTTGCGGTTATATTATGAAGACAGCGACCATATCCTGCTTGCAAAAACCATTGCCGACCTTTGTCCAGACAATTCCGAGTCCGCCGAGATATCCTTCTACCTCGGCGCCATTGCCGCCCACCAATCCCAATTCAATCGGGCGGAGAATCATTGGAGCCGCGCCACGGCCCTGGATTCCACTTGGTCCGACCGCATCGCTCAATGCCGCCGCAAACTCGGCGACCAGTATCTCGGCTTCAGCCGGGAATGGGAACGCAATGACCGGGATGTGTCCCGCCGCATGTTGTTCAAGGGACTTCGCCATTGCCCGGATCATCCGGAGATCGGGACAATCCTGGCCAAACAGGCGGACGACCTGTTGACCAAAGTGCAAAGCAATGCCGACAAAGATGCGGCAGCCGAGCTGACGGAAAAATTCAAACCCTGGTGCGCGCAAATGAACGTCGACCCCAAACTGGGCATGACCATCGGTCCCCGAAAAGCAGCCGCTCTGTATCGCCATTACGGCCGCACCCTGACGGCCGCGGAAGAATACCGACTGGCAGCGGAAGCCTTTGCCGCCGCCGTGGCCCTCACCCCAGACGACCCGGATTTGTATCTTTCCCTGGCAGACGCGGCTTTCTTCCTGGATGATTTGGACCGGGGCGTGGAATACCTGGACAAAGCGGTTACCCTGGACCGTCGTTATGCGGAATTCTGGGAAAAGATGGGCGACAATCTCGCCTGCTCCGCACGCCCCAGGGACGCCGTCGCCGCCTATGAGCGTTGCCTCTTGTCCATGCCGGAACGGATCGTCCTGCTGAAAAAAATCGGTGATTGTCATATGGCCCTGGATCAACCCGAGGCTGCCCTCGAGGCGTATAAATATTATAAGGTCAAACTGAAGGCCGCCGCCCCGGTCGATGAAACCGAAACGTGCGGGAGCCGATGTGCATGAATCCGGCCGCCACGGAATTGAACGGCTCTTCCGACCTGCTGGAAAAAGCCATCGAGCATCATCGCTGCCAACGGTTGCGGGAAGCGGAGGCAGGCTATAAGGCTGTTCTGCGGGAATGGCCGGGTCAAGCCGACGCCCTTCACCTGTTGGGCCTCATCGCCCACCAGGAAGGCCGCCGGGAGGAAGCCCTCGATCTGATCGACCGAGCGATCCGGATCAAGCCCGCAGCACCAGAATATTACAACAGTATGGGGGCCGTCCGGCAAGCCATGGCGGACAACGCAGAAGCCGTGCGCCTGTATCTGGAAGCCATTCGAATCAAGGATGACTACCTGCCGCCCTATCACAATCTCCTGCGACTTTCGCCCGCCGCCGTGGATGTACGCTTCAACCTGGGCTGTATTTTGCAACGCCAGGGCCGCCTCGAAGAGGCGATGCAGCAGTATCAAATCGTTATCGATCTTCAGCCGGACCATGCCGCGGCCTGCAACAACCTGGGCTGTGCCTTGCGCCTGCTTGGCCGCCTGGAGGAAGCTGTCCGAAAAATCCGACAAGCGATCCAATTCCGGCCTGATTATGCCGAAGCATACAACAATCTGGGCTTGACCCTTCAAGACCAAGGCGAAATGGATGGGGCGCTGGACTGTTATCAGACAGCCCTTGCCCTGCAGCCGGATTCCGCCGACACCCTTTACAACCTTGGACGGGCCTTGCAACACCAAGGTCTTTTGGAAACGGCCATGGATCAATACCGGCAGGTCATCCAAATCAGGCCGAACTTTGCCGACGCATTTTACAACTGGGGCTGCGCATTGGACCGCCTTGGCCGCTATCCGGAAGCCATTGAAAAGCACGGCCAAGCGGTCCGGATCCATCCGAATTACGTGGAAGCGCATGTCAACCGGGCCATGCTCCTGCTGCTCATCGGCGATTATCCGGCAGCCTGGAAGGAATACGAATGGCGCAGGTTGCGCAAGGACTGGCAGGCTGCCAACCGGGTTTATCCGACTCTTCCACGCTGGGACGGTGGAGACCTTCCCGGCGGGACCATTCTGGTGCAGGCCGAGCAGGGTTTCGGCGACACCCTTCAGTTCGCCCGCTTTCTGCCCATGGTCAAAGCCCGCTGCAGCAGACTGATTTTAGAGGCACCACCGGAACTGGCATCCCTGCTTAAAACCATTCCCTCCGTCGATGAAATAGCACCCCAACAGATGGATCATACAACCAAAATCGACTGCGCCATTCATCTCATGAGCCTCGGCGGAATCTTCGGCGTAACCTTGGATTCGATCCCGTGGACGGGCCCATATCTCCAAATTCAGACCCAACGAATGACCCAATTTCAGAACCGGATTCCAGTTGGAGGAATTCGGGTGGGCATCGCCTGGTCCGGTAATCCGGCTCATCCGGAAAACAAGGACCGCTCCTGTGATCTTCATCATTTTGAACCGTTGGCAGCCATCCCGTCCGTCCGTCTCTTCAGTCTGCAGAAAGGAGCGGCGGCGGACCGACTCCAGGAGAAACCAGCCGGCATGGAGGTTATGGACCTCGGCCCCATGCTTCATGATTTTACGGACACCGCCGCCGCCATCATGACCCTGGACCTGATCATCTCGGTGGACACCGCCCTGGTCCACCTGGCCGGCGCCTTGGGCCGCCCGGTATGGACCCTCCGTTACCACGCTCCCTATTGGGTTTGGGGCCTGCAAGGCCGACACACCCCATGGTACCCTTCCATGCGCGTTTTTCGGCAACAACAACCCGGGGGCTGGAAAGAACTTTTCCAAAGGCTGGCCGATGAATTAGAGGCGTTCCGTCATCAATCGATGCAGGTCCTTTCCCCCTCGCCGGCGGTATAGGGAAAAAAGAACACCCCACATGCCTGTGGTCAACAGACATAATCAGCGCCGACATGGCAACATGTTATTTCGTGTCAACCATCAAAATCGGTGGTCTCATGATTTTTTTATGATCTGTACCCGCTTCTCTTATCCGCATTTCCTTTTTTTCCTTTCTGTTGGAAAATAATTCAAGAAATTCCCCTGCTCGCCGATATATTCTGTGTAGAGAGAGATACCGCTTTCGACAATCCTATGCCAAAATCCAAAGGAGGTGATCAAACCGACGATATTTTTTGAATGAAAACAAACAAGTTATCTTTCCAATTAAAGTCCGCAAAAAATGGGGAAAGGATTCCCCGCCACCCACACATGGAGGTTAGATCATGGCATTACGAATCAATACCAACGTATCGTCGTTGAATGCTCACAAAAACCTGACTAAAAACGATGGTCTGCTGTCCTCGTCATTGGAAAAGCTGTCATCCGGTCTGCGCATCAACAAAGCGGCCGACGACGCTTCGGGCATGGCCATCGCCGACTCCCTTAAATCCCAAGCCCTGGGTCTGGGCCAGGCAATCCGAAACGCCAATGACGGGATCAACGTCGTCCAGACTGCCGACGCGGCCCTGGAAGAATCCATCAACATCGTCAATACCGTCAAAACCAAGGCAATCCAGGCCGCTCAGGACGGTCAGACCACCGATTCCCGAAAAGCGATCCAGGCGGATATCACCAAGCTGCTGGAAGAACTCGACACCATCGCCAAGACGACCGCCTTCAACAACCAGAAACTCTTGAACGGTAACTTCACCAACAAGAAATTTCAGGTGGGCGCCTATTCCGGTGAGACGGTCAGTATTTCCATCGCTTCTTCCCAGTCCACCAAAATCGGCCATGTCACCACCGGCAGGCTGGGCGTTACCGGCGACCAGCCCGGCTCCGTGGAGATGGCCATTTACAGCAACCTGCAGAACAAAAGTTTCGTGGTCGAGTCCACCAACGTGCAGTTCAACAACTCCCGGGAAAACAGCTTGGGAGCGGTGGCCGACGCCATCAACAAATTGAGTGACGTCCTCGGCATTTCCGCCACGGCGAAAGTCCAAAGCACCACCACGCTCAACATCGCCGCCGGCACCACCGACTCGGATTTCGCCATCAACGGCGTCAATATCGGCCAGCTGAATGTCGTGGCCAACGACTCCGACGGCGCCCTGGTCAAGGCCATCAACCAGAAAACCTCCCAGCATGGCATTCTCGCCAGCGTGGACAACGCCGGGTACATGACCCTGACCTCCACCGACCAGCGCGCCCTCCAGGTCACCTACAGCAGCGCCATGGGCAGCGGTCTGGGCACCGACGCCATTCTGCGAGGCTCCAACATGTCCACCCTCGGGTACATCACCCTCAACCAGGAAGGTTCCGCTGAAATTCAGGTACTGGATGTGGGCGACGGCGGTGTGGTAGCCCTCACCAGCGATCTGGAAACGGCCGGCACCACCACCACCACCATGGCCTCCACCTTGGGAGCCGGTTCCACCCTGGCCCGGAATTCCATCCTGGGCGCTGGTTGGACAACTGATCAAACCCTCGCCGGCGGCCGATTTGCAAGTCCCATTACCACCACCCAAGTCTCCACGCTTCTCGATGGTTCCAGCCTGGGAATGAATTCCATCCTTGGGGCCGGTACGATCATCGGCGGCAACTCCACTTTCGGCGGCATCGGCACCGTGGAGGAAGTGGCAGACACCACCGGCACCAGCACCATCAAAGGCAACTCCGTGCTGGCGTCCGGAACCGTGTTGAACATCTCCACTGTGGAAGACATCACCGCAGACGTGACCATCGGTGCTTCCAGCATCGCCACCGCCTCCAGCGTGGTCGGTTCCGGATCGACCCTGGCCGCCGGTACGGTGTTGAATGAAGGACAACTTGTCCAGACAGGCGGCCAGTCCGGTATCGCCCTGACCGTCACCCAGACCGGCGTCGCCGGCAGCCAGACCATCCTGGGCTCCGGCTCGGTGCTCGCCACCGGCACCATTCTGGTGTCCGGTCAATTGATCCAGACCGGCGGCCAGTCCGGCACCGCTCTGACCATCATGCAGACCGGCGAGGCCGGCGGCACCACCACCCTGGGCTCCGGCTCGGTGCTCGCCTCCGGCACGGTGCTGAACTCCGGCCAGTTGATCCAGACCGGCGGCCAGTCCGGCACCGCCCTGACCATCATGCAGACCGGCGAGGCCGCAGGCGCCAGCATAGTTGGTTCCGGCTCGGTGCTCGCCTCCGGCACAGTGCTGAATTCCGGCCAGCTGATCCAGACCGGCGGCCAGTCCGGTACCGCCCTGACAGTCATGCAGACCGGCACGGCCGCAGGAGCCACCATCCTCGGCTCCGGCTCGGTTCTCGCAGTCGGTACAGTGCTTGCGGCAGGTCAGTCCATTACCACGGGAATTATCTCCGGGGTCTCCATCGACACCACCACCACCACCCAGACCACGGTGCTTTCAGGCGCTAGCACCAACAGCATCATCGGCGTCGGCACCACCCTCGTGGCCAATCACACCACCCGCTACAATACAGCTATCAGCGACACGGCCGCCACTACCGCCAGCAGCACCGTCGCTGCGAGCAGCACCCTGGCGAGCGGCACGGTCATCGGCTCCGGGACCACCTTCACCCAGAACATCAACACCACCGACGGCGTTCTGATCGCCGGCACAGCGGTCTCCGGAACCGTCACCCTCTCCGGAGCCCAGGTCCTCTCAGCGGCAACCACCCTCGAGGCCGGCAGCCGCTTCCTCGCCGGCACGACCCTCGCCTCCGGCTCATCCGTCGCCACCGCCGTAACCCTGACATCACAGATCACGGTCACCGGCACAGGATATAGCCTGGAAGCCGGAACAGTGCTCGGCAGAGGCACCTTCCTCTCATCCGGCTCGACCCTCGGCGGCACCGCCGCCTTGATCAGCGCCACAAATGGAATCGGTGGGGCGGGTGGAACCCTGACCCTGCTCGCCGGCCATTCCCTGGGCAGCGGCACGGTGCTCTCCGGTGCGGGTTCCGACGCCACCTCTATTCTGGGCGTGGATGTGACCCTGGCCGCCTCCAGAACGCTGAACGGCACGGGAAACCTGACGACCACCCTGCTCGCCGGCCATTCCTTCGGCAGCGGCACGGTGCTCTCCGGTGCGGGTTCCGACGCCACCTCGATACTGGGCGTGGATGCGACCCTGCTCGTTTCCCGAACCCTGAACGGCACGGGGAACCTGACGACCGACCTGGTCGCCGGCCATTCCTTCGGCAGCGGCACGGTGCTCTCCGGTTCGGGTTCCGACGCCACCTCGGTGCTGGGTGTGGATGTGACCCTGGCCGCCTCCAGAACGCTGAACGGCACGGGGAACCTTTCAACCACCCTGAACACCGGCCATTCCTTGGGCAGCGGCACGGTGCTCTCCGGTTCGGGTTCGGAAGCCACCTCGATTCTGGGCGTTGATGTAACCCTGGCCACGGCCAGATCGCTGAACGGCACGGGAAACTTTGCAACCACCCTGATCGCCGGTCATTCCTTCGGCGCCGGCACCATTCTGCAAAGCGGCTCCACGGTGGGGACCGCCGTCACCCTGATTGCCAACGCCACCTTGCAGGACGACATGACCCTGAACGCAGGCTCCACCATCGGCGCCAACAGCATCCTGCAAACCGACTCGGTGCTGTCCGACGACGCAACCCTGGCCGCCGCCATGACCATACTGAGCGACATGGCCATCAACGGTGATACGACCCTGGCGAGCGGTTCCACCATCCAGAACAACGCCGGAACCAGCATCGCTTCCGGATCCACCATCGGCGGCGTTACGACCCTGGCAAGCGATATGACCCTGGTAAGCGGCATGGATATCGCTTCCGGATCGGTCATCGCCAGCGGCTCGGCCCTGGTGAACGGTTCGACCCTGGGCGGCGCCATCACCCTGGCCAACGCCGAAACCGTGTCCGGTAACGGCGGCATGAACCTGGCGGCAGGCTCCTCCCTGGCTTCGGGCAGCGTCATCGCCAAGGGAACCTACCTGACCAACAACATCACCGCCTCGGACGGCAAGACCTACACCACCGGCACCGTGCTGACCAGCAACATCACCACGGCCGGCGTCAACGCCATCGGTGTGGAAATGAGCCTGCAGGAAGGTTCTGTCCTGGCGGCGGGCAGCGTGCTGGGCGCCAATCTGAGTTCCGGCGCCGTCACCACCGACGTGACCGACACCGAGCTCAACCGTCTGTCCACAGTGGACGTTCTCACCCAAGAGGGCGCCCAGAAGACCATCGCCGTCGCCGACGCGGCCCTGAAGGATCTGGACAAAGTGAGGGCGGACCTTGGTTCTACCCAGAACCAACTGGTCTCCACCATCGCCAACGTGTCCACGACCCAGATCAACGTGCGGTCGGCCGAATCGTCCATCCGCGAGGTGGATTTCGCCGAGGAATCATCCAACTTCACCAGGCTCCAGATTCTGACGCAGGCCAGCACCTTCGCTCTGGCCCAGGCCAACGCCAGCGCCCAGAACGTTCTGAGTCTGCTGCAGTAAGCGATCCGCGCAACGGTGTCGGCGGTTCCATCCGCTGACACCGCAACCCTTCAACCCAACGGCCCCGGGGTATCTCCCGGGGCCGTTTTTTCCATGACGGAACTGGATGGCGCATGGAAACAATTCATACCGGCAACCCATGAAAACCGCTCCAATCCACCATTCGCAATTCGTAATTTTCTTCAAGTTTTTCATTCCGATTGCCGATGATACACAAAAGGAATACGTGAAACCATAAAGCTCTCCGGTTTCACCTTTCCATGGTGAGTCCCCCATGAAACTGGCGTAATTTTTGCAGAATTACAAATTCAGTTCGACCGGTAACACTCACCAAACCAACGAGAGGATCATCCAAATGGCATCACTCGGCACCATCACCAGTCTGGGCGTGGGCTCGGGGTTCGACCTTCAGAAAATGCTGGAGGATTTCAGAACCATCGATGAAGTCCCCGTTACCACGATGAAAAATAAAATTTCGAGCATCAAGGAACGCCTGACCAAATTCGACGAGATCAAAGCCAAGCTGCTGGAAATCAAATCCCATGCCTTGAACCTTTCCCTGGAATCCAATTATATCGAGCGCAACGTAACGGTATCGGACGAAACCATCGCTTCCGCCACGGCCGGGCAGGGAGCCTCGCAAACCTCCACATCTCTGGAAGTCATGCGTCTGGCCACCCGCAGCTCCTGGCAAACCGCCGGGGTCGCCAGTGCGGACACGTCGGTTTACATTCCCACGGTTCAAAATTCCACCGTCGGCTTCGACGATACGGACCACAGCGCGGCGGTTACCGAAGACGGTCTGCTCGTCTTACGGTATGGATCCGGCGACACCCAAAAAACCATCGGCGTTTCCCTCACCGCCGGAATGACGCTGGATCAGATGGTCAGCGCCATCAACGGGGACAGTGAAAACAGCAATGGCGCGGAAAGCACTTATGTGACCGCTTCGACTTTCCAGGGCGAAGACGGGAGTTATTATCTGCAAATCGCCTCCACCGCCCCCGGCGGCACCGAGGCGAATCGGGTCGGTATCCTCGATTCACCGGAAAATTTTTCCTTTGAAGCGCCCAAAGTTGCCTTTTCCATTACCGTCGGCTCCGCCGACCCCACCATCATAGAGGTGGCGGCGGACACCACCTTCAATGGACTGGCCCAGCAGATCAATGACGCCACCGACAATCCCGGCGTCACCGCCTCGGTCATCAACGATGGCAGCGGGACAACGCCCTATCGGTTGGTGATCACCGCCGCCGCCACCGGAGAAGACCACCGTATCCAGATCAGCGGTATCCAGATGACCGAAGTTCAGGGAGCCGAGGGCGCTTCCTTGAACGCCGAAATCAGCATCGACGGCATCCTCTATCAGCGTCAGGCCAACTCCGGTCTGACCGACATTATTCAGGGGGTGACCCTTGAAATTAAAAAGGAAGGCAAGACGTCCATCAGTGTTTCCGCCAATCCGGAGAATATCCGAACGAAAATCATCGGTCTGGTGGGAACCTACAATGAGTTGGTCCAAGACATCCGAACCAGCAGCGCCTATGACGAAGAAGAGGAGCAATGGGGCGTTCTGGCCTCCGCCTATTCCATCAAAAACCTGCCCAACGATTTGAACGGCATTGTCGGTGCCGTCACCGGCGCCTTTGGAAGCGTGAAGAGTCTCTATGATCTGGGAATGGAAATCAATCGGGACGGGTCCATCAGTCTCGATGAGGAAAAACTCGACAACGCCCTGAGCACCCAGGCCGAGGATGTGGCCCATTTTTTCCTGAGCGATGCGGACACCGGCCGAACCGGTTTTGCCGACATGCTGAACGAGCGTCTGCGATCCATAACCGGCAATCTGGGATTGATCAGTCTTGAAAAAAGCTATGGTGAAGAGGAAATCACCCGGCTGGAAACGAATATCGAATCTTCCACCGCCAGGCTGGACAAAAAATACGACTTGTTGGCACGTCAATTCGTTGAACTGGACAAGTACACCGGCAGCATCAAATCCCTATCCGAATATTTGACCAATGTGTTCGATTCCATTCAATCATCTCAAAACAGCAAGTAAAGGAGGCAGGAATGGCACTATCCACCCGATATGAAACCTATCGCCAATCGCACTATGAAGGCATGGACCCCAAACGGCTGATTCTCATGCTGTACGACGGGGCCTTGCAGCATATTCGATTGGCCAGGGAAGCCATTCAAACCGGCAATGTTCAGAAAAGAGGCGAGAGTCTCAGCAAGGTGATCGCCATTGTTTCCGAACTCAACGCCAGCCTGGACAGCCGCTATCAGGACGAACCCATTCGGTTTCTACGGGGATTGTATGCCGCCATTCTGACGGAAATGCCCAAGGTGTCCCTCACCAACGACATCACCATTCTGGACCGTACGGAGGCCTACGTTGAACAACTGAAAACCATCTGGACATCCACAGTCATGAAGGCCAAGGCAGCGGATCAACCCGAACCGCCGGCCATCGACGGAACCGACACCATCGATCCGCAACCCCAGGCGCCCGCAAATGCTTCCCGTAAAAGTCTGTACCGCAACCCGGGAACGGCGTGTTACGGGCAACGATCGATTTCCGTATAAAACAGGAAAGCAGACGGATGATGACACAAACCCCAAATCCCTTACAGGCCGCATTGGATCATCTGGAAAAAATCCAGATTGAACACCTCATCGCCTTTGGGTCCTGCGACCCATACGACCGGATATACGACGCGGCGCAACAGAATTTCGAACGCGCCCGGGCTGTGGAAGAGCTGAAACACCAATTGCAGGTCTTTCTGAAAGACAAGGGCGAGGGGAGCGGGGACGGTCGCCTTGCGGATGACGTTTGTCAGGATCGGATCACAACCCTGATCGCCAGGGAAGCGGTCCTGATGGAACGCTTGACCGCAAGACGCCTTTGTCTTAAAAAAGAAATCAAACGGCTGCTGAAAGGCAAGCGAGCCCTTTTCGGATACAGTCTGGCCGCCCGGAATGGCAGGCCTTTCCATGTGAGCGACCAGGGCTGACAACACTCTATGATGTAGGAGGTACCCCATGGCTATCCAGCCAACCGATGCCAACAGTCTCAAAATTCAGACCGGTCAGCAGATTCCGCCGGTCGCCGAGATGGAGAATGCGCACAAGCAATCCAACGGCAATGAGAAATCACCCCAAAACGGGAACGGCCAGCTATCCCTTCAAAAAACCCAGGAAATGGTCGATTCCCTGTCCGGATACATGGAAGTCCTGCAGACCAGTCTGGGCTTCAACGTACTGGAAGAAAACAATCGGGTGGTCGTGACCATTACCAACAAGCAAACAGACGAGGTCATCCGCCAGATTCCCTCCGAGGAATTGATCGCGCTGCAGGAGAAAATGAAGGAGCTGACGGGAATCATCTTCAATGAAATAGCCTAACGGCAATCACGAATTGGGAATTACGGATGGTGGATGTTGGTTATTTTACACCGACTGCCGTCGGCGTAACCCTTTTTTGAGGAGCGTTCATCCGCCGACGGCTTTTTGATGTGGGGGCGGCGGCTGCTCCATGACAGGGTGCTGGAGCGAGTAGGGACTGTCGTAGATGACCAACTGAACGGCTTCCCGTTTGCGGGTGTTGATCACAATGGGTCCGATCAGGTTGGCGGTAATTCGATAGGGCCCGCCCTCATTGACCGTCAACACTACATAGACCACCATATCCGCAAGTGGATCTCCCTCCCAGGACATCTCCTTGATCGCCGCTTTCAGTTCAACGCGATAATCCGGTTTGAAAAGAAACGGGTTCATGACCACCAGAGAAAGGTTGGGATCATCCGCCGACTGGAACCAGCAGAAAGGACGTGAATCCTCTCGCTCCAGCAACACAAAGCGTTTCCGCCCCGGAAACCCCGCCAGACCGACCGGCATGGTCAACACTTTTTCTTCCGCGACATCGATATTACCGAATTTACGTGTCTGAATAATCAAACCGTCACTCCTTCAATCCCTTTTTTCGGAAAAGTTGAACCGCAGCCTCCAGATCGGCAAATTCCCCCTGGGCCGCTTTCACATTTTCCTCCTGGATTCTTTCATAGACCTCATGTCGATGGATGGGAACCCGTTTGGGCGCTTCTACTCCCAAGCGCACCGTGCCTTTGCTGATTTCAAGTACACTGACGACGATATCATCGCCGATTTTGATGCGTTCGCCGATCTTGCGCGTCAATACGAGCATATGCCCTCCCTGGCATTCACCCGTCACATCTCCGATGACGGGAAAGAAAAATCAATTATAATGACAAAAAATCCACGATTCGTAATTCGTAATTGTCTTTTATATATCGGCAGGTCTCGCCATTTTATCAAGTTCTATTTCGGTCGACCCTCGTTAGAGGAAATCCACCAGGCTGATCTTCATGATTTTTGCGGAAGACGACAGTGCGGCTTGATAGGCCAACTGGTTCTTCTGCAGATTCATGATGGCCTTGATATAATCGGCGTCTTCAATGTTGCTTCTGCGTTCGGTCAAGCTCAAGTCCAGGTCGATATTGATCTTCTGTTTGACTTCGATCCGGCTGCGTTTGACGCCGGTGTCCGCTATCAGGGACTCGATATGGTTGAAGTGGGTTTCCAGGCGCGTCAGGGAACGTTCAATGCCGTTCACATCGTCGGCTTCCAGGTACCCTTTGAGGGCGATCAGGGTATTGAATATACCCCATTCCTTCTCCTGGGCGCTCTCCAGAACCGATACGGTGTCATCTTCCGGGTTGAATCCCAGTAGGCCGGCGGAACTGGCGGCGGCATTCCGGCCGCTTCCCCACAGCATATCCAATTGATCGAGCTTCGTACCGCTTTCCTTGATCGTGAAGGTCTTGTTGGTGACATCATAGGAGACGGCATATTCGATTCCATGGCCGAAATTGGCGGATTCGCCGTTCATGGCGTTTTGGACCGCTGCGGCCAGTTCCGCCAGATTCCGGTATTCACCGTTGGGAATCACGGCGCACAGTTCGCACGTATCCCGGGAATCCCCGTGATTGACGATCTCACGGAAATCCACACGATTGTTGGTGTCGTCGATGGTGATATGGACGACATATTCATCGCTGCCCGGAATGGACATGACATCGTCGGCCGGATTGAACCCCAGGGTGGCGGCGGCGCTGCTTGTTCGGTGGCTGCCGGTTCCCCATAGAAGCCGCAGTTCGCTCATTCCGGCGCTTTCCCCGCTGATGACGAAACGCCGGTTGGCCCCGTCATAGGAAACGCTGTAATCGACCGGCGGAACGAGCCCTGACTGGGCTTCCAGAGCGTTCTCGATGGCCAGGGACAGACTCGTCAGGTCCGTATACTCCCCGCTGGGAATGATCGCGGTACGTTCTCCCACGGAACGGCCCAGAAGATCGTATTCGGCAAAATCGACACGGTTGTTGGTGCCATCGATGGGGATCAAGACCGCCTGGTGATCGGCGGAATAAGACGTGACGCCGGCAAGGGCGTCGTCGTCCGGCGCATAGAAGGTGACCACCGTACCCCCGTTGGCGGTGATGGACCCACCCGGTGGGGGAAGCAGGTTCGTCCCGGACAGGCCTGTCAGCGCGAATTGGGCGTTGACGCCGCCGGAATCCGTAAAATTGTCCACACGCAGCGCGGCATGCTGCAAGGTAAAATCGATACCGCCGGCGCCCGGCGTAAATGCACCGGTGGCGCCGAAGGCCGTCGTCAATTGGGTCTGCAACTCAGCCAGAATGGATTCATTGGTATCCACCGCCGTATCGACGGTATGGGTGAAGGTCATGGTGCTGCCGCCGACGGTGAAATCCATGCTGACGACATCGCCGTTTTCCCAACCATTACCCAGCAGGTCTCCGCCGATACGGCCGGCGGTATTTTCCGTATGGTTGTAGCCCAGAACTGCCGCCGCCCCGTTTTCGGCATTGGGACCGCTGTTCCACAACAGATGCAGCTCATTCAGGGTGGCTCCGGCATCGGCAATGGTGAAACGATGCGTCGCCGCGTTGTAGGTCACGGCATAATCCACGGCATTCGCCGAGGCGGCCTCCAGCCGGGTTTCGATATCCAGCGCCAGATCTCCCGGGCTGGTGTAGGCGCCGTTGGTCAGCGTCACGCTCAGGGGAGTGGTGACGCCCCCTACCACCTCCTCGAAATCGATGCGGTTGTTGCTGTTGGTGATGGTGAACAGGGTCACCGGGTTGTCGCTCACCGGTACGATCATGCTGTCATCCGCCTGGAAAAAACCCAGGGTGTCGGACGCGCTGTTGCCTGCATTGGGACCGCTTTCCCATAAAAAATTCACCTGCCCCAGGGAAGGGCCGTCCCCTTGGATGCTGAATCGGCTGGTGTTTTGGTCATAGGTAACGGTATAGGTAACGGGCGGTACGGTGGTGGAAGCGGCCTCCAGAGCGGCTTTGATGGCGGCACTGAAGGTGTTCATATCGGTGTATTCCCCGTCCGGACCGGGCCCGGGTGGTATCGTGGCGGTGAGGATTCCGCTGCTGACGCCGGCAATGTCGATTTCTTCAAAATCAATGCGGTTGTTGGTATGGTCGATGACGATCCGGTTGATGGGCGACACCGGGTTGTCGCTGGTCAGGGCGCGATAATTGAGATCCTGATTCCCAAGCCCCAGGTCCACGCCGATGCTGCTTTCCGCAGCCTCGGGAATAATGTCGAAGGCCACAAAATCATTGATCCGGGAGACCGGCGAGGCAAACCGCACCCGGATATCGACGGCGCCGTCCTGATCCAGATCCAGGTCTACCCCATCGGCGGTTCCGACGATATTGACCGGCAGGTCATATCCCGGATCGTTGTTGACGATCCAGCCGGTCCCCCCCCAGATCAACCGCAGGGGGGAAGAACCCAACGGCGAAGGTGTCGCCACGGTGAGCGCGCCCGGATTCATCACGGTAACGGTCGCATCCAACAGCGGCACGCCACCGGCCGTGTCGAATCCCTGGGGATCGAGCACTTCCGGGTGCGGGGTGAAGGTTTCACCCAGAGGCGACGTCAGCAACACCGTGCCGGAGGCGCCTGTGGACGCCAGATCCGTACCATTGCCGGCCGTGACCGACAGACCGGCTGCATTACCGAGGCCGCTGGCGTTGTTATCAACGAAATTATCGATGGCGAAGGGTTGTCCGCCGGTGGTCACAAAGGTGAAATCATCCCCGTTGCGTCCGATGGTCACCTGGTGACCGGCGCCGTCGCTGAGGGTGACGCGCTCCCCATTGTTCAAGGTCACCCCGTTGTTGAAATTGCGCGAAATGGCATCGGCGATCAAGGTGTTGGTCACGGGTCCGGCATCGCCGATGGCGTCCACGTTTACGGTGACACCGGCGACGGTCGCGCCTCCCAGGGTCAGATCGAACCGGATCACATCACCGGTGGTGGCGCCGCCGTTATAGTCAAACCCGTTGGCCATATAGTTGCCGCCGAAGGAACCTTCGGCATTGTTCACCAGGGTCAGATCATTTGCAAATATCCGTTGTCCGGCGGAGCTGGTGACGGTCACCAGATTTTCAGCGGCGGTCAGGCGCGTGGCGTCCACCGTCAAATCCACACCATCCATATCCGCCAGGGCGCTGTTGAGGGCCGTTAGAAAATTGGCGCGGGTGGTGTCGTTGTCGGCATCCACGGTAAAGGACACGGTCGCGCTTTCCCCTCCGGAAGAGAGAGAGAATCGAACCAGATCTCCTGCATCCACCCCGTTGCCGGCATCCGCCAGGATGCCGCTCAGATCGATTTCCGCGGCGATCCCGGTATTGATGTTTCCCACGGCGGGATCCTGGTTTGTGTCCAGCAGGAGGGTGAATGTCAACTCGCCGTCGTAGGAGGAGCCGTCCGGGGTGATCTCGAATTTCTGCGTCGCTGCGTCCAGTGCGACATGATAGCGGATACCATACCCGTAAGCTTCCGAGGACGCATTCATGGCGTTCTGAACCATGCGGGCGAGATCGGGAGCGGTATAGGTTCCATCGGGAATCACTCCGGTGAGCGTGCGCTCCGAATTGGGACCGAGCCCGGTGTCTTCCCGGAAGGCGATCCGGTTGTTGGTCTGGTCCACCTGAATGGAATCCTCCCAGAAGATGGTCGATCCGTCCCGTCCCACATTGAGATTGGCGCTTTTTTCCGTTTTGACGGCAAAGGGCGTATGGTCCCCCCGGTACGTGACTTTTTGGGGGTTGGTGATGCTGTCAAACGCCAACGGTCTCGTCCCGGTCTTGGAGCCGGCGAAAATGTAACTATTGTTGATCTCGGTGTTTCCGATGGAAAAAATCTGTTCCAACACACCGTTCACGCGCGCAATGGCGTCGGAACGCTGGGCTGCGCTGTTGGGAGCGTTCACCAGTTGATTGCTCAACAGCTTCATGTCGAGAATCAAGTCGTTGACGCTGGAAAGGGCGCTTTCTCCGCCGGTCAGCCAGTTCAGGCCCACATCCATGTTTTTCCCATACTGGGTGATATTGTTGATGGAAGCTGAAATATTCAGAACCTGGGACACACCCGTGGGGTTGTCGGACAGTCGGTTGATCTGTTTCCCCGTGCTGACCACCAGGTTGCTCTCGCTGAGCGCCCGGGTGAGATTGCTCAACCGCAATTCCATGGAGTCGTAGATGGTTTTATTCGTGATGCGCATATTTCCTACCTTATGGAAACGATTGTATTCATCATCTCGTCCGATACCGTCAGTAGTTTGGCGGCCACGGTATAGGCATGCTGATATTTCATGATGTTGATCATCTCCTCATCCAGAGAAACCGCGGACACGCTATCCCGCAGCTGGCCGATCTGGTCCACCATCACTTCGCTGAATTCACGTCCGCGCCGGATGGTCTGGGTCTTGATTCCCAGGGAACCCACCATCAGATTCAGATAATCCCCTAGGGTGGCGCTCAGATTGCCGGCCCGGGCGGCGGAACCGCTTTCAAATGTCCATTGGGACATGCTTTGGGCCGTATGTTCCACATTACTGATGGCCAGGGCGTTGGTATTGTCGCCGGCGCTGATTTCACCGCTGTCGGCGTCGATGACCGCCGCCGCGACATAGCCCTTGTTCTGCTGGACGACATCGTTGATTCCCATGGTCATGGCGTCGTCTCCGGTGAAAAACGTGTTGATGCCGAGGGCGGCGCTCAAACCGGCATCCGCGGCCCCGTCATCGGAAAAGGCATAGCTGTAAACGCCGGTATCGGGCGCGATATTGAAGGTCAGGGAACCATTATCCGATATGGGTTGGTTGAAATTGACCGCAATGGCCCGCAACCCATCCAACGCCACATAAAACCCGTTATCGAGGTTGAATCCGTCCATGGGAACGAGTTCGACCTGATAACCGGGGTTGGTGAATCCGGTGATTCCCCAGCCGCCGGTGGCGGCGTAGAGCTCGTCGTTGCGTTCAATCTGCAAATTCGGCCATGTCCTATCCATAACTTCATAATTTCGAACGTTTATCGTACAGTTTTGTTCACAGAACCCATCGGCTCCGGAAAATCGGACATCCGCGATGTCATGGCCGTCCGCATCCGTCTGGAAGGTGATATAATTGTCTTTGATATCCGCCTTCACCCCCAGGGTTTGGCGATTGAACTGATCCTGAAAAGACTCCATGGTCCAATGCCAGTCCGAAGGATGGTTGACCGTCGGAACCCCGTTCTTGTCGGTGGCGATGGTGAAGACATCCCCATCGAACAGGGTGCCGCTTTCAAATTGGAGCCGCATGCCGTCCACGTCCACGATCACGGGAGTCTGGGGCGGCGTTTCCCCCTTGACGGTGAAGGAACCGTAGGTGATGCGATTGGTCCAGGTGATGGTAATGTCGTCGCTGCCGATTTCGCCGCCGCTTTCCGGATCAACGGTGAAGGTATACATGTCCATTACGCTGTTGGCGGACCGTCTGGCTTTCAGCACAAGGGGCGAGGCTTCTCCCTGGCTATCCGTATTGAGGGTGAACGTATTCCCCGCCACCAATTCCCCGTCGCTGATGGTGAAGGAGAGGCCGCCCGCATCCACCTCGAAAGGTCCGGAATCCGACACCGTGATCCGGCCCCGCTGCCCGGTGGATACACCGCCGGGAGTCAGTTTTTCCCATTCGATCACGCCCTGGTCACCGAAATCCCGGGAGGAAACGGAATTGCCGTTGGGATTGTTGGCCGTCAGCAGCCGGTTGGGAGGTGCCTCCAGCCGGGCCAGGGTGCCGCCGCCGAAATTATCGTCCGCGAAATTATTCAGTTCGATTGCCGTTCCGTCATTTTTCAAGATGGACACATACGTGCCGTGCCGGCTGACCGAATAGACGGTGGGATCCAGGGCTGCATTCAGGGAGGCAGTCAACCCGTTGGCGAATTCGATATCCGTATCGTCTCCGGCCCCGATGATATAGCTCACGAAAGTACCATCCACGTTGAAAGAGATGCGATTGTTGGCATCAAATCCATAATAGCCGCCGTCGCCGCCCAAGGTTAGAACCGAGCTGTTCAGATTGACCGGCGTATCGGCCGCGTTGTTGAAAATACCACCGGCGGCCCCGGCCACATTGGACTGAAGGAACAACCCCGGCGAAAGGATTATGGTGGCCGTGCCGGTTTTCACGGCGCTGTCGTCGCCCACGCCGCCGCTCTCGGCCAACATCACACCGTCGAACCGGATGACATCCGTATTCACCACACTGGTATAGGCCACCGAGTCGGCGCCGTCCAGGGTGAACGTATTGTCCGCAGTCGTCAAGGTTCCGCCGGTAACGGCGACATCAAAAGTACCGTCAATCCCGACGGTTTCCCCACCGTTGGTGAAAACAAAGTCCGAGGCCGCTTCATCCGTGGCCGTCAGGGTAACGGCCACTCCGGCCAGCGTAACATATGCATTGGTCACATTCGTATCCAGGCCGCGGTAAAAGGCGGCCGCCACGGCTGCGGCGTCGGTTGTATCCACCCGCCTCAAATCCACGTTGATGTTGTCCGTACCATTGATGGTGAAGGTCACGGAGTTATCGCCCGCATATCGTTCCAAGTCGCCGGCACCGTCGAATACCAGCGTGTTGTCGCCGACGGCCGGAAACGGACTGGTGCCCGCCACTGCCGCGATATCAAAAGACTCATCCCCACCGGTGCCAGCCGTCAGGGCCGCAAGATCCACATAACCGGCCGAGGCATCCCCGATGATGGTGACAACGCCGCCGACCCGCGCCCAGGTGATGCCGATGGCGTTCAAGGCCACGGTATTGGCGATGAGGGTATTCTCAAAATCTGTGGCCAGCGTGGTCTGATTGGTATCGTCGGTGATCCCATAGGTCATGGTAACGCTACCCTGGGCCGTTGTAATGGACAGATCAGCGGAGTCCAGGTTGTTGAAATTAACGAAATTGCTCACATCCACCACCGTATCGACCCCAAGGTTCTGGAAATTGTCCAGTGTGGCCACCGCCAGATCCTGTACATCGAAGTCGGCGATACCGATATTTTCACCACTGCGGCTGGTGATGGCGGCGGTGTTGCCGGTGTAGTCCACCATCAGGTCATTGCCGAAGTCATTGACCGAGGCGATGGCGCCGTTCATGGCCTGCTGGAAATTGGCCCGGGTCTCGTAATCAAAGGTGCCGACCCGAAAAGAGACGTCGGCGCTGCGACCGGCCGAACTAAGGGTGAAACGGATGACGTCGTTGGGATCGGCGCTGCTGACCGCAGGTGGAAGCAAATCGCCGATATCGATGACGGCCGTGTTCTCAAAAGCACGGGCCGTCACGCCATTCAGGCCGTTGAGACCGGCGGCAATGGAGGCGGCCGATCGTTCCACATCCCCGCCGTCCCGCACCGACAGGGTCTGGGTGCTGGGGTCGCCGCCGAACACCGAGATGGTCTGGTTGGCGATGGCATTGTTCAACGCGGCAAGGGCGTCCGTTCCAGTACGGACCACACCGAGACCACTCCCGTCCATCATGACGATATTACCATCCACATCCACGCCGCCGCCGTCGATCACGGTGAAGATATATTTGAACTCGGAGGCCTCGGGTGCAGCGCCTGTCCAACCGGTAACAGTCGCATCGGAGATCCCCAGGTCAACCGTCGAGGAATCATACGCCGGCAGGGCCGTGCTGTCATCCCGGATCCACATCTTGAAATCCTTGTCGTAGTCGATTTTGGAACCGTAGCTCAAGGTATCCAGCAGACCGCTTGCATCGGTTTTGTACGTCCCGGTCACCGGGATATCGAAATAGTTCAGACCCGCGCCCTGGCTGTGCTGGTAGTTGACTGCCCAGATCAACTCCCCGGCGAACATGTCCAGTTCGGTGCGGTATTTAGCGACGACTTCATCGCGGATTTCCAGAATGCCCCCCAGCTTGCCGCTGTTTATTTTACCGGTAATATCAACAGTCGATCCATTGGAACCTTCCCAATTGACCTGCCCGCCGACAACGCTCAGGTTGTAGCTGTCGATGCCGTTGACCAGGCTGAACCCATTGGCGGTAGTCACACTGACGGACCCATCCTCCTGCTCGAAGGTATGGATATCCATGCGCTGGGCCAGTTCCGTCAACAGGGCGTTGCGTTTATCCTTCTGGTCGTTGGGAGTTCCGGAGACTTGCAGGCGGACCACTTCCTGATTGATGGCCGCGATTTCAGCGGTGATGTTATTGACCTCGCTTACCTGGGCCTCGACCTCCTCGGTCAGGGTCCCCTCCATGAGGGTCAAATCACCGTTCATGGCATTCAAACGCTCGGCAATGAGCTGCCCCTGCTCCACGACGATACCCCTTTCCGTAAAGCCGGAAGGATTGTTGGCCAGATCCTGCCAGGAATTCCAGAAATCGGACATGAGGTTGCTGATGCTGCTTTCCGAACTGATGTTAAAATAGCCTTCGACAACACTCACATATGTTTCGGCGTCCTCAAAACGGGCCAGATTTGATTTTTGTTCAATCAGGCGATTTTCGAGCATCTGATTGCTGATCTGGGAAACTTCCTGGGCCTGTACGCCGCTTCCGAACACCAGGCCGCCGTACAGGATGGGAATGCTGCTGGTCAGACTCAGCATCTGCCGGCTGTAGCTGGGTGTATTGACGTTGGCGATATTATGCCCCGCGACGCTCAGGCCGTATTGCTGAATCGAAAGAGCCGTTCTGGCGATATTTAACGTCTGTCCGATGCCGGTCATGGTTTACACCTCCCGGTGCAACAATAAATTGGCCCGTTCCTGGCGTCCCGGCACACGCGGCCTTTCATAAGGGACGGCGTTCCTGCCGGCGCTGGTGATGATGGCGATCATTTCATCCAGTACGGAAAGATATTCCTCAACAAAATTCTTATTGGCCCGGGAAAGGGCATGCACCTTGGTTTTCGCCGTAAGAAGCGCACGTTGCAGATTTTCCATCAAACGATCCCGCTGGTTCGGCAGAAAAGCGAACATGCGCTCAACGCGAAACGTCAGCGCATTCATTCCGTGATCCACCCCCATGTGGTCCAGCTCGGCCAGCATTCGCGTTCGTAATGCCTCTATTTCACGAACATATTTCTGCTTTTGATCGGAAAACTGCCATAGGGTTTCCACGTCGGAGGCGATCAGGCTTTTTTTCTCCTGCTCCAGCACATCGATCAGGGAATGATACAAGACGAGTTTTTCCTGCAACATGCTGACAATACAAAATAATCCGTTTTCCATGATCCATCTCCTTTGAGGTGCTATTCCGGTGGGTTGGCGCGAGGTCGCAGACGGATGACACGCTACCCGCCGAAGGAACTTCCACCGCAATAGTCATCCTTTACATCGGAACAAACTCCCTCGTTCTAAAGTTTCCAATCCCCGATCCGCCTTTTGTCATTGGGAATGCAACCTTCCCAATTGCCTCACTCCACTTTATCCTTCAGCTCCCGATACAGGGCCTCTCCCAGTCCGGCATTATTGCCACTCCGGGCGATATCCTCCGAAATCTGTTGATAATACATGGAATCATAAATTTCCCGCGCCAGACTGCCGCCGAAAATATCTTTTCCCGACAGAGAGCTGCGCATGCTCTCGAACATCTGGTTCAGCAGCACCGCCTCGAAATCCGCGCATGCCTGCCGGAGTTTTGCCTGATCCTGCTGTAATCCCTTTTGCCGTTCCGTCTTGTTCTGTGGCGCGCCCGCCCCGATTTTACCTGGATTCATAAACACTCCTTATTGTTAGACCGAAGCCGAAGTCCCCTCTTTCCGCTAAATGATGACCAAATCCGCCTGCATGGCCCCGGCGGCCTTGATGCTCTGAAAAATACTGATCATATCCCGGGGTGTCACCCCGATGGCGTTCAGGGCGCGCACCAAGTCACCGATGGTGGAGGCCCCCGGAACCAGCATGACCTTGCTTTTATCCTCCTTCATGGCGACCTGGGTTTCTTTAGCGGTCACGGTCTCACCAGCGGCGAAGGGTCCCGGCTGCGATACGGTCTCGCTCTCCTTGATGGTGATGCTGAGATTACCATGGGATATCGCGACGGTGGAGATGCGAACGTTTTCCCCGATTACCACGGTGCCGGTTTTTTCATTGACCACGATTTTGGCCACCGAATCCGGATTCACTTCCAGGGTTTCGATGCCGGCAATAAAAAGCGACACATCCATCCGCATTTCCTCGGGAATTTGAATCCGCATGGTGGCGGAATCAATTGGCCTGGCCACCCGTTTGCCCACGGCACTGTTGATGGTCTCCGCAATTCTAAGAGCCGTGGTGAAATCCGGATTGAACAGGGACAGGGTCAAATCCTGCCTCCCGTTCAGCGGCATGGGGATTTCCCGTTCCACTGTCGCGCCTCCGGCCACACGGGCCACCAGCAGGTGATTTTTAACCACCGAGCCTGCTTCCCCGGCGGCACCGGCGCCGCCGAGGGCCAACGCCCCTTGGGCCAGTGCATACGTATTGCCGTCCACGCCTTTCAGAGGCGTCAAGAGCAGGGTCCCGCCCACTAGGCTTTTGGCATCCCCCACAGAGGAAACCATAATATCAATGCTGTTTCCGATACGAACAAATGGCGGCATATCCGCCGTAACCATGACGGCGGCGACGTTTTTGACTTTCAACTGATCGGCGCCGACCTGCACCCCCATGCGGGCCATCATGTTCGCCAATGATTGAATGGTGAAGCGGGCTTTCTGTTTATCACCCGTTCCGTTCAGTCCTACCACCAGGCCGTATCCGATCAGCTGATTGTTGCGCACGCCTTTGATGGAAACCAGCTCCTTGATCCGCACCGCATGGGTCGGCGCTGCGTTCGCCAGCAGGAAAAAAACAACCAACCCCGCCATCCCCCAAATGCCGCTCTTTGCCCGATGTCTTTTCATCCCGTCACCCCCAAAACCACAAATTTCAGATTTCACATCAAAAAGGAGCCACCCAATCGATAATCCGCGTGCCCCATCCCACCCGTTGTTTGTCTCCCAGAACCCCTTCACCGAAGTATTCGATACGGGCGTCGGCCAGATAGGTCGATTTGATATGGTTATCCGCGCCCACATCGTCCAGCCGAACAATTCCGGAAACGGTGATGAACTGGTTCTCGTTGTTGACCCGCATCTCGCGTTTACCGAAGACAACCATATTGCCGTTGGGAAGAATCTCTGTGATCCGGGCGCCGATGGAGGCGGTGATCTGTCCACTGCGGTCACTGGCCCCATTGCCCTTGTGTTCACTCGAAAGACTGCTCTGCCAAAGGCTGTTGGGACTCAGGTTTTTATTGATATTGTTCTGACCGGTCATGCCGTCCACCGAGACCCCCAGGGTCCGTTGCGACTTCGTATCCGTATTGGCATCCACCTTGGATGAGGTATTTTCCACGATATCCACAATAATCGTATCACCAGGCCGTCTTGCGCGACGATCGACGAACAGAAGTTCGCCGCCGCTCTCGGTCCACAGGGAGCCTTCCGCAGACGGCTGAACCGCATAGGAATGGGTATCCATGGACATTTGGGAGGCCGGCGCCGGCATCACCGGATTGGTTTCCGGCCCGGACGAACACCCGAAACCTTCGATGATCAGGAAGCACAGGACCATCACTGCCAAGCGCCATCTTCTTCTCATTGCAACCCTCCTTCTAAAAAATAACTTCCACGGTGGAGGCATCCACGACGCGTCCCAGGACAACTCTCTCCGAATTCGTGTTTTCCACCCGGATCTGGTCGTCGACGCCGCCGCTGGTTTTGGCCACTCCGGTCGTGGCGACGTTCAACGGACCGTTTTTAACGATCAGTTTTACCTGGTCCCCTTTTTGAACCAAAACCGGATTCACCAGGTTTCCCCGGCATACCCATGCGCCGGCGCGCAGACTCTGTCGCAACTGTTTGCCGACAGCCTCTTCCAGTGTATACATCAGATTATTCGGACCTCTTGAAATATTCATGCGCTTGAGTTCCAGGTCCTCGGCGCGCAACATGCCTCCCTGACCGATGGAATGACGGAGGCAAACCACCTGGGCATACCGATCGATCCAGATTGACACGTAAATCCGCCCCACCGAATTCCCGTCCACAGTAACGGCAACGACCGCATCCACACGGCGGCGGCGCTTATCCATTTTTTGTTCGGCAACACCAAGGGAAAGGGCGCCCACCGGGAAACTCGTTTTACCGCGGACGGTAAATCGCCGCATTGCATAATCGGAATGATCGATATAGGGCGACAATAGCGCTTTCAACCGATCCTCTGTAACGGTTTGGCAAGCCCGCTGAATGTGGACTTTCTCCGGTACGATCACTTGCGCGTCTTTGGGAAAGCCCGGTATGGAACGCACCAGCGATACCATCTTTCGACCGGGAAAGATCTTTCCCATGCCCGGACGAGGAGCTGCCCCCAGATCCCCATGATCAAACAGGCTCCCCGGCAATCCGAATGCTTGGATATCCGCCACATCCCCCAACCGAATTCGCTCTCCCGTCACTTCTACTTCGGACTTCATGCGCACCACAACCGAAACCACACTGTCCGATTCCGGGGTCTGCGCCATGGCCGGGCAAGTCATGAACGCCCAGATCCAACAACCAACGAGCCCGAAAAGGAGCGATGGCCGACACCTCTGTCGGACGATATAGCGGGTATGCGGCAGCTCATTCCTCATCACTGTAAGCCCCTACCGTTTCAAACCATTGGCCAAAGACAGCATGCTGTCGGCCGTTTGCACGGTTTTGGAATTGGCTTCATACGCCCGTTGGCCGATGATCATGGCCACCATCTCCTCCACCACGCTGACATTGGACTTTTCCAGAAAACCGTTGGTGATGGATCCGAAGCCTTCCTGACCCGGTGTTCCTTCGATGGCCGCGCCGGAACCCTGCGTCGGACGCAGAAGGTTCTGACCCACGGCGAATAATCCCGCCGGATTGATAAAATTATAGATATTGACCTGCTCTTCCACCAGGACCGCATCACCGGCGCCGTAAGCCGTGAGCGTGCCATTGGACTGGATCGTCACAAGGACGGTTTCCTCCGGCAGGGAAATCTCCGGCTGCAGGCGGTCTCCGGCCGGAGTGGTGATAAAACCATCGCTGTCCAAGGTGAAATTGCCGGAACGGGTATATAATTCCTCATCCCCATGCAACACCTGAAAAAAACCGCGGCCTTCGATAGCCATATCCAGATCGTTCCCGGTATTGACAAAATCACCCTGGGTAAACAGTTTTTGAACGCTGGAGGGTTTTACCCCCATGCCCAGTTGAATACCGGTGGGAATCTGGCCGCCGCCCGGCGTTTCCGCCCCTGCGATCAGGAAAGTCTGGTACATCAAATCCTGAAAATTGGCCCGGCTTCGCTTGAAGCCGGTCGTATCCACATTGGCCAGATTATTCGCCACCACATCGACATTGAGTTGTTGGGCCTGCATCCCGGATGCGCCGGTCCAGAGAGACCTGATCATACATTACCTCCGTTTTCGGTTGGCCAGTTGGCCGGTCTTGAATCGAAATTGAGTATCACCCACCATTCATAATTCCCAATTCGTAATTGTCTTTACAATCTGCCGACTTCCGTCACAGCCTTGCTGTCGATATCATCAAATGTCTGGATCATTTTCTGAATTGCCTCATACATTCGGTGAACCTGAATCATTTTGGCCATTTCCACTGCAGGAGAAATATTGGCACCTTCCAGGGCGCCCTGGTGAACAGTGTACTGGTCGGCCTCGCGCTCGTCTCCGGGCAGTCCGTCATAAACGAAAAGGGATGAGCGATCCTTGCGCATCCTTTTCAGGTCGTCGAACGTGACAATGTCGAGGCGATCACCGGCCTCATCATCCACCCGGATTTCACCGTCTTCACCGATTTGAATATTATCGGTGGTTTCGGCTTCCGTCCCCTGAATGATGATGGGGCCGCCGCCCCCGAGTACCGGGTCCCCGTTTTGCGTGACCAGCACCATATCCTGATTCAAGGTAAAATTACCGTCGCGGGTGTAGCGGATACCTTCCGGCGTCTGAATTTTAAAAAAGCCGTTTCCGGAAATCGCCACATCCAGATTATTACCGGTCGTCTTGATATCCCCCTGTTGAAAATCAACGACTTGCGTCGCCTTCAGGGCCTGGTCGAAAGCGAGGATATCCGCTTTGAAACCGTTGGTGCCGACATTGGCGATGTGATTGGCGATCAGCTCGAGTTGCCTTTCCTGGCGGAGTCCCCCTTGAACCGGTCGCGTCATTTGCAGAATCATTTCGTTCCCTCTCTTTCTTTTCCGACGTCTTGTATTGCAATATAAATGCCACAGCTCGGATCTCCCGGTCGGAGTCGGGAAACCCGGTGGTATCAAGGCTCAATCGTTGTCATGATGAAGGAATATCTGTTGCGGCGGCAACAGGAGGTGGTCCGGCATGGCAAAAAATACCTAGGACGGTCTTTTTTTCCCATTCACGGAATATGCAAACGCCAGCAGTTCGGCAACGACCAGATAGACACTGGGTGGGATTTCGGCCTCCAAATCGAGTTTGGATAGGACTTCGACCAGATCCGGATCATCCTTGACCGGTATTCCGTGCTTTCGGGCCAGGGCGATGATGGTTTCGGCAATATGTCCGCTTCCCTTGGCCGTCACTTTGGGAGCAGAACTCTTCTCCGGCTGATATTTGAGGGCCACAGCCTTTTTGGCTTTTGGTTTTGCATTCATTTATATCACCAAGTTCAATAGCCCGTCTTCGGCAACCACGCGATTCAGGAAGGATGTCTCCCCCGGATCACTGTCTCCGGACAGCCGACAATCCATGTGGGCGGCCGTGAATCCAAGGGCGGCGAATCTTGCCCTCAAATCCGGAATTCCTTCTTCGATCAGGCCGCGGACGGTTTCATCGGCCACTTCAAAATAACCATTCACCATCCGGTCAAAAATGGAAAAATCGGCCGCGAGATGACCAAGACGGGTCAGGTCCAGCAAAAAAGCAACCCGCACAGGACCATCCCCCCCCTTTTTTTTGGTTTCATCCCGTGAATTCAGATGAATCAGCAACTGACCGAAACGCCACTGGCCTTCTGCGGCAATGGGAAACGGGAAAAAAAACTTGCCGGTTTCTTCCAGGGCCTGTTTGTTGAACAGCTGGAACTCCTCGATCTGGTCAACAAACACCCGCGTCGGATGCGTCGCATCCCTTCTTTCATTCCCGGTGGTTCGAAGATGTTCCAGCGCCAGGGCTTTGACGTCTCCCGTCATCATTTCCTTGACGCGATGCGCCCCCGGCGGATGATCCGACAGGATCTGCTTTCGCAATTTATGCTCCCACGTGATCCCGCCGCTCCGAATCAGACGCACGAGAAATTCCTTGTCCGGTTTTCCGGACTGCAGCGCAATCCTGGAAAGAAGACTTTTCAATCGATCGGTATGTAGTCGAGACGGCTCCGTGGTTTCTTTCGGGTGGTCGGTGGAATTCAGTAGATCAAGCAGGAGTCGATAGGGTTCCTGGCGCGTCGGCAGAGGCGTTCCCTTTGTTATCGGCCGGGGGGGCTCGCCCTGGGGCGGCACCATTTTCAAAACCGTCTCCTTGCCTTTCAAAACCACCTGCACAGTGATGGTTTCCCCGGATTTTAACGGCGTGAAAGTTTTGACCGGAACTTTCTGACCCAGTATCAGCAAAACGGCTTCACGCGGGGATGAATCAGCCATTACCCTTGCCGTGAGGGTTTGACCGGCTTTCAGCCCCGCCAGCACATTTTTCGAACCGGCTTTCAAATTGAGAACCAGATCGGAAGAAGACAGTAGAAGTTGTTGGATGGTATGACCCATGGAGTGGTTCACCCTACATGACTGACAGTGACAGCGGGCCGTTAGGTCATCGCCAGCAGCTTCTTTTTCAGGTCGATGACCAGATCCACCTCGCCTTTGGGCATGGCCAATTCCAAAGCGATGGAGGCGGCATCGTATCCCTTTTCATATAGCTGGCCGATGGCCGTCTGCTGGTCGTATACATGCGCCTGATCCGCTCCATACGCTCCGGATTGCAGATTCAAATCCGCTCGATTCACCAACAGATTCAAACTGATGATACGGCTATCCAATTTTTCATTCAATTGATTGATGATTTGATTTTTTTCTTTCAACTGCTTTTCGAAATCTCTCGCGGCGATCTCCGCTTCCCTGAAAAGCGGTTCGATCAGCCGGATAACCTGCTCCGCCGCTCCGGCGGAGATATCCCGCTGCAAATGGATGCGGATATTGCGGACAAAATACAGTAGAAACAGAATCAACATCATGTCGATCACAATCATCATAACCGTCAGAAATTCAATTGAGAGCCCTTTCATCTGTCGCTTGCCACCCTTCCGTCAGGCAATGGTATCCAGTAGACGTCCGGTTCCATCCGGATCCTCTTCGTCCAGTTCTTTTTGCTCCCGCTCTTTGCGTTCCTTCTCCCGCTCTTCTTGCGATCCTTGCTTCTTCTCCTGATAGGGTTTGACCTTTTCCGCGGTGTCCGATTCCTTGATGACTGCCCGTTGCTCCATTTCCTTTTGCGCTTGCTGAGCCGGAGTGAGCTGGCTGGAGTCCATGGGCGGGTGTTTCACCTGCTGGGTTTCCCGGGCCGCATCCCCTTGCTGAACAACAATATTGATATTCGAAATCGTTGTCATGGCAATCCCTCCATCGTCACGCCGTTTCCGGATCAAACCGATTTGAAATCACTCAGCACCACCTTGTTGACCGCCTTTTCGTTCAGCGCACGGTTCAGGGCCTTTTTAATCGCCTTTTTCAAATGAAACTCGTGAAATTCTTCGTGATCCTTTGGTATCAAGGCCTTGCTTATTTCGGTGTATACGATCGATCGGAAAAACGGCTCATATTTGGCGACTTGTTCAGCGGATACCGCCTTGATAAAATCAATGGTCACATCGGTAGTCACAAACGTCATATCCTCGCGATCAACCGGGGCAAAGACCACAAACCCCTTCAACTCGATTGCGCGTTCTCCCTTAATGACAGGTGCTTGCGCCACCGGCTTCGGAATCGGTCTCGATACGACCGTGGCCGCGTTTTCTTCGACCTCGGCGGGTTTTGTTCCCCGAAAAATGAAAAATGCGACCGAAGAACCGCAGACCACCAGCAGTACCGAGGCGGCCATGAGCATGTATTTGGAACGATACCAGGGACGCCTCACGGGCGATATCTCGGCCGGTTTTTGCGGTTCGGTTTCATCGCTCTCCGCCAGGACAACCTTGTCGGTCGCTTCCTCCGGAGCCGGTCCTGCCGACTCCATTGCCGCCGGCGCTTCTTCGACCAGCGCCGCATCTTCCTGCAAAAGCCGATCGATGTCATCTTGGGAGACGACATCTTTCTTGGGTCTGCCCGTGTCCTGTTGGGCTTGTTCCTCCGGCGCGCCGTCATCCACTTCCCGCAGTAGTTGATCAATGTCATTCTGGGAGATAATGTCCGCGTCTTCGTCAAGCATATGAACGGCGCGAGGGTCTTCCATGCCGCCTTCATCCTTCAGAAGCTGATCGATATCATCCTGGGAAATGAAGGTGCCCTCATCCGTCGCGGACTGAATGGCTATGGTTTCCTCGATACTGCCGTCATCTTTCAAAAGTCGATCGATGTCGTCCTGGGAGATCTCAGTGATCTCCTCTTCGTCCGTAATCGGCGATTCCCCGGCCGGGGGACTCTTGGGTTTTGCCAGGGATAGGACTTGGTCGAGTTCCTGCTGGGTAATGAAATTGGACCGCTCCTCCTCTTCACCGATATCGTCGGGATCGGCCTGATCCTCTGCCTGCAACAGGCTATCGAGTTCCTCCTGGGAAAGAAGTTGGGTGGCATCCGCATCCGCCGCTATCTCTTCCGGTAATTCAAACGGTTCTTGGGAAGACTGCAACAGCCGATCGATGTCGTCCTGGGATATCTCCCCCGTACCGGTATCCGCCGCAGCAGCCGGCGGCGGGGTTGCCGCGACCTCCGGGGCATCGCCACCCGACAGCATGCGGTCGATGTCGTCCTGGGATATCACTCCCGATCCGATATCCGACGCAGCAGCCGGCGGCGGGGTTGCCGCGACCTCCGGGGCATCGCCACCCGACAGCATGCGGTCGATGTCGTCCTGGGATATCACTCCCGATCCGATATCCGACGCAGCAGCCGGCGACGGGGTTGCCGCGACCTCCGGGGCATCGCCACCC
>JBGSLR010000021.1:0-44544 GCA_041740615.1 Desulfobacterales bacterium
GAGACCTGTCGAAAAAAGAAGATCTCATCATTCAATGTGATCGTAGACGCGTTATCCGCCTATTTCAAAGAGCAACAGCCAGATTTGGCATGGATCGGATGAGTTTTACTAGTTCACCCGTCTGAATATGTACGAAAAAAGCAATTGAAGATGCATTTGATAAGATTGAAGGGGTTCTGGAAGGCGCGTAAGATTCAGCGTCGACATCCAACGAGTTCAATCTTTGTACGGTCCATGAACAGCGCCCATTCAAATGGACTGTGAACGTCGACAAGTCGCCCACAAGTGATGGAGGAACCTGTGGAAACCGCAGCCATCCTGCTGATTTCTGATTCATCCCGGGAGACCGGCCGCCTGAAGCGGTTGCTCAAGATGAAAGGCGTCATCATTCTCGTGAGTTCGTCGGACCAGGATGCATTACTTCAAGCGGCTCCGGAAAACGCCGATCTGATCGTTATCGGACTTCAAACAACACCTCGGGTCGGGTTGACGGCGGCCAAAAAAATCCGTGGGATTTCAGGACTGGGCTATATCCCCATTCTATTCATTGCCGAAGGCGCGCCGGATCGGACCCTCCTTTCGAAAATCGGCGGTGTCGATATGGCGGAGGTCCTTTTTCTGCCCCTGTCGCAAAAAAAGATACATCGTAAAATGAGCTGTCTGTTGGAGTCGACCCAGTGGCGAAGAGATCTCCAGGAGACCCGTGAGGAGCTGGAACGGACGCGGGAAAGCCTCGCGAAGGCCATTCGCGAGCGAGAGCAAGTCGAGAAAGCCCTTCGGGAAAGCATCCAACAGTTCCAATCCCTCTGCACCAATTCTCCCGATATTATTTATACGCTTGGTTTCAAGGGTGACTTTACATACGTCAATCCGGCATGGGAGAAAGTGTTGGGCCACGGGGCGGGTGAAGTCCTCGGCCGGTATTTTGTGGATTTCAGCTCCCAAGAGGACAATAGCAAATATCGCTGGATGTTCAAGCAGATCCGGGATGAAAAAAAAGTCCTGCACGATATCCGCGGTAACCTGATCCATAAAGACGGATCGCCGCGTCTTTTTTACCTCAGCGGGGCGCCGAATGTGGACCCGGAGGGCAACGTAACCGGGATGGTCGGACTTCTCAAGGACATCACCGAGAATGAGAAATTGCAGGCGCAATTGCTGCACGCCCAAAAAATGGAAGCCATCGGTGTTCTGGCCGGTGGCGTGGCGCACGATTTTAACAATTTACTGCAGGCGATCAGCGGTTATGTCGATTTGCTTCTGCTTGATTTAAATGAAAAATCAGATGGCTACATCGAGCTTCAGGAAATCAGACAAACCGCCAGGCGCGGAGCCGACCTGACCCGCCACTTGCTGACATTCAGCCGGAAGGTGGAAAGCAAGCTCCGCCCCATCTCCCTCAATCATGAAATCCAGCAGGTGCGCAACCTGTTGGAGCGGACCATTCCCAAGATGATCCATATCAAATTGCAGCTGGCGCCGGATCCTACCATCATCAACGCCGATCCGGTTCAGATCGAGCAGGTTTTCATGAATCTGGGGGTAAATGCCCGTGATGCCATGCCGGAGGGTGGTACGCTCACCATCAAGACCGATCGAATGCTGGTGGACAAACAATTTTGCGATACCCATCTTCATGTGACTCCCGGCGACTATTATTGTATCGAGGTCGCCGATACGGGAACCGGCATGGACAGCCAAACGCTGGAGCATATCTATGAACCATTCTTTACCACCAAAAAAGCCCGCAAAGGGACCGGGCTCGGCCTTTCCATCGTGTATGGTATTATCAAGAACCATGGCGGGTATATTCTCTGCGAAAGCAAGATCGCCAAAGGCACAACGTTTAGAATATTCCTGCCGGTCTTGAATCAGGAAGCGACAGTCACGGCTCCGGGCGTAAAATTGCGCCAGACGGATCCCTCCCTCCAAGGAACGGAAACGGTGATGCTGGTGGACGACGACCTGATGGTTCGCCAGACCGGTGGAAAAATTTTACGTAAATTCGGTTATAAAATGATAACCGCCTCTTCAGGGGAAGCAGCATTGAGAACCTTCCGTCGCCGACATGGTCAAATCGACCTGGTGCTGCTGGATGTCAACATGCCGGGCATGGGCGGCAAACGATGTTTGGAAGAAATACTGAAAATCAAGCCCGATGCCAAGATCATCATCACCACCGGTTACCCGGTCAGCGAGCGGTTCAAGAAGGAAATCGCCGGCCGGATCGCCGGTTTTATCGATAAACCCTATGTCTCCGAGAGCCTACTGCGCAAAACAAGGGAGGTCCTCGGCCCCAACTGTTGAAGACGGCCCGTTCCCTCCGGAAAAGGTTTTGTCACGGCCAGGAATCCCCGCCGCATTCCGCCACGCATTTTATTTCCACCAGCGCGTCTTTGGGAAGCCGGCTGACCTCGACCACCGCCCGGGCGGGTTTATGATCCCCGAAGTATTCACTGTAGATATTGTTGAATTCGGCGAATTTTTCCATATCCGTTACATAAACATCCACGGAAAGCACCTGGTCGAATCCGCTGCCGCCGGCAACCAAAATGGCTCCCAGATTCTTGAGTGCCTGACGGGCCTGCTCCGCGAATTCAGATCCGGCCAATTTCCCCGTGGCGGGATCCAGACCCAGCTGTCCGCTGACGAAGAGCCACCCTCCGGCCGAGACTCCCTGGGAATAGGGTCCGATAGCGGCAGGGGCAGATGTCGTCTGAATTGTCTTGCGTGTCATCGCGATTTCTCCTTATGGTTAGTGCTTGACCGAAAACCCTCTCCCGTCGAGGCAGAGGGAGAACAAGGATTTTTCGTTCAGGCAATCGGTAGGTTGTTGGGTCGGATTCATATCGAGCCCTTCTCGATAAATCGTCACGGCTTATTTCCCGTTGCTGAAAATCAGAATCCAGAGCCCCATGATAAGAAACAGAATTCCGGCTCCGATCCTTATGTAATGCTCCGGAACATATTTGCTGATTTCGCAGCCCAAAACCGTGGCAATCAGAGAGGTCAACACGAGTGCGCATGCGGAACCGATGAAAACCGGCAATTTTACGCCGCTTTCGGCCGACAGACAAAAAGTCGCCAGTTGGGTTTTATCGCCCAACTCCGCCAGAAACACCATCCCGAAGGTCGACAGCATCAATTTAAAATCCATTCGTTCTCCTTGTCCCCATTCAAATGCCTTGCACCCAAACGGCAGCCCGTTGAGAACAGGCGGTCTGGAGGGGTGTATTTCCTTTAATTCATTCACAGCAACTATCGGAAAACCGCAATCGAGGCAAGTCGAAAACAAAAACCGGTATGGAACTCCTTGTCACCGGACTTCCGCTGTTATATCATTTGTGCTGGAGATTCGTGATCCGGAAATGATACGAGGAGAACAGAATGGAACCGGATAAGGAGACAAACGCCCCATGAACGAATACTATTTTCGCTGTCCGGAATGTGGAACCCGAAATCGCATTCCGGCGGATAAGGTGGGAAAGACGGCCAAATGCGGGAAATGCGGTGTCCCCATGGATACGAACGCGCTGCGTGTTGGCCATCCGGTCCTGGTAACGGACGCCAATTTCGCGAGTACCGTGATGAAGTCACCATTGCCCGTACTCCTTGACTGCTGGGCGCCCTGGTGCGGTCCGTGTCAAATTCTCGGCCCCACACTGGAGGAGCTTGCCGCTGCCTGGCAGGGGAAAATCCGCATCGGCAAATTGAACATCGATCAAAACCGTCAAACCGCCGATCGATTCCATGTACGCAGCGTTCCCACGTTGTTGATATTCGACGGCGGGCGAATGCGGGACACGCTGGTGGGCGCGCTTCCAAAACACCAGATTATGCAGAAAATGGCCGGCTATTTGTAAGCCGGAAATTTCGAGAACCACCGGAAATGATTCATACCCCTTCAAGGTGCTCCGCTGCGGCGGAAGAAATATCCCGCTGGCTGCAAACCGGGATCGAGGTCGGTCCATCCGTCCAACAGTTTGTTCGGTCGGCCTTTACGGATGCGTCACCATCGGAAATGGCGGCTCTCCTTGCCCGGGAGAGCGGTTGTGAGAAGGACAGCCTTTTGGATTTGCTGTTTTTCCCGGATGAGACCCTGCAAATTTCCCTGGAAAAGAGAATCGGTACGGAAACGTTTGAGGACCGGGATGAGCCCGTCATCGTCAGGCTTGTTGTCCATCAAAATCCGGAAGCGGAGATCCGCTTCCCGGAAGAAGACAGGCGGGTGAGTGTTCCCGTACCCGACTATCTGGTCGCTAATCTGGTGAGGCGCTTGCGGCTTTCGCGGCGGCTGGATGCACACCTCTCCGACGTTCTCGCAGCGAATCTTCCCGCGTCGGCCGTCCCTGGCATTCGTGTGAAGATCCGCCACGCGGATCTCCCGCCCAATCCGGTTGTGACGGCATTCCTCTGTCGTTTTTTCGAAACCCTTCCTTGTCATGAAAAACACTTTTCGACATGCCTGGGGTTTTTATTGTCGTTTGTCGGCGAACTCGCCCACGACATCGACATGGAAAAAGCCCTGGTCGATAAACGACACAAACTCGCCGCTCAAGTAACCAAGGCGAACGCTTTCCATGACCGGCTGCAGAAAACCAATATGGAAACCATGATGCTGGCGGGGCACAAAGCGCCCGCAATCGATCTTGATCGCACACGGGAAATCATCGGTATTATCGACCGGTTGATCCACACATTTTTCGATCGGTCGGCGTCCATCGGGGATCGGCATGAAAACCACTTTACCTTGGACGGGCCGGACAATTTGGAGGAACTGGATAATCTGTTTCGTCTCCTGTCATAATACCGGGCGTGAACACATCCCATCGGAGCCAAATCACTATTTACAAACAAGTCGGGTTGCGATACTACCTCCTTACTTTCTGACCAATCAAAGATGGGCGCGAATCATGAACCATATCCAACCACACTGGATTTCTGATATGAAACGACAACATATGCCGATTGTTTTGGGGATTGTCCTGTTTGTTCTGATGTTCGGTTTTCCCGGGGCCGGTCTTTGTTTGAAAGACGCCGCCATGGATAAAACGGATTCCGATGAACCGGAGTTGAAGCTCAACACGGTTCTGGAGAAAATTGAATCGTGCTACCAGATGGCTGGATTTTCAGCGGATTTTTCCCAGACATCCACCCTCAAGGCTATGGAGATCACCGACCATGCCGCCGGGCATGCGGTGTTCAAACGTCCCGGCAAGATGCGTTGGGAATATGAGAACCCCGAGCGCCAGCAAATCATCACCGACGGGAAAAATCTATGGATTTATCGGCCCGACGACAATCAGGTGACCGTGGGAACGTTTCCGGCCTTTTTCGGCGATGGCAAGGGAGCTAGCTTTCTATCGGATATCAATCAGTTGCGAAAGAAATTTCATATACTCCTGATGGGCAGAAACGATGCCGGCGACTATGTGCTGGATCTCAAGCCCATGGAGGCCAATCCGGATATCGCCCAGATACGACTGACGGTTTCCAAAAAAACATTTTTCGTCTATCAGATTATTACCTTTAATTCCTATGGGGACGAAACGCGGATCGAGTTGACCCACATCGAACCCAAAAACCAGTTGGCCGACACGGTGTTTACTTTTACGATCCCGGAGAATACGGATGTCGTTCAATTGAACGAGTGAGCGATGGGAGACTTCATGCAGCGCAAAATAAGACGGTTGATACAGGAAAAAAATGCGATCATGCTGGCCCACAATTATCAGCCGCCGGAAATTCAGGATGTGGCGGATCTTTGTGGCGACTCCTTGGAACTCAGCATCAAGGCGGCCCAAACCGATGCGGACATTATCGTGTTTTGCGGTGTCCATTTCATGGCCGAAACCGCTTCGATTCTATCCCCTGAAAAAACCGTTTTGCTTCCCCGTCTGGATGCCGGATGCCTGATGTCGGACATGATCGATCCCGAATCCTTGGAATTGCGCATCCGGCAGCTTCCCCCCATGCCGGTGGTGACTTATGTGAATTCCACTGCCGCGGTCAAGGCCCTTTCCACCATCTGCTGCACCTCCGCCAATGTCGTCGAGGTGGTCAACAGTCTGGATGCCCCGGAGGTATTGATGACGCCCGATCGGAATCTGGCCCGATACGCTGCGTTGCATACGGATAAAAAAGTCCACATTTGGGATGGATATTGTCCCACCCATGAATGGTTGACGGCGGAGGACGTACGCCTGGCCCGGAATGCCCACCCCGGGGCTGTCTTTATCGCCCATCCGGAGTGCAGACCCGAAGTGGTCGCCATGGCGGATGTGGTGGCCAGTACTTCCGGAATGCTCCGTCATGCAGCCCAATCCACCGCCAGCGAGTTTATCATCGGAACGGAAAACGGTTTGCTCCATCCCCTCCGGAAAGCGAATCCGGGCAAGCGTTTTTATCCTGCTTCGGAAAAAATGGTTTGCAAAAATATGAAGAAGATCACCCTCGAGGATGTCGCCAACAGTCTGGAACATATGACCGGAGAAGTGAAGGTACCCGAGGAAATCAGATTGCCCGCCCTGCAAGCCGTGCAGCGCATGGTGGACCTTGCGTTGAAAAAATGAGGTTCACCCCGGAGGATCCCGGGCCGTTGCCGTATCGGCGACGCCGGTTTTCCCGGTCCTCCGTGGCGGTGACAATACCGGTTCGCCGCATCCTTATGGATGGAAATGGTCTTGTTTTGGATCAGGCGACCAGTTCGTCGGGAATATCGGCGTTGGTATATACTTTCTGTACATCTTCGCAATCATCCAGCATTTCCATCAGCCGAATCATCTGTTCGGCTTCTTTGCCTTGCAGATTGGTGGTCGACTGGGGCAGCATGGTGACCTCCGCCGTCTCAAAGGGGATGGCGGCGGCTTCGATGGCGGCCTTGACCGCCTCGAAATCGGCCGGAGCCGTTGTGATTTCGAACGCGTCGCCTTCTTCGCGGACATCTTCCGCCCCGGCTTCGATGGCGGTTTCCATTAATTGATCTTCATTCACGGAGCTTTTGGCCACCACGATATATCCCTTGGTTTGAAACATCCAGGCCACGCAGCCGTTTTCACCCAAGTTGCCGCCGCATTTGTTGAAGATATGGCGGATATCGGCCACCGCGCGATTTTTATTGTCGGTCAGGGACTCAATCAGCACCGCGGCGCCGCCCGGGCCGTATCCTTCATAGCTGATCTCTTCATAGCTGACGCCTTCGATCTCACCGGTCCCTTTTTTGATGGCGCGCTCCAATTTGTCTTTGGGAAGATTTTCGCTTTTTGCCGTCAAAACCGCCGATCTCAATCGGGGGTTGGCGGAAATGTCGCCCCCGCCCATGCGCGCAGCAACGGTGATTTCCTTGATCAGCTTGGTGAAAATTTTTCCGCGCTTCGCATCGACAGCCGCTTTTTTATGCTTGATGCTAGACCATTTGCTATGTCCTGACATAACGCCTCCTGTTATTTCCCTTTTCCAATGATATATATTTCCTTGCTGGCCTTGCGGCAGCTTTGGGGTTTAAAAATTTTGTGGGTGCCGAAGCATTGACGCACCGTTTCGGAGAACGCCTTGAAGTCTTCCCCTTGAAAAATTTTGCATACAAAGGAACCTCCCGGCGTCAGGCAGGCCGTTGCAATATCCAACGCCGCCTGGCAAAGTTCCAGAGATCTGGCCGCATCCACATTTTTGTTGCCGGTTGTCGCCGGGGCCATGTCGCTCAGCACCACATCGAATTTGCCGGCAAGAACCGCCGCGAGGTCGTCATCCGGGGCGAGGATATCGCCGGTCAACACCGTGACATGCGAAGGGGTGCGGATGGTCGGCAAATTTTTGTCGATACCGACCACTTTCCCGGTCGTCCCCACCTGCTCGGCGGCGAAGAGGAGCCAGGACCCGGGAGCGCATCCCAGATCCAGCACCCGATCCCCTTTGCGGATCAGATGAAACTTCGCCTGAATTTCTTCCAGTTTATAAACGGAACGAGCCGGTTTGTTTTCCTTTCTGGCTTTGCGGGCGTAATGATCTTCCCATTTGTTCGGGTTGTTTTTTTTTGGTTGATTCATATAATGGCGTAAAATACAAGTCAAGCCGCGAAGTGGCGGCAACAGGGTTAAAAGAGGATCTCCATGGCTTCCGAGACCGTTCCGATCCCGATCACCTCCAGTTCATTTTGAGTCGTCATACGCTTCATATTGCCTCTGGGCACGATGCAGCGGCTGAATCCCATCTTCTTGGCTTCCATGACCCGCAGGTCTGCATGACTGATGGCGCGGACCTCGCCGGTCAGTCCGATTTCACCCAATACCACCGTCCCGCCGGCGAGGGGGCGGTCCAGAAAACTGGAGGCGATGGCCGTGATGATTCCCATGTCTACAGCCGGCTCGATCACTTTTACACCGCCGGCCACATTCATGAAGATATCATGTCCCATCAGGTGCATGCCGAGCTTTTTTTCCATGACGGCCACCAGCAGCGACACCCGGTTTTGATCCAGGCCCAGGATGGTTCTGCGGGGGGTTCCCAGGCTGGTGCCGCTGGCCAACCCCTGCAATTCGATCAGAATGGGGCGCGTGCCTTCCATGGTGGCGGTAACCACCGATCCGGGAGAGTTTTCAGGCCGTTCGGACAGAAACACGGCCGATGGATTGGACACTTCCATGAGTCCGCCGGCCTTCATCTCGAAAACGCCGATTTCATTGGTCGAGCCGAAGCGGTTCTTAACCGCCCGCAGGATGCGGAAGACATGGTTGCGATCCCCTTCAAAATAGAGCACGGTGTCCACCATATGTTCCATGATCCGCGGACCGGCGATGGCGCCATCCTTGGTTACGTGCCCCACCAGAAAGGTCGGAATGCCGGTCTTTTTGGCCATGATCATCAGTTGCATGGTCGATTCGCGGACCTGGGTGACGCTGCCGGGAGCGGAAGACAGGTCGCCGTTGTACATGGTCTGGATCGAGTCGATCACCAGTACATCGGGTTTGACGTCTTCCACCATGGTCATGATGGCGTCCAGGGCAATCTCGGATACCACGAGCATGTTGGGCGAGATCGCGGCAAGGCGCTGACTACGGATTTTAATTTGTTTTACGGATTCCTCTCCGGAAACATACAGGACTTTCCGGCCCTGGGCTGCCAAACCGTGGAGGGCCTGGAGCATCAGGGTCGATTTGCCGATGCCGGGATCGCCGCCGATCAGGATCAGGGTGCCGGGGACCAGACCGCCGCCCAGCACCCGATCAAATTCCGTTATGTAGGTGCGCAACCGCTCCTCGGCGATCAATTCCACCGTGTCGATGGGTACCGGTTCCTGGCGGATATGGGTCAACGGCCCATAGACCTTGGCCGTCGTCGATACCTGCGTTTCTTCCGCAAAGCTTTCCCACTGGCCGCAATCCGGGCATTTCCCCATCCATTTGGGGGTCTGATATCCGCACGCCTGGCAGGTGAAAACGGATTTCTTCTTTTTGATCGGTCCGGCTGTTGAACTCATTCTTCATCCGCTGAAAGGGGTTGGCATGGATCGGACCTTATACCGGCTGTTTGATTTTGACAAGCGGCACGATCGTCCGACATTCCATAATGGGACAATAATCGGTCCGGTCTCAAAAAAATAGTGAAATATTATTGAAAATTCGATATAAAAATTTCCCACGCGCCGGTGAAACAATCTGGCTGCATTTCCAAGTGACCGCTCATAAAGCAAAATGATTATCGAAGGAGACTTCCCCTGCATGTCTCAGCCCTTTTTATTGTCCGGAACACCCATCATGTCCGGTTTGCGTCTGGTACTGACCGTCCTGGTCATTTCGTTCATACCCTTGACCGCGATGACCGAGGTCAAACCCCCGGAGTCGGAGACGAAGAATCTCCCTTTTGAACGGCTCCAGGAGCGTCTGATTCAGGACGGTTTCGACAAGATGTTCATTCGTTCGCTGTATCAGCGCTCTTCGGTGAAACTGGAGATCGTCGGGGTATCGCTATACTCCAAGCACCAGGAGTCGACCCTCAATTATGATCAGTACCTTACGCGCAAAATGATACGCAAGGCCAAGCGCTATCAGGAGAAATACGAACCGGAGCTGATCCGGGCGGAAAACGATTTCGGTGTGGAAAAGGAAATCATCATCGCCGTGATGCTGGTGGAAACCCGTCTCGGCACTTACACCGGCGGCCGCTCGATCCTTAATACCTTGTCGAGTATGGCCGCGCTCGCCGAAGAGGATATGCGCTCTTTTATTTATCAGGAGGCGGCGAAAGGGAATCGCGGCCGGAAAGAATTCGACGACTGGGCCAACCGAAAATCCCAATGGGCCTACAAGGAATTGAAAGCCTTGCTGACGTACGCGCAGAAATACGACATCGACCCCATGTCACTGAACGGTTCATACGCCGGAGCCCTGGGAATCCCTCAATTCATGCCCTCCAATATCCTGCCATATGCCCGTGACGGTAACGGTGACGATCGAATCGACCTTTTCAACCATGCCGACGCCATTGCAAGCATCGCCAATTACCTGAAACAGTTCGGCTGGAAACCCGGTATCGATCGGGCAGCCAAATACAAGGTCTTGTTGCGATACAATTACAGCAAATATTACGCTGAGACACTCCTGAACGTGGTCGAACGTTTAAAGGAGTATCCCCATGAATAATTTTCACCTGATTATCGCCGCCGGCATTTTTTTCTACATGCTGACCTGTCTGGCGTTTTTCGATATCGCCCGCAAGGATTTCGGCAGCATCGCCAAAAAAGCCATGTGGGGCGTCATCGCCTTTATCCCGTTTATCGGGGTCGTCATTTATCTTCTGTTCGGATATCGCAAGGGAAAGAACCCCCAGGCGGTTTAAATTGATATTGACAACCGCGCTTCTTTTCTATAGTGGATAAAGATTCAAAATACAGGGTCCCATCGTCTAGCGGTTAGGACGCTGGCCTCTCACGCCGGTAACCCGGGTTCGAATCCCGGTGGGATCACCAAGATAAAAAACAAGGGGTTGGATAAATATCCAATCCCTTTTTTTATTGCCTTACAATAGTTTTCCAACCCGATTTCCAATCTTCAGAGGCAAAACAGGTTTTTTATCCCAGGATCAGAAATTTAATGCTGCCAATTTGAATAACCGCCAATAAAATATTACTTATTTGGACCTTTTTTCTTTGGGAATGCTTTTTGGGTATATCTGCTTATCTTACCTCATTCTAGTCTTTATAGCGTTGGTTTCCTTTTATTTGGGAATGGTTTGGGAGCAAACTCGACTCTTTTGAAAAAAACAGTAAAGCCTGGATTGAAGAGGATGCTGAATCACAAAACGAATCAGCAGTTCTTGACAGCGGGCCATCTTTATATTAACAGCTGTTCAGGCAATGGTGTTGATAAGTGGTATTTTGGTGTTATTCCGCTCCTTCTCTTTTGCAGCGACGATGGTGGTCCATACGCTCAATCTCTCCCTGTTGTTCAACCATTGCGCGGTTATTCAATAACCGATTTTCACTCCGGACAATAAATACTATCAGCAAGTGATCGGAAACCAGGACATGGTCCTCTCCCAAACCGGCGGAGGGGATGATGGTGTTTTGCCATCAGGGGAAACGCAATGGGTTACCTTGAAAAAGGGAAAAAACTCAAATGTTGCCTCCTCCGCCTCGGAAGAAGCGGGTTGTTTTTCCGAGGCGGTCGTCGAGCGTTTTCGCCGTCATGTAAGAGCGAATGCTTTCTTTGAAGAGGTTGTTTTGGTTTTCGTGATTCATCAAAACATCTCTTCAGGTGATTGATTGGAAGGAGGAAATATGGTGAAACGATTGCTTATCGGTCTATTCGTTGTTTTCAGCGTTGCTTTTTTAGGTGAAACGCAGGGGCTTGCCAAAAACCTGGCTGATATTGAGGCGCCCTTGCCGGCGGAACGGATTGATTTCGAGCCGGTGGAGGTTTTTGTCTCTCTCAAAGCGGATGCTGATCCGGAGAGTTTTGAAGCCTGGCTGAACAATAAGAACGTCAGCGACAAATTTTTTCCCACAGCCGGTGGCGTCAAAGCGCAATTAACACCGGCTGATGGACTGCAAACATTTGATGAGGGTGAGCGCGGCTCCATTATCACCAAAGGTTTCAATTTGCTGATGACGAAGGTGAAAGGAGACCCCTGGCAGATCGATCTCGATTTGCGTCTGTTTTTTGTTGAAACCGGTTCCGTGAAAACCGTCCGCGATGACCGGGGCGTCTGGTTTATTACCGGTTCGGATCGCGTCAGCCTGTATTATATTTTTGAAGCGATGGGCTATGCGGTCGCCTCGGATCGACTCTGGCAGATGGAACTGTATCGACGTCAGGGTCATGGAACCCTGTCGGAAATTTTTGGTTCCGATCAGTTGCCCACGGATATATTTATTCGGACCATCCAATATTCGGATCAGGAATTGGCGGACGGCTTTTGCGCGCTTTCGCCGAAAGTCCGGAAAGTCATTACGGGTTATGTGGCCGGCATCAATCGTCGTATCGCGGAAATACGCAACGATCAATCGCAGTTGCCATTTGAATTCATGGCGTTGGGGGTAAAGCTGGGCGCGCCTCTGATGCCGGCTGATTGGACGACGGCGGATGTGCTGGCCTGGATCACCATGCTGTTGCGGAATTTCGATCCGGAAGCCCTGGATACAGCGCAGATTGAAAATGCCGCTCTGGCGCAGGATCTGTCCGACCGGTTCGGCGCCTATGGACCCGCCATGTTTCAGGATTTGCGCTGGACCAATGATCCGGAAGCACAGACCTATATTGTCGACGGCCTATCGATGATGAGTGCTGCAGGTGAAACGCCTCCGGCCGCCAGTATGAACCTGGAACAAGCGGCCGCGGAGATGACAGAACGCTGCCGGATGTTCAAGGAAAAGCTGAAACAAATCAAAGCACACGTCAAAATGGGCAGTTATGCCTGGGTTGTTTCCGGCCATAAGACCGAATCCGGAAATCCGATTTTATATTCGGGGCCGCAGATGGGTTTTTCGGTTCCGTCCATTGTGCTGGAAGGATCCATCCGGGCCGGCGGCATGAATATTTCCGGCATGTCCGTCCCCGCCATCCCCGGCATCATCATTGGACGAACGCCTCACCATGCCTGGTCCATGCAGGTGGGACATGCTCACACAACCGATTATTATGTGGAAGATCCGAGCGCCGTGACACTGCACCGCTATGAAACCATTAAAGTGGCTGGCCAGTCGGATGTGGTGTTGCCGGTATTCCGGACAACCCATGGTCCGGTTGTCAATCCGATGCCCTATGTGCCGGGTTCGAGCAACCCCGTCATTTCCTGGAAATACGCCCACTGGGGGTACGAATTCAATACGATCGAGGGCTTTCTGGATCTGGCACAAGCCAAATGTATGGACGCTTTCGGCGCGGGCATTGAAAAGGTGGCGGTCAGTCAGCACTTCTGTTATGCGGATCGTGACGGAAATATCGCATATTGGATGTCGGGGCGCAATCCGGTTCGTCCGCCCGGCGAATGGCGTCTGCCCCAAGGGGCCGCGGGACTACCCCTGGAATGGGATAGCGCCGTTCTGATACCGCGCTCGACGGATCGAAATGCCGCGAGGGGCTTTTACACCGGCTGGAACAACAAATCCAACCCGGACTATGACAATGCCTATAACAGCCTTTCCGACATCTATGGCCCGTTCCACCGGGCGCATGTTCTGTATGACTATTTCGATGAAACCATCAGCGGTCCGGACGGCAAGCTCGGTTTTGAACAAATTCGGGACTTGGCCTTGTATATTGCGTCGACGGATTCATTCGGCAGCGGTGGAAATCCCTGGAAATTCGTTGCGGACGATTTTACGGAAGCGGTGCTGAATGCTGAACCCGCTTCCCCCGGACGTTTGGCTGCATTGGATTTGTTATCCCAATGGGACGGCCATTTCCCAGCGGGGGGTTCTTCCCAATGGGCGTTCGGTGCGGATCGATCGGATGCCTGGGTGCTCATGGACCAATGGATCAAGCGGGTGCTCTTTTTAACCTTCGCGGACGAACTGGGGGACACCCAAAGCAACCAGCTGTTGTTTAATGTCCTGTTGCATGGGTTGGCCGGCACGGACTCCGCCATCGTCAATTATTATAACTGGTTTCAGAACAACTCGAACCCCGGCGCCCCCCAAACGGCTGAAGCGATCATCGTCACGGCCCTGGATGACGTTCTGAACAGTCTTGGCCCGCAACCATGGGGGATCGGCTTGCGCGGCACGATTCCCTATGATCATCCCATGATCGGAACCATTCACACCATGCCGTTTTCTTCCCGTTCCACCTATGCCCATTGCGTGGAATACGGATCCCAAGGACCGGTGCGGATTGAAAGCATGTTCCCACTGGGTGAATCAGGCGATATTCGAATGGGCGCAGGCGGAATGCCGCTGTTTGATCCGAACTATTTCTCGATGGTTCCGGTTTATGACGGCTTTGCGCACCGTCCGTTTCCGTTGTTCGATTAACGTCATGGGGTTGGCTTGGGTCGTACCACATCACCCTGGCCATGCGATCGGTCGGGGTGATGTGTTGGTAAAAATGAATAACGTTATTTCGGCGGGACTTCGGTTTCGGGTAACAGTCGTATCACTTTGGCGTTTTTTTTCAGCTTTTCGACATACTGATCGATGGCGGTGAAAAATTTTCCCTGTTTTAAATACCGTTCGATTTTCCATTTGGCTGTTTGAAAAGATTCAATGGAGGGGGCTTTGCGATCAAATACCTTTATTAAATGAAAACCGAAGGGGGTTTCCACAACATCGCTGATCTGGCCCGGTTCAAGCGCGAATGCTGCATCTTCCACCGGCTTGATCAACTGATCCCGGGCGAAGAAGCCTAGTTCTCCGCCGTTTTCGGCGCTGGGCCCCTGGGAAAATTTTTTGGCCAGGGCTGCAAAATCCTCACCCTGCAATGCCCTTTTTTTCAGGAGCAGCAGATCCTCCTTGACCTTCAATTTCGTTTTTTCATCGGCTCCAGCCTCAACCTTGATCAGGATATCACTGGCGCGCACCATTTCCGGTTGTCGGAAGGACTCCCGGTTTTTGTTGTAATAATCGCTGACCTCCTTTTCCGATACGGAGATCTTGCCGCCAATTTCCTGTTCGATCAGCTGCCGCACCATCTGTTCCTGCATGATGGAGATCTTGACCTCTTCCTCGTTCAGGCGCTGTTTGCGCAAGGCTTGTTTGAATTCCTGCTCGGTCTGGTAGCGTTGCCGCATGGATTGCAGCTCATTGTCCAGTTCTTCGGCCGGGATCGTAATGCCTTTCCGCATGCTTTCCTGGTAGAGCAATTCCCGGTTGATGAGCTCTTCCAGTATCGTTTGTTTCAGTTTTAGAAGTCGCTCCTTGTCGGGCTCCTCCTCCGTGGAGCCTCGGATTTGACGCAGACGCGCGTCCACTTGTCGGTTTAGATCCCGCTCGAAAATGCTTGCACCGTTGACCACGGCGATTTTGGGACCGGCAATCGGTCCTTCCGACACTCCTGCGGGAGCAAGGGAGGCAAAACAGAGTAGCAGGGCTGTTGAAAAAAGGATTGCCGATATGGATATCAGCCGCATGGGTTGCCTTTCGTTTCGCTACGGGTGTTCAGAAGAGACCATAGGCGTACCGATATCAGTTCCGGTCTTTTCATTCAAGTGTTGTTGTGGAAAAGGGCACATTTTCAACAGGGGGCACTCCGGGCAACGTGGTTTGCGGGACATGCAATATTCCCGACCGAGATAAATCAAGCGCAGGGAGAAATCGTCCCATTCCGATTTGGGGATGATATCCATGAGGTCGAATTCGATTTTGACCGGATCCTTGGCCCGGCTCAAGCCGAGTCGCCCGGAAATACGGGCCACGTGGGTATCTACGACGATACCGGGGATGTTGAAGACGGCCCCCAGCACCACATTGGCGGTCTTGCGCCCGACGCCGGGCAATTTGATCAACTCGTCCAGTGAATTCGGAACCCTGCCGTTGTATTCGCTCACCAGCATGCGGCAACAATTGCGGATATTGCGGGCCTTGTTGTGGTAAAAACCGGTGGAATGGATCAGGGTTTCGATCTCCCGAATGGGCGCCGCCGCTAGGTCAGCCGGTGTCGGGAAATGTCGAAACAGCAGCGGCGTTACCGAATTCACTTGTCGATCCGTGCATTGGGCCGATAGAATGGTCGCAACGAGGAGCTCGAAGGGATTTTCATGGGTGAGTTGGGTCTTGACATCCGGATAGGCTGTTCTTAGTTTTTTCAGGATGTTGGTGATTCGATTTTCGGGTATCGGCATGCTTCGGTTCCTGTTGTTGTGATTCGAATCAAAAGGGAATGTATCCAAGGCATTGTCATTGCCATCATTCCTAACTCAAGAAACGAAATGACTTGCTTATCATGAATTCAAATACAAGGAAAGTGCGCGCACTGGGATTGTGCTCCGGTGGCTTGGACAGTATCCTGTCGGCCCTGTTGTTGCGAAGACAGGGGATCGATGTCGCCTGGGTGGCGTTTGAAACGCCTTTTTTTTCCGCTGAAAAAGCCCGCGAGGCCGCCCGGGTGTGCGACGTTCCGCTGACCGTTAGGCAGATTACTTCCACCTACATGGAGATGTTGAAAAATCCCGCCTGCGGTTATGGAAAATACATGAATCCCTGTATGGATTGCCATGCCCTCATGTTTCGTCAGGCCGGAGAAATCATGGTGGCGGAAGGTTTTGATTTCCTGTTCAGCGGAGAAGTTCTGGGACAACGTCCCATGTCCCAGACGCTGCCGTCGTTGCGCTACGTGGAAAAGCATTCGGGTTGGCGGGGTTGCATTTTGCGTCCATTGAGTGCCAAGCGGCTCCCGCCGACGACGATGGAAACCGAAGGACTCGTGGACAGGGAACGGCTGCTGGGCTTCTCGGGCAGGGGGCGGAAACCCCAGATCCAGTTGGCCGCCGAATTCGGTGTGACGAGTTATCCGGCGCCTGCCGGCGGCTGCCTGCTGACAGATAAAGGGTACAGCCGCCGCTTGCTGGATTTATTCGAACATCAGGCGGAATATGGGGACAACGATTTGCATTTATTGAAATTCGGTCGCCATTTGCGTCTCGGGCCAAATGTAAAGATCATCGTCGGACGCGACCAGTACGACAATCAGAAGATCGAGGAATATCATGATCCCCAACGCCACATCCTGGTAACGGTCTGTACCTACCCTGGACCTGTGGCGCTTGTCTCCATGGATATCCGTGACGACATGCTTCACCGCGCGGCGGCCATCTGCGCCGGATACACCAAGGCACCGACAGACTCCGATGTGGAAGTCGCTTGTGAGGGCATTCGGGGAGCGCAAATTCTGACGGTCCGTCCCATTTCCCCCAAATCGGTCGCGGATCGAATGATTTAGTTCTCGTCCAAACAGTTATTTTTCGGTGACGGTGTACTGGCTCACGACTTTGTCTTCGAATTTGATGATGATCGTCTTCGAGCCTTCATTGGATGGATACGCCCAGTCGTCCGATCGTACCTGGGTCGTTCCGGGGACAAACAGTCGTTCATGATGTTTGCGTTCATAGTAGGATCTTTTTTCCGACGGGCTCCCCATCAGGGTTTTGATCTCCCGCATGTATAACCCTTCGATTTCGGATGGTTCCAATTCCTCGATGGCGTTGTTATCCAAAATGGTATAACGTCCGTTCTGGATGGGATATTTTGCCTGCAGCTCCGCAAGCCGCTTGCTGCATGAAAGCAGGCACAGCATGGACAATACTGCAACGATAACCAGTCTCATTTCTTGATCCCTCATGTTGGTTGTAGATATAATGACCTGTCTAACAACAAATCGACTGCTTGTAAAGTGCCGCGATGCCGGCTCAAACCATATACCCGGCCTCTCACGCCATGAAAGCTTTTGACAGGTCATCCATTTTACATTAGGTTCTCTCTTCGTGACGGTAACTTGAAAAGATACGGACCCTTTATGGAAAACTGCATGCGGCGTCAATCGTGGTGAATATGACAAAAAAGCACGATCATCTAAATTTGCTTTGTAATATAAGTGATTTGTCCAATTTGTTGACCGGCAGCGTCAACATCGAGGGGTTTTTACAGCAGACCGTGGAACTCGTATCTCGGCATCTGGATGCCCATGTTTGTTCAATATATTTGTATGATGAACAAAAACAAGAGCTGGCGCTGAAATCCACCATCGGGTTGAATCCCGCTGCGGTTGGAAAAATCCATCTGAAGATGGGAGAGGGCCTGGTAGGTGCGGCCCTTGAGGAACTCAATCCCGTAAATGAAGGCGACGCCGGAAATAGTCCCCGCTTTAAATATTTTGCGGAAGCCGGCGAGGACCGTTTCGCCTCCCTGCTGGCCGTGCCCATTCATCGCGGCGTGGAGCGCATCGGCGTTCTGGTGGTCCAGCATGAGGCCAAGAATTATTTCGACGAGATCGATGTCATGACGCTGCGGGCTCTGGCCGCCCAACTGGCAGGCGCCATTGAAAACGCCAATTTGCTGATGGATATCCACCGGATGGGGAAAAAGCCTCTCGCAAACGGCGATGTCGCAACCTTGCGGTTTGTCAAGGCGGAGATCGGATCCCCCGGGTTTGCCCAAGCTCCGGCGAAAATTCTGAACCGGGGACGGGATGTCTTGATGGAAGAAGACGAGAGGGATACGTCGCTGACCCTCACTGACTTTCACCGAGCGGTCCGCACTACGGGCGATCAGCTGAAGGCGCTCCAGACGAGCTTTGCCGCGCGTCTACCGGAGAGCGCGTCCCTGATTTTTTCCGCCCATTTCATGATTCTGAAAGATCCTAAGTTCATCGGCAAGATGATTCAGTTGATTCAGGAGGGCGTGACGCCGCCGGAAGCGGTCCGTATCATGGCCCTGAAATATATCGCCGTTTTTTCATCCAGCTCCCATGCCTACATCCGGGAAAAGGTGAACGATGTGGAAGACCTGTCCAGAAGGCTCCTCACCAATTTGTATCGGGCCGACCTCAAGGAATCCATTATCGGTGAAAAGCGTATCGTCATCGCGGCCGAACTCTACCCGTCGGATATTTTAAAACTGGCCTCCGAGGAGGTGCGGGGGATCATCATGGTGGGCGGCAGTGTCACATCGCATGTGACCATTTTATCCCGATCGCTGCAGATTCCCATGCTGATCGCCGATTGTGCCGATCTTCTCCGTCTGAGGGATGAAACCCCGCTGATCATGGATGCGGAGATCGGCAGCATCTATATCAAACCGTCGGAAGACATCATCCGTCAGTTTCAGATCCGCAATGAGGCCCGTCGGAAAGCCAAACCGCTCAGCCCGCGTATGTCCTCGACTACCAGGACCCGGGATGGTGTCCAAATTCATCTGCTTTGCAATATCAATCTGTTAAGTGAGCTGTCCGTGGCCCGTAGCTTGAAAGCCGAAGGCATCGGGCTTTATCGCACGGAATTCCCGTTTCTGATCCGCTCCATGTTCCCATCCGAGGAAGAGCAGGTGGGAATTTACAAACGCCTGATGGATGAGATGGGGGATCGTGAGATCATCATTCGCACCCTTGACGTGGGGGGCGACAAAGTCCTTTCCTATTATGACGCGGCCGGTGAAAACAATCCCCAGTTGGGTTTGCGGTCCATTCGATTCTCCTTGAAGCACCCGGATATTTTCCAGCAACAGATCCGGGCGATTCTGAGAGCCGCAGCCGGGTTGGCGAACATTCGCGTGATGTTTCCCATGATTTCGTCCCTGGATGATTTTATCGCCGCCAAGGAAGTAGTCAACGCCTGCAGCGCCGATTTGACCCAGAGAAACATCCCCCATCATTCAGCGCCGTCCATCGGTATGATGGTCGAATTGCCTTCCGTCGTGGAGATCATCGACGCGTTCGCCAAAACTGCGGATTTCTTTTCCATCGGCACCAATGATTTTGTCCAGTATATGCTGGCGGTGGATCGTACCAATACCCGGGTATCGGAATATTATCAACCCTGGCATCCGTCGGTCCTTCGCGGGCTTTCCAGGATTGTCGGCGCCGTGAAGAAAGAAGGCAAAGATATCTCCGTTTGCGGAGAAGTCGCCCGGGATCTGGACTATATCCCCTTCCTGCTCGGTATCGGCGTTCGTCGGCTCAGCGTGGACCCTCAGTTTCTTCCTTCCGTGCAGCAGTGGATCTCGGAATTAAGTATGGAAGGTGCGGAGAAATTCGCCGCCGATCTATTGGGCCAGCCGACCATCAAAGGCGTGCTGAAAATTGTCGAGGCGGGATGAGAATGGGGAGTCATACGGTCGGCGCCGAAACGTTTTCCCCTTGACTCCTCATCCGACGCTGGTTTAAAAAGGAGTGACCGGCAGATTCGCAATATGAAGGCCCTGGTGTAAAAACGAAATTTCCCGCAGCGAAATCGTCGAAACCGGGGACCACCATTCACCTGAAATCAAGTTGTTCTTCACTATGGAGAAACATGGGGAAAAGCGAGTGGCTTTTACCAATCCAGCCGGAGAAAAACTGGCCGGGACGCTCCATCTTCCCGACAAGCCTATCTTTTTCGGGCTGGTTGTGGGCCATTGTTTCACCTGCTCCAGGCACACCCGAATTCTATCCGAAATTTGCCGAAGCATGGCCCGGCAAGGGTTTATGGCGCTCCGTTTCGATTTTTCAGGAAACGGCCAAAGCGAAGGCGATTTTGCGGCATCCTCCTATACCAAGCATATCGATGAGATGAGATCCGCCATGGGATTTCTGCGAAAGGAGGGGTGCGGGTGGATTGGTCTGGCCGGACACAGCATGGGCGCAGCCATCGCGTTGCTGACCGGTGCGCGGGAGCATGAAACCAAAGCGTTGTGCACCTTGGCCGGCCGTTTTTCCGGTTTGAACGTCATGCGCCTCCTGGACAAGCTCCAGGAGCAGGAGTTGATTGATAAAGGACGGGTGCGGTTTACCAGTCGCGGAAAGTCACTGGAGCTACACCGGCATTTTTTTGAAGATGCCGATCGGCAGGATCTGGTTGCGGCCTTGGGGAGCGCAACCTTTCCCATATTGGCGGTCCATGGGGATCGGGATGACATCATTCCCGTATCGGAGGCCCGCCATGCGGCGCAAACAAGGCCCGATAGCGTGGAAACGGCGATTATTCCAGGCGCCGATCATATGTTTAGCGAGGCGCGCCACCGCGATGCGGTTGCCGCGATGGTCGTTGACTGGTTTTTGAAACAAACGCGTCGACCCGGAGCAGATCACTCAGACACAGAGGTTGCCACATGAATTTGGACGAGACATTCAGCGCTGATTTTATCGATGCCCAATATGAAAGATGGCGGGAAAACCCGCTTTCCGTATCCCAGGACTGGCGGTACTTTTTCAGAGGGTTCGAGATCGGCCGGTCCGGTGAGGAGGCTGGTGGGGTTTGCACTGCAGACCAAGCCATGAAACAAGCAAGAGTCGAGACCTTGAAATACCGGTATCGCGATATGGGCCATCTGCTTGCCTGTCTGGATCCCCTGACGGCCTGCCCCACGGATCATCCCCTGCTGAACATCAGTGCGTTCGGATTGGATGTCGGGGATCTCAACGAATCGTTTCATACAAGGCGTTTCGGCATGGACGGCCGCGCCTCGTTGAAAGAAATCATTCGGGTCTTGAAGGAGACGTATTGTCGTTCAGTGGGGGTGGAGTATATGCACCTGCAGGATCCGGCGGAAAAGCGCTGGCTGCAGGACCGTATGGAACCAATCCGCAATCAGCCACCCTATGACCGGGAAACGAGAATCCGGATTTTGGCCAAGTTGCACCATGCGGCCGTATTTGAGGCCATGCTGAATAAAAAATATCCGGCCCAGACCCGTTTTTCGTTGGAAGGCGCCGAGGGGCTCATTCCCATGCTGGATGCCCTGGTACGACATGCCGCAAAAAAGGGTTGTCAGGATATTGTTCTCGGTATGGCCCATCGGGGGCGGCTGAATGTGTTGGTCAATATTCTGCAGAAACCCTATTTGAAAATTTTTCAGGAATTTGCGAACTCTTATGATCCGGAGAGCCTGATGGGCGCCGGGGATGTGAAATATCATAACGGCTATCTGGCCGATATCACCCTTCCCGACGGTAACCGCATGCGCATGCTGCTGGTCAACAATCCCAGCCATCTGGAATCAGTGGATCCGGTGGTGGAAGGCCTGGCCAGGGGGTTGCAGGATCGTCTGGGAAAGACGGTGCCGAACCCGGGCGAAGTGGTGTTACCCGTCCTGATTCACGGCGACGCGGCGTTCGCGGGACAGGGGGTAGTGACGGAAACCCTGAATCTATCACAGCTGGAAGGGTATTCAACTCACGGAACGCTGCACATCGTGGTCAACAATCAAATCGGTTACACTACCTTGCCGGAAAATGCCCGTTCTACGAGGTATTCCACCGATGTGGCCAAGATGTTGATGGTGCCGATTTTTCACGTGCATGGCGAAAACCCGGAAGCCTTGGTGCATGTTGTCAAACTGGCTTGCGACTACCGCTATGAATTCGGGAAGGATGTGGTAATCGATTTGGTTTGCTATCGGCGTCACGGGCACAATGAAGGCGACGAACCCTATTTCACCCAGCCGGAAATGTATGCACGCATTCACCACCGCCCCCCCGTTCACCGCTTGTATGCCGACAAATTGATTGCGGACAGTGTGTTGACCAAGGAAGATACGGATGCCATGGAAAACGAAACCGTTCAGTGTCTGGAGGAACAGTTTCAGGCGGAACAGAAGATGCCGCGAGTTTTCCCCATGCCCGAATTTTATGAACAGTGGGGTGACTACCATGGAACGTTCCGTGATTCCGGGATGGAAACCGGTGTCGCGGGGGATGTGCTGCTCTCCCTGGCCCGGAGGATCAATGTCCTGCCGGTCGATTTCAAGCCCCATCCCAAACTGGATCGGGTATACAAACAGCGATTGGAAAGCGTCGAACGACAAACGGGTATCGACTGGGCCAATGCCGAGGCACTTGCCTTCGCGACCCTGTTGTCCGAAGGTGCATTCATCCGTCTGAGCGGACAGGATTGCGCCCGGGGAACGTTCAGCCAGCGGCATGCCACGGCCCACGATATCGATACCGGCGCGGCCCATACCCCTCTTTCCAACCTGGGGGAAAACCAGGGGGAATTTATGGTGCTGAACAGCTCCCTCTCGGAAACGGGCGTGCTCGGATTCGAGTATGGCTACTCCTTGACCCGCCCGGAAGGGCTGATCATCTGGGAGGCTCAATTCGGCGATTTCGCCAACAACGCCCAGAGTATCATTGACCTGTATATCGTCAGCGGTGAAACCAAATGGCAGCGCCTGAGCGGTTTGGTGCTGATGTTGCCCCACGGTTGGGAAGGGCTGGGACCGGAACATTCCAGTGCGCGACTGGAAAGGTTTCTGCAGCTGTGCGCCGGAGACAACATCCTTGTCTGTAACCCGACCACTCCGGCCCAGTATTTCCATCTCTTACGCCGTCAGGTGAAAAACAACTGGCGCAAGCCGTTGATCATCATGACCCCCAAAAGCCTGCTGCGCAATCCGCTGGCCGTATCCCATTTGTCGGAAATGACGCATGGTGAATTTCAGCCCGTGCTGGACGATACCGCGGCACCGAAAAAAATTCGGCGCGTGCTGTTGACGAGCGGCAAGGTCTATTATGAGTTATGGCAGCGACGGCAGTCGAATCAGGCCGACCATATCGCTATCGTGCGCCTGGAGCAGTTCTATCCTTTTCCGGAGAAACACTTGGCGGTGCTCGCCAAGAAATACGCTCGAGCAACGGAATGGTGCTGGGTTCAGGAGGAGCCGGAAAATATGGGTGCCTATGCGTTTGTCAGGCCGCGCCTGGAGAGTCTGATGGGACGTCCCCTGTGCTATGTGGGCAGGCGTGCATCCGCCAGCCCGGCCACCGGATTCCATAACATTTACAAGAAAGAGCAGGCCGCCATTACCGACGAAGCCATCGGTTTCTTGATTCAAGATGAAGGACCATCAACCGCTATTCGTAATTCGTAATTATTGTAAGGGGTGCTGTCATGCAACTTGAGATAAAAGTGCCAAGCGTAGGCGAGTCCATCCGGGAAGCGATTTTGGCCCAGTGGTATAAACAAAACGGTGAAAGCATCCGAAAGGATGAACCCTTGTTCGTCATCGAAACCGATAAAGTCACTTTAGAGGTCACGGCCCAGGCCGATGGCGTCCTCGCCATTACGGTTCAGGAAGGGGAAACAGTGGCCATCGGCGCCGTCGTCGGAACGATCGACACGGCAAAGGTCGTTCCCGAAGCGCCGCAGGTTGCCGACAGTCCCAAGGCTGCCGCTTCCGAAACAACCGCACCCGAACCGATCAGCGCGCCGAAACCGTTGGAGAACATTGTCGATGTGCCCCGAGAATCATCGCATCCGCCGATCGACTTGAAGCTGCTGTCGCCCTCTGTCCGACGGCTTTTGGCCCTAAAACAGCTGGATCCCTCCTCCATCCAGGGTACCGGCCCCGGGGGCCGCATCACCAAAGGGGATGTGCTGGCCCATCTGGAAATCCGGGTCCAGGCGGAACCCGCGACGGAAGAAACGCCTCGCTCGGATGACCCTGCGGCGATTTCGCAAACCATGGATTCCGGTGAGACGACGACACGAAAGCCCATGAGTCCCATCCGTCGGCGAATCGCCACCCGTTTGCTGGAAGCAAAGAACGGAACGGCCATGCTGACGACCTTCAATGAGATTGATATGAGTCGAACCATGGCTGTCCGCTCCCAATTCAAAGATGTCTTTCAAAAACAGCATGAGGTTTCCCTGGGATTCATGTCGTTTTTTATCAAGGCGACGGTTCAGGCGTTACGCGAATTCCCGGCGATCAATGCCTTTATCGAAGGCGATGACATTGTGTATCACGATTATTATCATATCGGAGTGGCCGTTGGTTCGCCCCGCGGTCTGGTTGTACCGGTAATCCGCCATGCGGATCGGCTCGGATTTGCGGGGTTGGAGAAGGCCATCAATGACTTTGTTAAAAAGATCAGCGATAATCGTCTCTCACTGGCGGACATGGAGGGTGGAACGTTTACCGTCACCAATGGCGGTGTGTTCGGTTCCCTGTTGAGCACACCGATTTTAAACACGCCCCAGAGCGGGATACTGGGCATGCATAAAATTGAGAAGCGACCGGTTGTGGTGGGTGATGATGTTGTTGTCCGACCCATGATGTATGTGGCCCTAAGCTATGACCACCGCATTGTGGACGGCCGTGAAGCGGTGACGTTTCTGAAACGCATCAAGGAAGGCGTGGAAAACCCGGAACGGATCATGATGGAGATCTGACATGAATCAGCAAAACGTATTTGATCTAGTGGTCATCGGAACAGGTCCGGGCGGTTACGTGGCCGCCGTGCGGGCTGCGCAGTTGGGCATGAAAGTGGCCTGTGTGGAAAAAGAAGAAAGGCTGGGCGGTGTGTGTCTGAATGTGGGCTGTATACCCAGCAAGGCCTTGCTGGATTCAAGCGAATACTACCATCTGGCAAGAGAACATTTTGTCTCCCACGGCATTGGAACCGGTCCCCTGAAATTGAATTTGAAGGTCATGATGGCTCGCAAGGACAAAGTTGTGGCCGATCTGACCGACCAAGTGCGGACCTTGGTAACGGGTAACGGGATTGCCGTTTTCCAAGGTTCCGGAAGATTGGTCGAAAACGGGCGCGTCCAGGTGACAGCCGCGAGTGCTCCAGGCGGAAAAAAAAACGTATTCCTGGAAGCCAAACATATTCTACTGGCCACGGGCAGCGCACCGGTTGCGTTGCCGGGCCTTCCTTTCGACGGCAATCGGATCGTCACCTCCAGCGAGGCCTTGTCCTTTACGGAAGTGCCGGGAAATTTGGGAATTGTCGGTGGCGGCTACATCGGATTGGAACTCGGTTCCGTATGGCGACGACTGGGATCCAAGGTGACGGTGATCGAAATGCTGCCGAAAATTGCGGCCTCCCTGGACGGCCAGATCAACCGGAGCCTGGAGCGGATTCTTAAAAGTCAGGGGATTGAATTTCGTTTAAATACGAAGGTGTTGGGAGCCAAGACCATAAAATCGAAAGTAACGGTCGAGGTGGCGACTGGAGCGGTAAAAGAGGTGTTGCGGTTCGACCGACTGCTGGTGGCGGTGGGTCGAAGACCCTTGACGGATGGTTTGGGAATTCTGGAACTCGGTGTGGAAACCGATGGGCGAACGGGGCATATCCGCGTGCGGGAAGACTACCAGACCAGCGTGAAAGGAATTTACGCCATTGGGGATCTGGTGCCCGGACCGATGCTGGCTCATAAAGCATCAGCCGAAGGCGTCGCCGCCGTGGAATGTATGGCCGGTCTGCCGGGGGAGGTCAACTACGACACCATCCCGTCGGTGATTTACACCTGGCCCGAAGTCGCCGCGGTGGGGTTGACCGAGGAGCAGGTGAAGGCGCGTGGAATTCCCTACTGCGTAGGTACCTATCCCTTTTCCGGCACCGGTCGGGCGCGGTGCATGGGGGAGAAGGACGGTTTTGTGAAAGTGATCGCCCAGACCAAAACCGACCGCGTATTGGGAGTGCACATCATCGGCCCCCGGGCTGCCGATATGATTGCGGAAAGCGTTCTGGCCATGGAATTCGGCGCCGCTTCCGAAGATATCGCACGCACGGTGCACGGTCACCCGACGTTTGCGGAAGCCTTGCAGGAAGCGGCCATGGGAATCCGGAAGTGCTCTATATACAGTTCCTGATGTGGTTGATTCTGGGGGACTACTACACTTTCAGTCTTCTGATAATTTGATCGCGCAATTGATTTTCGTGGTCTTCCAGCATGGGAATGAGATCCGCCGCCACGTCGCTGAGGGATTTGATCTGTTTGTTCTTCATCACCTTTTGAATGATCGCCACCCCTTTTTCAATGGATCGGATTCCTTCCGCGATTTTTAGAATATCATCATGGTCCATGATTTTCCTCCTTCATTACGGTTGAATAATAATGGAAAACGTCTTGAAACGCCGTGTAACATTCATTTGTGTCGGTCGCCCGTATTTTGTCCCGTTGGTAGAGACAGGATACTGATGGCAATGATGTTGATTGATGGAATGGGTAATATTGATTGTTGAAAACCATTATGACGAAAGGGGGTGGGAATGTCAAGTTGATAGCGTGATCGCGCGAGTTTGTTAGCGCGAGTCCTTTCTTGACAGGTTGGAGATATTCTTATAATAAATTGATATTCAACTAAAAATGGAGAGGAAGGAGAGGGGGGACGATGGGAGACAATCCTTGGCACAAATCGTATGCGGCTGGGGTTCCGCGGAACGTCGACTATGAAAAGACGACCATATCCGAGGCGTTGGCACGTTCGGCCCGGAACTTTCCCGGGCATTCAGCGTTGAATTACATGGGGAATCGGATTTCGTACGCGGTATACAACGGCATGGTGAACCGTTTCGCCCGTGCGTTGATGGACCTGGGGATCGCTCCGGGGGATAAAGTAGCAGTTTGTCTGCCGAACATCCCCCAGGCCTTTGTTGCCAATATGGCTGTTTTCAGGATCGGCGCCGTGACGGTTCAGGCCAATCCCCTGTATACGGAACGGGAGCTTGAATATCAGCTTGGCGACGCCGATGTGAAACTGGTCGTTACCCTCAGTTTGCTGGTACCGCGGATGCAAAAAATCAAGCCGGCCACCAAAATTGAAAAAATCGTCGCCTGTCACATTCATTCCTATCTGCCGTTTCCCAAAAAGCAGTTGTTTCCGCTCGTGAAAAAGGAAATGGTGCGGAAAGTGATTCCCAGCAGCGAAATCCTGGTGTTTAAGGACCTGATCCGAAAATACAGTGATGAGCCAATCGTGGATAAAGGCCGATGGGAGGACATGGCCGCCCTGCTATACACGGGTGGTACAACCGGTGTCAGCAAAGGCGTGATGCTTTCCCATGCCAATTTGAGTATGAATGTGCAGCAGTTCGCCGCCTGGTTCCCGGATATCCAGCCCGGCCAGGAGCGTCTGGTCGGTAATTTCCCGGTATTCCATTCCGCCGGGTTTACGGCAATCCAGAATTACTGCGCCTGGATGGCCAATGAAATCATACTGGTTCCGCGTCCGGAACCGAAAATTAATATCGACCTGATCAAAAAATACCGTCCCACTTTTTTACCGGCGGTGCCGACCATTTTCGTCGGCCTGCTGGCCGATCCGGTTTTTCGAGAAATGGATTTGTCTTCCATCAAGGGTTTTTTTTCCGGAGCGGCTCCCTTGGCGGATGACACCATTTCGGACTTGCGGCAATTGACCGGGGCGGGCATGTGCGAGGTCTACGGCTTGACGGAAACGGCGCCCATTGCTTGTGTAACGCCGTGGGGAGGCGTCATCAAACCAGGAACGGTGGGTTGTCCGGTTCCGGACACGCTGGTTAAAATAGTCGATCTGTCGGATCCGGAAAGGGAATGCCCCATCGGTGAGTGCGGGGAAATCGCCATCAAGGGTCCCCAAGTGATGGCTGGCTATTATAAAAAACCCGAAGAGACGGCGAAAGTGCTCAAGGATGGATGGTTTTACACCGGCGATATCGGTATGCTCGATGACGACGGCTACTTGAAAATTGTCGATCGAAAAAAAGATATGGTGATTGCAGGCGGGTATAACATCTATCCGGTCGAAATCGACAATGTTTTGTTTGAGCATCCGAAAATTCTGGAGGCCTGTGCGGTCGGTGTGCCGGATGCCTATCGCGGTGAGACGATCAAGGCTTTCATCGTTTTGAAAAAGGGAGAAACGTGCACGGCGGAGGAGATCATCCGTTTCTGCAAGGACCGGCTGGCGGCCTATAAGGTTCCCAAAAGCGTCGCCTTTATCGATGAGCTTCCCAAGACGGCGGTCGGCAAGATATTGCGCCGCAAACTCCGGGATCAGGAAATGCATCAACCAGGTTCGGAGTAAGGTGTGGGCACCTTCGGGGATGGATTGGATAACTACCGCCGCCTGGTCTTCCAGATTGATCGTCGTTGTGCGGAGATTGTGGCCGGACATGGACAAAATATGGTCTGCCGCAAGGGATGTTCCGACTGTTGCCGGCATATTTCCGTTTTTGCGGTCGAGGCCTTGGTTCTGGCCAGAGCCCTGGCAAGATTACCCAGGGGGGAGATCGCGGTGATTCGACGACGGGCTGCGTCGGCCGCGAAAGAGGGTGCCTGCCCCCTGTTGGCCGACGACGGCGCTTGCTTGTTATATGATGATCGTCCCGTCATCTGCCGTACCCATGGTCTGCCGATCATTTTCGAACGGGAAGGTGAGCGCCGGGTTGATTTTTGTCCGAATAATTTCAAGGGAATATCGACTTTGCCGGGAGACGCCGCCCTTTTTCTGGACAGGATTAACGAGACCCTCTCGGCCGTCAATCGTCTGTTCACGGAGGGTTTTCTGCCGGAGGTGTCTCCCCTTTCGCGTTTTACCGTGGCCGAAGCACTACTGATGGATATGGAATGGGAATGTCAAGCTATATAATCCGCTTGCCGAAAAGCGATATGGCCAGATCCACGGCGATTTTGGCTGTTTTGTTGCGATTGTCGATAATTGGATTGATTTCCACGATATCCATCGAGCAGAGGCGCTGGGAGTCGGCGATAATTTCCATGAGCAGGTGCGCTTCTCGATAGGTTAGTCCGCCGGGAACCGGTGTGCCGACACCGGATGCCTCCATGGGATCCAGGCCGTCCATGTCCAGGCTGACATGAATACGCTTTCGGTGTTTGAGTCTTTTCAAGGCCTCGTGGGCGATGCGGCTGATGCCCTGTTCGTCGATGTCGCGCATGGTGAAAATGTGAATACCGCTGTTTTTCAATAATTGACGCTCTTCTCCATCCAGATCGCGGACACCGATTAGCGCAACGTCGTTGGCTTTGATTTTGGGGCCGGGGCGACCAATGTGGACCAGTTGCTCTAAGCCGCGACCGATCAGGAGCGCAAGCGCCATACCATGGATGTTGCCGGTGCTGGAGGTGTCCGATGTGTTGAAATCACCGTGGGCGTCGATCCAGATAACGCCGGCCGGCTCCGCATGGGTGATCCCCCCGATGGTGCCGATTGAAATGGCGTGATCTCCTCCCAGGAAAATCGGGCAACAACCGTCTTCCACTGCGTTTTTACCGGCATTGTAAACCGCCTCGCAGGCCCGGTGGATTGCCGGCACCAGATCGCCTTTCGGCAAGGCGTTGCGGACCGGCACTTCGATGTTGCCGGCATCACCGATATCATAGTCCAGACGACCGAGTCGAGCGGATAGGCCGGCATACCGGATGGCGCTCGGTCCTACATCGACACCTCGCTGAGACTGTCCCAGGTCCATGGGGACACCGATGATTTGAATGCGTTTTTGCATAGCGCGCTTACTTTCTATCTGATTTTGCCAGATTATTCCATAAATTGATCATGAAATCCTGGACATTGGTGAGGATCGGTACAGCCTGGGCTGACCCGCGGTTGGCCAGTTTGTCCGCGCTGAATTCCGTCATGTCCACGATATAAAAGAAAACCGGTCGAATCGAGCCGTCATGCTGAATGTGATAACTGGGTGTCATGTTGCCGAAAGCGATGGCGTGGAGTTGCGTGGCCAGGGTGATCACGGTGGTCGCCTTGCGGGCGTACTGCCGCATCTTATCCTGCGCCATGTATACATCGGCGATGACTTCCGGCAGCGGACCGTCATCGCGGATGGACCCGGCCAGCACATAAGGCACATTGTGCTTTTCACAGGCGAAGATGATGCCGTTCTGCAGTTGTAAAGAAGTTAGCGCATTTTTGATCGAGCCCTCCCGTCGGACCATGTTCAGAATATCCAGATGGTTGTAATGACCCAATGGTTGCAGTGCTTGGGTGTAAATGTTCTGACCCAGGCCGGTGTTGAAATAGGCAGCCTCCAGATCATGGGTGGCCAATGCATTGCCGGCCAACAGGGCATGGCAATATCCGCTTTCGATCATTCCCTGCATGGCGTCACGGCTGTCCTTGTCAAAGGCCACTGCAGGACCGAGCACCCAGACGATATGCCCATGCTGGCGATCATGACGAAGAATTTCGTACAATTGATCGTAACTCCTGGAAAATGGCGTTTCGCGAGTCCCGCGTGTGCGAAAGGAAAATTTATCTTCGGCCGGACCGGTGGATTGATCAAAACCGGCGGTGTATACCAGGATGCCCTCTTCACCGTTCTCGGTTCTGCCGATAACCACGGGATCATCCTTCTTCAAACGCCGGGCTTCCACCACTTCGAGATGGTCGCCTTTGAGGACCATGACGCAGTCCATTCGATTTTCCCTGGCCAGCACCCATCTTCCCCCTCCCAGACGTACATACTCCGGATGATTTGAAGTGCCGTGATAGCCATTCGGGGCGACACCATCCATGGGAGCCGGAGATATACGGGCGGCAGGTGCTTGTAATAGGTGGGGAAGTGAAAAGTCGGGCGGAATATAGTCTGGAATGATGGGATTCACAACATTCTCCTTTCGGATGGTGTTCGAGAGCGATGGCTGTTGGCGGAAGTCCTGCCGTATTTTTGTAACAGTTTACCGCTTTATATCATTTACCGCCTTTGGGTACAATATGATTACGCAGACGGTGTCCCGGCCAAGATCATCATTTTTCGTTCCAGTGTCTTGCTTGAATCGGGAAGGGTGAACGCCGCCTTCATGGATCGATTGTCCTTGACAAAGAAGCGGTCTCACCATATGAATGGCTATCCTGCAGTACCATTCATTTTTTTAACAAGTCGTAAAGAAAAGTGACATGCAAGCGCATTTTTGTCGTGGATGATGGGAAGAAGATTCTGAAGTGTACCGTCGTTTTTCCTGACCAATCAGCCTGAAGGCCCGATTCCCGTTTGCGGTTTTTTTCTCAAATGGCGATTTCTGTGGTTGGCACTTTCTTTGCTTGGCTTTAACCGTTGAAAACCGACGGACCGGAACGTTTTTTTCACAAGTTTTTCTCGTCCAGTACGAGATAAAGCTGCGTTCCATCAGTCGGACCGTAAAGAGGATATATACCCAATCTACTCTATTGAACAACAGGAGGGACAGCATGGCAGCGAAAACCAAAAAAACTCCGGAGAAAAAACGCCGTGTCAATTTTGTGTATCAGTCGCAAGAGGCGATCGAGGTGTTTGTTGTCGGCGACTTCAATCAATGGAGTGAGACATCCCACGCCATGAAAAAAGCCAGTAACGGAGAATGGAAGAAAACCGTGATGCTTGAACCGGGAACGTATGAGTATAAATTTCTGGTGGATGGTCAATGGAAGAATGATCCTGCGAATGCGGATTGTTGCGATAATGCGTTCGGTACGACAAACAGCCGAATTCAAATCGACTGAGTCGATATGAATTTTCGGGCGGCGAAAGACACCACAGCGTGTGAAGCAGCCTGTTCGATGCGCGACTGCCGAGCCGGATCGACAACCCCGCGCCGCCCGTTTTTCAGCTCGTGTAACCATCAAAAAAAGAAAGTACTGTGTCGTTCGCTTGAGGGAATTCTCCCCGTATCCCAGGATTGACCCCACACAATGAGTTGCAATTCCGCATCGGTTCTGTTAAAATCTTAAGAAACTGCCGATATTTATTTCAGATCCCGTTTTTTCAACACCTGTTGTCTTTTCCTGTCACGTCAGGAGTTATGATGAGGTGTCACCGTCCATTCCAGGCGCTCATTGCGCTACTTTTTTTTGTCCTTTCTCTATATTTGTATGCTTTTTCGGTGAATTGCGTTTTTGCGGCTGAGGATGCAATCAGTCGGTGGGTGGATGAATTCCAGCCGTCGACCCTTTCCAAGCAGGAGCAAAGAGAGGAACTGAAATGGTTTTCCAAGGCGGCGGAACCTTTTAGGGGTAAGGTACTCCGCTCCACCGCCGAAGACATTAAAACCCATTTTTGGGAAAGGGATGTGCTTGCCAAAGCGTTTGAGGAGATCACCGGAATCCGGGTGAACCATGAGATCGTCGGTGAGGGATCGCTTGTTCAACGCATCATGGAACAGATGAAAAGCGGACGGGTTATCAATGATATCTACGTCAACGACGCCGACCTTGTGGGGACCCATTTGCGAAGCCAGGCGGTGTTGAATCTTACCGAATATATGGCAAAAGAGGGTAAGCCCTATACCAATCCCCAGTTAGACCTTACTGATTTTCTGAATCTTGAATTCGGTCAGGACTATGATGGGAATCAGCTTCAGCTGCCAGACCAGCAATTCGCAAATCTATACTGGTTCCGATACGACTGGTTTACGCGCAAGGATATTAAAGACAAATTCAGACGCAAATATGGGTATGAGTTGGGGGTGCCGGTCAATTGGGCGGCATATGAAGATATCGCTGAGTTTTTCACGGGATTGGAGATTGATGGGAAAAAGGTATATGGCCATCTGGATTATGGCAAGAAATCGCCTTCCCTTGGTTGGCGTTTCACCGATGCCTGGCTTTCTATTGCCGGTGTAGGCGACAAGGGGCTTCCCAATGGTTTGCCGGTGGATGAATGGGGGATCCGGGTGGAGAATCGGGTGCCGGTTGGATCATCGGTCGCCCGTGGAGGAGCACTGAATGGGCCGGCGGCGGTGTATGCGCTGGAGAAATATGTGCTTTGGCTGAATAAGTATGCACCGCCGGAAGCGAAAAACTGGTTATGGGTGGATGCTGGACCAAAGGCGGCCCGCGGCGATATCGCCCAGGTCGTTTTTCAATATATCACCTGGTTGTCCCATGAGGATTTTCACCGTCCCGGAAGTCCGGTGGTGGATGCAGCGGGGCGTCCCCTATGGCGGGTGGCGCCGACGCCCCATGGAAGGTACTGGGATGAGGGAATGAAGGTCGGATATCAGGATGCCGGAAGCTGGACGATACCCAAAAACGTCAAAGGGCAGCGCCGGGCCATGGCGTGGCTTTGGGCTCAGTTTTGTGTTTCAAAAACCGTTTCACTGAAAAAATTTCTGGTGGGCGGTACTCCGGTGCGCAAGTCTACGGTTTTTTCCACTTATCTGGATCCGATCAAGGATAAGTGGGGGGGATTGATCGACTTCTACCGTTCCCCTGAAGAAAAGAAGTGGACTGACACGGGCCTCAATGTGCCGCACTATCCTGCGCTCTCTGCTGTTTGGTGGCCGTATATTTCAAAGGCGATCAGTGGCGAATTGACGCCTCAGGAAGCCATGAACGCCATTGCCGACAGTCAGGACAAACTTATGGGGAAAATGCATCTGGCCAGATATTCTCCCAAGCTCAATCCAGTGAAAACGGAAGCCTACTGGTTGAAACAGCCGGGCGCTCCCAAACCATGGCGCCCCCGGCCTGAGCCAAAGACGGTTTCATATGACGAACTGATCAAACAATGGCGAAGCCGGTAGGATGTAATCCGTATGTCAGGCAACGGTGAGCAGATGGAAAACGCAAAAGATCAAATCGGTTTCCTCAAACTTTTCCCGTTTCCATTGAACCGGCTGGGGGTTGGAAATAAAATTCTGTTCATGGTGCTGCTGATTTTCATCTGTTATACGATTTTGCTTTCATTGGTCATCGGAGCGACCAGTTTCAATAACCTCGCCTTGGTTACGAAAAACAATTTGGAACGCATGGCAACCCTGCTTGCCGGCCGGATCGTGAAGATAAACGCTCAATCTATGCAGGTGGCGCAAAGCATGGAAACCAATTATATTATTGTGCAGCAACTGCAACGACTGATCAATTACGGCCCCTATTATTCGTCCGATGAGTCCCTGCTCGGTCGACCCATCGAGGATTCAGAGGTAATTTACGCCTTCCAGGCGCAAATGGAAATATCCAAGCAACTCCTTTCCCTGCAAACCATCAACGCACTGAACAGCATCAGTATTTTTCTGGTTTCTCCGTTTGATATGGTTCACGACGCGATGCCGGCCTTGACGATTCATCTGGATCGGAAAGCGCTGTTCGTGACACGGTTCAATCAGAAGGGACGGGCGGAAAACCCCCAAGTATATCGTATCGCGCTTGAGAAATTGATTTTTCCGGGGCCGGATTATTTTGATATCAGCTCGGTCTATGCCCTGCCTCCGGAAAAATTTTATGGGGACCATCATTTTGAAATGGTTGTCGGCGTACCTGAATCGGCGGTCCTGTCGGAAAAGTGGAACTCTCCTGAGGAGCCGCGCTCAAAAATTATTTTCAGGGGGGGATTGCCGATAATACGCAACTGGTATCCGGTGAATGTCCTGGTGTCAAACCCTGAGACGTTCATGGATCAGTCAGTGACTTGTTCGATGGTGGTGGTGGAAAAAGTCCTGGATACGGAGGTGATGAAAACGCTGAAGTACGATCTCGGGGTCGATGTCGGCCTTGCATGGAAAAACACCCTGTTGATCGCCAGTATGAACATCAGCGGCAGTCGCGTGCCTTTGCCAGGAAACCAGACGTTGGTGGTGGGAGATCGTGATTATTATTATCATGCCAAACCGGTCCGGTTTTTGGAAAATGGTCTGTCGGATTTCATGGTCGTCACCATGAGTCCGATATCCGAATTGACGGGGTTGACCAAAACCCTTTTTTTCCAGATCGCCTTGTTGACGGGTATCGCCGTGCTGGTCACCGTTCTGCTCATTTATGTCGGCATCCATCGCGTGGTGAAGATCCCGCTGCAAAGCCTGATGAATGGGGTCAAGTCCATTGCGGAAGGAGATATGACCTACAGAGTTCATATCCATTCTCCAGATGATGAACTCGGGGTGCTTTCGTCGGCGTTCAATCAAATGAGCTCGGAAATCGGACGCAAATCAATAGAACTGGAAGATGTCAATCGTCATTTGCGGTCCAGTATTGTTGATCTGCGCACCAAGGAGACCGACCTGAGTAAAACCAAAAATTACCTGAACAACATCATTAACTCCATGCCGTCCATTCTGGTGGGCGTCGACCAGGAGGGAAAGGTCACTGAATGGAACGTGGAGGCGGAGCGGGCTACCGGAATATCAGCTGAAAACGCCAAGGGCAAAAGTTTGAACGATGTCTATCCCGGCTTGATTGCGCGGCTGGAAGAAGTGTATAAGACCATGACGGAAAAAAAACCATACAAAGCGGAGAAATTAATGAGCTGGGTGGATGGAGAGACCCGCTATTCCGATATCATGGTATATCCGCTGGTCACCAATGGCGTGGAGGGTGCGGTGCTGCGGATCGATGATGTTACCAATCGTGTCCGGATTGAGGAGATGATGATTCAGACGGAAAAGATGATTTCAGTCGGCGGCCTGGCGGCTGGAATGGCCCACGAAATCAACAATCCAATTGGTGGAATATTGCAAAGTGTGCAGAATATTTTTCGAAGGGTTTCGGTGGATTTCCCGAAAAACGTTCAGACAGCTCAGGAAAGCGGGACGGACCTGGGATGTATTCGTATGTACCTGGAAAAGCGGGAGGTGTTTTCTTTTCTGGAAGGAATCCGCGATGCCGGACAACGAGCCGCCCACATTGTTGCCAATATGCTCAATTTCAGCCGGCAGAGCCATTCCCAATTTACCCCCACTCCCCTGGATGCCTTGTTGAACAATACGTTGGAGCTTGCGGCGCACGATTATGATTTAAAGAAAAAATATGATTTCAGGCATATCCAGATTGTCCGGGAATTTTCACCGGATTTACCAGCAGTGCCCTGCATACCGACGGAAATCGAGCAGGTCATTTTGAATTTGTTGAAGAATGCGGCTCAAGCAATGATGGACGCCAACGATTCTCGGAAAAACCCGCAAATTACTTTACGTCTTTACCAGGAGGGGAAATCCGCTGTGATCGAGGTGGAGGACAACGGCCCCGGGATGGATGAAAAAATTCGCAAGCGGGTTTTTGAACCCTTTTTTACGACAAAAGAGGTGGGAGTTGGAACCGGGTTGGGGCTTTCGGTTGCCTATTTTATTATCAACAATAACCATCGCGGGACCATGACGGTAGTATCGACGCCATCCATCGGCACCAAATTCAGCGTCGCGCTTCCAATAGTCGGGAGATCCTCATGATTGCAAACTGGCCCAAAGTCCTGATTCTCGATGACGACGACATCATTCGGGTGAATCTGGTGGCGTTTTTCGAGGATGAAAATTTCATTGTGCGGTCCGCCATATCGGCGGAAACGGGGCTGCAATTAATTTCTGCCGAACCGTTCCAAGCGGGAGTGATCGATATCCGATTGCCCGGCATGGATGGGAATGGCTTTATCCTGAGAGCCCACGAAATTTGTCCTGAAATGAAATTCATTGTGCATACCGGATCCGCAGATTACGTATTGCCAGAATCCTTAATCGCGATCGGTTTGACGTCCCGGCATGTTTTTGCAAAGCCTTTGAAAGACATGCGATTGTTGATTCGGGCCGTCAAGGAACTGATCGTAACACCGCGACCCCCTGAAGGATGAACAGGGGAGGCTTTTCATGAAAGAACCTGATGCACAACAAAAGTCACCTCAAAATCGATGACCTGTCGGTCCTTTCCATCGATGATGACCCCGTAATCCGCAAGAGCATCTGCAGTTATCTGGAAGACTGCGGATTCCGCATCATCCAGGCGGAAAACGGTCGCCAAGGGATCGAAGCGTTCGACCGTGAAAAGCCGGACATCATTCTATTGGATTTGCGCATGCCGGGGATGAATGGATTTCAAGTGCTTGCAGAGCTGACGGAAAAAACATCGGAAACGCCAATTATTGTCATTTCCGGCACGGGAGAAATCCAGGATGTCATTGAGGCATTGCGAAAAGGCGCCTGGGATTATGTTACCAAACCGATCCATGATATGCTGATTCTTGAGCATGTGATTTCAAATGCGCTGACTCGGGCGAACCTGTTGGTAGAGAACCGTGAATACCGCGAGCATCTCGAAGCACAAATTCTTCAGCGGACAGCGAAATTGAATGAACGCTCCCTTGCGCTGGAGGAGGCCAACGCAAAATTGAAATTGGAGATGGCGGAGCGGCAGGCCGCCGAGAAGGAAAGACGATATCTATCAACCGCCATAGAGCAAGCCGCGGATGGAATCCTCATCACGGAGAAAAACGGTACCATCCGATATCTGAATCCGGCCTTTGAACGGATGACCGGTTGTTCACAAAAAGAGACCAAAGGTCGATCTTATAAAATCCTGAAAAATACAAATTATCCGGAATCCTTTTACCGGAACATCTGGATGGAGATCAATGCCGGCAGGATATGGAAGGGGCATATGATCAGTTCCCAGAATGAAGGAGGTCATCATGAACTGGAGGTGTCGATATCGCCGGTGCGGGACAAAGACAATAACATCATCAGTTTCGTTTCGGTCAATCGCGATGTTACCCAGGAGTTGCAACTGGAGAAACAGTTGATTCAAGCCCAGAAGATGGAAGCCATTGCGACACTGACCGGCGGCATCGCACATGATTTTAACAATATCCTTTCGGCCATTATGGGGTATACCCAATTGGCCATGGGACGCGCCTTGATGGATGAGAAATTACGCGGGTATTGCGAAAAGGTCCTCATGGCCGGAGACCGTGCCCGGGATTTGATCGGTCAGATCCTGTCTTTCAGCCGTCAATCGCCCCAGGAAAAGAAAAAAGTTCATATCAAATTTATCGTCAAGGAAGTAACGAAGCTGTTAAAAGTCACACTTCCGGCCAATATTGAAATTTGCACATCTATTTTGGTAACAGAAGATGCCGTCTTGGCGGATCCAACACAGATTCATCAAGTATTGATGAATCTGTGTACCAATGCCGCTGACGCCATGAGGGAGAAAGGCGGACTGCTGACGGTGATACTGAAGGAGATTCGGGTGGATCCGGCGGAAGGTTTTAGAATGGATCTAAAAGCCGGAAACTATCTGCAATTGTCGGTTACAGACACGGGACATGGGATTCCACCGGGTGACATCCATAAAATTTTCGATCATTTTTTCACTACCAAAGGCCCCGGGAAAGGCACCGGTTTGGGGTTGTCGGTCACTCGCAACATCATAAAAAAGCTTTCCGGATCCATCGAGGTTGAAAGTCAACCGGGAAAAGGGACGCGATTCACCGTATTTTTTCCACGAGTGGATGCATCCATGGAGGAGGGCGCCCCGCCAAAGCCCGATATTCTGCCCACAGGGAACGAGCGGATTCTTTTCATTGATGATGAGGAATTCTTGGCGGATATCGGCGAAGAACTCCTGGAACAACTTGGTTACAATGTTTTGGCCAAGACGAGCAGTCTTGAGGCCCTGGACTCGTTTTTGGACTCGCCTACGTCTTTTGATCTTATAATCACCGATCACTCCATGCCGAAAATGACCGGCATTGAGCTGATCAAACGGATCCGCGCAATACGTCCCCATATCCCTGTCATCCTCTGCTCTGGATTCCCGGAAACCATTACAGCGGAAAAAATGAAAGAGTTGGGTATCCGCGATCTCATGGTCAAGCCTTTTACCATTGGTGATTTGGCGTTGCATATCCGTCGAGCGCTTGATCCGATCAATTGAGGCGGCTTATTGCCTTCCGGTCTGATTTCGGATATTGCAGGCAGGAGTTTATTCCGCCTGGGAAATGGATCCCCCATGGGCGGGCATCGTTTCTCTTCAAATGGAGCAACCAATGGCTGAATTGCAAGTGAAATATCTGCACGACTACCGACCTCCGGCTTTCATGGTGGAGGCTGTCGATTTGTTCATCGATATATATGAAAACGAAACGACCGTCACTGCTGAGATGGCAATGCGCCGGAATATCGGAGCGATGGATGTAAACGAACCGTTGCTGTTGGATGGTCGTGGCCTGAAACTGTTGTCCGTATCCTTGGACGGACGCCTGTTGACGAACGTGGAATACCATGTTGATGAAGAATCCCTGGAGATTTTTCATGCACCGAATGAGTGCCGTGTAAAAATTGTGACGCGCCTTTTCCCGCATTTGAATAAGGCGCTTGAGGGACTATACAAATCAGGAAATTTGTTTTGCACCCAATGTGAGGCCATGGGTTTTCGGAAAATCACTTTTTTCCCGGACCGGCCGGATGTCATGGCTGTCTATACCTGCACCATTGCCGCCGATCGGGGAAAATATCCGGTGCTGCTTTCCAATGGGAATCTTATTGAAACCGGCGTGATGGGGGATGGACGGCATTATGCCAAATGGCATGATCCGTTCAAGAAACCGTCGTATCTGTTTGCCATGGTTGCCGGCGATCTGGCCGTTCACGAAGATCACTATCGGACGCGATCCGGGACGGACGTATCGTTGCGTATTTTCGTCGAACACGAAAATATCGATAAATGCGGGCACGCCATGCATTCGCTCAAAAGAGCCATGAAATGGGATGAAGACGTTTTCGGGCGGGAGTACGATCTGGACGGTTTTATGATTGTCGCTGTGAAGGATTTCAACATGGGGGCAATGGAAAACAAGGGGTTGAATATTTTCAACGCCAAATATGTTTTGGCCAAGCCGGAAACCGCTACGGATGTTGATTTTCAGAATATCGAAGGCGTGATCGGGCATGAATACTTTCACAACTGGACGGGTAATCGAATTACCCTGAAGAATTGGTTTCAATTGAGTCTCAAGGAGGGGTTGACCGTTTTTCGGGACCAGGAATTTTCAGCGGATATGGCTTCACGACCGGTCAAGCGCATTGGAGACGTTCGCAGACTGAGAGCTTTTCAGTTCGCTGAAGATTCCGGCCCGATGGCGCATCCGGTGAGACCGGAATCATATGTCCAGATGAATAATTTTTATACCCAGACGGTCTATGAAAAAGGCGCGGAAGTGGTTCGGATGCTGCATCGACTGTTGGGCCCCGAGTGTTTTCGAAGCGCGATGGACATGTATTTTGATCGATACGATGGTCAGGCGGTAACGACGGATGATTTCGTGTCGACAATGGAGGCGGCTGGCGGACGTGATTTCACTCAGTTTCGCCGATGGTATTCTCAAGCCGGAACGCCGGAAGTAATTGTGAGACGGCGCTATGACCAACGAAGCCGCATCTACAGTCTTGAATGTCGTCAGACATGCCCGGCGACACCCGGGCAGCCGATAAAAGAACCCTTTCATATTCCTATTGCAGTCGGATTGATCCGGTCTGACGGCTCCGAGATTCTCCTTGGAGGATCCGAGAGCAGTAGTGAAAAACAAACCACAAAGATCCTTGAGCTGCAGGAAGCGGAGCAGGTTTTTCATTTTCATGATATCGACGCGGAGCCGATTCCATCCTTGTTGCGTGGATTCTCCGCCCCCGTAAAATTGGCTGCGGGGTATACCGATGAGGAGCTGCTCTTTCTGATGGCGATCGATTCCGATCCGTTTGTCAGGTGGGATGCAGGACAGCAGTTCCTTCTGAAACGCATTCATGCGCTGATCAACGATTTCCAGGAGGGGCGCCGCTTGCAGATGGAGGAATCCGTTTTCACGGCTTGGAGCAAGATATTGACGGATAAAACCCTTGACCGGGCGTTTATTGCGTTGATGTTGACATTGCCCTCGGAAGCGGAAATCGGGCAGCAACTGGCCGATCAAAAAAGGGAAATCGATCCGGATGTCATTCACCACGTACGCTGTTTTATCAGGGAGCAACTGGCGCAGTTTCTTCGCAACGATTTCAAATCGATATATCAAAAAAACCAAGCAGATGGAGTGTATCGGACCGAACCCGGGGAGATGGCCCGGCGTGCCTTGAGAAATTTGGCGCTTTGGTACCTTGCGCAAACACGTGAAGAAACAGATATTCAACTGGTTTATTCACATTTTTATCAGGCCGGTAACATGACCGATGAACTGGCGGCCTTTTCCCTGATCACTGATTACGATGACGATGAAGCGGACTTGGCGGTGGATCACTTTTTTAACAAATGGCAGGGAGACGATTTGGTACTGGAGAAATGGTTTTCCGCGCAGGCCGGGGCTGCATCACCGCGTGCGCTGTCCCGGGTGAAGAAACTCATGAATCACCCCAAATTTTCCATGGAAAATCCCAATAAGGTGCGATCGTTGATTGGGACTTTCTGTGGCGTGAATATTTGGCAATTCCATCAACTTTCCGGAGCCGGATATCGGTTTCTGGGGGATCAGGTGTTGGCGCTCAACAAGATTAATCCGCAGATTGCCGCACGGATGGTTTCTCTTTTCAATACTTGGAAAAAGTATACAGTTGCTCGGCGGGAAATGATGAAACATGAGCTTGAGCGGATTCGAAATGCAGCCGATTTATCCACTGATGTTGCTGAAATTGTTACCAAAGCGCTTGACGGATAGCAACGGTCCCTTCAGGTGCAATTGGAAAGCGGAGAGGCAAGCGTCTTGCGTCCGCTTTTACCGTGCACTGCTTGAGGCCTTGCGCGATCGGATAAGGAGTCAGAGAGCATTCTGCCGACTTCGATATCCTCGATATCCGGTAACGCATTCTCTCGTGATGCCGCCACCAAACAGGCAATAACGAAATAAAGACAAAAAGCCGACGCGGTCCCCAAGGTGATTAAGAATAGATACATCATTGTCGCCACCATTTTTTTGGGTTGACGTTTATGTATGCCATAAATTTATGCAATTTAAATGCCATGTATCCATTTGGGCGTTCCCATTCGAGCAGTTCCCATCCGAGCGGCAGGATTCGGTCGATCGGATGGCGAGAGCCGGTCGGTTCTTTACTGCTAAAATTGATACAACTATATGAATATAATATATAATAATTTAAGTGGCGATTCCCGCCGCTTCTTATTCGAAGAAGGCGCCCGTTGTTTGTTGCTCATGATGGTACCTTCACAACATTTAGAAATGAATAGGAAATGGTAAGTTTTTTATAGGGAATTATGAAACAGGTTGCCCAAAGATTGGCAGCGCTGTCCAATTTTTGTCTCAAACGATGGGCATTGAGATGGTGGGTGCTTTTTTGTGATCGGTTGCCCTTCAAGTGATCGACGAGCACTTCCTCACCATTGATGCGGGATCGTTTTGACGTGGGCGGGGGGGATTCCATTTCGAGAATTGAAAAGATATGGAAATTCTCGATAATATATTGATTATTATCGTGGATATGGTAGACAGTTCATTTTGGAAGAATAACCATTGACAGGTGGAATCAGTCGCGGATTTGTTCACGGCAAGGACGAAAGGGGGAGATCGTTCGGTGAGAATTGTTTTGGTCGGGGCGAGAGGATTTGAACCTCCGACTCCTTGAACCCCATTCAAAAATGCACCATTTTCACCACTTTTCACCACGCCTCAAATCAGTACATTAATAATTGACATCATTAAAAAATATTGCTATTTTTCCTTTCATAGTTTTTCATCAAATTTCATTGCAGCAAGGGTCAAAATGGTACCCCAAATGGTACCCCAGAATCGAAAGGATTTAATGAAAAATGGCACTTACGGATTTGAAGGTGAAAAATCTGAAACCGCGCTCCCAACGCTATGAGGTCGCCGATACCAAGGGATTGTACATACGGATTGCTCCAAGTGGTGAAAAAACTTGGATTTTCCGTTATGTATTCGATGGGATTCGGAACCGGTTGACCTTGGGATCATACCCAGGTGTCACAATCGAACAGGCGCACCAGAAGCGGGGAGAAGCCAAGGCCAAAATTCAGAACGGTATCAATCCTGGAGTGCTCGCCAAAGAACAAAAAGCAAGGAGAAAAGCCGATCCGACTTTTTCGGATATGCTGGCGGAAATATGGGAGCGTGAATTGCAGCATAAAAAATCAGGACTGGCAACAAGGAAGCTGCTTGAAAAAGATGCTGTTCCTGCTTGGGGAAAGCGCAAAATAACCGATTTAAAGCGGCGGGATATCGTTTTGCTGCTGGATAAAATACGAGACCGGGCTCCGATTGTCGCCAATAGAGTTCATGGTGCTTTGAGTCGGCTTTTCAATTTTGCAGCCGAGCGGGGTGTCATCGAAGATTCGCCATGCACCCGAATCAGAAAGACAACCGAAAAAGGCCGGAGCCGGGTATTGACGGATGATGAAATCAAGATGCTTTGGAAAGCCTTGGACCTGGAGAATACAGACATTGATATATACCGAGTTTCGAGGTTGGCTTTGAAAATGATCCTTTTAACGGGCCAACGGCCAGGAGAAGTGGTCGGCATGCGCTGGGATGAAATCGACGGCGACTTTTGGAATATTCCAGCGGAAAGAATGAAGGGTGGAGAACCCCAGAGAGTGCCCCTGTGCCCGATGGCGACCAATGTGATCGAACAGGCCGAACCATATTCGGCGGAATGCGAATATGTGTTTCAGTCCTCATACAAGCCAGGTGAACCAATCACCCGGCAATGTCTGACCCGAGCTGTTGCCCGTCATTGGTCTGAAATCGGATTCAGTGAAAGGTTTTCACCCCATGACCTGAGGCGGACCCTGAGGACCCGGTTGGCCGAAATCGGGGTTCCTGATATCGTGGCTGAGCGTGTTCTCGGCCATAAATTACAAGGCATGATGGCTATCTATAATCAGCATTCATATGATGTGGAAAAGCGCCAATCGCTTATGCGATGGGAAGGCCGTTTGAAAGAGGTCGTGGGATTAGTCGAGCCCAGAGCGGATAACGTGATTCA
>JBGSLR010000022.1:0-8336 GCA_041740615.1 Desulfobacterales bacterium
ATGTCGTACCATTGTTTTGCCTCCTTGTTTTGGGCTAACGGTTTCTTTTCGCGATTAAACCATGCCTTACAAGGAGGCTTTTTTTCAAGCCCAATAAACTATTTTATTTCAAAACCGTTTTTGGACAAGAGTGAAAAAATATATCATTTTACGAAAGGCAACGCAACGAATCAAGTGCGCCAGGTCATTTCTGAAGGCTCCTATGGCTGGCGCCTTTAACCAGGGAGAGGGTCCATTGGATGCGAAAGGAAGGCACTCTTAATTCATCCGTAATAAGTCGGATTTTCTCTTCTTTGCCATTCAGGGCTTTCCGCGGGCAGGCAGCGAAGCGTTGCGCTATCCGGTCTTTTCATTCCCTTCCGGATGCCGAATCAAGTCCGGTATGACGGATCGAAGACTTTTTACGACTTCATCAATCGTTATTCATTTCTCTTTTTTCATTTTTCCGCGCCTGACGAATTGCGTCCAATTGGAGTTTGATAATCGGACTCATTTCAGGCGGATGCCATTTGGCATTTTTGGGCTCCTCGGGCCATTCAAAAGGAAGATACTGAATTGAGCCCGGACCATCGGCTTTTGCTAAAGCCATTAGCGTGGCTGTCAGCACATCGCGCTGTCCCCGGACGTCATCGACCTCACCCAATAAGCGACCATACGGATAGGCAATTCCCACCGAACGCGGGATGCCTGTTGCGATGTGAAATTCAGGGGTCGGGGTCAGGACGACGGTTGTGAAGCCGGATTCTTCCAGAAACTTTGCAGCCAGTCCCACGGACTGGCAACAGAACGGTCAGGCGGGTGTCAGTAAAACCACATCCACCGCTTCATTCTTCATCTGCGCGGCCATGGGCTTTATGGCCGTGTTTAAAAATCCATTGCCCCCCAATTGAAATCCATAGAATGAATACGCTGTAGACGCTAAGCGACCAACGAAGCCTTCTGTTTCCAGTTCGGCCATTCTCTGGAGCGGCAACATGACATTGAGATCTTTTTTGATGTACTCTGTATTGATGTGCAGGTGATTCACATCGATGTCCGCGCTGGTCGTATCCCTGGGGATTCTTCGATAGGTGGGATCACCCCACATGGGCTCCTTTTTTTCACGCTCCATATCGAAGGGGGGATCTGATTTGTGATTGATGCCGGCGCTGGTGACAAGGGCCACGTTTGCTTCTGTTAAAGGTTTGGCCAGTGGGGTCCAAGGGACTTTCCCCTTAAAGCGGTTGTTTTCGATATGAGAGCGAATCCAGGCTCCAAGGCTGGGTGGTAGAAAACGGTAACCATTGAAATCGGCTGTTGCGTCTGTCATCTCATGAACCTCCTTTCGGGTTATAGAGCGGCGCGGTATTCAGAGCCGAATAATTCGGTTGCCTAATCGCATTTTTCATGGGCAGGCACTCCGTAAACCTTTTTATAGGAGCGACACATCGGGCAAACATGCTCTTCCAGTTTTACGATTTGATATAAAGCGCCTTCTCCTTTTTCCCGAGCACGGGTACAAACCGGACATGTGTTTTTACAAAAGTTCGCTAATGACTCGGTTAGCTTGCCGTGTTTCATGGACAGCCTCCTTTGTGATGAAGAATAAAAATCACTCGCCGGTCATTCAACAGGCTTCGCTGAAATCTGCTGATTGGCTTCATGTCATTTTTCTTCTTCTATACTTTTCATCGCCGAACGTTTTTTCGATTGGATCGTTGCGTTTTTGTCCCGCCGATCGTCCACCTTTAAATCGATGATAATACGCTGTGCACCCTCTGATAAGTGGGCGGCATGTACTTTTTTGACAAGATCGAACAGGGCGTCCAAATCAGGCACCTCAATTGCCGTGCTCATCCCACCCACTTCGTATTGATAGCCGGATTCTTTAATTACGGAAATGCCCTTTCGTACAAAACGACCCAGGCTTGATCCCTCACCAATGGGAAATACGGATAACTGTGCGATCATCTCTCTTCTCCATTGATTCTAAGCTGAATATTTTTATGACGTCCATTAAAGCATAAAATCGATTTGGATTCCATCATATTTCAGGTGAAATACGTATACGTCATCCCGATTTTTTTACGTAGAGAGCCGGTCTGGAAAAACTGGACAGGTGTGTAAGTGGGAAAACGGTTCAGCAATGCCTCTTTTCCCTCGAACCGGCGCCAAGCTAGTTTTTTTTCCACATCCCAGACTGAAGAAAAGTAGCAAGATTTACTGAACTATTTTGTATCTTAAGTTTTCGGCGAATATTCTCTCGATGGCGATTGATCGTTCCTTCGGATACCCCTCGAATCGCGGCGATTTCCTTGGTTTGCATTCCACTCGCAATCATATTGCTGATGCTGACTTCCACAGGTGTCAAGGTGAGATAATTTTTGGATAGTTTGTTGACGAACGCAGAGGTGATATTTTCCAGGCCGGTCCGCAACATTTCCGCGTATCGCCGGTGGGTTTTGGGCAGATGCAACGTCAGTTCGTTCAGGATGGGCATGATAATCTTATCGATATTGGCATCTATGTCCTTGTACACTGATTTTTTTTCTTCCTCAATTCTTCCCATGATGGTGCGAAGCGCTACATTGGCTTCTTGCAATGATTTTTGTTCGATCAAGAGTTGCTTGTTAAGGTCCTGCAGTTTTAGTTCCGTCGAAATTTTCATGGCGGTAATACCAATTCTCTGGGCCAGGGCATCCAACAAAACGCGTTCTTCCCGCAGAAACGGTCCCTCATCCGCCGGCGGACATTCCTCGAGATAAAAGATGGTGACGTCTCCGACCGCTTCACTGTACAGCATGATCTGCGAGGATTGCCGCCATTTTGAAATTTTGAATCGGCTGCTTTTATAGGTTTTCCCGTTGAAAACAATTCGGCAGCAGGTGAGTTCCGGATACTGCCAGGAATGCGGCAAGAAGTCGACTAGGTTACGCAGCAGATTGTCTATGGAATTCGAATGCTTTTCCGCAAGCTGGGCGATTCCGTAGAGACAGTTCAGTTCCTTGATCCGTTCCCGTAACGCGGATATCAGTTTGGCGGGGACGATGTCATCGCGCAAGGGGATGCGCCAGAGATTGGCAAGCTCTTCTGGAAGGCTGCTGAAATCCTCAGCGGATATGGGCGGAAATGGAATTCGTTTTGTATTCATTCGCTTTTAAATGCATAGATTACATATGCAAAATATGTGAGATAAACCGGTATCTAGAATGCATATTATTTATGTGCATTCTGAATGCAATATTAGTGTATTTACGAAAATTATACAAGCCTCTACCCTTGTCTCATTTTATATGTCACTACCGTGTTTCGGTTTTTTCGTCAATGCAATGATACCACCCAACAAGAGGAGACTATTATGCTGCAACTGACCTATGACGCGATACTGGATGGGCGCCGCAGTCAACCGAATCAGCTGATTGAAGTATTGCAGGATGTGCAGGCGCAATATGGGTATATCTCAGAAGAGGCCATGAGGGCCGTATCCCAGGGGCTTGGCGTTTCCCTTTTGGAGGTCTATCGTGTCTCCTCTTTTTACAAGGCCTTTTCCCTGAAACCCAGGGGCAAGAATCTGATCACCGTGTGTACGGGCACTGCATGCCATGTGCGTGGTTCGAAACTCCTGATCAATCAGGCCACAACGCAAATCGGGGTTGATACCGGTGTGATGTCGGAGGATGGTTTGTTCACCATTGAACATGTGAACTGCCTGGGCGCCTGTGCGCTCGGACCGGTCGTCACGGTGAACGAAAATTATCACCATCACATGAGCCCTTCAAAGATTCGTAAACTAATCAAATCACATCAAAAAACCGGCACGGAGGAATCGGCCCATGAAGAAAATTAATTCGCTTGATGATCTCAGTGCATTGCGTGGGCGGATTCTCGAAAAACGCGAACAACTCGCAGCGACGATGATCATTTGCGGCGGTACAGGCTGTCAGGCCTCCCGTTCAAAGGCTGTCATCGAAGCGATCAAAACGGAACTATCCGCGAAAGGCTTGCAGGAGAAAGTACATGTGCGATCCACGGGATGTCATGGATTCTGCGAGCAAGGTCCGATCATGGTCGTAGAGCCGGGCAATATTTTTTATTGCCACCTCCTTCCGGAAGATGCCCCCGAAATTGTGAGTAAAACCATCCAAAAGAAAGAAATCATCGAACGCCTGCTGTACAATGACCCTGTATCCGGCAAACAGATCCAGACCGAAGCGGAAATTCCGTTCTACAAGTTGCAGAACCGCCATTTGCTTTCCATGAACCGTCTCGTTGATCCATGCAACATCGAGGATTACATCGCCATCGGCGGCTATTCTGTTATCGGGAAAACGCTGGCGGAGCGAACTCCCGAGACGGTTGTGCAGGAAATCAAGGATTCTGGATTGCGCGGCAGGGGCGGCGGAGGCTTTCCCACCGGTGAAAAATGGGCGGAAACCAGAAATGCCCAGGGGGATGAAAAATATGTCATCTGCAATGCCGATGAGGGGGATCCGGGTGCTTACATGGATCGGTGCGTGCTGGAAGGCAACCCCCACCTGGTCATTGAGGGCATGATGATCGGGGCTTGGGCCATCGGCGCATACAAAGGCTATATCTATGTGCGCAATGAATATCCGTTGGCAGTCAAGAACACCCGCATCGCCATCGAACAGGCCAGAGCGAATGGCATTTTGGGAGAAAATATTTTCGGATCATCCTTTTCGTTCGACATTGAAATCGCCCGCGGGGGCGGCGCCTTTGTATGCGGAGAGTCCACGGCGCTGATGGCCTCGATCGAGGGCAAGGTCGGGGAGCCACGTCCGAAAGACGTCCACACCGCTATCGAAGGTCTCTGGCATAAACCAACCACGCTGAACAATGTGGAAACCTGGGCGAATGTCCCATCCATCATGTATAATGGCGCATCCTGGTTCGCCTCTACCGGCTCCAACGGAAGTAAAGGCACCAAAATCTTGGCGCTCACCGGACATATCAAGAACACCGGTCTTGTGGAAGTGGAAATGGGCATGCCGATCCAATCCGTGATTTTCGATATCGGAGGCGGTTCCCCGGACGGGAAACCGATTAAAGCCGTACAGACCGGCGGGCCTTCTGGCGGCTGTCTTCCGGTTGACAAATTCCATCTGCCGGTGGATTTCGACAAGCTTGCCGAATCCGGCTCCATGGTGGGCTCGGGCGGATTCGTGGTGATGGGAGAAGGCACATGCATGGTGGATGTGGCCAAATTCTTCCTGACCTTCCTGCAAGATGAATCCTGCGGGAAATGCGTGCCATGCCGGCTGGGAATCGACCGCATGTTGGAAATCGTAACCGACATCACCGAAGGCCGGGGGAAACTCGAACAGCTGCCCCTCCTGGAGGAATTGGGCGACACCATTAAAGAAACCGCATTGTGCGGTCTGGGGAAAACAGCGGCGAACCCGGTGCTCTCAACCTTGCGGTATTTCCGAGAAGAGTACGAGGCGCATGTCGTCAACAAGAAGTGCCCGGCTGGAATGTGCCAGGAGTTGATCACCTATTCAATCGATTCGGAAAAGTGCAATGGCTGCGGAGCCTGCAAACTGGCGTGCCCCCATGATGCCATCACCGGAGAAAAGAAGCAGATTCCGGTGATCAAGCTGGAAGCATGCCAGAAATGCGGAATTTGCCGGAGCGAGTGCAAATTTGAATCCATCCAGGTTAACTAGTGAGGTGTACCATGACAGAGAAAGTCACTGTAACGATTGACGGCGCGGACATCCGGGCTGCGAAAGGGCTGAGCGTTCTGGATGTCGCGTTGGAGCATAGCATCTGCATCCCCCACCTTTGTCGCGTGCCGTATATTTCAGACATCGGTGCCTGCCGCCTTTGCATCGTCGAGCATGTTCAAAACGGCCGGTCAAAAATCACCACCTCGTGTACGTTGGTCGTCAAGGAAGGGATGGTGATCAAGAGCAATACGGAAAGAATCAGGAAACTGCGGCGTAACATCGCGGAGATACTGGTTGCGGAAGCGCCGAACTCCCGCGCGGTCCAGGATGTCGCCAAACGCTGCGGAGTGACGGAAGTCCGGTATCCGTTCCGGAACAACGATTGCATTCTCTGCGGCCGGTGCGTGCGTATCTGCACAGGACGTTTCGGCGAGAAAGCCATCGGCTTTGTTGGACGTGGCTTGAACAGGCGGGTGTTGGCGCCGTTTGATCTAAAAACAAAGCTGTGTCGGGAATGCGGCTGGTGTTCGGATGTCTGCCCGATGAATATGGTGCCTTGCGACGGGCCCATGAAAAGAGGTGAGGAACGCTTGTGCACCAATTGTGAGGGAAAACAGGCGAGCATGGACATGACCCTGGGCTATTGCATCGCCTGCTATTTCGGCAAAGGCTTTCAATGCGAGCGCCATCCCGAAAGATATACAGGCATAGAGGAATAGCATTTCCGCGTGTGGGAAACCGAAAACGGGTCGCATGGTCAATAACCACGCGATATCATGAACGGGATATTATGAATTTTACGAACCGGTGCACCTTGGAAAGATTTGCCACCGAGGTATCCACCGTACCAAACATGCCACAGGCGGTTCCAGCAATGGGTGCGGCAAGGTTTCTTCAAACTCATTGCCCATGAGCTTGCACAAGACCTGTATGAAAGAGGCGGAATTGATATCCGCGAAGCCTTTATCGACGGGACTTTTGTGCCTTCTCCTAACCTTCGGCCGTGGCCTTCACCGGTGGCAATGGAGCGCAGCGGTATAGCCATCCGAGGGCAAGGCATGTTTAGCGGTTAAAACATTGCCTACCTCACTGATATCTCACGAACCGTGTGCTTACGACCGGCATCATCGTCGATGACCTGCTCACTGACGCTTTCGAAATTGATCTTTTTCAGGTCGATTATACGTACCTGGCGATTGCTCATCGTGTGGAAGTAGTACTTTATATTCGTGAGGTCGGATGCCGACGTGATCTGAGTAGCACTCTCGATGTCTTTTGCAATCTGTTCACTTGGCGCAACTGCGCCCAGCGGAATATTGAAACTGTCCAGAATCCTGAATGACTCAAACACAGCATCGGTCGCCTGCGCAAGGGGGCGAACGGAGGCCGTGAGCGCGGCAGCTCGGATAAAGCGTGATGGCGGGGTGAAGTCTCCTGGCAATCCGATCATACCCGAGCCCGCACCCAGCGGCCCAAGCTTGACGTTATCAATGGTCAGGGTCTCACTCGCCTTCGGTGTCAGCTTGATGTAATTGCGCAGGTTGGTGAGATGCCAGTCATAGGACGGCGCGTTGGTAATGACGCCGAGGAAGGCATCATAGATCTTGACCTGGCCGCCATCGGCAATCTCGATAACGATGCTGGCCCCACTGGGATCAGCAATCTTCCAATGAAAGGGCAAGGCTGCGCCCCCGAATCGAGGATCATCGACGTTTACAATAGAGACAGTGTGAATATTCTTTCTAACCTCGTCTACCGTCTGAAACGATGAAAGCATCCACTGCATGAAGTCGCCCACACTCATCGAGCCGGCAGCTTGTTTCGAATTATATTTACTGTAGCTTGCGTAACCTGGAAAGTAATACATACCGACGTAAAGGCCTTTTTCATTTAGACCATCCGGACCATAGGGCTGACCATAGGCTGTCATCGATACAAATCCAAAGCGGCCTTTCCACTTCTTGCCATTCGAACCATCGGGGGTCATTGCTGTAAATGTTTTATTGCAGGGAACAATCAATATTTTGTTGTGTTGCGCGTCGCTCAGTGCCCATTCAACCGTGCGGGCAACAACGACTGAGCCGTCTGCACTTTTCAGCGAAATACCAGTGCAGGCGTTTGCAGGGCTTAGCAGACCAAAAAAGAAGCAGTACGCCGCAATTGTCGATATCCAGGATCTTATATATTTAATCGTTTTTTTCTCCTTTCGTTACCATACGCAGTAATCATTTGGACAGTCGCTAACGCTGCTAATCAGCCGTGCGGCTTTTTGCGTCGGCTGAAATAGCCTTGTTAGACAAAATCTTTAGTTTTAACCGTTCTATCTCGGTTTTCATAATAGCATCACATTTAATTGCTGTTTCTTGTGATACTTTGGTGTTGAGAATAAATTTATTTGTAATACACAAACTATCTGCGACTTCTTTATCTATTTCTTTATAAAATCTTTTTGGACAATCTTGATATGCTTTAATATAAAGGGATACGCAATCATCTTTGGTTAAGCCCATGCAATTGGTATATTGAGTCACTCTTGTCCAAAAACGGTTTTGAAATAAAATAGTTTATTGGGCTTGAAAAAAAGCCTCCTTGTAAGGCATGGTTTAATCGCGAAAAGAAACCGTTAGCCCAAAACAAGGAGGCAAAACAATGGTACGACATGCGAGT
>JBGSLR010000023.1:0-35851 GCA_041740615.1 Desulfobacterales bacterium
GTCCATACAGATCCTGTCCGGGCCGTATAGACGCGCATACCGCTTTTTGATGTCATCGTCCGAAACCGCTTTTTCCGGCAGCATCCGCAGCAACAAATGGAAATGGTTCCCCATGATGCAAAAACCGAATATCTCGGTGAAATAGATCTTGCTCATCCGCCGGATCAGATCCACCAGAAAATCCTTTTCCACATCCCCCAATGGAAATCCGTCCAGCGCCGTCCGGGACATCATATGATACACCGCCGGTTCATCCGGAATGACGATGCGTGCGCTTCTGGGCATATCCTTGCCTCCTCACGTTATCTATTTGAATTATCCTTTGTATTCAGAATATTACATCACAATGGGCAATCCCGAAAACCATGCTCTATTCATAAACAAATCCAAACCAAGGGTCAAGCATAATTTGTCTGTCCCCATTTTTCCATTTTTTTCTTTACTCATTCCACCTGATCCACTTGAATCAATTCCACCATTTCATTATCATGGCGAAATCGCAACTCCGCCCGAAAACCGAACGCCGTACACTTCGCGCTCTCAGGCGGAAGGGTTCACTTGTTTTTCAGATACGCCTTCAGAATTTTCTGATCGACCACCGGCTTGTCCGCCATGCCGGTCTTCGTGTTTTCCAGTTTTTCCACCACATCATACCCGGAGACAACTTCCCCGAAAATGGTATGACGCATGTTCAACCAGGGCGTTTCCTTGACGGTAATGAAGAACTGGCTGCCGTTCGTAGCCGGGCCTCTGTTGGCCATGGCCAGCAGGCCTTTCCGGTTGAAGGTGATTTTGGGGGAGACTTCGTCTTCAAAGGGCTTGCCCCAGATGGATTCTCCACCTCTTCCCGTTCCGGTGGGGTCGCCGCCCTGAATCATGAAGCTTTTGATCACCCGATGGAAAATCGTCCCGTTATAATATCCCTGTTGCGCCAGCCGCGTAAAATTCTCACAGGCCTTGGGAGCGATTTCCGGCATCAGCTTGATCTCGATCGTCCCCTGGCTTGTCTCCAGAACGACGATGTTTCTGGTGTCCTTGGAATCCTGGACAGATTTGACATCCTGAGCCGATGCGGCCACCGAAAACAGCAGGCCGCTGATTACCAACGCGCTGAAAAAAAATCTCATGATCTTTCCTCTCCTCTCTTCTCTTGCCGGTGGTGTCTGTATGGAAACCCTCCGGGTTGCCGGTTGAGGCCCATTGCCTCCTTATTTTTTTTCCGCATTTTACCGGGGAATGCGGCCATGTCAACTGGTAATCGGACATGATTGTGAAGTGACGCCCCCTGTCCGTTACATCCGTGCCATCCGTGGCTCCGCGTCATCTGCTCGCGGCCCATGCATAGGCCGGACGCCCCTTGTTCAGCGAAGCGGATGATTGAGCAAGTCCTGGATATGGTGGATTCCCTCGGCCACATGCGCGTCGGCGGTTCCTGGTTTGAGTTCGAGCACGAGAATCGTATCGTCTTTGATATATGGCTTCAGAAGCTGAAAATCAATTTCTCCCCGGCCGGGCGGCAGATGATCATCCAGCCCCTTGGCGTCGTGCAGATGGATGCCGACCAGATGGTCTCCGTACCGTTTCAACAATCCTTCCGGCTCCACGATGCCCAGGATCTCCAAGGTATTGGCATGACCGCAGTCGTGCCAATATCCGATGGGAGCGCCTTTGAATTCGCTAAAAATCAATTCGAAATCGTCGGGACCGGGCAGTTCATGATAATCATAGCGGTTTTCGAGCCCCAGAACGACATCTTGCTTCCGGGCAATGGAAATCAGACGGTCCAGGCTCATCAGGAGGCCGTCGAGATAGGGCGCCTTCAACCGGTCCCGTTCGGCGATCTTATCTCTGACAAAGTATTGTGCCGGTTCCGAAGACAAGCGTCCGGCTTTATAAAACTCATGCATCCTTGCCACGGCATGGGGCATCTCCACGTACCCGCAGTGCAGCACGACCACCTTGGCCTCCAGGTCATTGGCCTGCTCGATGCTGCGGGCGGTCCATGCGATCGCATTCTGGCGCTCTTCTTTGTCCGGATGGGAAAGCCGAAAGATATCACCCCCGGCGCGCAGACCCGTATCCTCGGTCGGGGCGGGAAAATAATTGTGAATGCTGTGAACGCTGGGACAACCTTTTTTCAGAGACGGCCGCATGGCTTGATAGACCGACGGCCGGATGCGATAATCGAGTTCAACCCCCGGCAATCCCAAAAGGCGCAGACGGTTCAGGAGGTCGTCACCGCTCTCACATGTGGAAGAGGTCCACGAAGTGGAAAGAGTCAGCATGTCTTGCCACGATCCTTTCTTGGGAAAATGGTTCCCATGGACGGAATGTGACACAAAGCGATCCGCCAATCCAGCGATTTTTTATCGCGTCGGCCACAATCGAAACGGTGCCCGCACCCCCGCCACGACCTGATTGACAATCCGCACTTTGTGTCTACCTTTGTCCATAAGGCCTGGAATCGAACCTTGTATGGATGTGGAAAGATCCCAGACGTGGATTGACTACGATAGGATGCAGGGAGGTCGGCCATGAAGGAAACGGTCGAATGGCTGCTCAAAACCGAAACGCTTGCCGCTGAGACATACCGGGAGGCAGCCGATTTTTTGAGTGAAGACAGAGCGATAAAGGATTTTCTAATTCAGCTGAGCGATGATGAGGCATGGCACTACCATATGCTCGAAACGGCAGCCGGTGAAACCAGCCTTCCCTTTTCCAAAGAGTACGCCCTGAATGTGGATGCTCCCCTGAAACAACGGATTGAAGCACCATTTCATACAGCAAAATCGCAGCTGATGGAAAAGGCCCTGACAAAGGATTCGATTATCGAAACCGTCATGGCGGCGGAATTCTCGGAATGGAATAATATCTTTGTGTACGTAATCGATTCCCTGAAGCACAACTCCGACGGGTTCCGCTCCATTGCACCCAAAATGCAACACCATATCCGGTGCATTGAACATTTTATCGAACGGCTGCCGGATGCCTCCCGTTTTCTTCCGCGCATTCGATCCCTGCCATCGGTCTGGGAAGAACGCATTCTGGTTGTCGATGATTTTGAACCGATCACCGAAATTCTGAAGGCGTTGTTACAGCCTTACGGTATAGTGGATACCGCCGCCAACGGAGCGGAAGGACTGCAAAAAGCCCTGGATCAGTATTACGCCGCCATCATCAGCGATGTGAATATGCCGGTGATGTCCGGGCCGGAATTGTATCGTTCCCTATCGAACGTTCACCCGAATGTCGGCCGCCGGTTTTTATTCCTTTCCGGAAACCCGACCCTTGGGGAACTGGCTTTTTTCAAGCGCGAGCATCTCCTGTTTCTGGAAAAACCGGCGGCCCTGGGAAAGATCAAACAGACGGTTTTCGGCATCCTGGATACCGGCGCCGGTATGCGCACGCCACGCGCTATACCTTGAATCGTTGCACAAGCGATTTCAGTTTTTCCGCCAGATCGCGAAGTTCCTCTGCACCACTATTCAAAACCATGCTGTTGTCCGCCATTTCACCGGACCGCCGGCTGACCCCCGAGATCTCCTCGGCGATATTGGCGGAGGCGTTCAAAATTTGGGAGATATTCTGATTCACTTCTTGAATGCCGGAGGAACTCTGGGCGATATTGCCGGCAATCTCTTTGGTCGTTACGGATTGCTCCTCGATGGAAGCGGCGATCATGGCCACGATTTCATTGATCTGGTGGATGACGGTGGATATTTTTTCAATGTCACCGACCGTCCCGGAAGTGGAGTCCTGGATACCATGAATTCTGGCTTTGATTTCCTGCGTGGCGCCGGCGGTTTGTCTGGCCAGTTCCTTGATTTCGTTGGCTACCACCGCGAATCCCTTACCGGCTTCACCGGCGCGGGCGGCTTCAATGGTGGCGTTCAGGGCCAGAAGATTGGTCTGTTCGGATATTTCGTTGATGGTCTCGGTGACCTTACCGATTTCCTGGGCCGCTTGGCCGAGGGCTTGCACCCGCTTTGAAGCCGTTCCGGCCTGTGTTACGGCATCGCTGCTGATGGAACGGGCTTTTTCCGAATTGGTTGAAATCTCGTTGATGGTCGAGGTCATTTCCTCAACGGAGGCAGCGACAATATTCGCGTTGGTCGAAATCTGCTCCATGGAGGAGGCGATGACGCTCATGCTCGAACTCATTTCTTCCGATGAACTGGCCACGCTATGGGATTGCTGGGACGTCTCGGTGGCCGATTGGGACACTCGCTGGGCGAGATCGGAGAAGTTGCCGGCGGAATGGTTCAATTGCTCCGAATTCGAACTGACTTCCCGAATAATGTCGCCCAATTTTTCTACAAACAGGTTAAAGTATTTGGCAAGACCGCCGACCTCATCTTCACCGTGAATACCCAGCCGCGCTTTCAGATTCCCCTCTCCTTCGGCGATGTCCTTCATCACGTTGCCCGCCAGATGAAGCGGCGCGGATATGGATTTGGCGATAAAAAAGGACAAAACGAAGAAAACCACCGTCAACAAGGCGGCGAAAAAGATCGTCCAGAAAATCATGGAACCAACGGCAGTATCGATTTTGCCCAGGGCGTGCCGGACCCTGAAATGGGCGTCCTGGTAGTCTTCTTCATACGCACCGGCGCCGATGACCCAGTCCCAGGGTTGGAAATAGGTGATGGCGGCGACCTTCATGCGGGGTTCGGTTTCACCGAACTCTTTGTTGATCCAGGGGTAACGCTGGTAATCGATGGGGATCTCATCATCGCCCGCCTTCGACTTCATGGCCAGGGCCTTTTCGATAATCTCGCGGATAAAATAGTTCCCTTGGGAATCCCTGGCATCGATGATGTTCTCCCCGTCGCGTTTACCGTCCTTTGAAATAATGTAGGTGCCTTGCTGGTCACCCTCGGCTCCGAGCACATAAACGTACCCGGTTTTTCCAACCACGGTTTTGAGGATCCCTTTTCTCAGGCTTTCCACATTCTCTTGTTTGACACCGACATAGAGCACCCCGACCACCGCACCATCCTTGTCCGCGATCGGTTCATAAGAAGTGATATACCATGCATTCACGACAAACGCGCGACCGGTGAAGGTCCTGCCCTTCAAAACCGCCTCAATCACCGGGTTGGGCATCTTCGGATCATTTTTCGTTCCAATGGCCGGGATAAACGTTCCGATGGCACGCCGACCGTCTGCTTTTTTAACATTGGTGCACACACGCAGCATATCGCCGGCCGGATTCATTCGCTGAAAAATGGTGCAGGTTCCTCCCACGAGGGCCTTGGTTGGATCAACCACCGGCGACGGGATGGTGGAATCGGAATTCTTCCCCAGCCACGTACCGCCAACCATCATTTTTTTCAATACGACCTTTTCCGTTTTCTGGGTGAACTGATTGACGGCGTCCCATTCCACGGTTTCATCCGCAAAGGAAACCTCACCGGTCTGATTCAGTATTCCCCGGGCCACCTTGAGATCGCAGCTGACTTTTTTCTCGGTGGCTTCCTGCACCGCCTGGCACATGAGATACACGCCGCGGGCAACTTTGGCGGTTTCACCTTTGGTCAGTTCCAAAAGCTGGGCGATAATTTCTTGCTGAGTGGCATGACTGAGATCCCGGATTTCCCGCTGTTGAAAAACAAGGACACCCACAATCAGAATCGCCATGGCCGCAACACCCATGGTGCTGGTGGTAATGATTTTTCTACTGATGGAACGCCCTTTCATGCACCCCTCCTCATGAAGTGAAATCAAGTTGAAATATTGGTTACATATATAGATTGTATCTCTAAGTCAATATGAATACACCATATAGTGCTTGATCGAAAAACCAATTGGTTCCCGAAAACGGTTTCCGCCATCGATCATCTTCCGACATGTCCCGGCGAATCCCGTCCATGGCACGCAATCATACTTTTTTATTGACTTTCGGTTCTGTTTCGTAGTTCTAAACAGAGTCGACAGACAACTCATCCCGGTGCCTTTGGGGCATAACAGGGAAAGCGGTTTAATTCCGCTGCGGGCCCGCCACTGTGAGTGGGGACGAACGTCGCAGGTGCTCACTGTTCGAAGTACGCTGAATGGGAAGAGGCGACCAGTAGGAAGATCCACAAGCCAGGAGACCTACCCGGATGATGCAACCGACAGCGCCTTCGCGGTCAGGGCCACTCTGGATCCGTCCATGTGCTATTCCCTCCGTCCCGGCGCCGATTCGGACGGTTTTTTTATGGCGACGACCGGGAACCAATCGATCCGTGGTGCGACATCCCAGTTGTGCCAGCTACGCCATGACGGAGGGCGATCATGAACAATCTGTACCGGAACAGCCGCCTGACAACGGGCCTCCTCATCGCCTTATCGATTCTGGCACTCCCAACGTTCGTCGTTGCCGAAGGACGGACCGTAAGGGATCAGCTGGGCCGTGTTGTATCGATTCCGTTAACCCCCCAACGGATTATCGCGCTTGCACCGAGTATTACCGAAATCATCTTCGCCCTGGATCAGGCCCATCGCCTGAAAGGCGTCACCCAATACAGCGATTATCCGGAGGCTGCTTCGATCCTCCCCAAGGTGGGGTCATATGTCCATCTCGATGTGGAAAAAATCGTCGCGTTGCAACCGGATCTGTGCATTGCCGTCAAAGATGGGAATCCGCTTACGGTCATTCATCGACTGGAATCCCTTGACATTCCGGTTTATGCGGTGGATCCGCGAAACCTGGCGGCGGTCATGGATACCGTAACGGAAATCGGCGCAGTGCTGGGATCCCAGGACCGGGCGGAGGAGATCGTTGCCGATATGCGGCGCCGTATCGAAACGGTGCGGACAACCGTCGCAAAGGCCCGGCGGATTCCCGGGGTCTTTTTCCAGATCGGCATTGCACCCATTGTCGCCGTTGGAACCCATACGTTCATTCACGAGCTGATCGTCATGGCCGGCGGCCGGAACCTGACAGAAGGCCCCTTGCCGTACCCGCGTCTTTCCAAGGAACAGGTGATCGGGCTGGCCCCGGATGTATTCATCATTACCTCCATGGAAAGAGGCGGCGTTTTTGACAAGGTCAAAGCCGAGTGGAAGCGTTGGCCCGATATGCCGGCGGTCAAGAACGACCGGATCGTGCTGGCGGATTCCAACCTGCTCGACCGGGCCAGTCCGCGACTGGTGAACGGACTGGAATTGCTGGCGCGCTTGATCCACCCCGAATTATTTGAAGCCGAATCCAAAAGGGGGACGCCGTGAATTCAAAAACACCGGTCGTCATCAAACGCATCCTGATCATCAACAGCCTGCTGGCCCTACTTCTCCTGGGGACCATGTTTCTCGGCCTTTCCATGGGGTCCACCGGTGGAAGCATGGGAGACGTCTGGCGCTCCCTCAAGGGGGAAGAGGGCGGCGGCGCCATGCTGAACGACATCATCTGGAAAATCCGTTTTCCCCGCGTAATCCTGGCCGCCCTGGTGGGAGCAGCCCTGTCCGTCGGCGGACTCGTTTTTCAGGCGTTGCTGCGGAATCCCCTCGCGGAACCCTATATTCTTGGCATTTCAGGCGGGGCCGCCATCGGGGCGATCAGCGGCATCCTGATGGGACTGGCGCCTTTCCCGGGCGTCAGTCTAAGCGCTTTTTGCGGCAGCACCGCGACCCTCGTTCTGATTCTGATCCTTTCTTCCGGTCAGGCCGTAATGGTGAAGGACGCCCTGCTGTTGTCCGGTGTGATGGTCAATGCATTCTGTACGGCGGTGATCATGTTCCTGATCTCCATGACGCAGGATTCCAGGCTGCACACGATTATGTTCTGGTTGATGGGGGATCTCTCCTCCGTCGATCTCCACCAGGCGGGAATCCTCGCACTGATGCTGGCGCCCTGTTTCCTGGTAATTTTCCGCCTGTCCAATACCATGAACCTGCTGCTTCTGGGAAGCGACCTGGCCCAAACCATGGGAATCAATGTCAAAGTCGTGATATTGACATTGTTGGTGGTCACCTCTTTCATGGTCAGTGCAACCGTCAGTCATTGCGGCCTGATCGGCTTTGTCGGCCTGGTGATCCCCCATTTGTTGCGCCTGATATTCGGTCCGGATCACCGCATTCTTCTGCCGGCTTGTATTCTGGGCGGCGGGGCATACATGGTGATTTGCGATTTACTGGCCCGGGTGCTGCCGGCCCAAGGCGAAATGTCGGCAGGAGTGATCACGGCCATGATCGGGGCGCCCTTGTTCATCATTTTGCTGAAACGGTCCGGAAGATGAAAACCGCTATTGAAATAAACGCGCTGCACTTTTCCTACCGGAATACACCGATTCTCCGCGATCTCTCGTTTTCCGTTCTCGCGGGAGAATTTTTTATCGTCATCGGTCCAAACGGCTCGGGGAAAACGACTTTGATGAAAGTGATCGCCGGTATTGCCGGCCGAACATCCGGGAGCGTGAAAATCCAGGGTCGTAAAATGGGATCTTACGGTCGCAAGGCGTTTGCCAGAAAAATCGCCTACGTCCCCCAGATGACGACGCTGGATTTCCCGTTCACTGTCATGGAATTGGTATTGATGGGTCGCTCGCCATATCTAGGAATATTCGGTGTGGAAGGCCGGGAAGATCGAGAGACCGCCACCCGGGCGCTTGCTTTCGCCGGCATCGAACATTTATCCCACCGGAGATTCAACCGCCTGAGCGGCGGGGAATGCCAGCGGGTGTTCATCGCTCGCGCCATTTGTCAGAATCCGGAAATTATGTTGCTGGATGAGCCCACCGCATCTCTGGACATGGCCCATCAGGTCCGCATCATGGATGTCATGGAACGCTTGAAGAAAGAAAAAGGCATCACCGTCATGATGGTGTCCCATGATTTAAATCTGGCGGCCATGTACGGAGATCGCCTGCTCCTGCTCAAAGGCGGCGTCGTTGCCCGGATGGGAGAGCCGCAGGCGGTGCTGACCGCTGACGTATTGAAGGCCGCCTATGGTTGTGATCTGCTGCTGGATCGGAATCCCATGGGGCCCTATCCACGGGTGACACCGATACCGGGAAGACATCGGGTCTGACATTTGGGGTTGACAGCATCGGCAGTTATGAGTATATGCTCATATGCTGTCTTCATCCGCTTTGCATCGGCCCGGTTCAGGTTCTGCTTGATAATCGACGACGAATCCGATATTTTGCATTTTTTGCCCAATGGCAGCACTGAAACACCACCCAAGCTGGCGCCTGTTTGAAACGTGTCATGCAGGCTCGAAGAAGGGAATTTCCCATGCATAAAGTAACATTTCTGCCGCACAATCGACAGATTTCCGTTCCCGACGGTGAAAGCCTCATTCGCGCGGCCATGGAAGCCGGCGTTCATGTCAATGCTTCCTGCGGCGGCGAAGGCGTTTGCGGCAAATGTCGGGTCATGATTGAAAAAGGGAGCGTGGATGGCGGTATCAACGAAAAGATCAGCAAGGAGGACCTTGCCAAAAATTATCGTCTCGCCTGTCTGTCCAAAATCCGGAGCGACCTGACTGTGCGCATTCCGGTTGAATCGGCGGTGGATACAAGCGTATTGAATTCGCAAAGCACACCCCGTCGCACGGCTCACATTCAACAGATGGATTTTGAGACGCTGAAGGAAGAAGGCCTGTTCGTGCCGCCGGTTGAAAAAAAATATCTGGAGTTGCCGGCGCCGACGCACTCGGATAACCTGCCGGATGTTTCCCGCCTGGTCGGTTTTCTCACGTTGAACCACGGAGAACATCAGTTGCAATTGACCCTACCGGTCATTCGTAAAATTCCGGATGTCCTTCGGGAGCAGGATTTCAGGGTCACCGCAACCCTGGAGCGACCCGTGCGGGAAGGCAGCAAAACCCGCATCGCCAATATTCAGTCCGGCGACACCACCGAACAAAATTACGCCATTGCCATGGATATCGGCACCACCACCATATTCGGCCAACTGCTGGATATGAAAACCGGAGAGGTCTTGAGTGAATACGGCGACTTCAACGGCCAGATCAGCTATGGCGAAGATGTGATCAGCCGGATCGTGTTTGCGGACAAACCGGGTGGACGACAAAAACTCCAGGATGTGGTGATCGACACCATTAATAACGTGCTTCACAAAATCATTGCCAAAGCGGATATCGATCCCGACGGAATCTCCACCATCACGTTGGCTGGGAATACCACCATGACCCAGCTTTTATTGAACATCAATCCCAAATACATCCGCCTCTCCCCGTATGTGCCCGCCGCTACCCTTTATCCGCCGATTCGGGCGCGGGATTTGGGAATGGATCTGGGCACCCATGTAACCGCATTGGTCTATCCGGCGGTTTCCAGTTATGTGGGCGGCGACATTGTTGCCGGCGTCATGGGGTCGGGCATGTATCGTACCGAGGAACTGACCTTATATATCGACATCGGCACCAATGCGGAAATCGTTGTCGGCAACAAAGACTGGTTGGCCTGTGCGGCCTGTTCCGCAGGTCCGGCCTTCGAGGGGGGCGGAATCAAGTTGGGTATGCGGGCGGCCAAGGGAGCTATCGAGGATTTTTCCATCGACCCCCTGACCCTCGAACCCATGAACATCACCATCGGCAATGCCAGGCCGAAAGGAATCTGCGGTTCCGGTTTGATCATCATGGTGGCCACCATGTTCGAAATGGGAATCATCAACAATCTGGGAAAATTCGATCGTGATCTCAAAACCCCTCGCATCCGTGAGTCAGAGGGTGTCTATGAATATGTACTGGCCTGGCAACATGAATCCCAAATCGACCGGGATGTGGTGCTGACGGAAATCGATATTGAAAATCTGATTCGCGCCAAAGGCGCCATCTATAGTGGCTATCAAACCCTGTTGGAAGAGGTGGGTCTCAGTGTTCACGGTCTGGATCGCATCATTCTGGCCGGTGGTTTCGGCAGCTACGTCGATCTGGAAAAAGCGATGGTCATCGGCCTGCTGCCGGAAGTTGATCCGCAAAAAATCATTTTTGTGGGGAATGGCTCCCTGATGGGATGCAAAATGAGTTCACTGACAAATCGTATCCGGCGGGATGTCGGTGACGTTACCAAAAAAATGACCAATTTCGAGCTGTCGGAAACGCCCTCCTTTATGGATAAATATGTGGCATCCCTTTTCCTGCCCCATACGGATCTGGGCAGCTTTCCAAAATTGAAAGCACGCATGGAGGCACGCAGGAGTCTGCGAAGCAGGTGAGAAAGCCGATGCAAATATTTTTTTGATAATCAAATAAATCGGTTATGTGGCCATGCGCCGTGACGGCAGGCCCCTCTCCTCTATTGACAAATAAAACATCAGCATGTAAGGAGATAGTTTGGTATTTTTTGCCATGGGGGTATCGTTGTAAAATTCTCAGCAACAACCGGTCGTCCTGAGGCAGAATAATTGACATCCGAATCAATCATCTACTGCGGTAGATGTAAAAATATAAATATCTCAAGGAAAGGGGGAAATCTTTTAGCAACGGATAGAGATCCTATCGAGTGGCGCGATAGGTAACGTTCTTACAACAAGTTTCTCAACTGCAATATCGTTAACTTATGAACGATAAGGAGGCAAAATTGGGCTTTGAAATTGTAAAAGAATCCTATGCTGGCAGCATTAAGGAGATTACCATCGGGAAAGGCGCCAAGGCCTTAACCGTCGGGGGCGAGACATGCTATCCCTTCTATCAGTTCGAAGGCAAGATGCCCAATAGACCGAAAATCGCGATGGAAATCTGGGATATGGCACCGGAAGACTGGTCTGAAGCAGCGCTTGTCCATTTCAAGGATGTGGTTTCCGATCCGGCCGCCTGGGCCAAAAAATGCGTGAAGGAATTCGGCGCGGAAGCCATTGTGTTGCAACTGAAAAGCACGGATCCCAACGGCGAGAACGCCAGCGCAAAAAGTGCCGTAGCCACGGTAAAAAAAGTATTGAAAGCGATCGATGTTCCGCTGATCGTTTGGGGATGCGCCAATCCCCAAAAAGATGAGGAAGTGTTAAAGAAGATTTCCGAAGAATGCGACGGAGAAAAGCTGGTAATGGGTCCCGTGGAAGACAAAAACCACAAAGGGATCGGCGCTTCCGCCATGGGCTTCGGCCACACCCTCATTTCGTCATCTCCCATCGACGTCAACCTGGCCAAGCAGGTGAATATTCTGCTAGAAAACCTGGGTATGCCAATGGACCGCATCATTGTCGATCCGACCACCGGTGGTCTGGGATACGGCCTTGAATACTCCTATTCGGTGATGGAGCGGCTGCGGATGGCAGCCATGGCCCAGGGTGATGACAAATTGCAATTCCCGATCATCAACAATCTCGGCAACGAAGTCTGGAAATGCAAGGAAGCCAAATTGACGGCGGCGGACGCTCCCGCCCTGGGAGATCCGGAAAAACGCGGCATTCTGATGGAAGCGGTCGGCGCCGTCACCTATTTGATGGCCGGCTCCGATATTCTGATCATGCGTCATCCGGAAGCCATTCGCATGGTGCGGGCCTTCATCGATCTGATCCTGAATGGGGGCATGGCAACGGAAGTGGCGCCCATCGCCAAAAAACTGCCGGAAGCCAAAATCGATTATGCCGCCATTTCACCGGTTCCCAATCTGACCATCGAAGAAGAGAAAAAAGAAAAAGCCGCTGCTCCCGCCGCTAAAAAAGAGGCGCCCAAAGCCGCTGCCAAACCAGCCGCAAAAGCCGCCGCTCCCAAAGCCGAACCCAAGGAAGCACCCAAAGCGGTAGCGAAACCGGAACCAGCAGTAGACACCAAAGCGGACGCCGATGCCAAAGCCAAAGCGGAAGCAGATGCCAAGGCCAAAGCCGAGGCGGATGCCAAAGCAAAAGCCGAGGCCGACGCCAAAGCCAAGGCGGCCGCGGAAGCCAAAGCGAAAGCCGATGTGGAAGCCAAGGCCAAAGCCGAGGCCGATGCGAAAACCAAGGCGGAAGCGGATGCCAGAGCCAAAATTGAAGCGGAAGAAGAAGCCCTGCGCCAGAAACGCGCGAAGGAAAGAGATGAGCTTATGGCCAGGCGAACGGCAGCGGCCAAAGAAGGGAAAGTCAGCATGACACCGGCTGTCGTACAGAAAAACGACGTCGAAAAAATTCTCGATCGATTGAACCGGATCCATAAACGTGTTGCATAGGGAATGAACGATTGCCCTTCCATCATTATTCAGTATTCCATTCAAACCGCCCATCCAACCGTAAAAAGGCATGGGCGGATGACTTACATTAACATGAGGAGGAACCTCTAATGTCAGAAGAAAAAAAAGTAACGGTAGCCAAGGCGGAAAAAGAGGCCAAAAAGGCCGATCCGATTGCTGCTTCCATCGATATCGCGACCCAACAGATGATCGCTCGGGCCCAGGAACTGGGAATCGAAACCGTATTCGACCGTGCGGTGACCCTCAAACCATGTAATATCGGTCTTCAGGGTATTTGCTGTAAAAATTGCGCCATGGGCCCCTGCCGTCTGCCTTTACCCAAAGAAGGCATTCAGGGTGAAGATACCCGCAAAGGCCTTTGCGGTGCAACGGCAAACACCATCGCCGCCCGTAACTTCGCCAGGATGGTTGCTGCCGGAGCAGCGGCTCATTCCGACCATGGCCGAAGCGTGGCCGAAGTTTTCCTTTCGGTTGCCCGTAAAGAAACGGAAGATTACCGAATCAAAGATCCGCAAAAGCTGATTGCCATCGCACCCCATCTCGGTGTGGAAACGCAAGTCGAAGTGGATGGTGTTAAAAAAGACCGTGACATTGATGAAATCGCTCTTGAAGTGGCGGAAAAAGCCATGGCGGAATGGGGAAAACCCGAAGGCGAGCTGCTTTATCTGAAACGCGCTCCGCAGCCCCTGTATGAAAAATGGAAAAAAAGTGGGGTTCTACCACGTAACATCGACAGGGAAATTGTCGACATTATGCATCGCACCCATATGGGTGTGGATCAGGATTATAAAAACATCGTCAAACAGTGCACTCGCGCTTCTCTCGCGGATGGCTGGGGCGGATCAATGCTGGCCACCGATCTTCAGGATGTCATGTTTGGAACCCCGTATCCGTTGCAAGCGGAAGCCAACTTGGGAATCATGAAGGAAGATCATGTCAACATCATCATCCACGGACATGAGCCGATTCTTTCTGAAATGATCGTCGCTGCAGCCCAATCCCAGGAAATGATCGAATACGCCAGAAGCAAGGGCGCCAAAAACATCCAGCTGGGTGGCATTTGCTGCACCGGCAACGAAATTCTGCAACGCCATGGCGTACCACCCGCAGGGACCTTCCTTCAACAGGAGCTGGCCATCATTACCGGCGCCTGCGATGCCATGGTGGTCGATGTGCAGTGCGTATTCCAGAATCTTGCCAATGTGGCCAAATGCTTCCACACCAAACTGATCACCACCCATCCCATGGCCAAAATGGAGCAAGACAACGTCATTCACATTGAGTTCGATGAACATCACGCCTTGGAAGACGCCAAACGGATTGTCAGAATGGCCATTGACAATTTCCAGAAACGTGGCGTCGAAGTATTGATCCCCAAACAGAAAGCCACACAGATCGCCGGGTTCGGCGTTGAATCCATCGAATACCATCTGGGCGGTAGTTTCAGGGGTTCTTACTACACCCTTAACGATAACATCATCAACGGACGAATCCGTGGCGTCGCTGGTGTCGTCGGATGCAACAACGCCCGAACACGACACAACGAAGCACATATCGCCGTGGTGAAAGAACTGATTAAAAACGATGTCATCGTTCTGACCACCGGTTGTAACGGTATCGCCTGCGCCATGGAAGGACTTCTGGCGCCGGAGACCGCCGCCGTATTCTGCGGTCCAGGTTTAGCTGAAGTGTGCGAAACCGTTGGTATTCCGCCCGTCCTTCATCTAGGTTCCTGCGTCGACAACAGCCGCATCCTGCTGGCCGCCACGGAAGTCGTTAAAGCCGGCGGATTGGGGAAAGATCTCTGTGATCTCCCGGCGGCAGGCAGTGCGCCGGAATGGATGAGTGAAAAGGCCATCAGCATCGGACAATACTTTGTCGCTTCGGGTGTTTACACCGTATTCGGCGTTACGCTGCCGACTTCGGGAGCGCCGGTCTTCCATAACTATCTCTCAAAGGAACTGGAAAAAATCTACGGCGGCAAATGGGATCTGGAAACTGACCCGATCAAACACGCGCACCTGATGATCGCCCATATCGACAAGAAACGGAAAGAACTGGGCATCGACAAGGCAAGAGAGCGCGTATTGATGGATATGGCCGATCGTCAGGCACTTGAAGCGTAAGGATTAACGAATAAATCCTCAACGAAGGAGGAAAGAATATGTCTAAGTTAGTAGCATTTGCAGCCATTCAGGGCGGCTATAAAGTCGTTTCGCAAGCCGAAGGAAAGCTCCGAAAGGCACTGGATACTTATAGCGCGGATACCAAAGTCGGTTTCGGCAACACGGCTTATTACCTGCCGGTCATATATTCTCTAACCGGTATGAAAGTACAGACCGTCGAAGATTTGAAAAAGCCCATGGCTTTCGCCCGCGGCCTTCTGCCGCCCCATGTAAAGGGTAAAAACCACCTGCCCTACCTGGGGCCACTACTGGATGCCGGCATGGCCGCCATCTTCTCTTATGAAATCATCGAAGCCCTGCGTATGCTGGACCAACCTGATTTCTACATTCTCCAGGAAGAACCGGATCTCGAAGCCGGCAAAATCTGGGTCGGTCCGGCGGACGACATCATCCTCCGGAAACGCGGGGTCGAGTTCGTCGATGGTTCTGCGCCCGGATTCGCCGCCATGGTCGGTGCGGCTCCCACACCGGAAATCGCCAAGGACATCGTGGAAGACTACCAGAAGAAGAACCTGTACATTTTCTGCGCAGCCAACCACAACGGCACCAGTGTCATCGAGCAGTTGATCAAGGCTGGCGTTCAGATCGGCTGGAACACCCGTATCGTTCCCTTCGGTCCGGATATCTCTTCCGCCGTATTCGCCCTTGGTTTCGCCAACCGGGCCGCCATGGCCTTCGGTGGCGTCCAACCCGGGGACTACAAGAAGATCCTGCACTACAACAAAGACCGCGTTTTCGCATTTGTCAACGCTCTGGGCGATATCGGCACCGAGTGGGGCGTCGCCGCAGCCGGCTGCGTCAACTGGGGTTTCCCGACCCTTGCAGACACCGACATTCCGGAAATTCTGCCCACCGGTATCTGTACCTATGAGCATGTGGTGGCCAATGTATCCCATAAGGATATGTGCCAACGTTCTGTTGAAGTGCGCGGCCTGAAGGTCAGTGTTACCGAAATCGACATTCCGCTTTCCTTTGGTCCGGCATTTGAAGGCGAGCGCGTTCGCGGCGCCGATCTCTTCTGCCAGATGGGCGGCGGCAAGACCCAATGCACCGAGTTGGTCAAAGAAGCTCAGATGAACGAGATCGAGGACGGCAAAGTCGTCGTGGTCGGGAAGGATGTCGGCGACCTCAAGGAAGGCGAAGCCCTGCCCCTGGGGATTTATGTACAAATCGCCGGCCGTGAATTCCAGTCCGATTTCGAGCCGATTCTGGAACGCCAGATCCACCATCTGATCAATTATATTCAGGGCATCATGCACATCGGACAACGGGATATCTCCTGGGTCCGGGTCAGCAAAGCCGCTGTGGAAAAAGGCTTTACCCTGAAACATATCGGCGTGGTCCTGCATGCCAAATTCCATCAGGATTTCAAGAAGATCGTCGACAAGGTTCAGATCACCCTGTTCACCAACAAAAAAGATGTGGACGAGTTGACCAAACGTGCGCGGGCCGAATACAAAATGCGGGATGAGCGCGTGGACAAGATGACCGACGAGGATGTGGAAACCTATTACTCCTGCACCCTCTGCCAGTCATTCGCACCCAGCCATGTCTGTTCGGTCAGCCCGGAGCGAACCGGATTGTGCGGCGCATACAACTGGATGGACTGTAAGGCCTCGTTTGAAATCAACCCCACCGGCCCCAACCAGCCCATTGAAAAGGGTGAATGTCTGAATCCGAAACTGGGCCAATGGAAAGGCGTCAATGATTTCATCTTCAAAGCCTCCCGTGGCGCGGTCACCCATTACAACTTCTACTCCATGGTGCATGACCCCATGACCACCTGCGGCTGTTGCGAATGCATCGCGGCCATGCTGCCTGCCTGTAACGGCGTCATGACCGTCAACCGCGATTATACCGGTGAGACGCCTTCCGGAATGAAGTTCACCACCCTGGCCGGTGTCATGGGCGGCGGTGCTTCTTCCCCGGGCTTCGTGGGTCATTCCAAGTACAACGTCACCCAGGGGAAATTCATCATCGGCGACGGTGGCCTCCTGCGGATGGTGTGGATGCCCAAAATACTGAAGGAAGAGTTGAAAGACCGCATCATCAAAAGAGGCAAGGAACTCGGCGTTCCCGATCTGTATGACAAGATCGCCGATGAAACCGTCGGTATCACCGAGGAAGAAATCCTGCCCTGGCTCCAGGAAAAAGGCCACCCGGCCCTGTCCATGGAGCCGATCGTCGGCTAAGGCTGTCATCCGGATGCGGGAAAAGAGCCCGCATCCGGATTCTTACAACATGTTCACAGACGAACTGTGGCAAGCGCTTGCGAGCATGTTATCAAAACCGAATAAACCATCGTTACTGGGTTGAAACAAATAGAAGGAGACGACAATGGCATTAACCGGTATTCAGATTTTCAAACTCCTGCCGAAAACGAACTGCAAGGAATGCGGTGTACCGACATGTCTTGCGTTTGCCATGAACCTGGCATCCGGCAAGGCCGAACTGGACAGCTGTCCGTATGTATCGGACGAAGCCAAAGAGCAGCTCGCGGAGGCATCCGCCCCGCCCATCCGGCCGGTAGCTATCGGCAAAGGCGTGCGTGCGGCCAAGAGCGGCGGTGAAACCGTTATGTACAGGCATGAAAAAACCTTTTACAGCCCCACCTTACTGGCGGCAATGGTCACTTCGGATATCACCGACAAGGCCCTCACGGACAAACTGAAAAAATGGAACGCCTTCCAGTTCGAACGAGTAGGGCTGAACCTCCGTCCGGAATTAATCGCCCTCAAAGATGTGAATGGCGACAAAGATGCGTTTGGCAAAATTGCCAAGAAGATCGCCGAGACTTCGGAGTTCAATCTGGTGCTGATGTCCGACAAAATCGACGTCATGAAATCCGGTGTGGCCGCCTGCGGGTTTAAGCGGCCCCTCATTTACGCCGCGACTGCCGCCAATGCAGCCGATTTCGGCGCCTTGGCCAAAGAAAACGATCTGCCCTTGGCCATCAAGGCCGATTCGGTGGATGGACTGATCGCCCTGTCCGACAAGCTGACCGGAATGGGACTGAAGGACCTGGTACTTGATCCGGGCAGCCGGGAAATCAAAAAGGCCCTTGAGGACGAAGTTGCGATCAGACGGGCCGCCCTGAAAACCGGCAACCGCTCATTGGGATTTCCGACCATTACGTTCCCATGTGAGATGGCATCCAATTTAGACATGGAAGCCCTCATCTCCGGCATGATGATCGCCAAATACGGCGGCATCGTTGTGCTTTCCGATTTCACCGGCGAAAGTATTTTCCCGCTGCTGCTGGAACGCCTCAACATCTTCACCGACCCGCAACGCCCCATGACGGTGACCGAAGGAATTTACGAAATCGGCAACCCGAACGAAAACTCTCCGGTTCTGGTGACCACCAATTTCGCCTTGACGTACTTCATCGTTTCCGGTGAGATCGAAGGCAGCCGCGTTCCGTCCTGGTTGCTGGTGAAGAACTCGGAAGGTTTGTCAGTTCTGACCGCCTGGGCCGCCGGCAAATTCGCCGGTGACGATGTCGGTGTGTTCGTTAAAAAAAGCGGCATCATGGACAAAGTGAAACACAAAGAACTGATTATCCCCGGATATGCAGCCGCCATCGCCGGAGATGTGGAAGAGGAGCTGCCCGGCTGGACCATTACAGTGGGTCCCCGTGAAGCGGCCCATATTCCGGCATTCCTGAAAGCCAAACAATAAAAAGGTAGTTTAACCAAAAGGGGCGGCCGAAACGGCCGTCCCTTTTTTGAAGGAGGAAACATGTTTCTAATTGGTGAAAGCCTGAACGTCATCTCCACAAAAATCGGGAGAGCATTTAAGGAGCGTAACCCCAAACCCATTCAGGAAGAGGCCCTTGATCAAAAGTCCAAAGGAATGGATTATATCGATATCAATTTAGGGCCGGCCAAAAAGGATGGACACGAATTGATGCCGTGGGTGGTCCAGGTAGTTCAGGAAGTCGTTCCGGATGTACCCCTGGTTCTGGATACTTCCAATATCAACGCAATTGAAGCGGCTCTGAAAGTGCTCAAGGATGTGGGTACGCCCCATTTGATCAATTCCATTATGGCCCGACCGGAGCGCTATGAAAAAATGATCCCCCTGGCAGCGGAACACAATGCGGATTTTATCGCTCTCATGTGGGGTCCGGACGGCTTGCCGCGGGATGAGAATGAACGCGCCGCCCTTTGTGTAGAGCTTCTATATGCCGCAAACGAGGCCGGCATCGCCAACGAGCGCATCTGGGTAGACGGTATCGTCACGCCCGTCAACATTCAACAGCCCCAGTTGATGTGTCTCATGGAGTTCCAAAAGATGCTCCAGGACATCGCGCCGGGTGCCAAAAGCACCTGCGGTCTGTCCAATATCTCCAACGGCCCGCCCACCCATCTGCGTCCGATTCTGAACCAGACCTATATGGTCATGCTGGAAAAATGCGGCATGTATTCGGTCATTTCCGATCCTCTGGATACGAAGCTGACGGAAATTGCCAAAGGAAAGCGTCAGGATATCGTAGACCTGATTTACGGGCTCATGGACGGCAACGAACCGGATACGGCCAGCCTATCCAAGGAAATGCAGGAATACAAGAAAACCTACGAAGTCATCGTTGGGAAAACCCTGTATTCCGATTCATGGCTGGAAATTTAGCCGTCGGCTCCACAATCTGTTTGCCAAAAAGCCGCTCCTACGAGCGGCTTTTTTATTGCCGAATATCATTATGAAACAAGGGGAAGAAGGAATTCCGCCTTTTATGGTCCCGAGAGGCCCAGTCGTTCAGTTTACCGCCGTGGACTCGCGCAAATTGTCCGGCAGCAGCCCATAGGCATCGATGGGTGACGTCAGGGGTTTGCGCCGATCGATTTGCAGCTCCTTGTCGTCGACAGTTTCCAAATTGACCGCCTCCTGTTTGAGCTGCAATGGTTTCCCGTCTGCGTTGGTAAAAGGGATGACGAGGGGGCCGATACTGTCGACCACAAATGCCATTTGGCCGTTCTGAAGGGAAACGATGCTGCCGGCCGGATAGATGCCAACGACTTTGACGAAGGCATGAAGAACGAATTGCAGCAGGCTATCCTTTTCTGCGTATTTTCGAAAAATTTCCGTAACAACGACAATCGGGTTAAGGGCATCCTTGTAAACCCGCTTGGAGGTCATGGCGTCGTACATGTCTGCAAGCTTGCAGATCTTCACATAAATCGGCACCTCAATGGGGGTTTTATAAGTCGGGTAACAGCGTTGTTCCCCATTGTAGAGAGCGCAGTGGTGAAACTGAACCGAATTTCGGATGAGCGGGTTGTTCTCCAATCCATTGCGGGATAAAATCGACAACCCCTTGTCAAAACTGTGCTGTTTAACGGTCTCAAACTCGTCATTGGTCAATTGGCCGTTCTTGTTGAGAATTTCGTCCGCGATCAATACCTTGCCCACGTCATGCAGGAAATACCCCAAAGCGATATCGCGGATATCATCCGGCAGATAGAGGATATACGAAACCGGCGTGCCGCGGTTCTCCGTCTTCTCACTCTGCAGATAGGTATTGGTCAGGAATCGGTTGACCGCATCACTGAACTGCATATTGAAGCGATTCAGCACCGCCATGGCGATGGTACATACATTGATGGAATGATTGTACAGATAATCGTCGTATGAAAAAATTTCCTTGGTCAAATAGGAGAAGGCCGTTTCATTGACCGTCAGAAAATTGAGAAGATCGGTTACGGTATTCTCCACGGTTTCAAAGTCGAATTCCCCGCCGGTCTTTTTAATGTCCAGAATGACCTGTTTGATGTTCTGTTTTGCAGCGTCATACTTGACTTTCGCTTCTTTTTTCAGGGCGGAGATCCTGCGGATTTTCTTTTCAACGACTGAAACCGGGCCTTGTCGTTCCCCAGTGGATTGGAAATCGATTTCCTGACCATTGTAATCCCACAATCCACCGGCATTGTCCGGCACGATAGCGACCTGTACAATCCCGTTTTTCTTGATATTTAACAACGTATTCACATTGTTGATCAGGAGATCTTTGTCGATCAGCAGCAGACCGTTGTGGTTGTAAACGTCAACACCGGTCTTCAGCGTCCCCCCCCGGCTGACAATTTCAATGAGCAGATCGATATTGACGTTTGTCTTCATCTGTTTCCGTAATAAGTTGGTTTATGGGGTCCGGTGTCCGTTCATATGGTATGAAAAGGGCTGCATGGACTCCTTTATGAAGATGGTTGGAAATTGAGTTTTCATAAATTATCATAGACAAATGGGAATTGCAAATGCGTTTCACGCCGAATCCGTCACGACGAATAATTTCATAAATCCGTAATACCAAATAGTTGTATGGTGTTGCCCCATATGATTTCCGCCAGTGCAACAGGATTTTCTTCAAGGACCTCCGCCAGTTTCAAAAAGGTCGATCGCACGAAAGCCGGTTCGTTCCGGCGATGGCGATTGCGTTCCGGCGTCGGCGTCAGATAGGGCGCGTCGGTTTCCACCAGCAGACGATCACGGGGTATGTATTGCACCAGCTTGCGAAGTTGCTCTCCCCGCTGATGGTTCGTCAGGATACCGGTAATGCCGATGTGGAGCCCCATTTCAATATATTCCGTGAGTTCAGGCCGGGTACCGGAAAAACAGTGCACGACACCCCGGCGGACTGCCTGGCTGTGGGATTTCAGGATGTCAAGGAAGCGTCCGCCGCTGTCTCGTTCGTGGAAAATGAGAGGCAGGTCGAGATGATCCGCGATTTCAATCTGACGGTTGAACCAGCGTTCCTGGTCCGGTTGAGGGGAGAACATGCGGTTGAAATCCAGACCGGTTTCACCCCAGGCCCGCACGTTGGGGTTCCCGGCAAGTTGCTCCAGGCGCGCAAGGATTTCGTCACTGCAACCCGCCGCATCGTGGGGATGAATACCGACGGATGCAAAAATACCCGGGTTTTTTTCGGCAATGGCTACTGCCTGTTCCGAGCTTTCCAGGGTAATCCCGACGACCATTACGGCATTGACACCTGCCTTTGAAGCGCGCACCATCACGGCATCCAAGTCACCTGCAAACGACTTGTCATCCAAATGGCTATGGCTGTCAAACAGCTTTATTCCCATTTTCCGGCACCTTCCTGTTGCGTTGGATTGATGGATAAACGGAGTTTTCCATAGCATCGTTTTCCCCGGGTATCAATCTTTCCCTTAATTCGTGCTCCAAAAGTCGGGAATTAACTATTGCATTTATTATGAGTATAAGCTTATAAATATCACTTGTGCCATGCTGAATTCGGATCGATGTTCACCGCCTAGCGCGGTGGGACGGATCCATATCATAAGGAGGATGAATATGTTTAAAATTGTTCGTCGGGAAGAAATGTCAGGGGGTACGGTCATTCTAAACGAAATCGAAGCGCCGCTGATCGCCCGAAAGGCCAAACCTGGCCAATTCGTCATCTTGAAGGCAAATGAAACCGGAGAACGAATCCCCCTTACCATGGCGGATACGAATCCGGAAAAAGGCACGATTACGGTTATTTATATGGTTGTGGGAAAGTCTACCGCGCTCTTCAAATCCCTTGCGGTGGGTGACGGATACCAGGACACCATCGGCCCGCTTGGGAAACCGACCCACCTGGAAAATGTCGGAACGGCGGTATGCGTCGGCGGCGGAACCGGCATTGCGGTACTGCATCCGATAACACGCGGCCTGAAACAGGCTGGAAATCACGTAATCAGCATCGTCGGGGCCAGAAGCAAGGATCTCCTGATTCTGGAAGACCAGATGCGAGCGGCGTCGCATGAACTGCATGTCTGCACGGACGACGGATCTTACGGCCATCACGGATTCGTTACCGATGTGCTGAAATCCATATTGGAAAAAAACAAAATCGGACTGGTGGTCGGAATCGGCCCCGTACCTATGATGAAATTCGTATCCAAAATGACAAAGGAATTCGGCGTCAAAACCATGGTCAGCCTGAACCCCATCATGATCGATGGAACCGGTATGTGCGGTGGATGTCGTGTTTCAGTGGGCGGCAAAACCCAGTTCGCCTGCGTTGACGGACCGGAATTTGACGGCCATCTGGTTGACTTTGACGAACTGATGCTGAGACTCCAGTCCTACTGCGGGGAAGAAAAAGAGTGTTATGAAGAATTTTGCACGTTGAAAGCCTAACAGCAAATTTGTACACATCCTTAGGATATCCGATCACACCATGGAGGATAGAATGGCGGAAAAAGCAGAAAAAAAGGAAAAAGCACCTCGTCAACCCATGCCCGAGCAGGCCCCCAAGGTCCGGGCTCGAAATTTTGAAGAAGTACCCCTCGGATACAGTCCGGAAACAGCCATAAAAGAAGCCGTACGCTGCCTGCAGTGCAAAAATCCGGCATGCGTAAACGGATGCCCGGTCGGTGTGGATATTCCGGGCTTTATCGGTCTGGTCAAAGAGGGTGAATTCGCCAAAGCCATCACCAGAATATGGGAAAAAAACAGCCTGCCGGCGGTATGCGGAAGGGTTTGTCCCCAGGAATTGCAATGTGAAGGGCAGTGTATCCTAGGAAAAAAAGGAGAAGCGGTCGCCATCGGAAATCTGGAACGGTTTGCCGCTGATTTCGCCCGCAGCAGAGGCGAGTGTGAGCTGCCGGTTCAATCCGAACCCACCAATAAACGGGTTGCCGTGGTCGGTTCCGGTCCGGCCGGTTTGACCGTTGCCGGAGATTTAATTCTGAAAGGACATGACGTCACCATCTTCGAAGCCTTTCATAAACCGGGCGGCGTTCTGGTTTACGGAATTCCGGAGTTCCGGTTACCCAAGGAAATCGTCTTTTCGGAGGTGGCTGCTTTGGGAGATATGGGGGCCAAGATCGAGCTCAATCAGGTTATCGGTCGGACCATCACGGTGGATGAGCTGTTCGAGGAAGGCTATGACGCCATCTTTCTGGGAGTCGGCGCCGGTCTGCCGCGCTTCCTGAATGTTCCCGGTGAAAACCTGATCGGCATCTATTCCGCCAATGAATATCTGACCCGCTCCAACCTTATGAAAGCCTATCGTTTTCCGGAATACGATACCCCCGTCATCAAAGGCAAACATGTCATTACCCTCGGGGCCGGGAACGTAGCCATGGATTCGGCGCGCACGGCCCTTCGGCTGGGAGCGGAAAGCTCCAGCATCGTGTATCGGCGTTCCCGGGAGGAAGTGCCGGCAAGAGCCGCGGAAGTTCACCATGCCGAGGAAGAAGGGGTTCAATTCCATTTCCTGACGGCGCCAGTGAAGTTTTTGGGTAATGAAAAAGGCCGTTTGACTGGCATGGTGGGTCTGAAAATGGAACTGGGCGAGCCGGATGCCTCCGGACGGCGTCGGCCCATTGAAATCAAGGGCTCCGAATTCGAAATGAACTGTGACCTGGCCATCATCGCCGTGGGCGCCAATGCCAATCCCTTGCTGACGAGCTCCACCGAGGGTCTGCAACTGAACAAATGGGGTTATATCATGGCGGATGAGGCCACTGGTAAGACAAGTCGAAAAGCGGTCTGGGCGGGCGGTGACATCGTCACTGGTTCAGCCACGGTCATCTTGGCCATGGGAGCCGGCCGAAAAGCCGCCGACTCCATACATGATTATCTGTCCAGAGGCTGGTAACAGTAAGGTAGGGACGGGCCCCGCGACCCGTCCCTACCCAAATGGTGGAATGAATCAACACTACCATAGAGTTTTGACCATCGCCGGATCCGACAGCAGCGGCGGCGCCGGCATCCAGGCCGATTTGAAAACGATCTCCGCACTGGGTTGTTACGGCATGTCGGTGATCACCGCCGTCACCGCCCAAAATACCGAAGGACTGAAATCCGTCCACGCGATTCCCGGCGACATGGTTCAGGCCCAACTGGCAGCCGTCTTGGACGATATGGGCGCCGATGCCGTCAAAATCGGCATGCTGCTCTCCCCGGAAACCATTCGCATTACCGCCACGGCCCTGGCCCACCACCCCACCCTTCCGATTGTCCTGGATCCGGTGATGACCGCTCAGAGCGGCGGGAAACTGCTCCTGGAGGACGCTCTTGAGGAATTGAAAACCCGTCTCATGCCTTTGGCCCATGTGGTCACCCCCAACTTGCCGGAAGCGGAACGCCTGTTGAACCGCCCCATCAGGACCCAGACCGACATGCAACAAGCGACCCGGGAACTTGCCCGCTTCGGTAGTCGGAATATCCTGCTGAAAGGCGGACACTTCGAGGATAATCAAAGCAGCGACTGGTTATATATGGTGAAAGAGGACCGGCTTGTGCGCTTTTCGGCTGAGCGCATCCGGACCCGCAACGATCACGGCACCGGTTGCACCCTGTCCGCGGCCGTCGCGGCCTTCCTGGCCAAAGGAGATTCAATGGAAGCCGCCGTCGCCGGGGCGAAAACATTTCTGACCAACGCCATGAAAGCCGGAAAAGACTACCAAATCGGCCGTGGTCGCGGACCACTGCATCATTTTCATGAAAACTGGTAGAAACCATGCTGAAATGAGCGCACGTCCCGAGGCAGATTGACGAACCGCCGACCGCCAGATGACAGGCATCGGCCTACTGGGTATGCACCGGGAAGATCCTTTCGGATCGATTTGAACGTATCCGGCCTGCAGGCAAACAGCAATTCATAATCCTCGCCGCCGGAAAGCGCTACCGCAAGGGGATCATGGGCGTATTTTCGGCAATAGGAAATCAATTCCGGAGCCACATCCGCACTGGAAAAAGTCCATTCAATAGCGATATCAGATGCTTCGGCGATATGGCCGGCGTCGCCGCACAGGCCGTCGCTGATATCGATGACACAGGCAACGCCGTTGTCCGCCAGAATCGTTGCCGCATCAAACCGCGCCCGGGGGAATTTAAACCGTTCGATCAGCAGGGGAAAATCCGGGTCTTTGCGCACCAGAAGATCCAAACCGGCCCGGGCCAGACCCAAGGGGCCGGTGCAGTAAAGCCCGTCTCCAGGGCGGGCCCCGGATCTTTTGGGAAAGAGGTCCGGCCGGCCTTCCCCGACTGCGAACAGATCCAGCCCGAGATGACCCCCGGCGGAAACATTCCCGCCGCCCAGTGCGCAGCCGTATCGGCGCAAGGAATGGCCGATGCCGGTATACAGTTGTTCCACGACCCTGTCGGAAACATACGGCGCAAGGGTCAAATTGACGAACAGGCTTACCGGACGAGCAAAGCAGGCGGCCAGATCGCTCAAAGCCACGGAAACCGCCTTTTGGCCGACCTCCAGGGGAGTCTGCCAGTCGAAACGAAAATGAATCCCTTCCCGCTGGGCATCCGTGGATATCACCGGTGTGGACAGTGCATACAGAAGACAGGCGTCGTCACCAGGCGGAACCCGCAAGGCAGGTTGACCCGCCGAATGGCCGGCAGCGGCTTTTTCAAGTATTCTGCGGATCAGGTCGAATTCATCGTGCCAGGGGGAACCCATTTCTTGTCGCGTCGGGCATCCACAGGCAACGGCCATCTGTTGGGCGGCCAGCTGCGGAGATTCGTTTCTGGAAATAAACCGTCTTACGGCAACACCGGCAGCGCCATTGGCGAAGCATTTGACGGCCGAGTCCGGTTTGATCCCGCCTGTGGCAACCAACGGCAGTCGAGTTTGTACGACCAGGTGTCGGAGGTGCTCCGAAACGGAAACATCTCCATTCCCGGCCTGACTTTCAAAAAGAGGTCCGACTTCAACATAATCATAGTTCTGTCCGATATTCGTCATTTCCTGCGCCGGTCCCGACGAAATGCCGATGATGGCGGCAGGACCTAACAGCGAGCGGATTTCATCCGGATTCTCCTGTTTCCGGTGTAGATGAACACCGTCGGCCTCCAGGACTTTGGCCAACAGAATGTCATCCTGGACCAGAAATGGAAGAAAATTGCAGCGACAGGTGTTTCGAATCGCCATGACCTCGGGGTATTGGCGCCACGAAAAATCCGGATTGCTGTAACGAATCATTGTCGCACCGGCCCCAAGCACTGCTTCCACTTGCACGCGCAACGGACCGGCGCCGATATGGGCATCGGTGACATATATGAATTTCAGGCATCGGCGTTCTTGGGTGGTCAACATATCGCTACTGGTATTCAAACAGCGTCGCCCATTCCTGGAAGCGGTCCGCTTTGTTCTGCCCATATGGAATCAGGGATGCAATCACTTGGGACAGGGTTTTTTCCTCTCCGTCTGAAACTGGATCCTTGGAAAAAAACTTGTCGGCAAAACAGACAATCTTCTCCTCGATGGATATCGGCAGCATGTCCCGAAACGGCAGGGGCAGATGATATCGACGAATATCCTCGACCGTAATCCCGACACCCACGTGGCGTTCACATACGAGCGCATGGCGCGGGAGTCCCCTCTTCTCCATCTCCAAACGCCCCAGGTATCCATGTGCCACATACCGATGCGCGCCATGACAGCCGATTTTGCTCGCCCGCGTGTAAACAATCCCGATATCATGGAGCATGGCCGCTTCTTGAATGAACTGAATATCCGGATTTAAATGGCGTATCCGCTCCGCGATGGAAACGGCTTTTTCGGCCACCTGTTCACTATGACGCACCAGAATGGTGTGCGCTTTCGAGCCCGGCTGATAATAATCATTGATCACTTCGTATGGATGCATATTCTTCCGAGTAGTCCGAAAAGGGATCCTGGCATAGGGGAGATCCCTTGCGAGCGCTATGTTTTCAGGGAAAGAAGCGCACCTTCGATGAACGGATCGAGCCCACCATCCAGAACCAGGTTGACATTGCCGATTTCCAGATTGAGCCGATGGTCCTTTACCAACTGATAGGGATGCAGAACGTAGGATCGAATCTGGCTCCCCCAGGCGATTTCGTCCTTGCTGTCATGCAAGGCCTGCATTTTTTTGTCCTGCTTCAGTTGTTCACTTTGATGTAGGCGCGAACGCAACACTTTCATGGCCAAGTCCTTGTTGCGATGCTGGGATTTTTCCTGCTGGCATTGCACGACAATCCCGCTGGGCATATGGGTAATCCGGACGGCACTGCTGGTTTTGTTCACGTGTTGCCCTCCGGACCCACTGGCCCTGTAGACATCAATACGCAAATCCTTCTCCTCGATATTGACGACGATTTCCTGGTTCAACTCCGGGTAAACAAAAACCGAGGCAAAAGAGGTGTGGCGTTTTCCGCTGGCGTTAAAAGGGGAAATGCGCACCAGTCGGTGAACGCCTGTTTCCATTTTCATATACCCGTAAGCATATTCACCGCTTGCGGTAAAGGTGACGCTTTTGATCCCGGCTTCATCACCGGGTTGCAGATCGATGAGGGTCAATCGATAGCCTTTGCGATCAACCCAGCGGGTGTACATCCGGAACAGCATCTCCGCCCAGTCCTGGGAATCAGTGCCCCCGGCGCCCGCATTGATGGACACAATGGCGTTACTCTGATCATGTTCTCCGTCAAGCATTAAACCCAGGGAAAATCTGCGGATATCGTCGCGAATTCGGTTGAGCTCAGATTCGACTTCCTGAATCGTACCGTCATCGGCTTCCTCAACCGTCATATCCAACAGCATACCGGCTTCATCCAGATCCTTGCTAAGCTTTTTCCATGCCGAGACCTTGGCTTCCAGAACGGCGCGCTCTCTGAGGATATCTTTCGTTTTCTCGGGCTGATCCCAGAAACCCTCACGGGCCGTCATGGCCTCGATTTCCATCATCCGTTTTTCTTTTGTGGGCAGGTCAAAGACAGCCTTTCAGCTGTTCCAGCTTTTCGGACGATTCATGGATGATATGTTTCAGATCATGTAACATGTGATTACCTCCTTCAGGTTGGTTGACCTTTTTTTGTATATCGCCATACGAGAAAAAGCAATACGATAGCCAGGCATGCGACGGCAAAAACGTCACCAAAACGAGAATAAATCGTTTTTTCCCGGATCAAGGGAACTGTCCGGGTCAGTACGGCGTCTTCGAATAAACCGGTGGACGCGACAATACGACCGACCGGGTCAATGAAGCCGCTGACCCCGGTATTGGCAGCGCGGGCCAGCATCCGCCTGTTTTCGACTGCGCGGAAAAGGGTCATGGACAAATGCTGATAGGGAGCACTCGTTTCTCCAAACCAGGCGTCGTTGGTGATATTGATCAGCAATTCGGCTTGATTGTCGACCATGGCCCGGGACAGCTCTGGAAAAATGATCTCAAAGCAAATCTGGATGCCGAGACGACTGTCGGACCAGGTAAGCGTTTCCCCTTTTTTCCCACTTTTGAAATCACCAACCTGGTCCACCAGTTTTCCCAAAAAAGGGAACCATTTCTTAAGTGGAATATATTCTCCGTAGGGAACCAGGTGGACTTTGTCGTATTTATTAATGGCAAGGCCCCCAGGACCCAGTAAATAAGCGCTGTTATAATGATCAAACCGTCCTACCTCTCGAATATAGGAAGGACTTCCGATCAGAAAGTGCGATCCGATGCTTTGGATGCCCTTCAGGACCAAAAAAGTGAGTTTTCTGTCATAAGGGGCAAAAAGGTAGAACGGGGTCGCGGTCTCCGGCCACACGATCAGATCCGGTTTTTCCGTTGCCGCCTGTCGAGATAACCCTACGTATTTGTTGATGGTCTCAATTTGAAAAGCCGGGTCCCATTTAACCGCCTGATCAACATTGCCTTGGATGACGCTGATGGTTTTTTTGGGCGCGGCGGCGATTTGGGCGTCCGTGGTTCTGATCCGGTGGTTCCCGTAGCTCCAGACAGCGGCTATACTGGCCAAAAGGATTCCCGTGGTGATGCACACTGTTTTTCCGCTGACTGGTTTTTCCTGCCAGTCCTTACCAAATAGAAACATGACCAGAAAAAATATCCCGCCGTTCGTCATGGCGATCAGGAAAGAAAGCCCGTAAACGCCTGTCAGGTCCACCATTTGAATCAGCGGCAGCGCTTGGTATTGTGAATATCCCAAAAATTCCCATGGAAAACCAGTCAACAGATAGGTGCGCACATATTCCAACGCCGTCCATAGAATCGGAATAAAAAAAAAGAACCCCACATTCGGGCGATACCAAAACCGACAGCACAGATAGGAAAATACGGCCCAAAATAAAGCCAAATAAAGGCACAGAAGGAGTAGCAGAGAGACACTGACAAGAGCCGACAGTTGGCCGTAGTGGGTCATGGTGCCAATCAGCCAATACAGCAATGTTAGATAATGGGAAAGACCGGCAATCAACCCGATGGAGAAGCCCTGAGTCGCCTTCGCATCACGGAGGCCCCAGAACATTGGGATCAATGCCAGCCAGGCAAACCCGTAAAAATCCGCTCGGGGAAACGCCAGGGTAAGGAGCATGCCGCTTCCGATGGCAGCTAACACTTTGTTTCGATTCATATCTTTTGTGACACCTGTAGTTGCTGATGGAAATGAGTTAAACTTGAATCCTTCCAATACGAGAATGCAGCTGTTTTTGCAAGCGTGGGATGGGGAATTCATAATGTCCGGGTGGACGACACTGCTGCCGGTTCAACTTGCAACCTTTTCAAAAGTAACAACATACGAAATTCAAATTGAGTTTTCCATCCGGCTGTGATAGGATTTGTTTCACAATCCTCGAAAAGCGCTGTTTCTGTTTATTGCATCTGACATTTCAGGCATTTCCTTAGCTATCATGACCAGAAGATCCAATTAGACCGGGATTTCCGATCATCAACCGAAAATAAACCATCGCGGGGTGCGCTGATGAGCGAAGTCGTTAAAAATGACCGCCGAATTACCGTCAAACCAGGGAAGGATATCGTTGCCTCCATGGCAAACGAATTGCGATCGGAGCTTTACTCTTTGGTGCAGGAGGCGCCGTCGGAGTTGGTCATCGATCTTGCGGGGGTAACCATGATCGACTCGGTCGGCATCGGCGTAATGATTGCGACGCATAACTCGTTAAACAAAATCGGCGGGAAATTGATGATCGTCAACGCCGATAACGACATATGCAATCTATTCAATACGATGCGTCTAAATCGGCATTTTTCGGTTGAACGGGCGGGCTGATGCTTGCCCGTAAAAGAAAATCATGGTCGGGGCGAGAGGATTTGAACCTCCGACTCCCTGCTCCCAAAGCTAAAAGGGTCGCATTTTAGGGTGATTCACACCATTTCATATCTATACATTAATTATTGACATTATTCCAGATATCCGCTATTTGACCTTCCAGGGCATTTCACTTTTTTTCATCTAAATACACCCCGATTTTGTGGTTTTTTTTGTGGTTTTTTTTGATAGCAGGGAGTCGAATACATGTTAACTACTGACTTGGAAATTAAAAGACTTACCTCAAAAGACAAGCCCTTTTTGGTTAGAGTGAACAATGGTAAATTTAAGGGCCTGTATCTAAAGGTTATGCCGAGCGGTGCCAGGTTTTTTGTCCATCGGTACATGAAGAACGGCCAAACAAGAGAGATGCGCCTTGCCACATATGACGGGCGGAATCTGGCATATGCGTTGGAAGAACATAGAAAGTCTGTTGCCCTTCTAAACACCGATATTGACCCAGCTGAAAAACGAGCCGAAGAAAAGGAAAATGTTGATCCCACTTTTAAAGATCTACTGGATGAATTTTGGAAAGAGGAGCTGAAAAATTCTCCAACCGCAAAAGAGCGCCTACGGCTTATCGAAAAGGATGCGCTGCCTTCTTGGAAAAAGAAAAAACTATCCAGCATCACCAGACGGCAAGCTGTCTTGTTGCTTGATAAGGTCAAAAAACGCGGTGCACCGGTCACGGCAAACCGCCTTTTGGGGGTTTTGGTCAGGATGTTTAATTTCGCGGCCGAAAGGGGGCTGATAGAGCAATCCCCCATTTCCGGTATGAGACGGACATCCGAGAAAGCACGCAAACGGGTTTTGAACGATGATGAGATCAAAGCATTGTGGGGAGGGCTGGACCTGAACAATCCCAGTGTGGATATGTACCGGGTGACCAAACTGGCTTTAAAAATCATCTTGTTGACCGGGCAGAGGCCGGGGGAAGTTGCCGGGATGCGGTGGGATGAAATCCAAGATGGTTTTTGGAATATCCCGGCATCCAGGATGAAGAATTCAGAACCGCAGCGGGTGCCTATATGCCCGATGGCAGCTGATGTGATCGAACAGGCGCGGCCGTATTCAGATAGTAACTATGTTTTTCAATCATCATATAAGGACAAAAGCCCTATCACAAGGCCATGCCTAACCCGCGCTGTGACGCGCCATGCAGCCGAAATAGGTATTGCAGAACCATTCACGCCTCACGATCTGAGGCGGACACTTCGGACTCGTTTAGCGGGCCTTGGCGTCACTGATATTGTGGCTGAAAAAGTGCTCGGACATAAACTACAAGGTATCATGGCTGTTTATAACCAGCATTCCTATGACACCGAAAAACGACAGGCACTCATGCGCTGGGAGATCCGCCTAAAAGAGATTGTTGGGCTCACCGAACCCCGAGCAAGCAATGTGGTTGCTGTTAATTTTGGGTCTAAATGAAACGTTATGAAAAAATATATTGACAAATGCGATTTTTTAACATATAACGTACGCAAAAAATGATCAAGGTGATTATATAAAATGCCATATTTAAAAAAACAGAATTCATTTCAAGCCAAGGATATTCAAAAAATTTTAGGTATACCCCGACAGAGATATGAATATTTGTCCGGTAAATTCGGCATTACACCTGAAATCGAAACCGTCGAAGGCACTGGCCATGCCCATTCATGGTCATTTAAAAACTTGATAGAAATTTCCATCGCAAATGCAGCAAACAAGATTGGGATGACACCAGCTGGCATAAGGCATTTATTGTCTTTTATGAATAGCAGTATCGACTGTACAGTTGCCGGAATTTTCAACAGCGACAAGCAAGTTGATGCGCTAATTTACTGTGTGCAATTTCAAAATCTGAAATATTATCAATTAGATGGTGGATCATTTCCAGATGAATCAAAAAAAGGATTCATAATTTGCAAGGGTTTTGATGGCTATGAAAGCATCGAAGCGATTAGGAAAATTGGAGACAAACCGATTCAAATTCCAGGCTTCGAAAATTTGTTAGAACATATTAATACCGCGCACAGTCTTACAAGAGATACTGCCGAGGCGTATATCGTTTTAAATATTGGGCGGATCAAAAAAAACGTGATGAGTTGTTTGTAATATTTTTTTGCAATCAATAACATATAACGTATGTTAATCAGGATGAAAGGTAAAAAAATGCCGCTATCAGAACTAAAAACAGATCGGATTCTCCGCAAAAAGGAAATTCTCGAAAATGTCGGAATTTCAGCACCTACGCTCTGGCGTTGGGTCCAGGCCGGTATTTTCCCCAAACCCATTTCTATGGGTGGTGGGTTACCAGGCTGGCTTGAATCTGAATACCGGCAGTGGTTGGCGCATAGGGTGGCGGAACGGTAACGGCGGGGGCTCGGGCGATGAACGAGAATCTAAAAATGATGTGCGAAAAAAGAGCGGCTAAGGAAGCTGAATCCTATCCACCAGATAATCATCCGGCCGAACGCGGTATCACAGAGCTATTGCTACAGGCCGTTCACGATGGCGAGGTTGGCGCGGCGCGGGTCTATCGGGAGTTAACCCAGGACGCCTTTACGTATGACCACGCGGCGGCGCGGTGGTATCAATGGGCCGGTCACTATTGGGCCGAGGATATCCGCGCTGAATCATTGGCGGCGGTGGATTTGGTAGTAGATGCCTTCACGGTAGAAGCCAAGCGGCAGGCCTGGAATGCGATCAAAGCAGCGAAAGCGGGCGATGTGGCGGCGCAAAAAAAGCATGAAAAGGCGGTCTCCGAAATTAACAGGGTGATATCCGCCCTTCAAAATCTACAAAAGCGCAAAAATGTTTTGGAGCTATCGGCGGTGGGGAATGGTCTGACCGGGCAGGAGTGGGACCGGCTGCCGTATTCTCTGGCCTGCACAAATGGGGTGGTAGACCTTCGGACCGGACAGCACCGGCCAGGAAAGCCGGACGACTACCTTAAAACGCATTGCCCCACTGAATGGCGCGGACTTGAAGAAGCTTGTCCAACATGGGAACGGTTTCTTCTGGAAGTATTTGCGGCTGACCAGAAGCTAATTGACTTCGTTCAACGACTATTCGGATACGGAATCAGCGGTACGGCGGAACTGCATATCCTGCCGATTCTCTGGGGAGGTGGCCGGAACGGTAAAGGAACCCTACTTGAAGCCCTGAAGCACGCCTTGGGAGACTACGCATTCAAGGCCGAAAGCGAACTACTACTCGAACAAAAATTTGCAAAGGCAAGCGGCGCGCCAAATTCAGGTGTTCTATCGCTACGAGGAAAGCGGCTGGTTTGGGTTTCGGAAACCGATGAGGGCAAACGGTTGAACACTTCCAGAGTCAAAGAGTTGGTGGGCGGTGATACCCTGAATGCTCGCGGCCTTTACAGTCGTCACCATGTGGAATTTCGGCCGAGTCACCTTTTGATCATGATGACCAATAATAAACCGCAAGCACCGGCGAACGATTATGCGCTATGGCAACGAATCCATTTAATACCATTCACACAGGCATTCGTCGCCAATCCTACCGGACAAAATGAGCATAAGGCCGACCCACAACTACCAGAAAAATTGAAGGCGGAAGCATCCGGTATTCTGGCTTGGTTGGTGCGTGGGTGCCTTGAGTATCAACGCCAGGGATTGAATCCGCCTTCCGTGGTCCGGGATTCAACCGAAGCATACCGCCAAGATGAGGATTTAATCGGTCATTTTCTCAAAGACCGCTGCATAATCGGTCAGGGGTATGAAGTACAAGCCGGACACCTTTATTCGGAATATCAATCGTGGTGCCTTGAAAACGGCCATAGGCCGATGGGCGGGACCAAATTCGGCCGAGAGATATCAAGACGGTACGACTCATACCAGAGACGGCACACTTTTTATGTCGGGGTTGGGCTGGTGACCAATGAATAATTTGCAGCCATTGCAGCCATTGCAGGCGTTTTTCACTAACTTTTTATTTCCCAAAAACAGGTTTCTCGGGAGGACTTTTATAGAAAATGCCTGCAATGCCTGCAATGCCTGCACTAAGAGGCTGGCATGAATATCGTTGAACTACTCGATAACGACGGAATAAAACTAAAAAAACAGTCACATAGGGAACTTTCTGGTGAATGTCCCTGGTGTGGCGGCCGGGACCGCTTCCGTGTTTGGCCGGATGACCATGACGGTTTGGGGGCTTTTTGGTGCCGGAATTGTCGTAAAGGTGGCGATGCAATCCAGTACCACCGATTGCAGACCGGCAAGAAATATTTTGATGCCTGTTTTGACTTGGGAGTTGAGCCACGTTTTGAAAAACCGAAACGGAAAACCGTTGAACTGGAACGGATTGTCCCGCCTTCGATGGCATGGCGAAAACAGGCAGCGGCATTTGTTCAGGAGTGCGAGAACCATGAGGTGGTCGGGGTTGTTTGGACAGGATACCGAAGTTGATAAGTGGGAAACTGCTCTTGGTTCATGATCATGCCGCAGCCTGATTCTGAGAGAGAGTTTCAAAATAAACCATAGCCGGAGTCTTCCTGTCAAAACTATT
>JBGSLR010000024.1:0-41755 GCA_041740615.1 Desulfobacterales bacterium
CGGCATATCGTTATAAATATGATCAAACAGGAAAAAACGTTCAAGGGCAGTATCCAAACAAAAAGACTCAAAGCTGGCTGGGAAAACAACTACATGTTGAAAATCCTTAACTCTTGAAAAAAGATGTGCGATTGCCCTGTAACAGGTGGAACAGTAACAGGGGAACATCAACGGAATAGGTAAGCCGGCCAACGAGGCCGTCTTTCCCCCATCAGTTCTTCCATATCATGCGATTCCAAACCGTTCCGGCCGCTTTTTGCAGGGAATTGTAAACAAACAGGAACGCGTCGCGTTTATCCAACATGGGGCTGGGCATTCCGAAAAGAAAAGGGACTTTAATGAACAGATCCCGTGCACCCAGGGGGCATCCTTTGACACGAACCACTTTTTGGGCCGTCAGGCGACCTTCGACCTGTGTGCAATCGCCGGCCAGTAAAACCGGCCCGTCCGGCATGATGACATCACCTTGGTAAATGCCGGTCACGATGGCCCCTTTTTTCGCCTTTCCAAGCGCCCCCGGAGACCGTTTCTCGATGGTGCCCAAGGCGCCTTTCAACGCGCCTTCGCAGCCGCCGTCGCAGATAACGTCGGTGCCGGGCGCCGTTCCGGCATAGAATTCGATGGGGGTTTCCAGTTCGTTCAATATCTGGAACAAGCGCGGTTTCCCTTTTGGTTTGGCTTTCAGTTCCTCCAGGCTCACATCTCCTTCCACCCGGATGTCATCCAGTCGCAGGGAACCGTAGCCCCGATGGGCGGCGATCGCAAGGTGTTTCACGTCGGTCGGTTCATAGCCCATAATATGGGCCCCCACCACATCCGCAGACAGGGGATGATTGGAAATGAGCAACGCGCCCAACCGCACCGGATAAGGCGCCGATTCAAAACCATAGGTGATGTCGACGGCATCGGAGACAATCAGATCCGGGTACCCCGGCTCCAGCAAGTCGACGATTTTTTCATGGATCCGATGATCATGAAACAACATCCGCTCCTGATGCGCCAGAATGCCGATGTTCAACTTCAAGGTTTGGGTGATGGAGGCGAAAATATGATATTTCAATTTGGGCATCCATATCTTGAAATCCGCTTCATGAATGTCGCGGGAAAGTAAAATATGCTGATGACAAACCCCTTTCGTCAGGGGCACCTTCACCAGCGCATGCTCGTTCAGATCGATCAGGCGGACGCCGAGTCTTTCGGCCAGTTGAAAATAGCCGGCCTCCTTTAAAAACATGCGGGAAGGGATACCGTATCCGCCGGATTCGCCGATACAAATCCGTTCGGTCCGGTAAGCGCGAAGCACCCGCACCATTGCTTCCACCACGGCGGGCTGCGTGTAGGAATGGTGTATGTACCTCCGGTTGGCCGACACAACGTTGGGTTTGATAAAAACTTTACCCCGGACGTCGCAGGATAGATCCGTCATTGCCTCACGGATGATGCCTTCGATGTCGTCCACCCGATAATCCGGGCAACGCCTCAGAATGACCGTCGGTTGATTCATTTTTGTTCCCCCTTCAAATTCAGTTTGTTCCCCGAAAGTGCAAGGTTCATGTTTCTCACGGCGCACATTTTTCCGCACATGGTGCAGGTTTCCGGATCTTCCGGTTGTGACGATTCCCGGTAGCGGATGGCTTTTTCAGGATCAATGGCCAGTTCGAACATTTTTTGCCAGTCAAGGTCGCGTCTGGCGCGACTCATCGCGTCATCCCATTTTCGCGCGCCGGGAATTCCCTTGGCGATGTCGGCGGCGTGGGCGGCGATGCGGGCGGCGATAATCCCCTCCTTCATATCATCCAGGGTCGGCAGACGCAAATGTTCGGCGGGCGTCACATAACAAAGGAAATCGGCGCCGTTGGCCGCCGCGATGGCGCCGCCGATGGCACTGGTAATATGATCATACCCGGGAGCGATATCCGTCACCAGAGGTCCCAGCACATAGAACGGCGCACCATGACAGAGGCGCTTTTCCAGCATCATGTTGCCGGCGATTTCATTGAGGGCCATATGGCCGGGACCTTCGATCATGACCTGAACATTGCGCTCCCAGGAACGCAGGGTCAATTCACCCAGAACGATCATCTCCTCCACCTGGCAGGCATCGGTCGAATCGTGGATGCTTCCGGGCCGACAGCCGTCGCCAAGGCTCAGGGTGACATCATGGGTTGCACAAATATCGAGCAACCGGTCATACTGTTCATAAAACGGGTTTTCATTGCCCGTCATGGCCATCCAGGAAAACAGCAGGGCGCCGCCCCGGGATACGATATTGGTCAGTCTTTTGTTTTTTTCCAGTTTTTGCGCCGTGGCGCGGTTCAGACCGGCATGGATGGTGATGAAATCGACACCGTCCTCGGCGTGCTGCTCCACGACGTCGAAAAATTCATCCACCGTAATATCCTGGAGTTCCTTGTCATAATATCCCACCGCGTCATAAATCGGAACGGTTCCCACCAGGGCCGGCGACATGTCCACCAGCTTTCTTCTGAATTCGCGGGTTTTTCCGTAGCAGCTGAGATCCATGATCGCCTCGGCCTTCAACTTCAGGGCGTGTTCGACTTTTTGCAGTTCCAGATCAAGATCATGGCAGTCCTTTGAAATCCCTAAATTTACATTGATTTTAGTCCGCAGCCCTTCACCGATGCCTTCCGGGTCCAGACGCGTGTGCCGCTTGTTGGCCGGCACGACGATTTTGCCGGCGGCGATCCGTTCCTTCAACTGCCCGGCATTCATGTTTTCCTTATTCGCGACGATTTCCATCTCCCGCGTGATGATGCCCCTGCGGGCCGCGTCCATCTGGGTCTGATAATTCATGAGTCGATCCTCGTTGATGATTGGGTTGCATTGCACATAATCGCTTTCAGATCGCGAATCCGGGCGCCGATATCGTCGGCCGCGACAATCTCCGTGACCAGGGAGACACAGGCGGCGCCGTGACGGACGACATCCGCCAGATTGTGGGCCTTGATTCCGCCGATGGCGACAAAAGGGATGTCGAGATGCGTGACGACATCATTCAGATAGTCCAGGCCCACCGGAGCACACACATCTTTTTTGGTGAAGGTCTGATAGAGGGGACCCACGCCGATATAATCCGCGCCTTTTTTCACCGCATCCCGGGCCTGCGGAAGAGAATGGGTGGAGACGCCGACGATCAGTCGGTCTCCGGCAATTTCCCGGACGGCTTCGATGGGCAGGTCTTCCTGTCCGATATGAACCCCGTCGGCGTCCACGGCAAGGGCCAGATCCACATGATCGTTGACGATGAAGAACGCGCCGGCCCGCCGGGTCAATTCCCTGATGCGGCGACACTGGCGATATTTTTCGGCCATGGTTTTCTCTTTTTCCCGGTATTGGATCAGCCGGATTCCGGCCCGCAGCATCTCTTCCACCACCTGAATATTGTCACGACCGTTGGAATGGGTTTCGGCCGTAATGCAATACAGGTCGGTATTCAGGATGTCCTTCGGGGAATTACGAAACGATTTCAACTGTCGGCTCCTTCACTTGAATGAACTTGTCTCCCAGGACATGCGACAAGATGATATCGGCCTGTTTGGCGGCCGCCACGGTCACACGGGGGGAAACCGGCGGATATTCTTCGTTTGCTTCCGTTACCAGGTCGCCTATCATATAGACATTGGGTCGAATCCGGTGGGTGCGCAGGGCGTCGCTGTTCCCCCAGCCGGCAATACCGGAGGCGCACACCAGCAATTTGTCAGTCGGCAGGAAGGTTTCCATCATCATCTTTTTATCCGCTGCCTGGTCCAGGGCTTCCACGATCACCCGGCAATCGGAAAAAATCATCCGGACATTGCGCGCATCAATCCGTTCGGGATAGAGGGTCAGCGAGAGATCCGGGTTGACGGCCAGCAGATTCTCCCGGAGCATGTCGACCTTTCGCTTTCCCACCTGATCCAGGAAAAAAAACTGCCGGTTCAGATTGGACGGCTCCACCCGGTCAAAATCCACCAGCGTCAAACACCTGAAACCACAGCGCACCAGCTGAAGGGCGCAATTGGAGCCGAGGCCGCCGGCCCCTGCGATCCCCACGTGGACCTGCTGCAATTTCCCCAAGGCTTCCGCTCCGATATGGCGGCTGATGCCACTCTCGAACAGGTTCATGTTGAAAAATCATCCCCCCGTATCATCCAAACGAAAGCCCCTTACCGTGGGGCGGCATCCCCTACAGAATCGGCTGCCAGTCCTTGAAAACCGGTTGATAACCGAGTCGCTGAATTTGAAGCCGCATTTCAGTCACCGAACGATGATCGGCAATCTCGAACTGACCGACATCCTCTTGAGATTGTGTCCTGCCGCCCACTTTGGTGGTGGAGCCGGCCGACATCTTGGTCACCCCCAGGCGAATGAGATTGTCCCGCAAACAAGCATTTTCCCTGGTGGAGAGGGCCATGCCGACCCGCGGCAAAAAAAGCCGCCAGGCGAGCATGATCTGAACCAGATTTTCATCGGTCACCGGTTGACGGATTTGGTAATCGCCCGCGTGGGACCGGATGCGCGGCATGGAGAGGCCGATCTCCACCTCCGGGTAATGGCGCTGCAAATAGTCGGCATGCAATCCCGTGAAAAACGCATCCCTGCGCCAATCATCCAGCCCCAGCAGGGCGGCGATGTTCACCGAACGGATTCCCGCACGGCAAGCCCTTTCCGGAGCGTCCAGCCGAAAGCGATAGTCTCTTTTGGGCCCGTTGGGATGAAGATCGTCATAAAGGGATTCGTTGTAAGTCTCCTGGTAAATAGTCAGAGAATCGACCCCGGCCTCGATCAACTGGCGGTATTCATCGGTTTCAAGGGCATATATCTCGATACCGATGGAGGTGAAATAGCGCCGTAGAATTTCCAGGCAGTCCTTCAGATAGGAAATGCCGGCGACATGGCGGGCGTCTCCGGTCAGAATCAGGACATGTTTCAAACCGGTTGCCGCAATGGCCGCGGCTTCCTTCTCCACTTCGGCAAGGGAGAGCTGTTTGCGCGGGATGGCGTTGTTCGCATTAAAACCGCAGTAGCGGCATTGGTTGACACAGTGATTCGATAAGTACATCGGCGTATACAGCAAAATCGTCCGGCCGAAATATTGGACGGTCAGTCGATGGGCTTCCTGGGCCATTTCCTCCAGGAAAGAAGCGGCGGCCGTGGATAACAAAATGCTGAAATCCTCCGGCAGGACCCTCCCCTGATGCAGAATCCGGCGAACCCGATCCGATCCGGGGATCCGGACAGGATTCTCCGTTGTGAAAGGGGCATATTGCTCGACTGTTTGGTAAAAACTCATGGCGATGGTCGCATTCCGAATCAGATGGGTGAGACGTTCCGTACTTTCTTGGTTTTTCGGTGTCGATTCCGACCCCGGTCGTTTTCCTTCCCTACCCCGATCTTCCTGCTCCGGTAGAGTTCTCATGTAAAAATCCAGTCAAAGGGGAAGAAGCCGCCGCAACAAGGCTCTCCGTACCCGGACCCGCCAGGTATGCTTCCCGGCCCGCCTGGACGGCTTTGCCGAATGCGCCCGCCATGGCTACCGGATCCCGGGCGCCGGCGATGGCCGTGTTGACCAGGCAGGCATCGGCCCCCATTTCCATGGCTTCACAGGCGTGGCTCGGCTTTCCGAGGCCGGCATCGACAATGATGGGCAGATCGATCTCATCGATCAGAATCCGGATGAGTTCCTTGGTTTTCAAACCTCGATTGCTGCCGATGGGCGCCCCCAGGGGCATGACGGCCGCCGCACCGGCATCGACCAACCGTTTGGCCACCATCAGATCCGGACTGACATACGGAAGGACGATAAAGCCTTCCTTTGCGAGAATTTCAGTGGCGCGCACGGTTTCATAGCCGTCGGGCATCAGATATTTATTATCGGCGATCACTTCGATTTTGATCAAGTTTCCGCAACCGGCCGCCCGAGCGATACGGGCGATGCGGACGGCTTCATCGGCATTGCGCGCTCCCGATGTGTTCGGCATCAATTGGATATCGCGGGGGATATGCCGCAGGATATTCTCGGTTTCGGATTCGAAATCGATTCTTCGCAAGGCAACGGTGATGATTTGCGCACCGGAGCTGGTCACGATCTCCGGGATCAGCGCATCTGAAAAAAGCTTTCCCGTCCCCAGTAAAAGCCGGCTTTGAAAATCCCGACCACCGATTTTCAATTCGTCTGTCATCTGCTCACCCCCCCCCGACAAAACGCAGGATTTCCAGTCGGTCGTTTTCCTTCAGGATCGTTTTGCCGAGGTCTTCTTTGGGTATGATCGCAAGGTTGTATTCAACGACCACGGAATCCGGATCAAGTCCCCGCATGGCCAGGAACTCGGACAGACGGATCGGTTCCGTTACCTGCGCCGCTTTCCCGTTGACGATCAAATGAACGGGCATCTTTCTGCTCCTTTTCCGGTTATCCATTGCCTTCGGAGAACCGTCGCTCCAAAAAAAAAGCTCACCCGAAGGTAAGCCGCCTGAAACGATCAACTCGTATGTTGCTTCCCTCCGGCAGTATGAACTGCATCAGGTTCGAGGGGTCGAAACCGAGTTTCCTCTCAGCCTTGACGGCTCCCCCAGCGTGTGAATCCATCTATAGGGGAGAAGACTGTTTTTTTCAAGCGTTATTTTCGTACGCTCCCGCCGATCCGCCGATCAGAAAATGTTGCTTGCGATCCCCAACGTCACATGTTATGAAACAACCGTTATGTAACGAGTGTTGCCTCTTTTTCGCAATGAGCCGTTGATGGGTCGAGATATATCCCGGCGAATGATTGTACGTGGCTGCAGCGTTCATGCGAGAATGAAAAGTGGAATCGGCCGCAAGCGTATGTACAGTACCGTTCCAACCGATTCAAATCAACCAACAGCAACCTGTCTTTCGCACCACTTGCGACGCATTGGTATTGCGGAGACATCGTCAGAGAAAACGAACATGACCAGGCGCCTTGAACCAATTGAATTCGTCATGCCCCTGAAACGATACAAAATCGCACGCCTGATCTCCCTTGTCCTTCTCGGCATGCTCATCCTCATCGGGTGCCGGGGGACCCGCCTGGATGGCGGTGAGCCGAACGGGTCTCCGCCTTTCATCGTATATGTGCAAACCGGGAAAATCATTGACGGAGAATATCTGGCCACCAGCTCGTTTCGCATTGGTGACATGGTCAACTTCAAATTCACGGTCATCGATGATGATCTGGATATTCAAACCCTTTACATCAAACGCTTTTTCCCAAAAGACACCGTCGAACCCATTTCCCGGTTCAAACCCATCGAACTTCATTCTCAGAAAGAACGCCGGGAGAGCTTCCTCCTGAATGAGCCCTTTGAAGTATCGGGGCCGTCCGGCGAATGCCGCTTTGACATCCTGATCGAAGACGGCCAGGGGAATAAAAGCAATATTTATAAACTGTTCGCCATTGTTCACTAGATCCGTTTCACGGACGAAATGGGCGCAATGGGCGCGATCGGTTTGATGGCATCGACCCGCCCGCCCCTTCTTCCCATGGACTTGCGATGGATGATGGGACGCCTCGGCCGTATTTCCGACTTCCGGTCTTCCGGCCTCGATGGAACGTCCCGAGGGGAAACCGGTTTCACTTTTTCCGTAGATGAAAGATCACCGGACGCTGCGGGGGCGACCCTTGCGAACAAGCCCCGGAACGTGTCCGGGGAAACGACCGGGGCTTTTTTCGTCGCCTGCTTGGGTTCCTGCGGTCCGGAAACTCCTCCCGGGTCCCGCTTCGCCGCGGGAACGCTCCTGTCTGTAACCGGAGAATGCGCCCGTTGCAAGGATAGGGTCAAGAAATAGTCTTTGATGCAGGCGTAGGCACCGTTGATTCGTTTCAACCGTTCCGCTGCGATCAGTTGCAAATCGGGATCGGCCTGATATCGGTCGGGATGGTGGAGCTTGGCGCACTTCCGGAAGGCTCGTTTGACATCTTCTTCCGAAGCGCCGGCGTTCAGCCCGAGCAGGGCAAAGGCTTTTTGAATTTCGGGGTCGTATATCATTCCGTGCATTGTAATTCATACCGCGATGAGGATCAATACAAGAAATCGTCCCGTCCAAACCGACGGCTCGGCAATCAAGGATTGATTTTTTAAAGGTTCCGGTATATGGCAAAATCACGATGGCATTGTTACAGCGGTTCATGGGCGGAGAGAAGCCGTTCCCCATGGACCGACAAGATGGTATTCCCCTCATTTTTATCAAATATTTCTAATAAACGTTAGTGAATTTTGGTTAAATACGGGTTCCACTGATATACATATTAATGAATTCAAGCGATGGGGCGACATATGGCTGCGGGCGACACGACAACCGAAAAGAATCATAACAAAGTAAGGCGGGCATTGGGACTCTGTCTCGGCGCATCCACCATCTCCCTGGTGCAATTGGAAAGAGATGACGGCGGATTCGAAGCAACGGAGGATAATCCCAACCAACACATCCGTGTAGTGCATCACGAACTCCATGCCCATGGGGGAAATCCCAAACAAACATTACAGAAAGCCCTGGACGGAATGGAAATGGATGGTTTCGACACCATCGCCGTCACGGGCCGTAAATTCCAGAAATTCGTCAATTTGTCGGCCGTTTCCGAGCCGGAGGCCGTCGAATACGCCTACCATTTCGCCAAACCCAACGGAATTGATTGCCCGGCGGTTGTTTCAGCCGGCGGTGAAACCTTCATGGTCTATGTACTCAACCCGGAAGGGAAAATCGCCAACGTTCTGACCGGCAATAAATGCGCCTCCGGAACCGGTGAGTTTTTTCTCCAGCAATTGCGTCGCATGAATATCTCCCTCACCGACATCGGTGACTGGGCCGACATGGAGACGCCGTATCATGTCTCCGGACGCTGTTCGGTTTTCTGCAAGTCGGATTGTACCCACGCCACCAATAAAGGAATTCCGAAATCCAACGTGACGGCGGGGCTTTGCGTCATGATGGCCAACAAAGTGCTAGAATTACTAAAGAAAGTCCAACGACGGCAAATCATGATCACCGGCGGCACGGCCTTGAACCAAATGATGATCGAGAATCTGCGCAAGGAGATTCCGGACCTGATCGTCCCTGAAGAGGCGCCCTATTTCGAGGCCCTGGGAGCGGCACTCTGGGCGCTCGAAAATCCCACCCGCCCGTTTCCGGGGAATCAATCCCTGTTCCGAACGGAAGTACAACCCTTTGAATCCCTGCCGGCGCTCAAGGACTGCGTCGACCTCGTCACCTTCAAAACCCTTACATACGACGTCGTTCAACCCCGGGACCGTTGTCTGCTAGGACTTGATGTGGGTTCGACCACCACCAAAGCGGTCCTGCTCCGCAAATCGGATCATGCACTGCTGGCGTCCGTGTATCTGCGAACGAACGGAGACCCGGTGGGCGCCGCGCGGCAATGTTACCGTTCCATCCTCGATCAGATCTCGGAAAAAGTCGATCCATCTTCCGTGGACATCGTCGGGCTGGGGGTCTGTGGATCCGGACGGCAAATCGCCGGATTGCACGCGTTGACCAACGGCGTTATCAATGAAATCATCGCCCACGCAACCGCGGCGGTCTATTTTGACCCCAAGGTCGATACGATCTTTGAAATCGGCGGCCAGGATGCCAAGTACACTTACATCGTCAACGGCGTACCGGCGGACTATGCGATGAATGAAGCGTGTTCGGCCGGCACCGGTTCCTTTCTGGAAGAATCGGCCCTCGAGTCACTGAATGTGGCCATGGAAGAGATTGCCGGAATCGCCATGCAGGCGGTCCGCCCCCCCAACTTCAATGACCAGTGCGCCGCGTTCATCGCCTCCGACATTAAGAACGCCATCCATGAAGGGGTTTCCCATGAAGATATCGTCGCCGGCCTCGTGTATTCCATCTGCATGAACTACAGCAATCGGGTCAAGGGAAATCGACCGGTGGGGGAAAAGGTCTTCATGCAGGGAGGCGTCTGCTACAACAAGGCGGTCCCCCTGGCCATGGCCGCCCTGGTGGGAAAGCCCATCGTCGTTCCCCCGGAGCCCGGACTCATGGGCGCCTTCGGTGTCGCCCTGGAGGTCGAGAAACGCACCGACAACGGTCTCATGGCCGAGCAGCACTTCGATCTTCAACATCTGGTGGACCGAGAGGTGGAATACGGCAAATCCTTCGTCTGTCGCGGTGGCAGCGAAGATTGCGATCGCGGCTGCAACATCGCCATGATCCACCTGGAAGGGAAACGCTATCCTTTCGGCGGAGCCTGCAACCGGTATTATAATCTGCGGAACCATATCCAATATGACGTGCAGCAGTTCGATCTGGTCAAGATCCGGAATCAACTGATCTTTTCAAAGTTCGCCGGCAAGGTGAACCCGACCGTTCACGGGGGCGCCCGCCCCAGAGTCGGGATCAACCGGAGCTTCCTGGTCAGCACCTTCTACCCGCTCTATTCCACCTTCTTTGCCGAAATCGGTTTTGAGACCGTACTGCCGGAATCACCTTCCCAGATCGGAATCGATATGCGCGAGGCGGCCTTCTGCTATCCTGCGGAGCTGTCTCACGGTTTTTTTCATTCCCTGCTCGTCGCGGATGATCCGCCCGAATATATTTTCCTTCCGCACTTGAAAGCCATACCAAGCCAAAACGGGAATGATGTGTCCTTGACCTGCCCCTTTGTTCAGGGCGAAACGTTTTTCCTGCAATCCACTTTTCGGGAAATGCTCTTGGAATTAAAGGCGCGGGGGACGACGGTGCTGGCACCGCTGCTCGATTTAAGCATCGGATTGGAGGCGGCGGAGCAACCATTGATCGATATCGCCAGAAAAATGGGCGTGGGGAAAAAAGACGCGGCCAAGGCCTTCAAGACAGCCTTGCAGGCCCAACGAGGATGTGATGTGGAGATGCGGGCCATCGGCCGAAAAGCCCTGCAGGACCTGGAGAAGCAGCCGGATCAAACCGCCGTGGTCATCTTCAGCCGGTCCTATAACGGGCTGGTGGATGAGGCCAACATGGGGATCCCCCATAAAATCGCTTCCCGGGGAGTGACGGTGTTTCCCCTGGATTTTCTTTCATTTGAAGGGGAGGAATCCCGCGACCATATGTACTGGGGCATGGGGCAGCGTCTTCTGAAAGCGGCCGGGGTCGTCAAACAGCACCCCCAATTGTTCGGCGTGTATATCACCAATTTTTCCTGCGGTCCGGACTCCTTCATCATCACCTATTTCCGGGATCTCATGGAAAGAAAGCCGTCCCTGACCCTGGAACTGGACAGCCATACGGCCGATGCCGGTTTGGAAACAAGAATCGAGGCCTTTCTGGATATCGTTTCGGCTTATCGAAAACTGTTGGCCCAAAAAGAGATCCGGGTGGCCGTGAATGCGTTTACACCGGCCCGCACCCTGATGGAAAACGGTTCCCCACAGGTGATGACATCTTCGGGAGCGCTGCTTTCCATGAACGACCCAAAGGTGACGATCCTGTTTCCTTCCATGGGACGCCTTGCTTCCGAGTCCATCGCGGCCATATTCCGATCCAAGGGCTTTCGCGCCGTCGTTCATCCGCCGGCCGACGAGGCCGTACTGAAGCTGGGCCGGGCCAATACCTCCTGCAAAGAATGCCTGCCGCTCATCCTGACGACCGGAACATTGCTGAATTATGCCGAAAAAATAAAACGAGACGATGAAGTGCTGGTCTATTTCATGCCCACAGGCTCCGGCCCTTGCCGTTTTGGTCAATACTACGTTTTCATGGAAGATGTCATTCGACGTCTGGGCCTGACGGATGTGACCCTTTTCTCCCTCACATCGGAAAACGGCTATGCCGGTATGGGAAATGACGTGCAGCTCAAGGCCTGGTGGGCCGTCATCGTTTCGGATGTGATGGAGGATATCCGCTCGATGATTCTGGCCAATGCCGTCAACCCGGAAGAGGGGACCTCCTGTTTCGAAACCGAATGGGCAGCCATCCTGTCCTGCCTCGAAAACGGCGACTTTCGACACCTCGAGAATCGCCTCAAACAAACGGCCGATCGTTTTCGTCAGATTCCCATGAAACAACCGCCCACAACCGTCCCGGCGATCTTCATGGCCGGGGAAATTTTCGTGCGTCGCGACGGGATATCGCGTCAATATCTGACGGAAAAGTTGGCGGAAAAAGGATTCACGACCGTCTGCGCCCCCATCGGGGAGTGGCTGCTCTATTCCGACTATCTGGTCGATCGACACCTGACCGTCCAGCCGATGAATTTAAAGGAAAAACTGGCTTTCGCCATTCGAAAACGATTGATGATCTATTATGAAAAACGACTAAAGAACGTTCTGGGTAAATCAGGGCTCGTGCATGCGCCGTTGATCGATATCAAACGGCTCGTCAAAAACGCCGCACCCTACATTTCGGAAAACCTCACCGGCGAAGCGGTGCTGACGGTGGGCAGTTCCTTGACCGAAATCGCCACCCAGGCCTGCGGAGTGATCGCCATCGGTCCCTTTGGCTGCATGCCGAACCGGATCTCCGAGTCTATTTTAAACGAAACCATGAACCGCACCACCAAACTCGCCATCGAACCACGGAACAACCGTCTCCGGCTCGTGTTGGACGGCACGGAGGACCTGCCCTTTCTGGCCATTGAAAGCGATGGCTCGCCTTTTCCCCAACTGATCAACGCGAAACTGGAAGCCTTTTGCCTGAGAGCCGAAAGGCTGCATCACATGATGAAAACACATCAAAACTGAATCGCAACAACGTCTGAGAAAGGAATCGGGTTCATTGCAGAATAACAATCAACGGGCGGTATGGGGTTGGGCGTTGTACGACTGGGCCAATTCCGCCTTCGCCACGACGGTGATGGCCGGCTTTTTCCCGATTTTTTTTAAACAATATTGGAGCATCGGCGTCGATGTGAACCAGAGTACGGCCCAGCTGGGGATCGGAAATTCCGTGGCCAGTCTGCTGGTCGCCTTAATGGCCCCGATTCTGGGAGCCATCGCCGACCAAGGCTCCACCCGTAAAAAATTCCTGATTTTCTTCACCTACCTCGGTGTCCTGATGACCGCGGCGCTTTTTTTCGTCGGTAAAGGGCAGTGGGGATGGGCTATTTTCATTTACGCCATGGGCATCATCGGATTTTCCGGCGCAAATGTCTTTTATGACTCGCTGCTGCCCAACGTGGCCGATGAAAGCCGGGTCGATCATGTTTCCAGTCTCGGATATTCCATGGGGTATCTGGGAGGCGGACTGCTGTTTCTGGTGAACGTCCTCATGACGCTCATGCCCGCTCGTTTCGGTCTTCCGGACGCCGCTGCCGCGGTTCGTTTTTCCTTCTTGTCCGTGGCGATCTGGTGGGGCGGTTTCACGCTGTTCACCATCTTCTGGGTGCCGGAGGAATCTTCCACTGTCACCACCCGTGTATCCGGCAACCCCATTTCCGCCGGTTTCCGCCAATTCATGGATACCTTTTCAAAAATACGGGATCTGAAAACTGTGGGGATTTTCCTTCTGGCCTATTGGTTTTACATAGACGGTGTCGATACAATCATCCGGATGGCGGTTGATTACGGCATTTCGTTGGGATTCGATTCCAATGATCTGATTGTGGCGCTGCTGATCGTTCAGTTCGTCGGTTTTCCGGCTGCGCTGGTTTTCGGCAGACTGGGCGAACGCTGGGGCGTGAAAAAAGCCATCTATCTGGGAATCGTCAGTTACATGCTGATCACGTTATGGGGGACGATGATGACCCATAAGGAGGAATTTTACCTTCTGGCCGTCGCCATCGGTCTGGTTCAGGGCGGAATCCAGGCCTTGAGCCGCTCGTATTATTCCCGACTGATCCCCCATGAGCAATCGGCCGAATACTATGGTTTTTATAACATGCTCGGAAAATTCGCCGCCATCATCGGCCCGACCCTGATGGGCGTATCGGGACTCCTGGCCAAACATGCTTTGATGCCGGCGGCCGCGACGATAACGCAAATCGCGGAAGTTGAACGGCTGGCCGCCCGCTGGAGTATCGCATCGGTATTGCTGCTCTTCGTGATTGGCGCGATCCTGTTCTACTTCGTGGATGAAGAAACCGGTAAAAGCCAGGCCGCCCGTTTGGCGAAAGAATAGTCAACGTTTCCCGGCAGTTTGGAAAATCATGCGCGTCTGTCGACATGCCGTCCGTATGTGTGGAAGGATGCCCGGTGTCGATTCCGCAAAATACCCATTGTATTTTCTTTAGTGTTCTGTTTTAATTATGCAAAAATGAATCCGACGACGACCGGTGTCTGGAAGGAAACCGACCTGTCCGAAACCGCAACCCAACCGGTCGATGGCCGCTTTCCGAACCGGTTAATCGAGAACCGATCAAAGGGGGCTTTTATGAAATCAGCCGTAACAACCGTTTGCTTACTGCTATTCTGCATTGCCGCATGTATCCGGTCCACAACCCTCCATGCCGGAGAATTCAAATACGAGGATGACCTGGTCGCCGTCAAGGCCGCCCTTGATAAGGAATATCAGGCGCTCTCCGAACTCAGAACCGAATTGGAACAAGCGCGTCAGCTTGTCAAGACCGCCAAGGATCTCGCCGCCTACCAAAAACGCCTGGAAGTCTATGACCGAAAAATTACGATCTATGATGAGAAAAGACGGGACTATGATGAAAGAGTCCGGGCGATTGCCGACGCCGAGGCCCAAAAACAGGCGATTATCGATAACGCCTTGAGTGATTACGAAGGGTACCCGGTTGGGATGACGGAAGCGCCGACAACGGAAGAGGAATCGTCGGTAACGAAAACCGACGAACCACCGGCCGGAGATGCACCTGCGGAGTCGGCAGCGGACGACCAAAAGGCTCCCGATGAACCTTCCGATACCCCGGAAGAAGTTCAAACGGCGGATATTCAGACGGTCGGCGAAAGTGCCGGAACGGAGATCAACCCGGCCAAATCGGCCCGCGCGCTCCAGGCCGAACAGAAAATTCTTGAAAAACGAAAAAACGTCATCGATGAAGATTACAAGGCCCTGATGAAGGAAAAAGACGCCATCGACTCACGGCGCAAACCCCGCATGTCCATCAACGAAATAAATGCATTGAATAAGGATGTCGGTGCATTGAACGAGAAAATCCAGCAATTCGAGGGACACCGAAAACAATTTGAAAAGGAAGTCGGCGATTATAACAAACGGGTAAACGACGCCGGCCTTTCAGAGAATCAACAACCGGAACCAACCGGCGCCCAATAGGCCCCCGGAATGCTATGGGCTCCACCGGAGCGTCTCCGCCATATCGGCTTGCAGTCGGGCGGCGTGATTGGAAAAGATCCAGTCCACGCCGCGACCAATCTCCCGGAAAAGGCAGTTACGCGAGGAGATAAAACCGGTGCCCACGCACTGCCCCCGACGGTGGTGCAGACGGATGCGACGTTCGGACATGAGAAGATAATGGCCGGTGACCCCTCCATAACCCGCCCGTAACGCCAGGCGACTCAATCCGCGAATATTGGTCTGGGCGATGGGCAGAAAATATTCCCGTGGTATGCAATCGATTTCCAGAAACATTTCCGGTGATAGCGTGATCAGATGATAATCCCGTCCGGGTTCGAGTCCGGCAAACAGTTCTTGCAAAACGCGGTTTTGGCGGAGGCGGTCCGGATAGCGTTCCTTCTTGATTTCCAGCATGAGATGCGTCTTCCCACCGAACCGCTCCACGACCTCCTGGAGAGAGGGAATCAACGGACAGGTTTTCCGCAGTTCGGTCCAGGTCAGTCGGGCGATGGTCGCCGGACTCCCGAACAAGCGGGAAAGGTCCGGATCATGGGATATCACCGGAACCAGGTCCCGGGTCCACCGCAGGTCGCATTCGATTCCCCAGACACCCGCTTCGGCGACGCCATGAAACGCCGCCAGTGTATTTTCAAATACGGTTTGATTGTCGTGTTCGCCGCGGTGGGAGATCAGCCGGCAGGCTTTCAACGCCGCACGATCCGGCACGGGCGCGGGAATCCGTTTAAAAACGGTATCCGTCGCCCTCAGAAACCACTTTTCAATCCACTCGGGAATCACCATTGACCTCATGCATATGGTTGATTACGGATGGGCACGAACTAACCGAAACGTATCCGCATGTCAAGGGATTTATCCCTGCAGGCCATTGACCGGCCTTGACACCATCTAATTTTCAAGGGAGTGTTTTCGATGGGATTTTTTTCTGCCGGCACGGATAACGCCGGCATCCAATGGCCGAAGCTGTTGCCCGGCGTCCTGATCAAACGGTACAAACGGTTTCTGGCCGATGTTCTGCTCGCCGACGGTGCGACCGTGACCGCCCACTGCCCCAATTCGGGCGCCATGACCACCTGCTGTGAACCGGGACGACCGGTGTACCTTTCCGTTCACGATCGGCCCAACCGCAAACTGAAATACACCTGGGAACTCATCCACATGCCAGACGCCATGGTCGGAGTCAACACCATGATCCCCAACCGGTTGGTATATCGCGCACTGACTTTGCGCCGCATCGACGCGCTCGCAGCCTACGAGGAGGTTGCAAGAGAAGTAACGGTCGGCGATCACTCCCGGTTGGATCTGCGACTGACGGCTCCGGAAATGCCGCCCTGCTACGTGGAAATCAAAAACTGCACACTGGTCAAAGACCGCGTGGCCTGTTTCCCGGACGCCGTCACCAAAAGAGGCCTGAAGCATCTGGATGAAATGCGTCGTCTCCTGGGCGAGGGCAACCGGTGCGTCATGTTTTACCTGATTCAGCGCGCCGATGCGGATCTGTTCCGGCCCGCCGATCACATCGACCCCGCTTATGGCGAAGGACTGCGCCGGTCCGTTGATTGCGGTATGGAAACAATGGCATACGACGTCACCATCGATCTCCATCAAATCGCCCTCCATCGTCCGATACCGGTTCGGTTGTAGGGGCAGATCTTCTCGTACCCGTTACCGGTTTGTCACGCGAAAACAATCGACCGGACCGGGAGACCACAAGTCTTTTACAACAGCAATATGGCTCAGAATACCAGGATGTTGAAGGCTGAAATCTTTGTCATCATCATGATACAACTGTCGGGTGTCATGTGGGATGTCAATATCATTTCATTCAAAGATTCCCGGAAATGGACATATTGACACCCGTTGGTTTTTCACGATATGGAAGTATTTGAAAAGTCTATTCTATCCTTGGGGAGGTCAAGCTTGACATCTCAACAATCCACGTTCGATACCATCATCATCAACGAGGTGCAGCTTATTCTGGCGGAGAAGCGAACGTCCCTGGCGGTGATGCGAACCGGCATCGCGGTTCTCGCATTGCCCCTGTCGATTGTCAGCGTACTGATCGCGACTTCGAAATATTACGAATTCATGCATGTATTGCATTTACTGGTGCCGCTGATGTTCATCAACATACTTCTGGCGGTCTTCGGCATCTACCTGATCATTCGCGCCATCGTCCGCATGCGCCATCATGACGCCCTGATTCAAAAAATAAAAAAGGAGCACAGCGCCATCTCCGTATTTATCGACTGATCCCTCGGGAACGGTGCGCCCGCTCCGACCAAGGAGCCGGATCCGCGACCCGCGTATCGTTTCGTCAACCCTTCCGGTGAAAGGAGGCATACCATGAGTACTTTTTTTGCATCTGCAAGACCCACAACCACCGTCACCCACGGACAGGCGACCTTTGACCTGCCGGTTCTTTATTTTCGCGACGACGCCTTTATCGTATTCTATACCGCCGATCCCGAAAAAATTCGGGAGATATTGCCTTCGGATCACCTCCATCCGGTCCTTCTACCCGGGAAAAGAGCCATGGCCGGTATCGCCGCATTCAACTACATCGATACTTCCATCGGGCCTTATGGAGAAATCGGGATGATCGTTCCTGTGGTGTACGGCCCCAAACCACCGCCGGTGTTATGGCCGGCCGTTATGGAAAGCCGCTACCCCGGATTCGGTGCGCTGGTGCTGCATCTCCCGGTGACCAAAACCATTGCCCGGGATGCCGGTCGCGGGGAATGGGGCTACACCAAATTCATCGCCGATATGCATTTCTCCATCACGCCGGAATACATGGAGTGCTGTATGATGGAAGGCAATCGCCATATTCTGACCATGCATGTGAGCCGCAGGGGAATTGCCCTGCGCGATCGAAAACCCCTGGTCACCTATTCGGTCCTGAACGGCAATCTCATCAAGACGGTCATTCCGCAAACCGGCGCCTATCGTCAGTCCATCACCCCCCAGGACACCCATGTGGATTTCGGCGACCACCCGGTGGCGGATACCTTTCGTGGGTTGCAACCCGGCTGGCGACCGATTTTATCGCGCTATTATCTGGAACGGAATGCGATCCTCCCTTCCGGGAAAATCATCGAAGAAAACGTGCGCCCCCTCGACGGATATCCGGGCGACAATCGGGAAGGGCGACATCGCGTCAGCTATCTGGAAACGGACGCATCCCGACCTGCCTGAGCACCGTCTCGATGACGTATTCATCGGACCCGGAAACCGATTCCAATGATCGACCGGCCGCATGTCTTTCGCGTCGATGGCTACTGCTTGTTTTTCCATATAAGGATGGACGGCATGCACTGCCCCCAATGCAATTTTGAACAACCGGATGGAAGATCGGAGTGCGCCCGCTGCGGCGTCATCTTTCAAAAATATCGAGCAAGAAGCGTTCCGCCACGGATCGTCGATGAAGCCGCGGAAAATGGTTCCGAAGCCGGAAGCCTGATTCGGCAACTGTTGTTCTGGATCAAACCGGAGGTGAATCCCTTTTATTTCGCAGGCAGAGCGATTGTCTTCCTATTTCTCCTGATACTGGGCATCCACTATATTCTGGCGGGCTGGCAGGGAAATTATGCCGGCGAAACGTTTCTGCATGGCGTCAATCTGGCTTTTCATGAAGCCGGTCATCTCCTGTTTCGCCCCTTCGGGAGGTTCTTGACGGTTCTGGGCGGCAGTCTGGGACAGCTGCTGATTCCGCTGATCTGTATGGTCACGTTTCTGATCAAATCCCGGGATCCTTTCGGTGCATCCGTCGCTCTCTGGTGGCTGGGGCAGAATTTCATGGACATGGCGCCCTATATCGGCGACGCCAGGGCGTTGCGTCTGATCCTGCTGGGCGGCATCACCGGACGCGACGCCGTCGACTACCATGACTGGGAATTCCTGCTCAAAAAACTCGGCTGGCTGAAATGGGACCGAACCCTGGCATGGATTTCCCATGGCACCGGATCCCTGTGCATCCTGCTGGCAATCCTGTGGGGTGCTTACATCCTCTATCGACAATACGGCCGTATGAGGCAAAAAACGGTGTAGGGCTACTGGATGTTTCCATTCACAACCACTTTCGCAGCGTTTCTATCCGATACAATAGGCGACGATGCTTTCCGCATGAATGGCCGTGGTGTTCAGGAAAGGAATTCCCAATTCGTCTTTATCGAGGATCAGCGGAAGCTCGGTGCAACCGAGAATCAACGCCTCGATGGAGTGCCGGTCGATCATTTTCTTCACGATTGCCAGCAATTCCTCCCGGGTCGAATCCTTGATGACACCCAATTCGATTTCTGAAAACAGCCGGTGATGGATAAGCGCCCGGTCTTCCTTCTCAGGGACAATGACCGACACCCCGTTTTCTTCGAACGGCTTCCGGAAAAAATCCGATTCCATGGTAAACCGTGTTCCCATCAACCCCAGTTTTCGATATCCCGAGTGTTGTACTTTCCTGCGTGTTTCTTCGATGATGCTCAGCATCGGTATGGGGGATCTTGAACTGACTTCCGGGTATACGATATGGGGCGTGTTGGAGCCGATGACGGCAAATTCGGCGCCGGCTTTATGCAATGCGATCACTTTTTCCAAAAGCCATTCCGTTAGTTCTTTCCAATTCCCGGCTTCCAGTATCTTCAACAGACCGGATAGATCCGCGCTGTAAATGATGATTTCCGGATATCCGGAAATCGCCTGCTTCCCATGAAAAGCGCCGATGATCAATTTATAGTAATCAACGGTGGATTCCGGGCCGATCCCACCGATAATGCCGATTCGCTTCATGTATCTCTCCTTCTCTGTTCCTTCAGAAACAGCGCGATGATCATAAAGGCAACCGCCGACATACCGCCGCCGAATAGAAAGGGCCAGGCGGGCCCGGCGAACGAATAGAGCAAACCGGCCAGTACGCTGGCCGGAAGCAGGCCGATTCCCACGATCATGCTGAACAGTCCCATCATCGTGGCTTTTTTTTCAGAAGGTGCGATTTCGGCCACCAGCGCCTTTTCAATTCCTTCCGTCAATGCATAATAGAAACCGTATAAAATCCAGAACAGCCATAAGTAGTTTTTTGTTTCCGTCGAAACAAACCCGAACATGATATAGATGAACGAATACAAGGCATAACCGGACAGAATCACTTTTTTTCGGCCGATTTTATCGGATAGCGCTCCCAACGGCGTGGATACGATCGCGGTTGAAAAATTGAAGGCCATATACATCAACAACACTTCCGAAAGAGAAAAACCGCTGTTCATACTCTTCAAGAGCAGGAATTGATTGCTGGAATTTCCCAGCGTAAAAATGAAGACCGCGGAGAAGAAGATCTTCAAGCGTTGATCCAGCCCGCTGAATGTGATTGTAGACGGATTTTTAAGAATCGGTCGTCCTGCCCTCTGAGGTTCCGTTACAAAAAAAAGCAGCACCACGCCCATCAGGGCGGGCACGAGGGAAATCAGGAAAAGGATGGAAAAGCCACTGAAATCCGTAATTGTCCCGGTTTTTTCATCCATGAACGCAAGACTGATGAAATAACAGACAGCCACGCCGATCACGGCGCCCAGGTAGTCCATGGCCCGGTGAAAACCGAAAGCCTTGCCCTGAATGGAGTGGTCAACGGACTCGGCGATCAAGGCATCACGGGGCGCGGTCCGGATCCCTTTTCCGATTCTGTCCGTAAACCGGGAAATCAAGACAAAGCCCCATCCAAAAACGGCCAGAAGCAGCAAGGCCTTTGATATTCCGGAAAAGGAATAACCGATGATGGTCAGGGGTTTTCTTTTATGGAATTTGTCCGCGATATGACCGGAATACACCTTTAACAGGCTGGCCGACGCTTCCGCGATTCCTTCCATAATACCGAGCACAGGGGCGATCATGACGCTTGTCGAGGACAACACGAGACTCACAAAAGCCTGGATGAGGGGGTAGATCATTTCCGAGGAAATGTCGGTAAAAAAAGAGGTGAACCCCACCAGGATGATGTTTTTGTTGATTCGGTTTTTTGCGACTGGTTGTTTCATGAACCGGTTATGGTAAACATTATCTCGAATAATAGGCGATAATCGAGGCCTTTGCGATCGCATGCTGATTGAGGGTGAATCCCACCAATGCGGGAGAAGCGCCGGCATCCAATCCCAGCTTATCCACGTCTACGGCGAATACCGTGAATATATATGCATGGGGTTTATCATTCCGGGGAGGACAGGCGCCGCCGAAACCGGGTGCGCCGAAATCGGTCCTGCTTTGAACGCTCTCTTTCGGTGCAAGCTTTTTTTCGAGATTTCCGGCACCGGTTACCAGTTGCCGTGTCTCTTTTGGAATATCGAATATGATCCAGTGCCACCAACCGCTGCCGGTGGGCGCATCCGGATCATACACCGTCACCGCGAAACTCTTGACGCCTTTGGGGACATTTTCCCATACCAGGTGCGGGGACACATTTTTTCCGTCGCAACCGAATCCGGAAAACACCTGTTTTTCGGTCAACTGCCCGTGGATATCATTACTCATGAGGGTGAATTCCTGGGCATGGGCGGCGGTAGTCGTCAACACAAAAACACTCATCAGAAAAATGCACCATTTTTCCATAAAGCCTCCTCACATCAGTTACGGGGATAATACTCGGTGGGTATATGAAATCGTTCAGCATGTCAATCGTCAAAAAGGCATTCGGTTATCCTGCCGAAAAAGGGGTCTGGGCTTACCGTCGGTCGCGCCTGCGTGGTATGGTGAAGATTCCTTTTACAAAAAGATGCGATGTACCAGGCGTGCTGCGAATGAATCCAGCGGACGGAAAAAGCCCCGTCGCTGAGTACGATGACTCGGAAAGGGTTTGCATGATATCTGAAACGTCCTTTACTGTTTTGTTCCCGACAATCGATGAGTTGGCACAACCGGAAACAACCGTCAGTGCTCCACTTCCCATTGGGAATGAGCGGATTCTGTTGTATGAAACCCATGAAGGGGAAGGAACTCGCTCACAGGATCCGAAGGGTATTGGATAAACCGGTTTAATGAAGTGTACGAAACAATCCCGGTATTCGAAAACAAAACGGGCGGGTGGGACGAACGCCTTGCCGTTACGCGTTCGTCAGAGCCATTTCTCCTGGGAAACGCAGGGCGCATGATCGGTCTTTTCCGGTTCAACCCCTGTTCCCCGGTTCACTTCGGCTTAATAGAGGTGGGACACGGCCGCTTCATACAGCGGCAGCAACCGGCCGAATAGGATGGAAATATCCTCTGCGATAGCCTCGCCCCGCTTAATCGCGTCCGCTTTACCGATGCGTTTGGCGATCATGAGGTCAAGCCATGCGGTTGGGTGCCACGAGTTGATGCACGTGCTCAACCGATCCGTTGATTTCCGGACGCTGCTGCCTTCGACAGACCAATCGGCCTCTCGTGGTTTGATCAATCCGCCAAAGCATGATTTATGATTATCGAATACCTCCAAACCTTCTTCGAGGGCCACGGTTCGGATCCATTGCTCATGTTTGTCCACACCTAACCATTCGATGAACGCATCCCAATCAGCCGATTGATTGCCGGTCTGGTCCGGGCGCTCAATGTAAAAACCCCAGGTAAAGGAAGCCTCATCGGCGCTGGCAAAAAACTTGGCCGGGTAGGATATATTCTTTGTTTTCCAATGGTTCGAATCAGCCCAATGAATTTCATTTCGACGGCCTGACGACCATGAATTGAAGTTGAAACGGGCGGACGACAAACGACTTGTTACACCGCCCCCGAGCTGATCACGGCCGCGCCACTTTACGCTGCTGATTTTATTCATAAAAACATCTGGTTGCAAACCAGCAAAATGTTTCACCGTTTTGCGTGTGGACGAACGCCGGGACTTTGCGGTCGCCACTTTCTTCTTTTTTTCCGGCGCCATCATTTCCCAACGGCGCCGCTCCTGAATCCGTTGCTGAAAAGCGATATCGCTGCTGATCTGTTCGCCATCTTCAAATTCAATGACGATCTGGTCGTCCTTAATGGACACGACGGTAAAAACACCTTTTTCATTCGTGTATTGTTGTCCGATTTCAAATTCGATCTGCGATAAATTTTCCATATTTTCCTCGATCCAGTTGGGGTATACCAGGCATCCATTCATGCGATTCATTGCCTGACCATCTCCGCCCGAACAAAAAAAAACGACGGGGGATTCCGCGAAGTTCAAAAAACAAAAGGGTATTCCATCGCTATAGCGAAAGAATACCCTCCTCGCACACAGTAACAGAAAGTTAGTTTACAGTGACATTAACCGCGGAAGGACCTTTTTGTCCTTGCTCGATGTCAAAGGAAACGCTGTCGCCTTCATTGAGGCTTCGAAAACCGCTCGAATTGATTGCTGAATGGTGAACAAATACATCCGGTCCGTTTTCCTGTTCAATGAATCCGAACCCTTTTTGGCCGTTAAACCACTTAACAGTTCCTTTTGTCATAATAACATCCTCCTTTCTTCAAAATTTTCAAAATCTTAAACTGGAGGATGCCGCTTTACGAAAAATGGATTGTTCCTTCAGAAAAAAATCGCCTGCCCCAAAAGGCAGGACCCAGTTGATTGTCATAAAATAACACTTTCCATACCGATAGCAAGTGAATTCTTCATCTTTTTATCGGCGACCGAACGTCCAACGTGTAAAAGAATTGTAAAAACAAATTCAGACCTGTCACTCTTGTATCAATTCGATTATAATTTTTTTATTTCAAATCCGGGAGAAATTTCTCAATGAATGTATTCATGGTATACGTCCGGGACGAAGATTATTATCAAATGCTCCCTAGAGAATTGGGCGGTTCGGAACCAGGTGAAGAACGCGTCAAGGTCATGGCCTTCCCGCCTCTTGGGATCGAAGCGCTCGCTCCGATCGTCCGTCAGCATGGCCACCGGGTAAGAATGTTCGACACCTGCCACCCCCGCATGAAGGCCGAGCATATCGTACGGGCCGCCGAAGAAGAACGGCCGGATGTGATCGCACTCTCCTTCCTTTCAACGACCACCTACCCTGCGACAAAAAAACTCGCGGCAGAACTGAAGGCTTCGACGCCGGAAACCCCGATCATTCTCGGAGGTGTTTTCGCGTCCTTGAATGCGGATCATATTTTGCAAGACTGCTTGCAGGCCGACTGTATCGGAGTCGGAGAGGGGGAGAAACTGTTACCGGATTACCTGGAAAATATCCATAACCCCGAAGTGGTGAATGGATTGGTGTGGCGAAAAGGAAATGAAATCTGCCACAATCCACCCCGTCCCCTCGAATGGGACCTGGACCAGTTTCCCTATCCGGATCGCAGCACCCTGCCCATTGATTATATCGAATCATTGCCTCTCGATGTTCCAGCGGTTCTTTCTCTTGAAAAATTCTGTACGGTCCAGACGTCCCGAGGCTGCCCATATGGATGCATCTATTGCGACATTCCTTCTTTATCCAATTCCAAATGGCGCAGCCGATCATCCGAACATATCCTCGGCGAACTGCAGCAACTCGACGATGCAGGGTACCGCTCGATCTATTTTACGGATGACCATTTCCTGATGAAACGCAACCGCATCACCGAGATCTGCAACGGCATGATTGAGCGCAAACTCCATTTCCACTGGGGTTGCGAAGGCAGAGTGGATTCGGTCGGTATCGATCAATTGCCGATCATGAGCAAAGCGAACTGCACGTTTCTGGCATACGGCGTCGAAGCCGGCACCCAAAAAGTCCTGAACCGGTTGAAAAAAAATCAAACCCTGAAACAGATCGAATACGCCGTCAGCGAGGCGAAACGACATGGGATCGAAAGAACTCACGGATTCTTCCTGATTGGAACTCCCGGTGAAACCGAACAGGATATCATGGAAAGTTTTCGTTTCGCAGCCCGGTTGAAACTAGACACCTTCGGGTTTAATCGCCTGTGTGTTTACCGGGGAACGCCGTTATGGAAAGAATATATCGATCGCGGAATCATCGATGATGACCGCGACTGGGAAAAATGGTTCAAGTGCAGCGATATCGATCCAACCATCCTGCCGAGCGATGTCGTAAACCGCATTCGAATGAAGGGGTATGGGTTGCTGTTTGCCAGGCGTATCTTTGGTCGTCCGATTCAGACTTATCAGCTTGTGCGTTCCTTCGGCCGATACATGAAACTGCTGGATATTTTCAAATTGCTCTACAGTCCGTTCCGACGGCGAGCGCTGACGCGCAAAGCGGAACTTCCGGCTCGGATGTTGGACCTTGGAATGGCTGAGCCGGAAAGGACGGCCGACTGCTATGTATAATGTTGTCATTGTGAGGCGGAGATGATTGAAAAAACCGAAGCGGGTATTTTTTTCGTTGCCGGACATTGGCCCCTGGATGAGGCCAAGCCTACGCTGGTGTTGATTCACGGTTCCGGCGGATCCCACATATTGTGGGACAAGCAGGTAGACGCCCTGTCGCCGTTCGCCAACACCCTTGCCCTGGATCTGCCGGGGCACGGAAGAAGCCCGGGAAAAGCACACGATACCATCGCCGCCTATGCGGACGGGCTGCATCAATTCATGGAATTTCTCTCGATTCCCCATCCCATTCCCTGCGGCCTCAGCATCGGCGGCGCCATTGCTCTGCAGTTGCTCATTGACAAGAAAAGACCCTATGAAGGCGGCATATTGGTCAATACCGGCGCCCGGCTCAAGGTGATGCCCATGATCTTCGACAGCATTCAAAAGGATTATATGGCCTCCGTGGAAGCCACCAAGCTGTTCGCCATCTCCGAAAAAACCGACCCCCAAAAAGTGGAACCGCTGATTTCGGCCATGCGGGAATGCAAGCCCGAGTCGGCGTATAGGGACTTCAAGGCCTGCGACGCGTTTGATGTCATGGCACAATTGTCTGCAATCGACGTACCGGTTCTGGTCATGACCGCCGAAGACGACAAGCTGACACCGCCCAAATACGGGTCCTATTTAGCACAGTTCATTTCCCGCTCATCCGCGGTTCAGATCGCCGCTGCAGGCCATTTTTCGCCTCTGGAAAAAGAAGCTGAAGTCAACCGGGCCATCATTGATTTTCTCGGACGCATCGGCTTTACGAAATAATGGTTTTGTTCCGGCGGCAGCAAAAGGGGAAGAAGAATCCCGGATCAGGTGCGCCCGGCATGGAGACTGATTTCGATAGGCGATTGCAAACGTCTTGAATCGCCGACAAGCGGACGCCCCTGGCCATTTTTTCGGAAAGCCCCTCCCATCATTCGGGCAAGCGAATCGATCACCACTTCCAACTGTTCCGCCTGGGACGACATTGTGTTGGAGGCATCCGCCGATCCCTCGGCATTGGCCGCATTTAGCTGAACGATCTGATTCATTTCAGCGACGGCTCGATTGACCTGTTCGATACCGGCCGCTTGTTCCGTTGATGCCGAGGCGATGTGAGCGACCAACACTTCGATTTTAGCCGTTGCACCGGAGACCTCGTCAAATACTTCATTGGTTGAATAACGGAAAATTGCATGGTGAGAATCGACAGGAAAAGAATCACACAGAGGGCGGCAATTGCGCTCCATAGATACGAATGTCGTATTCCCGATATGTTTTGTAGATTTTTATGCTTGGCTTCTTCCATACTCGATTTGTTTTTACTGTCCATATCCGATAATAGCTGTTTATTGTTCTGCTGGAGCAGGGCAAATTCCTCGGTTGAGATCACCGCATACGTGATTCCGCCGACCATACCTTCCTTGCCTCTCCAATCGCGATGGATATGGCACATCGTGCATTTTCGGGTAATGATCTGGGGTTCATATATCTCAATCCGACCGTTGTCATCCGATCGGACAACCTTTTTCTTCTCCACGGTTTCCATGAAAAGAATACGGCGGATCAACCTTCCCGGATCTGGTCCGTCAGGGTCTCGGAAAATCGTTATGGGGTTGATGCCGAAGCGGGAAGGAGGGGTCGACGCGACTTGCGGCAAAAAAACGGGTTGCGGAAGCATTACCCATATACCCTGAATGATTTTCCGGTAACAAACGGGTAATGCTCCCGATGGACTGGCGGTCGTCATTGATCAATCATCAAAAAATATCCAGGCGGCCACACCGGCATGGTCGGACGGCCACAGGCCGCTGGGGGTCCTGTTCCACAGATTGTCCCCGGTTGTGGCGCCGAGGACCCATTTCACCTCTTCGTTGACCGGACGCAGGAGAACGAGGTCGATGCGGGAGGTCAGCTGCGCATCCGGATTATCGAGGGTCTCGTTGAAGCCGTCGGTGAAACCCTCCCGGGGCCAGAATATCAGGTTCCAGGCATCCTGAAAGCCGCTTCCGAAGACCGCCTGCATATAAGGCGGAACATAATCCTGGCAACCATAATCGGGGTGGCAGCCTTCACCCGGGATATCCGTGGGGGAGCTGTTGAAATCCCCCACCAGGATGATCGTTTTGGGATTCAGCGATTCCAGATAATCCAGCGTGCCCATCAACTCCTGCATCTGGGCTGCCTGGATGACCCGGAAAAAACTGTTCGAAGCGCTCCGGACTTCCAGGTGGGTATTGACGAAACGGTAGTTTTCGCGGCAGATGCGGACATCCACGGCGGACCAGCCCCGGGTGAATTCGAGGTAGGTGTTGCCGATCTGCTCTCCGACATTGTAGGCATAGTTCGCCGACATGGGGTTCGATGCCTGGACGTCCGACCGCACCAGGATCACATCCCGATCGACCAAACGCAGATCGCTGAAATTGGGATACCCGGTATTCGGATCGAAACCGGTCAGCATGGGCAATTCGACATCGGCATTGGAATTGGAGGCGGCGACGTTGTAGTGCAGTCCGCGTGCGGCCAGCGCATCGAGAAGAATCGCCAGGTAGTCATACACCAGCGTATCCGCCGGCGTTGTTCCACCGTACGCCATATCACCCGGGGATTGGATATACCAGGTCGACACTTCCTGCAGACCGATCAGATGGGGTCTGTTCACGAGGACTTCGTTGGCGAGGGACTGCGCGCGCTCCGGGAAATTCGTATACTGCACCGTCTGAAAAAGCGCCGCCACTGCAACGGGGACATCCAGACCGCCAAGGGCAGGATCCGGATTCTGGGCGGCATCGAGCACTTTAAAAATATCGGCGCCTAGATAAAGATTGCGGGTCATCACTTTTACCTGGTCCTGTAACAGAGAATTCGCCGACGCCATCGGCGCCAGAACGATCATGAACCCCAGGAACAACATAAGTGTTGTGGTCATCATCCGTCTCGAACTGTGCTTTGCCATGGTACCCTCCTTTGAAGTAAGATTGGGCAACGGCCCGCGGCAAGAAACGCCGGGAATAGACGGAGGAAACAGCTTCAGATGAAAAAGGAACCGTCCGGGAAGCCAGCCAAACGATGCAACAGGATTTCTTTACGCGAACGTTGCTTATAATAAAAACTGCCTATCACCTCGGTGGGTGCTTGTCAATTCATTCCCCAAAACAATTTCCTTGTAATACTATTATTTTGCGTATAAAACTCCTAATCAAAAAGGAGTGTTCCCCATGTCACGACGACTACCTGTTCTGATCATCGTTAGTGGATGCGTTGTGTTTATTCTGATTCAGTTCTTTCCCGTCCGGAAGACGAATCCGCCGGTGGCCGCTGCGATATCGCTCCCGGATGATGTGGCCGGAATTTTCAAGCGGTCTTGCTATGATTGCCACTCCAATGAAACCAAATGGCCTTGGTACAGCAACGTCGCGCCGGTATCCTGGCTGATCGCACGCGATGTCAATGAAGGGCGGGAGCATCTCAATTTTTCCGATTGGGGGAATTTGTCGACCCATCAACAGAAAAAGAAAAAAAGCAAAATCCATCGAGAACTATCCAAAGATGAGATGCCGCCCTTCATTTACAAAATGGGTCATCCGGATGCAACCGTATCGGACGCCGAAAAGGAGACAATCTACAAATGGGCCGCTGCCCAATAGGCGTATCGGGCTGGCATCGGGTTTCATGGGGCCCCGAAACAAGCGTTAGGATGGGAATTTCCGGCAGGCAGTTGATCCTTCCCGGGAAAATACCCCATCCAATCCCCTTTGAGATAAACACCAAGTGTTTTTTGGGAGATAGTTGCAACCCGAACGAATAGGTTTTGTTCTTCACCGGCAACATGGGGATGCCGTAAAACGGAATGGAAATCTGCCCTCCGTGCGTATGTCCGGAAATCATCAGATCCACGCGTTCCGTAAAATCCGTATCGGCGCCCACACCTTTTCAACGCGGTCCGGGACCTCTCTTCCCAGCACATAATCGCCCGTGCAGACGATGAGGTCTTTTTCAAGTGCATTCACTTTGCGAAACAACCTCTTGAGGAACCAGTATGGGACCAGCGGACCATAATGCACATCCGAAATATGGATGATCGTAAATCCATTGAAGGCCGGGGGCAAGTTGGGGACAGGAATGGCATACCGGTTGAACCGGACAAGATAGCGTTCAATGAAGATTCCATAGAACAGAAGAACGACCAGTATGAGCAGGATTGCCACAACCGATTTCACGATGATCGCCAGCATGGTAACCATTCCCCCTTTCCGAAGGCGCGCATGGTGTTACATGAAAAATCTATAAAAATAATAGGTTCAGATGACCACCTTTTTTCAACCGCGTCAACCCCGAAAAAAGAAGCGCAACGGTTGCCGTGTTGCAAATCGCCCGGCCTGCCGGCCGATCCTGTTCCCGAGACGATCGCTTTGAAACCGATTTAATTCTTCCCGTCGTCATGATATATTCCCCCCTGCATGAAATTTTCAATACTCACAAAATGGTTTAACTGGTCCGTGGCCAAGCTGCGCTCCACCCACCGATGGCCCTGGATCCTGGGGGTTATGATCGTCGTTCTGTCGGAGATTTTCACCCTGGTCATGAACAGCATCAACAGCCTGATCTGGTGGGACCGCATTGACAAGGATTTGTTGCTGATCGGGTCCATCGACGCCGTCGCCGTATCGGGTCTGGTTGGTCTGATCGCCATCTTGTTGATTCGGCATGCCTTTAGCCTGGAAAATGTCAACCGCAGGCTCCAGGAACAGATTGAACAACTCAACCGCGCAGAGCAGCAGCGCCGCGAATTGGAAGAACGGCTCGCACGCGCCAGGAAGATGGAAGCCGTGGGAACGCTAGCGGCCGGCGTGGCCCATGACCTGAACAACATCCTGAGCGGTGTGGTCAGTTATCCCGATTTGCTCCTCATGCAGATCCCGGAAGACAGCAGCCTGCGCCCCGCCCTGTTGAGCATCAAGTCATCGGGCGAACGGTCCGCGGCCGTGGTCCAAGACCTGTTGGCCCTGGCCCGCAGGGGAGGGGTTTGCGACGCCGTGCTTGACTGCAACGAGATCGTCGCCCAATATGAAAAGAGCCTGGAATGTAACTGGCTGAAATCCCATCATCCCCATGTACACTTGGCCACCTGCCTCGATCCGGATCTGATGCCCATCAAGGGATCGGCGGTTCATCTGGGAAAAGCGCTGATGAATCTGGTCACCAACGCCTTTGAGGCCATGGAAAAGGCTGGAACGGTTACGGTGGCCACAAAGAACTTGCATCTGCACCGGTTATACAAAGGATACGAAGTGATTCCGGCAGGAAACTATGCCGTTCTCAGCGTTGCGGACAAGGGGCCCGGCATCGACAGGCGGCACCTGGAAAGTATTTTTGAGCCTTTTTACACGAAAAAAACCCTGGGTCGGAGCGGGACCGGCCTGGGTTTGGCTGTCGTCTGGGGTACGGTCAAGGACCACGGCGGCTATATTGACGTGTCCAGCCATGATGATGCCGGAACCATCTTTCGAATATTTTTCCCAGTCACCAACGATCCGCTGCTTCCAAAGACCCGAGCCGTTTCCATTGAATCCTGCCGTTCCAAAGGAGAAACCATCCTTGTGGTGGATGACATCGAGGAGCAGCGTGAACTGGCCAAGACGATCCTGAGCCGGCTGGGCTATACGGTATATACGGCCGATGGAGGTCGGGAAGCGGTCGAATATTGTCAAGCCAACCGGCCGGACCTCGTTATCCTGGATATGATCATGGAGCCGGGCATGGACGGGCTGGAAACCTATCGGCAGATCATCACCCATCAGCCGGGCCTGAAGGCGATCATCACCAGCGGGTTTTCCGAGACCGACCGGGTCTCCCAGGCCATGTCGTCAGGCGTCGGCGCGTTCGTGAGAAAACCCTACCTGGCCGCCACCCTCGGCCAGGCAGTGCGCCGGGAACTGGACCGGGATCCAGGCATTAAAACTGCGGATATGGCATCTTGATCAACCCATCGGCATCCAAAATAAAAAAGCAGGGCCATTTCTGACCCTGCCAAAGCGATGGTTTCCGAAAGCGCCGTTGTTCCGAGAGAAGATGCACGCACACCTCAGAAACCCATAAAATGCCACCCAAGCACTTCTTTTTTTAAGTATAACCTTTGGAGGCCCGAGGCCGTCACATGGTTTATTATCGTTTGATGAAGTCGGGTGACAAGTATGAACATATCGTAAGCACACATGATCGGAAGTCAAGAGGGCACAGTTGATTTCTTTAAAAAAGACTGAAATGTTGTCTCACCAGTTCCATAAATGCCTGTAAATTCGGTGAGAGCCACTTGTCTTTATGCCGGATCATCAGAATGGCGGATTCAAACTCCCCTTCCGACCAGGGCAATACGACGAGTTCCCCGGCGCTGATTTCCTTCCGGACCGCCATTTCCGGTATGAGCGTCACCCCCACCCCTTCCCGCACGCATTGTTTGATGGCTTCGTGCATCCCAGCGACCCGGAGCGCTTCCGTTCGGTTATGGAAAAAATCAAAGCCTTTATCACAGCATTCAAATCATTGCACGGGGAAATCAATTGTCCGCAACTGATTCACCTCGATCCTTTCTCGGAAGAAGGACATCGAAAATTTGTCGCCAACAACGTGAAGGCGAACACCTGCAGTCGGTTTGTCGCCGACGCAGTCACCATACTGGAAAAGATTCTGTCTGATTGAGCGGAAAATAATGGAAACCACTACTGGATGCGATTACAAAAACGGCTCTTTGCACCCCAGGAATACCCGTTGCCCCTGCCCCACCACCTGTTCTGCTCCTTCTTTCACCTGGCCGTGCGCCGGAAACAACAACGCTACCTTGCCGCACTCAACAAGGAATCGTAAGGCCTGTAAACTGGCAATATGGAAATGAACGATAAAAATCGTAATACCGATTGGATGTGCCAATCAGGTCCTCGATGAAGGCGACGGGGCCATTGTTGACTTTCCCGTATTGAAATCCCTTCTCATGAACATACACACGGGTTTCGGGTGCCCCCACGATATCGCTCAAATAAAAATTGTTGGCATGGTCCATATGGGAGTGTCCGGCAATCAGAAACGCTTTTTCCCATTGTACTCCGGCTTGTTGTCTGCTCCGGATATGGGCCTCGACTCCACTGGCAACTGACTTTCCACAGGAGGGGTCGAAAAGGATGACCTCCTCCCCGTCCTCCAGCAAATAGGCATGAGCGCTGATGGGCCGCAGCAACAGATTGTTGGGAGTTCTGCCCTGGAATACAAAAATGCCCTCTCCCATTTCCACCGGCTGTTGGACGTTCATATTGTTCCTGTACTGAAAAGAATTTCGTTGATGGAACGGAATTCATTCAACCTTGTAGATCCGGCACAACGTGCTTCTCAGCGATTCCGACCCGATATCCGGATCGCAGTCGGTTTCACCGAACAGCATATTGATGTTCGACCGCATCCATCCGTATTCGGGCGCAGGTTTCTCTGGAAACCACCAGCCGAATTGAGCGTTAATGACCATCGGGTCAATACCGTCAAACAATTTGGCTTGAAATTTGGCGCGACCGCTCTCTGTTTCCACCCATAGCCAGTCGTCATGATCGATACCCAATGATTCGGCGGTTTTCGAATGGATTTCAACCAGCGGATTTGGGTTACGCTTTCTCAAAGACGCTATTTGACGGCCTTCGCTGTGGAAAAAGTGACGAACCTTCCACGCGCCGATTACCGTGAAAGGATATCGTTTCGTGATTTCCGGCGTCGATCGGATACCGGTAGAAGGTTCTCGATAAACCGGCAATGGGGAGAGCCCCATTTTCGCAAGGGATGTTGAATACAGCTCAATTTTTTTCGAGGGAGTTGGAAATCCTTCGGTTTCATATTTCCGATACCGCATTTCTCCTGCCAGAAAGCCTTTATCGCAGAATTCTTCAAAATGGATGCCCGTATCCGATAGCATGTCGTCCAGAAAGGACCGGTAGCTTTTCCAAGGGAAAGCCGTTGTGAGGCCTAAACGCCTGGCAAGTTCAAACATGACTTCTCGATCATCCTTGGCTTCACCGATTTCAACGACCTTTTTTCTTGCCAGGACACACCATACTTTCAATTGGTTTGCGACGTCATCCTGCTCCAGCCAAGTGGATGCGGGAAGAAATAGGTCCGCATACTGAGCGGTCGGCGTCATAAACATATCCGATACAATCGTATATTCCAGTTTCTCCAGCGCTTTTTGCACCACTCGGGGATTTGTCATGTTTACCAACGGGTTCGACCCCATGATCCAGAGCGCCCGGATCCGATACGGATCCGCATCCGCAATGGACCGCCAGAAAGTCGGGGGATGAACGATCGGCAGAAGCGGATATCGGGGCGACTTCAATTTATGGAGCATTGTCAATCTGGAAATAGCGCCCCTTTTCTCGGTCAGTCGAACAAATGCCTTGTAATGCCGCTGTTTCATCCAATCCAGACAGTTGAAAACAGCTTTTTGCAAAAACGGAAGTCGTTCATTCGCCTTCTTGCCATCCACGGCGCGCCGGTATTGATTCATCGGCAACAGCAGGCTTCCCGGCATTTCCACACTGAGAAAGGGAGATTTATATTTAATCTTCTCAGGCGGAACCAACAGAATATCGCCACCCGGAATGTCGATGTTTCCTGTAACGGCCCGGAGCATCGATATGGACCTGGCAGTATGAAAACTGCAGCGGCTCATGTCGATGGCATTTCCCCATTGAATGCATGCCGGTGAATGCGTCGCATAGGTATGGGCCGCCGCCATGATCTCCTTTGCAGGGATTTGTGTGATCGGCGCCGCCCATGAAGGACTGAACGGCTTCGTGTGATCGGCCAGTTTGTCAAAACCGACGGTGTATTCATCGACAAAGGTTTTGTCGATCAGGCCTTCCCGGATAATATAATGGAGCATGGATAGGGCTAATGCGCCGTCCGTTCCCGGACGAATCTGCAGCCAATGATCGGCCTTGGAAGCGACTCCCGTCCTTCGCGGATCAATGACAATCAGTTTTCTCGCTTTTTGGATCGCCTGCTGGACGGTTTTGCTGCACATCCCATGCACGGCCCCGAGTTCGGCGACATTGCTACCCCAGATGACGATGCATTCAGGTGTCGTGCCGCCGAACCCATACATGTCACAAACAGGCATCTGAAGGCTTCCCATTGTAAACGCATTGGCAATGAGGCGCGGCAGGTAACAGACGTGCGCAATTCCGGTATAATTCGGTGTCCCGAACGCATAGGCAAACCGGCTTGTAAAATCCGTGTACGGCCTGGATGTTCCCTGGGTCAGGGCGAAATATTCCGGCCCACTCTCTTTCTGGATGGTTTGCAGCTTGTCGGTCATTTCATGATAGGCATCATCCCATGATATCTTTTCCCATTGATTCTGCCCGCGTTTTCCTTTTCGGCGCAGCGGATGAAGAATCCGATCCGGATGATACAGCAGTTCAACCGATGCGGTTCCCTTGGAACAGATATACCCATTGCTTGTCGGGCTATCCTTGTCTCCGGTTATCTTGATGACCTGATCCCCTTGCATATGCACAAGGACACGGCAGACACCGTGACACATGCGGCAGGTCGATGGAATCACTGTTTGTTCCGACATACAAGCTCCTATTCTTCGGATTACAAATGATAGGTTTCCCCGGCCAGCAATACGTCCACTTTCGATTGCAACCGGTCGGCAAACAATTGGAGTGCATGATCACAGCTGTCATGCGCCGAAAGATATACAAACGAAGGATTCGCCCGGTTGATACTGTCGATTGTCTCGTCCATATCCTTTTCCCGAAGCCTTTTCCAGGGAGGCAGGCCGGTGCCGATCATCATTTGAATCTCTACCCCTGTTATACGCTCTCTGCTCCGGGTAATGGGGAAATGCAGCCCTCCCACAACGGCATAAATCGGTTTGGATGACAGTTTTCGAACCATTTTCAGAATGACCGGCAACGTCGGATGTCCGCAACCGACGAAAACAACCAGTCCTTTGTTTTTTACGGATAGTACCAAGGCCTGTTCTTCGGTATGACCGAAAAAGAAGAGGCTTCTGGCAAGCGGCCCCGTGGAGGCGACGCCTCCTTTCAGAAGTCCCGGTTTCGTGATGATTTCAGGCGTCAGATGATCAGCCGTCCCTTCTGACGGGAGATAACATTTTTTCCCATCCGCATCTCCAAGGCTGTCCGGAACCATCACCCGGCTTTTTCGGAATGCCTTCATGCCCCCCATATGGTCCGGATGCAGATGCGAAATGGCCAGTGCATCGATGGTCTCCAAAGTGATGCCAAGCATTGCGGCGTTGTGCATCCATGTGTTTCGATCCGAACCGAACCCGACGTCGAAAAGGAGGCTGCCCAGGTTTGTCTGCAGAAGATAGGAGATCCCCGGCTCAGGCATAAAACCCTTTTTGGCGTTCCCTTCCACGATCACACAATATATGGCATCAATGAAAATGTATTGAATAAACCTGCTATACTTGCAGAAGAATCCAGAGTGACGATCCGGGTATAATAGCGGGAATATCCGCGGGCAAAAAAATCTTCACCGGAAAGGAGCTTGCCGTACCGGGGTCGGCGTTTCGCTCACATCAATCCATGCACGCAATGATATCGATAAATTGTTTGTTTTTCAGGATGTCGGAAATGGTTACGCCGAACATGCTGCGAAACGTTCTGCTGAGATGGGCCGAATCCGAAAACCCGACTTCATGGGCGGCATCCGTCAGCGACATATCATTCAAAATCTGTTTCACTGCTTCATTGAGACGCCTCCACAACAGATATCTTCGAACCGGTATGCCGACCTGTTCTTTGAATAAATGAAGCAGGCGACTTTCCGAGAGGCAAACATGTGCAGCAATTTCGGAGGTTGATATTTTCTTGACGGGCAGGCGCTGAATCATTTTCAGCGCCTTTTGGATTCGATCATCGATGGCGGGCGCTTTCTCTTTGTCGGCGCCAAGCAGGCGATCCATCAGGTCTTCAAAAATGATGCGACACTCGATGCAGGATGCAATCGCTTTCTTTGGCAGGCTTTCGACGAATTCATGTGGCGCCAGAATCGCATCCAGCAAATGGAGGTTGCTGCCTTTCAGGAATTTCCCGGACAATTGCCTCGCGATTTCCGTTTCTTGGTCAAGCAATACCAGCAGGACGCTGCTGGCTGGACTGATGAGTTGGTGCGGTATATCCGGTGCAATGATGGCCGTTCGGTGCGTATGCCATGCTTCATCATGATGGAGTGCAAACGCTTGTTCCAACCCGATGATAATTTGAACTGCATGGTGTTGATGGATCGTATTATCGGCAAACCGACTCAAACACACAAAATATCCGTGGAAAAAAAATAACGTGGCTTTTGGGTTTGGGTCCACTTGCAGATCCTTTCTTCCCGGATGTGCACCGCCGGTTTGTCTATCCGGTTTTGCCTTTTACAGGCGGACGTTCAAAAAACGAGTTTGAAGCGCAGCAGGATGCCATGGCATTCCGGAAAGTCGGGTTTTCGGGATCGACGAGTCTGACGACCGTTTCCAATGCGCTGATAAGGGTTTCATGCTGGTCCTTTGGGACCTGATCCATGAGCGCGGAAACCATCTGGAGGGATTCCCGGTAGAGCTGTTGGTGCACCTGCCTGCCGGTAACGGTGATTTGAACCTCCACCATGCGTTGATTGTCCACCTTGCGCGTTCTTTCGACAAGCCCTTGTTTTTCCAGCTTTTCGACAATACGTGTCAGAGTGCTTTGGTGAATGGCGACATCTTCGGCCAGGGTATTCATGGATTTGGGCCCTTGCATCAGGGACTCGAGGGCGTAACATTGCTGAACCGTTATGGGGCAGGGTGAAAGCTGTTCCCGCATCAGCCGGCTGACGCGCCTGGATAAATAAGTGAAGGCATGGTAGGCCCGCTGGGCCAGGTTGGTGTTTTTCACGGCTGCTTTCCTTTGATGCTGCAAATGTCCTGGTTGTTCGCCTATGGATCCATTCCCCGTCAAAATAGCATTCTATGGAAAATTGTCAATCGAACCGATGAATTTCATCCGCAGGAACAATCGTTTGCGTTCAGCTTCAGTATATCTTCCTTGATGATGATGAACAGACAGCCGGTGCCTTTTTGCACCGAGATGGCTTCTGTGGGACAGTTGAGTTGGCAGGCGCCGCATTCGATACAACGGTCTTTCGCTCCAATAAAGGCCTTGCGCCGCACAATGGATAGAACCCCATGGGGACATACCTGTGTGCAGGAACCGCATCCCGAGCAGGATGCCGGATCAATGTGAATCATTTGAATGCCTCCTTGACGATATAGGATACAAAACTCGCCATAAACAGAAACACCGTGATGGGAAGAAACCGGGCTGTTTCCCCGCGCACCTGCGAATAGCAACTGACGGCGGAATTTCCGGTGTAAGACAGGCCGATAAACAGCGACAACGCAAAGGTCAGGACAATGGCCGGTGCGGCGTCGCCGGCCGGCATGATATGGAAGAAAACCGAGGCGACCAGTATGATCCCCACACCGCCGGCCATCCAGAGCCCTTTCACCGCGAATCCGTGACCTGGCAGCGACGGGAACAGCAGCGGGTACAACGTCGCCAGAACGGCGAGTAGTGGAAGGATGCCCATGGGGACGCGTATTCCCCAGACCGCTTCGGCCATCAATAGCCCCATGAACAGCAGCAGGCCGAAGGTCAGATATTGGACCAGCCCGGGAAGCCAGGTAAAGAGCCTGGCGGTTAAATCGAACCGATACCGATCTTCTCCCTGGTCTGCCAATTCCGGACGGGACAAGAAGACCGGCAGATCCTTGGCCTGGATAGGCCCGATGACCGGGCGTATGCCCGATTGTCTCAACCCGTGCAGATCGATGCCGGATAAGGACAGTTTGGGTAGTACCATCTCTATCTTTGCCCCCTGCCTGGATAAATGAGTCCGGAAACGGTCGACCTGCCGCTGGACGGCCGTATTGTCAAAGGCCCCTTTGCCGGCCGCGCACCAGACATTGATACCGTCCGTATCCACCACCAGCAACCTGACGGAAATACCGCGAAGCGCCCTCAGCAGAAGAAAAACGGTCAAATGATAATTGGATGTGACCAGCAGCGGCGTCGCAGGATCGTAAATGCTGCCGGTATAGTAGAGTCCCGGGGGAACCGCATATGTTCGTTGGAAAGCATTGAACCAGCAGACAAAGGCCTTCAGCCAATCGACGGCGGTCAGCCTGATGCTTGACGGCAGGGTTATGCTTCCGGTCCATTGGCTGCCGCTGCGATCATATGTTTTGCTGATCAGCCATAGCCCCGTAAAGAGAAGACCGACTGTCAAAAAAATAGGCGAATAGGGTTCGAAAGCGCCGACAAGATGCCATTTCCCGGCAATGGTAATGAACAGGGAAAAAAAGGTAATGAAAAGGAGTTTCATGTTCGTCTCCATCGATATCAGGCCGTTAGTTGCCATGTTCGGTCCTGGCAATGATCTCATCCTGGGTAAATCGCGTCAGATCGATGAAGCGGGCGCTGTAGCCGGAAATACGCACCAGCAGATCCGGGTATCGTTCCGGGTGCTGCTGGGCTTCTTTCAGCGCCTGGCCGCTCACTACCGTCGTCTGCAGATTCTGTCCATTCAACTGAAAGAAATAGGCCTTGAGCAAGGCCTGAAAACGCCGCAGATTTTCTTCCAAATGGAACATGCCGGGATTCATCCGGATATTGACGGACGCGCCGCTGATGACGCTGGTTGGGTTGATCTTGCTGAAAGATTTCAGGGCGGCGGTATACCCTTTTTTCTCTCTGCCGCGACCGCCGGCCGCACCGATGGAATAGGGCTCCAGCTGTTTTCGGCCGTCGGGGGTGGCGCCGGTGACAAAGCCGAATACCACATGTCCGTTTTCCGAATGTGCCCCCAGACTGTACCGCCCCCCGCGGAAAGTCCGGTACGCCTTCAGTTCCAAGGCGATGAAATCCGTCAGGTCCCTGGCCATGCCGTCCACACGGTCGTCGTCATTGCCGTATTTCGGAGGTTTGTTCAAAAGATAGAGCCGCTGAGCCTCAAATCCCACGAAATCGGCTTTCAGCATCCGTTTCAATTCGGTAAAGGAGAATTTGCGCTCTTCAAAAATCACCTGGCGGATGGCCATGAGCGAATCCACAGCAGTTCCGAGCCCCAGCAGTGCGATGCCGGTGAGGTTGTTTCTGGCCCCGCCGGATTTCACGTCACGGCCAGTTTCCAGGGGACCATCGACCAGAGCCGAGACAAAGGTGTTGGGCAGGCGTTCCTGGTGAGCGGTATCAACCAGTTGGAGGGTGTGGGTCATGTTTTTGACAAGTCCGGAAAGGTAGGATTTGTATCCTGTCAGAAACATATCGAAGGATGACGGTGCATTGCTCTGGCGGATATAGGTTTCAAGTGCGCGGGGCAGCACCAAGTGGGCCGCGCACACCGATCCGTAAGTGGAGCGGGGAATCGGCTGCACACAGCCGGTGATAATATAATTGCGTGCTTCAACCTCGGTAAAGCCGGCGTCCGTAAACCCCTTGATAATGGCCTCGTCATTGAAGACTTGCACGGTATTCGCTCCACCGGCCATAATGTCGGTCACCTGATGCAGAAAATCTTCCGGCGTATGGCGGTGAAGCCGGACCGCCGGGTTGGGACGGATCATGCGGATGTTCGAAAGCGCTTCCAGAAACAGGTAAGAGACAGGGTTGGTTGCATCATGGCCGTTTTCATCCATTCCGCCCAGAGTGAGCGTGAGGCGGCCGCTGTTGCCGTCCTCAAAAAGACGAGCCTTGTTGTGCAGCAAAAATTCGATTTCATTGGTTTTAAGGAGGAAGGCTTCCAGCAGTTCCAGGGCTTTCCCCCGTGTGAGATCCTCTTTTTCCGTATCCTCTTGGTATAAGGGAAACAATGCCTGATCCCACCGTCCAAAGGGTACTTCATGACCGCCGTCATCCATCAGCACCGCCAGATAGGTAAACCACAGCGACTGGAGTGCTTCCTGAAAATTACGCGGCCGGTGCGCCGGAACATGCCTGCAGATCCGTGCAATCTCCAACAGTTCCGCTTTTCGTTCCGGGGGTGAGGCTTCCTGAGCCATGCGCTGGGCAAGGTCGGCATGGCGCTGGGCGAACCGGATGACGGCCCGGCAGGAGAGAATGGCCGCTTCATAGAAGTCCCGTTTTGCTGCATCCGTTCCACCGGGGGACGTAAGTTCCGCTTTTCGCTTTTCGGCGTCCTGGATGACGGCGTTCAGACCTTTATGGACCACTTGTTCGATATTTGGATGGAACAGGTAGATGCCGCCCACAAACTGATGCTCGGCAGCATACAGGAAACGGTTCATGAGCTTTTGTTGCTCACGGGGCAATGTGGAACGATAGAGGGAGATGGCGTCACGTGTACGCCAAAAGGGCAGGATCGTGGAAACGATATCCTTTTTTTCCGCATCCCCCAGCCGGAATCGTTGGGTGGAACGGTTTTCAACCGTGTCCAGTTCCTGCTCCAGCAGCAGGTTGGCAGCGGAAAATTTGGCACCAAGGGATGGATTGAAGCGGGTGGTCAGCCCAGCGGCGGCATCGATGAGTCGGCCGGCGCCTTTTTTCAGGAGGGGAGTGTATTTGCCCTTCAGATCCAAGCCCTGGACATTTGTTTCCGGCACCAGGAAAGCGCTTCTGCGCTTTTCCGAAACGCCGCCCACGATCAACTCATGATCATGTATGGCGATGGGCGTTTGCTCCATGATAGCTTGAAATACCAGCGCCCGGCGAATGAGCAGCGGTTTTTCCCCATGCCGACGAAATACCTCGGTCATGATCATGGCCCTTGCCGTTGAGACTTCGGGTTGGGCTGACGCAACAGCTGCTTTCAATCTTCGCGTGCGGTCGGTTGACGGCGAATGTGCTGGTTTTTCGAACTTCATATATCCTCCTTGGATCGGTGAATGGACGAAACGAACATTTGCCAATAGCATATTTGTTATTAGCATAACATGCTATTGGCAAATGTCAAGCCTAATTTGATCACCGAACGATCCTAAGGATGAAACAAAATACGTAGGGCTGGATATGGAGATGTGTCCCGCTCTGATGAGGTGGTCGGGGTTGTTTGGACAGGATACCGAAGTTGATAAGTGGGAAACTGCTCTTGGTTCATGATCATGCCGCAGCCTGATTCTGAGAGAGAGTTTCAAAATAAACCATAGCCGGAGTCTTCCTGTCAAAACTATT
>JBGSLR010000025.1:0-2882 GCA_041740615.1 Desulfobacterales bacterium
CGCCGGGCAGCAAGAAAAGATACGGCAACGCGAACATCAAACCACCGGGCGGCCACGCAGCTATTCCGAGAAGGATTAAGACTGCACCAATGACAAGTAACACCCACCCAAGTCGGTTTACAAAGTGTTTCATTTTGCCATTATCTTGCCAGTTTCTGGCCTATTGCAATCCCTTTAAAACGATCCACATTGATCCAGGCATTCTGCACTTTATCAGCCCGGCGATTCTGTTGTCAATTTGTTATCCGACCGGCTTTAAAATTAAAAACGTTATGTTTTCAAATATTTATAAAGATGATTCTATATAAAAATATTAGTAATGTGCCCACTATCCAATAAGAAAAGAAATTAATTATTAAAATATATCTACCTGACTGTAAAACTTCATATATATAGCAAATTCTCTATAATTGTGACTGGTTGAGAAAAAATATTATTTTAAAAGTATGCGCCCTTTGGGGACATACCGAGACCAAAAATAAAGCGGGATAGACTGAATCGTTCTTCCATGGAAATTGTCCCCTGTTGCAGAAACAGTATCAGGACCGACAATGTCACTATTTTAAAGCTATTGGATTGCTTCATGGCCCCCCATCTGCTGTCTTCCAGCAGCATGATTATATATTACAAACAGTTAATTTGGGGGGGCATCACAGCGCGCGAATAGAAGCTGCGAAAGCTGCATGCTCTCAGGTTGAAGTCGATGCGTTCTCCCGTTCGCAACGCGGCATGGATGGACTGAAATTATCCGGCGCGCGTTTCAAGTTTCGAAAAAGTTCTTCCAAATCCGTTGCATCCAGGGTCTCCTTCTTCAACAGGAGACCGGCGCTTTCCTCGAGTACGCCACGATTTTCAGTGAGAATGGCCACCGAGCGGTCAAAAGCCGTGAGCACCGCCCGGCGCACGGCGCAATCAATTTCCCGGGCGGTATCGTCACCGTACAAACGCTGCCGCAGGGGTTCTCCCGTCGGCCCCAGAAAGGAGCGCTGGTCGGTTTCAAAGGCCACATGGCCAAGTTCCGGCTCCATGGCATAGCGGGTTACCATGCTGCGGGCGATATCCGCAATCTTGGCCAGATCATCCGCCGCGCCGGTGGAAAAATGGGCGAAGACGACATGCTCGGCGGCCCGTCCACCCATGAGCACGGCCATTCTGTTTTCCAGCTCGGCCCGGGTCATCAGATAGCGATCCTCGGTGGGTCTTTGAATTGTGTATCCCAGGGCGCCGATGCCTCTGGGGATGATGGAAACCTTGTGGACCGGGTCCGCACCCGTTACGGCCGCCGCGACAATGGCATGCCCCATCTCGTGGTAGGCGACGATTTCGCGTTCCCGGGGATTCAGCAGCCGGTTTTTGCGTTCCAGTCCGGCGACAATGCGCTCCACTCCCATGTTGAAATCCGCCAGGGAGATTTCTTGCGCCCCCCGCCGCGTGGCGGCAAGCGCCGCCTCGTTCACGAGATTGGCCAAATCCGCTCCGGTGAACCCCGGCGTGAGAGCCGCCACCTGCTCCAGGTCCGTCGCCGGATCCAGCATGACCTTTTGAACATGCACATTCAGTATGGCCAGGCGGCCCTGTTTGTCCGGCCGGTCCACAAGCACCTGACGATCGAAACGCCCGGCCCGCAAAAGAGCCGGATCCAGCACTTCCGGGCGATTGGTCGCCGCCAGCAGTACAATCCCGCTGGTAGGATCAAAACCGTCCATCTCCACAAGGAGTTGGTTCAGCGTCTGCTCCTTTTCGTCATGGCCGCCGGCAAAAGGGGATGCTCCCCGCGCCCGGCCCATGGCATCGAGTTCGTCGATGAAAATGATGGCCGGCGCTTTTTGCCGGGCCTGCTCAAAAAGATCCCGGACCCGGGCTGCGCCCACGCCCACAAACATCTCCACGAAATCCGAGCCGGAAATGGAAAAAAACGGTACTCCGGCCTCACCGGCCACGGCCCTTGCCAGGAGCGTCTTGCCCGTGCCCGGTGGCCCCACCAGCAAGACACCTTTGGGCATGCGCGCTCCCAGGCGGCTGTATTGTTCGGGGTTCTTGAGAAAATCCACCGTTTCCCGGAGTTCGGCCTTGGCTTCGTCGACGCCGGCGACATCGGCGAAGGTGGTTTTTGTGTCGGTCTCCACATACACCTTGACCTTGCTCTTACCGATGGACATGAGCCCGCCGCCGGCACCCAGTTGACCGGACATCCGGCGCATGATGATGAACCAGATCCCGAAAAACAAGAGGGTCGGAAGTATCCAGGACAGGAGTGTGCTGAAAAAAGTGCTTTCCACATGGCCTGAAAATTTCACATCGTGCTTCTGAAGCTCCTCGGCCAGTCCGCTGTCCACTCGCGTGGTCCGGAAATATTTTTTCTTGGGCGTCTCCGGGTCCTTCAGTTCGCCACGGATCTCGTCGGCGGTGATGACGATTTCTTTTACCTTGCCCTCCCGCACCAACGCCTGGAACTCACTGTAGGCCAGGGGTGTTACCGAACGGTAGGCCACCCAGAGGTCATGAAGGAGAATGACGCCCATCACCGCCACGAAAGCATAGAACACATTGAAACGAGTTGTCTTTTGCATGCGAAGTCCTCCTGCTCGATACCCTGTAATTGCCGTATGCAGATTCGGCCGAGCTTTTTTACCATAATATTCAATCGCCTTCCAAATGATTTCTGATCCATTCGGATAGCAGCTAAACTGCGCTGACCGAATTGAACATGCCATTGCATCCATTTACGCCTGCGATATGGCAGCAGGGCAATCGCACATCTTTTTTCAAGAGTTAAGGATTTTCAACATGTAGTTGTTTTCCCAGCCAGCTTTGAGTCTTTTTGTTTGGATACTGCCCTTGAACGTTTTTTCCTGTTTGATCATATTTATAACGATATGCCG
>JBGSLR010000026.1:0-91374 GCA_041740615.1 Desulfobacterales bacterium
GAGATGGTGATGCCGGGTGACAATGTAACGATAACGGGAGAGCTGATATCTCCGATAGCGATGGAGAAGGAACTTCGTTTTGCGGTTCGTGAGGGCGGCAGGACCGTCGGCGCCGGTGTCGTTAGTGATATTATAGAATAAGGCGAAAGATTGTGTGACCATGATGATGAATACCAAAATTCGAATCAGACTGAAAGCCTACGATCACAAGCTCCTGGATCAATCGGCGGTGGATATCGTCAATACGGCGAGGAAAACAGGTGCCAAAGTGTTGGGCCCCATCCCGTTGCCGACGATGACCAATAAATATTGCGTATTGCGTTCGCCGCATGTGAACAAGAAGTCGCGCGAACAGTTTGAAATCCGAACCCATAAAAGATTGCTCGACATTCTCGAACCGACCCAACAAACGGTCGACGCCTTAATGAAACTTGATCTATCGCCGGGCGTGGATGTTGAAATAAAACTGTAGCATAGGAAATTGGAATAGCCATGTGTAGAGGAATGATAGGCAAAAAAATCGGAATGACCGGCTTGTTCGCACCGGACGGGAGGTACGTACCGGTGACGGTTATCCAGACCGGTCCGTGTGTGGTTACGCAGATTAAGACTGAGGCTACCGATGGATATAACGCCCTTCAGCTAGGTTTTGGCGAGAAGAAAGCCTCGAGAGTCAACAAGCCGCTGGCTGGGCATTACGCGAAAAGTGGTGACCAGAAATTTGGAATACTTCGGGAATTTTCCGTAGAAAATCCTTCGGAATATCAAGTGGGTCAGACCATCAGCATCGATCTGTTCAATATCGGTGATCGGATAGATGTGATGGGAACCACGAAAGGACGCGGTTTTGCCGGGGTTATGAAACGCCACGGATTCAGCGGTGGAAGGAAGACCCATGGCAGCCATTGCGTCAGGATTCCGGGATCCATTGGTTGTAGCGCCTGGCCATCCAGGGTCACCAAAGGGAAGAAAATGCCGGGAAGATATGGATTCGCGACACAAACGAAGAAGAATGTGGAAATTGTCGATATCCGACCGGAAGATAATGTGTTGCTGGTAAAAGGAACCATACCGGGATGCAAGACCAGTTGGCTGAAAATCAACAAGGTCATAAAAAAGAAATAAACCGGTACATTTTGGGGCGGGGCGGCCGGACAATCTGTCGCCGGACGCGCGTAAAGGCGCTTCATGATCCCATGCTGATAGTAAGTTGCTACGAGGAAAATTATGGCCGTCATAGATGTTCAGAATCAAAAAGGGGAAAAGGTTTCGCAGATCGACCTGCCCGACAGTATTTTCAATGTACCTGTTAAACCTGAAGTCCTGCATGAAATCGTGGTCATGCAATTGGCGAAACGGCGGGCCGGTACGAGCGCGGTAAGACGTCGATCCGACGTGCGCGGCAGCACCCGGAAGCTGTATCGTCAAAAAGGCACCGGGCGGGCACGACGCGGTGACATCAAGTCTCCGCTTATGAGAGGCGGTGGTGTTGTATTCGGTCCTGATCCGCGGGATTATGGCTACAAAATTTCCAAGAAAAAGAAAAGAATGGCCATAAAAATGGCCTTGAGCTGTAAACTTTCCGAAAGCGAGCTTCTGGTTGTCGATGATTTGACGATGAGTGAAATCAAGACCAAAAACTTCACGGAAATTACGCAGGCGCTGAAGATCGACCATGCCCTGATCGTCACCGAAGCGGAAAATCGAAACCTTGAACTTTCGGCCAGAAACGTCCAGGGTATAAAGGTGCTTCGAACCCAGGGGCTGAATGTATTTGATATATTGAAATACAGTAACTTGGTCTTATCCGCGTCAGCAATCAAAGCCATTGAAGGGAGGCTACTCGGATGAATTCATACGGGATCATTAAACGGCCGGTTAGTTCGGAAAAGACCAATATTCAACGAGAATCCTTCAGCCAGGTGACTTTCGAAGTCGATCGTCGGGCGAACCGAATCGAGATTGAGAAAGCGGTCGAAGAGGTTTTCAAGGTGAAAGTGGCTGCGGTTCGAACCATGCATGTGCTGGGTAAGACCAAACGACGAGGAAAAACCATCGGCAAAAAACGAGATTGGAAAAAAGCCATCGTAACGTTGATGCCCGGTGAACGGATAGATTTTTTTGAAGGCGTATAAAGCGTTTAGGAGCAGACAATGGCAGTTAAGAAAATAAAACCGACATCTTCCGGGCGACGATCTCAGGAATACGATACTTTTGAAGATTTATCCGTTACCCAACCGGAAAAAAGTCTGTTGCGGCCCTTGAGTAAAAAGGGCGGCCGGAATTTTTACGGCCGGATCACTGCTCGACACAGGGGTGGCGGACACAGGCGACATTATCGTGTCATTGATTTTAAAAGAGATAAGGCGGGAATACCGGCTACCGTGGCCACATTGGAGTACGATCCGAATCGGAGCGCGCGTATCGCACTGTTAAACTACGCAGATGGCGAGAAACGGTACATCTTGGCGCCTGTAAACCTGAAAGTGGGAGATTCGGTGATGGCCGGACCCTCCGCTGACATCAAGCCGGGAAATGCCTTGCCGTTGAGCAATATTCCACTTGGAACGCAGATTCATAACATTGAACTCCGGCTTGGAAAAGGCGGACAGATCGTTCGAAGCGCTGGCGTTTTTGCACAACTCATGGCCAAAGAAGCTCCGTATGCCTTGGTTAAGCTGCCTTCCGGTGAAGTTCGCAAAGTATTGATGAAGTGCATGGCAACCATCGGGCAGGTGGGCAACGTGATTCATGAGAATATTTCTCTTGGAAAAGCCGGAAGAAAAAGATGGTTAGGCAAGCGACCGAAAGTACGTGGCGTAGCCATGAACCCGGTGGATCATCCGATGGGTGGCGGTGAAGGTCGATCATCCGGCGGGCGGCATCCATGTTCACCTTGGGGTATGCCGACAAAAGGGTATCGCACCCGAAAAAATAAAACCACCGACCGGTTCATTGTAAAACGGCGGACAAAGAAATAATGGTATTATCCGTTCGTTCTTCGTATTCGAGGCGAGCGTAAGTACAGGAGAGAAAATGCCAAGGTCATTGAAGAAAGGTCCCTTTGTCGAGACCAAATTGGTTAATAAGGTTACGGCGGCCCAACAGAACAGAAGCCATCAGGTGCTTAAAACCTGGTCGCGCCGATCAACGATCATCCCGGAAATGGTCGGCCTCACATTGGCAGTGCACAACGGAAAAAAGTTCATGCCTGTTTTTGTGACGGAGAACATGGTTGGACACAAGTTGGGGGAATTTTCACCGACGCGAACATTCCACGGTCATGCCGGCGACAAGAAAACTAAAGGGAAGTGATACTATTCAAGGGGAATGACTGAAAATGGAGACAAAAGCTGTTGGTAAATATGTTCGCACCACTCCGCAAAAGGTCCGCATGATCATCGGTGGCCTTAAAGGCAAGCCGGTGCAAATGGCCCTGAGCCATTTAAAATTCATGCCGCAGAAATCAGCGAAATTGGTAGAGAAAGTTCTTCGCTCGGCGATCGCCAATGCGGATCATAACAAAAATTTGGATGTCGATACGCTGGTTGTTCGAAATATATTTGTGGATCAAGGGCCCGTTCTCAAACGGTTTCGCCCTCGGGCGCGAGGCCGAGGAGCGAGAATACTAAAAAGAACCAGTCATATAACGGTCGTTGTCGCTGAAGAAGTCGAATAAAAAGGAGGAAATACCTTGGGTCAGAAAGTGAATCCGGTCGGAATTAGAGTCGGCATCGTAAAAACTTGGGAATCCAGGTGGTACGCTGACAAGAACTATGCTGCTTTTATTCTGGAGGATGATAAAATCAGGCGATTTGTAAAGAAGAAATTGTTCCATGCAGGTATTTCCCGAATTGAAATCGAACGGTCTTCGAAACATGTGAGACTACGCGTATATACCGCTCGACCCGGAATCGTCATCGGCAAGAAAGGCGCCGAAATCGAAGTTCTGAAAAAGGATTTGAGCAAACTGACTTCACAGGAAATCTTTATCGATATTCAGGAAGTCCGCAAACCGGAAGTCGATGCGCAATTGGTTGCTGAAAATGTTGCAAGCCAACTGGAGCGCAGAATCGCTTTTCGCAGAGCAATGAAAAGAGGCGTTACATCCGCTATGCGATTCGGCGCCCAAGGGGTGAAAATTATTTGTTCAGGACGATTGGGCGGAGCCGAAATGGCGAGAACGGAGTGGTATCGCGAAGGCCGCGTTCCATTGCACACATTGCGGGCGGATATCGATTATGGCACGACTGAGGCCAGAACCACTTACGGTGCTATTGGCATAAAGGTTTTCATTTTTAAGGGTGAAATTCTCAAAAAAGATCTCATCGAGAGTCCCGTTGAATAAGGCACAGGAGATTAGGACATGTTGAGTCCAAAGAAAGTAAAATTCAGAAAGCAACAAAGAGGCCGCATGAAAGGCGTTGCGCGACGAGGATCCAATCTGGATTTCGGTGAATTCGGGCTTCAGACCGTCGAATGTGGAATGATCACGGCCAAGCAAATTGAGGCTGCCCGTATCGCGATGACCCGTCATGTAAAGAGAGGCGGGAAAATGTGGATCAAAATATTTCCTGCGAAGCCTTTTACGAAAAAACCTGCTGAAGTTCGTATGGGTAAAGGCAAGGGACCAACAGAAGGTTGGGGAGTCGTGGTCCGTCCCGGAAAGGTATTATATGAAATGGAAGGGGTCTCCCGCGAGCTGGCCAAAGAGGCGTTTCGGCTCGCTGCTCATAAGCTTCCCATAAAAACGAAATTTGTTGAGAGGAGCGAAGTGAAATGAAGGCCACTAAAATAAGAGACTTGGGGCTCGATGAAATGAAGCAGAAATTGGCAACACTGCGGGAAAGTATGTTGAATCTGAGTTTCCAGCACGGGACGGGACAGCTTGAAGACTCGAGCATGCTGAAGAAGACGCGTCGTGACGTTGCCAGATTTGAAACGATCATTCGAGAAACGACATCTAAACAGTAACGAGAAGAAATAGCATAACCGCCATGAAAAAATCTGAAATAAAAAGGCAAGTAGTTGGGACGGTCATCAGCGATAAGATGGACAAAACCGTCGTAGTCGAAATTCAACGGCAGGTCAAACACCGTCTGTATAAAAAATACATTTTCAGGCGAAATTCGTTTGCGGCCCATGATGAGACCAATAACTGTCGTATCGGCGACAAAGTCCTGATTACGGAATCAAGACCGTTGAGCAAGACCAAACGCTGGCGTGTCAGCAAAATCGTGGAAAAAGCTGTTTCAATATAAGGAAACGAGAAGATGATTCAGGCAGAGACAAGATTAACGGTTGCGGACAACTCGGGTGCCAAGGAAGTTTACTGCATCAAGGTGTTGGGTGGATCGCGAAGGCGTTACGCCAGGGTCGGCGATATTATTGTCGTATCGGTTAAGGAAGCGATTCCGAATGCCAAAGTAAAGAAGGGCGAGGTGTTGAAAGCGGTCGTTGTTCGCACCAAGAAGGAACTCCGCCGGAACGACGGATCCTTTATTCGATTCGACGACAACTCCGCAGTGCTGCTCAATGCCAGCATGGAACCCATCGGTACCCGTATTTTTGGACCGGTCGCAAGAGAATTGCGCGCCAAGAAATACATGAAAATTATTTCGTTGGCCCCGGAAGTTTTGTAGCATTCATGGGTCTGGGGAGAATTGGTAAATGATAAAAGACAAATGTCACATCAGAAAAAACGATAAAGTAAAGATTATCACCGGAAAAGACAGCGGAAAGATCGGTAAGGTTTTGAAGGTGAACCGAAAAAAGAATCGGTTGTTGATTGAAAATATCAACATGATCAAGAAGCACTCGAAACCGGACATGCGGAATCGTCAGGGAGGAATCATTGAAACCGAAGCACCCATTCAATGGTCTAACGTGATGGTGATGTGCAACAAATGTGTTAAACCGACGCGTGTCAAGTTTCAGGTGCTCGATGATGGCAAGAAAGTGCGCAAATGCGGAAAATGTAGTGAGATAATAGATGCTTAAATCGGATGCATCCGATTCAAATTCAAGATCAGGATCGCGCTCCGGAGGATAAGATGTCACAGCTAAAAACGTATTATGAAGAAACAGTCGTTCCCAGTCTGATGAAAACCTTTGCATATAAAAACATTATGCAGGTGCCGAAACTGGAAAAAATCGTTTTGAATATGGGGCTGGGGGAGGCCATTCATAATATTAAAATAATGGATTCCGCCACCGAGGAAATCAAAATTATTACGGGACAGAAGCCGGTGGTCAGGCGCGCAAAAAAATCCATTGCAGCCTTCAAATTGCGGGAGGGTATGCCGGTGGGCTGCATGGTGACCCTGCGCAAGAATCGTATGTACGATTTTTTAAACCGCTTGGTGAATATCGCTTTGCCCCGAGTACGGGATTTCAAAGGAATTTCCGGGAAAGCCTTTGACGGACATGGTAACTATTCACTTGGAATCAATGAGCAAATCATATTCCCCGAAATCGAGTATGATAAGATCGATAAAATTAAAGGACTGAACATCACCATCGTCACCAATGCGAAGACCGATGCAGAAGGTAAGGAATTGCTGAAACAAATGGGAATGCCGTTTCGGAATTAATGGTGCCGTTCCGTTCGATAGAGACCGGGAACGTTCGCAAGGAGGAAGAAGTTGGCTAAACTATCGCTAAAAATCAGAGCTTCACGAGAACAGAAGTTCGGTGTACGTGCTTATAACAGATGCCCACTTTGTGGTCGTCCGCGTGGGTTCATGAGGAAATTCGGTATTTGTCGTATTTGTTTTCGAAACCTGGCTTCCAGCGGCAGGCTCCCGGGAGTTATCAAGTCGAGCTGGTAGGCATCAGGCACCACTCAGTGTAAGACGGTAGAATATGTTTATGGAAATAAAGTTAAACGGAGAGAACCATGTCGATTAGCGATCCAATTGCGGACATGCTGACCCGGATACGCAATGCCGGAAAGGCGAAATTCAGCACTGTTGATATCCCCGGCTCCAGAATTGTCATCGAAATTGCGAGACTTCTGAAAGAGCAGGGATATATCAAGAATTACAAATTCGTTAAGGATAATAAACAAGGCGTTTTGAAGGTATATCTGAAATACGACGGGCAGAATGAGCATACCATTTGTGGACTGAAACGAGTTAGCAAACCGAGCATCCGCCGCTATGTCGGTGCGAAGGACATCAAACCCGTATTGAATGGAATTGGAACCGCCATTTTGTCCACATCTAAAGGCGTAATGACCGATAAACAGGCGCGCGAAGCGAATGTCGGCGGAGAAGTTCTCTGCCATATCTGGTAGTAACGGTATTTCTAGGCCTGTTAGAATGAGGAGTAAGCAATGTCTCGAGTAGGCAAAAAACCGGTTGTGATTCCGGATAAAACCAAAGTGGCATACAAGGACCGTGTAATAACGGTTCAAGGTGAAAAAGGAAAGTTGACGCTGAACATTCACCCGGCCGTCGATCTGAAAATCGAAAACCAGATCATCGAAGTCGTAATGGGAGTGGAAAGCCGCAAGAACAAAGCGCTTCAAGGACTGACGCGATCCCTGGTGGCCAACATCATCACGGGTGTCAGCCAGGGTTTTGAAAGAAAGCTGGAAATCAATGGCATCGGATATCGCGCCGAAGTTCAGGGGCATAATATCCAGTTCAACCTGGGGTACTCGCATCCCATTGTTTTTCCATTGCCGGAAGGAATTACCGCCGCCATCGATCGTTCCTCTATCAAATTATCTGGAATTGATAAGGAACTTCTTGGAAGAACGGCTGCAACAATTCGGGAGCTCAGACCTCCCGAACCCTATAAGGGGAAAGGCGTCAAGTACGCCGAAGAACATATCCAGCGGAAGGCCGGCAAAACCGGAACCAAGTAGCAGAGCGACAAACCGCCGGCGGCTTAGCCGATGGATTCCAAGTCAAGTAAGGATGCAGAAATATGGACTCAGCAATTAAAAGAAGACTGACGAGAATAAAGAAAAGACAGCGAGTGAGAAGGAAGATCACCGGAACGGCGGAACGTCCTCGCCTGTGCGTCTTTCGAAGTTCAAAGCACATATACGCGCAGATCATTGACGATGTTGCAGGGCACACCCTTGTCGCCGCCTCGACCTGTGAAAAAGATGCGATATCCGGACAAACATTCGAAAACAAAAAAGGCGCCGCCAGTTTTATCGGAAAACTGGTAGCAGAACGCGCGAAAGAAAAGGGAATCAGCACGATTGTTTTTGACAGGAACGGGTATCTGTACCACGGACGAGTGAAAGCTGTATCGGATGGCGCTCGTGAGGCCGGTCTGATATTTTAATGGCCAGAATGGCGATTTTTTAAGGAGGAAGACCCTTGTTCAAGCAGGAAAAGGATGAAAGCCAATTAATCGATAAAGTCGTCTATATCAACCGCGTGGCCAAGGTTGTGAAAGGTGGTCGAAGGTTCAGCTTTAGCGCCATCGTGGTCGTCGGTGACGGCGAAGGTCGGGTAGGATACGGACTCGGAAAGGCCGGCGAAGTACCGGAAGCGATCCGGAAGGGCGTCGAAAATGCCAAAAAAGACATGGTGACCGTGCCGATTGTTAACGGTACCATTCCGTATGGGATTATCGGGAAATTCGGTGCGGGAAGGGTCTTGCTGAAACCCGCCGGGCCGGGTACCGGAGTCATCGCTGGCGGCGCCGTGAGAGCCGTACTGGAGGCCGTGGGAATACAGAATATCCTGACGAAATGTATGGGGACCAGCAATCCTCACAATGTCGTTAAAGCAACGATTGCCGGGCTTAGCCGGTTGCAGAGCAAGGCTCAGGTGGCTGCTAGACGCGGGATCAATGTTCAAGATCTGTCGTGAAGGGAAACAACCGATGTCTTCAACCATAAAAGTGAAATTAATTAAAAGCTTAAGCGGTCGGCCCGAGAAGCATATCAAGATATTGAAAGGCCTGGGACTGACGAAAATCAATAAATGCATCGAATTCCAAGACACGCCGGCCAACAGAGGCATGGTCAACAAAGTGTCTCATCTTGTCAGAGTGGAGGAAAAGTAGGATGAAGCTTAACGAATTGTCACCAGCACCGAACTCCTCCAAGAATCGGAAACGCATTGGCAGGGGTGTTGGCTCCGGACACGGCAAAACCGCTTGCCGGGGAAGCAAAGGTCACAACGCGCGATCGGGTGGCGGTGTGCGACCGGGTTTTGAAGGCGGTCAGATGCCGATCCAGAGAAGACTTCCCAAACGCGGTTTTACCAATATATTCAAGAAGGAATACGCGATAATCAATCTCAGCGATTTGGACAGATTCGAAAAAGGCAGCCTTGTCGATGAAGCCGCGCTTGTTCGGGAGGGCCTTGTGAAAGGGAAACGCGTTGGGATCAAACTTCTTGGTAATGGTGAAATCAAGCAGGCGTTGACAATACAAGTGCACAAGGCCAGCCGTTCCGCCCAGGAAAAAGTCCTGGCGGCCGGAGGGAAAGTCGAGGTGATGTAATTATGATCGGCGGCGGATTCCAGAACGTATTTAAAATACCGGAACTCAAAAATAAAATCCTGATTACTTTTGCGCTTCTTGCCGTTTATCGCGTCGGGGTTCATGTTCCGACACCGGGCATTGATTCCGCTGCCTTGGCCAGAATATTCGATGCGCACAAGAGCGGCATTCTCGGAATGTTCAACATGTTTTCCGGTGGGGCGTTAGAGAATCTGTCCGTCTTCGCACTGGGGATCATGCCGTATATCAGCGCGTCCATCATCCTTCAACTCCTGACCGTCGTCATCCCGCATCTTGAACGCCTTTCAAAAGAAGGCGAGCAGGGGCGCAAGAAGATTACACAATATACGCGCTATGGAACCGTCGTCCTCAGTATTATACAGGGGTTTGGAATCAGCGTCGGACTGGAGCAAATGGGAGCCGCTCTTCAGCCCGGATGGGGATTCCGTCTGATGACGCTGCTGACGTTGACCGCTGGTACGGCTTTTATCATGTGGCTGGGCGAGCAAATCACCGAGCGCGGGATCGGCAATGGCATATCGCTTATAATATTCGCCGGTATTGTCGCCCGCCTGCCCGTCGCCGTCATCAACACCTTCCGTCTGCTGTCCACGAATGAGATGGGGATATTCGCGGTGGCCATTCTGCTCGCCTTGATGGTGATCGTCATCGGGATCATCATTTATGTAGAGCAAGGCCAGCGGAGGATACCGGTACAATATGCCAAACGCGTGGTGGGACGTAAAATGTATGGCGGGCAAAGTACGCATTTGCCGCTGAAAATCAATTCCGCCGGTGTCATACCGCCGATTTTCGCCTCCTCCATCATGATGTTCCCGGCAACTGTCGCGAATTTTATTAACGTTCCCTATATAAAGGAATTCGCAGCAGCCATTCGCCCGGGCAACTGGGTTTACGAATTGATGTATATTGCATTTATTTGTTTTTTCTGTTTTTTTTATACCGCGGTTACCTTTAAACCGGATGATGTAGCCGACAACATGAAAAAATATGGCGGGTTCATACCGGGCATTCGCCCGGGAAAAAGAACTGCCGACTATATCGATAGGGTGTTGACGCGGATTACGGTTGGCGGTGCCATTTATATCTCCGCTATCTGCGTGTTGCCATCCATTTTGATTACTAAATTCAACGTACCCTTTTATTTTGGAGGGACGGCGCTCTTGATTGTTGTCGGCGTGGCCATCGATACGGTATCCCAAATGGAATCTCATATGCTTACACGCAATTATGAGGGTTTCTTGAAAAAAGGCAGTATCCGCTCGAGAAGCGGGCGATAACGGAAATTTTGGGCCAAGCGTTGCATACGGTTGTAACCCTGAGCGGAACCAGATTATAGAAAAGGCGGAGATGAAGGAATGGCGAAGGAGGAGCCGATTAAAGTGCAAGGTAAAGTCCTCGAAACTTTACCGAATGCAATGTTTAAGGTAGAACTTGAGAACAAACATCAAGTTCTCGCTCATATTTCCGGAAAGATGCGCATGCATTTCATTAAAATCCTTCCGGGGGACACGGTAACTGTTGAGCTTTCTCCATACGATCTGACGCGTGGTCGAATTACATATCGATCCAAATAAGCAATCGCGGAAAAGGAACACGCCCGACGGGACTATTCAACGCGAGCCAATTTGTGCTGGTGAGGAGAGCAGGTAAATGAAAGTAAGAGCTTCAGTCAAAAAAATTTGCAGCAAATGCAAAGTGGTGCGCCGAAAAGGCGTAGTAAGAGTGATTTGCGAAAATAAACGCCATAAACAGCGGCAGGGATAGAGGAGGAACGGCTTTGGCTAGAATTGCGGGTGTAGATTTACCGAAGCGTAAACGGATTGAGATCGGTCTGACCTATATTTATGGGATCGGCCTGAGTACTTCAAAAGATATTCTTGGGAAACTCAACATCGATCCAAATACAAAGACAGACGATTTGTCGGAATCGGAGATCAATGAAATCCGGAAATTGATCACCAATGATTACAAGGTAGAGGGTGAACTCCGTACCGACCTTTCAATGAGTATCAAACGCCTTATGGACTTGGGGTGTTATCGCGGTCTTCGCCATCGAAAAGCGCTCCCCGTGAGAGGACAGCGTACGAAAACCAATGCCCGTACGAGAAAGGGCCCGAGACGGTCCGCCGTTAAGAAAAAAGGCGCAGCAACGAAGTAACTTTATGAGGAGATAAGGGCGCAACCAATGCCAAAAAAAACCCGTGTTAAGAAAAAGATAAAAAAAAATATTTCAAATGGTGTCGTTCATATCCAGTCGACCTTCAATAACACCATTGTGACGATTACCGATCAAACCGGTAATGTTATTTCTTGGTCGAGCTCCGGCGTGCAAGGATTTAAAGGTTCACGAAAGAGCACGCCATTCGCGGCGCAGGTAGCTGCAGAAGATGCTGCAAAAAAAGCGATGGAACACGGCATGCGGACGGTCGAAGTTTATGTGAAAGGACCCGGCGCAGGAAGGGAATCGGCCCTAAGAGCACTTCAAGCGGTGGGTTTTAATCTTGTCATGATTAAGGATGTAACCCCGATTCCCCATAACGGATGCAGACCGCCGAAAAGACGCAGAGTATAAAATACAACATCAATACGTATCAATAATTAGCCCAATAGTGGTTAAGGGAGGAAAAACTTGGCACGTTATCGCGGCTCAGTCTGCAGACTCTGCAGACGTGAAAATTTAAAATTGTTTTTAAAAGGGGATCGCTGTTATTCCGATAAATGCGCCTTTGATCGAAGAAGCTACGCTCCAGGTCAGCATGGCCAGCGAAGAGGAAAATTTTCCGGTTATGGAGTTCAATTACGGGAGAAGCAGAAAGTAAAACGCATTTACGGCTTATCTGAGAAGCAGTTCCACTTGACCTTTGAAAACGCTGATCGCCAGAAGGGTATTACCGGGAGTAACTTGCTGACATCTCTTGAAAGGCGTCTCGATAACGTTGTTTTCCGTCTCGGTTTTGTCAATTCCCGCACACAGGGTCGACACTTCGTACGCCATAGTCATTTTTTGGTGAATGGGAAAAAAGTGAATATCCCGTCTTACCTAGTCTCTGCCGGTGATGTGATCGAAACACGTGAAAAGAGCCGAAATGTACAAAGCATCATTGATTCCTTGAACGCCGTTGTCCGGCGTGGACTCCCGCAATGGTTGGATCTGGACAAGGATCATCAGAAGGGATCGGTAAAAGCATTGCCTGTACGCGAGGACATTACCACACCGATTCAGGAACAGCTGATTGTAGAATTGTATTCGAAGTAACGAGATCCCGGCAGAAGCAACCGCTTGAAGGATCGATTGCCTGAATTCGGTTGATTTATAGATTGTTGAAATGCCGTTACATTTCCTCTGAAAACGGAGAAAAACATATGTCATCAAATGAACTCACGTACATGAACTGGCGGGAAATGATCAAGCCCAAAAAGGTGGAAGTCAGTTCCACGCCTGCCTATGGGAAATTCATTTGGGAACCACTCGAAAGAGGATTCGGCATCACCATCGGAAATGCATTGAGACGTATCATTCTTTCCTCGCTGCACGGAGCAGCCATTGTTTCTGTAAAAATAGAATCCGTCATGCATGAGTTTTCCGTCGTCGAAGGTGTCCTGGAAGATGTATCAGAAATTATTTTAAACTTGAAAGAAGTTCGCCTGCGGGTCAGCGACGCAGAACCGAAGACATTGCAAATCAACGCCAAGGGCGAAAAGAGGATTACCGCCGGAGACATCATCAGTCCCGATGGTCGCGTAGAGATTCTGAACCCGGAGCGTCATATCGCGACACTCTCGGAAACAGCTGAATTGAAAATGACGATGATCGTGAAGATCGGAAAGGGATACTCCCTCGCTGAATCCCATAAGGATCCCGATGCGCCCATCGGTACCATTCCCATCGACGCGGTTTTTTCCCCCATTAAACGGGTCAACTATGTCGTTGGAAACGCCCGGGTGGGACAACGAACCGATTATGACAAACTGACCTTCGAGGTATGGACGGACGGCAGCGTTTTTCCGGAGGACACCGTTTCCTATGCGGCAAAAATTCTGAAGGAACAGATGAATATTTTCATCAATTTCGACGAAGAAATGGAGCCGACCCAGTCTCGTAAAAAGGACGACGACAAATCAAAACAGTTTAACGAGAATCTGTATCGGAACGTCGATGAACTGGAGTTATCCGTCCGTAGCGCCAACTGCCTGAAAAATGCTGATATTTTGAAGATTTTTCAGTTGGTTCAAAAGACAGAAGCAGATATGCTGAAGACCAAGAATTTTGGAAGAAAATCACTGAACGAAATTAAAGAAGTTTTAAATGAAATGGGCCTTTCTCTGGGGATGAAACTTGATGGGTTTGTACCACCGGATGAAAATGAAGAGGAAGGAGAGTAGGTAGTCCGATGAGACATAGAAATAGCGGAGTAAAGCTTAGTAGAACAAAAAGCCACCGGGATGCCATGTTCAAGAACATGGTTACTTCTTTGTTTAAATATGATCGCATTCAAACAACGGATGTAAAAGCCAAAGAGCTGAGACGCTGGGCGGACAAAGTCATCACCCTGGCAAAGCGTGGGGACTTGCACGCCAGACGGCAGGCGCTCGCCATTATTATGGAAAAAGACGTCGTTCACAAGCTGTTTGAGGAAGCCGCACAACGATTCGGATCGACCGCCGGCGGTTACACACGGATCGTCAAAATCGGTCGACGACCCGGTGATGCGGCACCGGTTTCCATGATCGAACTGATCGCTGAAAAAGTGGAAAGCAAAAAAGAAAAAACCGAAAAACCCAAGAAAAAAGCAGCCGCCGCCAAATCGGTTAAAAAATCGGAAAAAGCCGTTAGCGAGTCCGCGCCTGCTAAAATGTCTCCGGCTGCTGAGGAAGAGCCCAAGACAGAATAGGTTTTTTCGATCCACCCAACGAGGCACCAACAAAAATCATGTGATTCAAAAGCCCTGGCTAATAACGGCAGGGCTTTTTATTATCGTGCCGGCTTCTTTTCCCATTCTTCCTGAACACCGTTGTCCTGGTGCCTTTCAAATCCGCATCGTTTTTTCTTGGCAAACGGCATCATAATGAATACCGTATCGCTTGTGTCCCGCTACGAAAGATGCAATCGTACATCGAGGAAAAAATATGCAATCGATTGTGTATAATTCGGGTTCGACCGTGGCGTTCGCCCTGGTATTGGGAATTTTGTCCCAATCCATTGCCTTTCATTTGCGGGTTCCCGGAATCGTTGTTCTGCTATTCACCGGGGTTATTTTCGGTCCGGATGTCATGGGGTTGATTCAGCCCGATGGACTCGGCTCCGCTCTTGGCATTATTACCGGTTTTGCCGTTGCCGTCATCTTGTTCGAAGGCGGGATGAGTTTGAAATTTCGGAAATTGCGGCGGGAGCAGCAATCCATCCGGCGACTGGTGCTTTTCGGTGGTTGGATTACCATGATGGGCGGCATGCTGGTCGCCCGAGTGATCATGCAATGGCCCTGGAAGATCTCCCTGCTTTTCGGAACTTTGGTGATGGTAACGGGTCCCACGGTCATCAATCCGCTGTTAAAACGATTGAAAATCAAACGCAGCGTCGCCACGGTTCTCGAAGCCGAGGGCGTCCTGATCGACGCCATTGGGGCGGTGGTGGCCATCGTTGCTCTGGAGGCCGTTCTCAGTCCCGCGGACGGCGGCGTGGTCACCTGGGTGCTGCATATCGGCTCCCGATTGGGATTCGGCGCACTCTGCGGGGTCGTTTCCGGCTTTTTTGTGGTCGGCGTCTTTCAATTGCGTCGCATATTGCCGGAAGGTATCGAAAACGTTTTTACCTTGTGCATCGTTCTGGCGTTATTTCAAGCCGCCAATGCCATGCTGCCGGAAAGCGGCATCGCTGCGGTCACCGTGGCCGGGATTCTAGTGGGAAATTCCAGAACCCACGCCCTCCAGGATCTGGCGGAGTTCAAGGAAGAACTGACCGTCATGCTGATCGGCATGCTTTTTGTGCTGCTGTCGGCCGATATCCGATTGAGCCAGGTTCGCCAGTTGGGGTACCCGGGGATTGCCACCGCGGCCGCTCTGATCTTTCTGGTCCGACCTGTGACCGTATGGGTCAGCACCATTGGGACGAAGATGGCCTGGAAGGAAAAACTGTTCATCGCTTGGATCGGGCCCCGTGGAATCGTGGCGGCGGCGGTCGCATCCCTGTTTGCCGTTGCTCTGAAAGAAAATAACATTCCGGGTGGTTACGAGCTCCGGGCGCTGGTTTTTCTGGTGATCACCATAACGGTCCTGTGCGCCGGTCTGACGGGCGGATGGGTTGCCGGGCTTTTCGGTCTTCGAAGACCCGGCCAAAGCGGCTGGGTGATTTTGGGCGCCAACGAATTGGCCCGGGCCCTCGCAAAATTGCTCAAGGAGGACGGGCAGGAGATCGTCCTGATCGACAGCAATCCGGATAACTGCCGCGCCGCGGAAGAAGACTGTTCCCGTGTGATTTTCGGCAACGGCATTCAATCCAGGGGATTGCTGCGGGCGGAGATCGATATCCGTATCGGCGCACTGGCCATTACGCCCAATGAGGAAATCAATTTTCTTTTTATACAAAAGGTCAAACAAGAGGCCAGGAACGTCCAGCTATTTTCGGCCTTGAAAATCAACAGCAATACGCTTTCCCCCAAAATGCTGCATCAAATCGGCGCCCAGGTCGCCTTTATCAACCCCCAGGATGTGGAACTCTGGTCCACCCGGATTCGAAGAAGCCAGGTCCGCTTGCAGCGCTGGCTTGTGGCGGGACCTGACGGATCCAATATGGGAAAGAATGACATTCCGTCATGGTTACCAGGCGGCGACGCCCTCCTGTTATGCCTCCATCGTGGGAAGCGGGTTGCCCCCATCGGAGACCTGGGCCTTCCCAAAACCGGTGATGAAATCTCGCTGCTGGTTCATACCCCCGAGGTGGCATCTATCCAGGCGCGTCTGGAAACGTCCGGATGGAAGCTGGTCGAGTCAGGAGCGGACAAATCTGTACTGACCTCCCAGTGTTACCTGACATAATGGCGAATCTCTTCTGTCAGATGCTTACCTACACTACATTTTTTGAAACTTATTTCGAAAAATCGGTTTCAATAGAATAACCGGATACCGGAAGGGCGCGACAAATCACGGAAGTCCCGGACAATCCAATTCCCGGAATTCAAATTGAAATCGTATTGTTATGTGAATCATTGCAGGTAAACATCATGGAGGTTGAACATGAAACGCAGATCTATACTCAATAGAACAATTCTGATGCTATTGTTCATCGGGATGATAACCGGTGTCGGCCTTATGGGCTGCACCAGTGAGCAATCAGGTGATTCTCTCGCCAGCGCTGAAAAAGGCGAGTTGTCCATCGGCTTGACAGACGCCCAGGGCGATTTTGCGACGTATACGGTCGATGTGCTCTCCCTCACCCTCACAAAAGGGGACGGAGCTGTCGTGGAGGCAGTGCCGGTGTCAACCCGGGTCGACTTTTCCCAATACACGGAGGTAACGGAGTTTGTAACCGCGGCCATGATTCCGGCAGGAACCTATACCCGGGCGACGATCACTCTGGATTATCGACAAGCCGATATCCGGGTGGAAAATGGAAGCGGTGACGCCGTGCAGGCCACCGTCATTCAGGACGAAGACGGCAATACCATCACAACCCTGCAAGCGTCGGTGCAGTTGGAAAACACCAAGGCCCTGGTCATTGTTCCCGGAATTCCCGCCCATCTGACGCTGGATTTTGACCTGAAGGCCTCCAACCATGTGAACCTTGATGATCCCGGGGCGCCCGTTGTTACGGTCGCGCCGACCTTGCAGGCCAGCGTCAATCTGGAAGATTCCAAAATGCAACGGGTCCGCGGGCCGTTGAAATCGGTGGATACCTCCACGGGGAGTTTTCGGGTCATTCTGCGTCCGTTTTATCATGCGCTTACCGGGAATCATGAACGCTTCGGCACACTGAACGTCATTACCGACGAATCCACGGTCTATGACATCGATGGTCTGCCTTATACGGGCGTTGCCGGGCTCAAGGCGCTGGAAGATCTGGGAGAGCTGACGGCTGTTGTGGCCATCGGCGAGCTGAAATTCAACCCCTATCGGTTCGAGGCCCGGGAGGTTCAGGCCGGTTTCAGTGTGCCGGGCGGAACAATGGACGCGGTCATCGGCAATGTCATCCGGCGCAGCGCCGACACCCTGACGTTGAAAGGGGCGACCCTTCACCGCAATGACGGTAGCGTGATCTTTAACGATCATGTATCCGTTCGGATTGACAACGATACCGAGGTAAGCCGTCAACTCTCCAGTGAGGTCTTTTCCATTCAGGATGTTTCCGTGGGCCAGCGCGTCGCGGTTTTCGGAGCCCTCACGAGTGATCAAGTCGACGACCTGCAACTGGACGCCACCCAGGGGTATGTCAAAATGTGGTTGACCACCATTCGGGGGACGGTGCTGGAAACCGCTCCCGGCGATGAGGTCGTTCCCTTGGTCATGAAGCTTCAATCCATCGACAACCGCCTGGTGAGCGACTTTGACTTCACCGGTACGGGTGTGGATGAGAAGCATGATGCGGATTACCGACGCTATGAAGTTAATACCGGCAGCCTGGGCCTCGGAGACCTTGCAACGAACACAACGATCAAGGTGCGCGGTTTTGTGAATCGGTTCGGCGAGGCTCCCCCGGATTTCAATGCCTGGAGCATTATCAATGTCGCCGATGTTCGCGCCTTCATGAAGGTCAAATGGCATCCTCCCCAAAACCAGGCGTTTGCTTCCATCGATGGAGAAAAACTGGTTCTGAACCTGGAGCAGGCTTCACTCTTTCATCACGTGGGGCGCGGATGCGTGGTTGTCGATCTGAATTCACTGGGAACATCGCCGACCATTCAACCCGCAGACTCCGATGATGGGCTGTTTCTCATCACCTGGCGGGGCACGATCCAGACCTTTTCGGATTTCACTGCATTCAGTAAGACGCTTCAGGAGCATCTTGGCGACAGCAGCCGTACGGTCAACAGCTTGTTCGCATCGGGGGATTTTGAAGACGATACCGCAACCTTGACCACTGATTTTGTCGATGTGAAACTTCGATAGAAGTGTCCTGCACGACCCGCTTTCAGCAACAGATACGGGCATTTATCACGCCCGTATCTGTTGCTCTCGATCCGACCACGCCGCTTTTTTCTCTCCATCCGATCGGTAAGATGGATATGCCAAACGCCGGGCACCCGTTGCCATCAATCGGGGAAACGAAAAATAACCAGCTTGCCGTAAGCAGATAGCTGTATTATTTTAATGGGGTTTCGCGTTTATGATGATGCCCGGGTGGGCTATCGCCTATCATCATAATTATTCAATTTTGTCTTTTTTTTAATGGATTTATTACAAATTTGGCATTATAATAACCATTTTTGTTGCTGACAGCACGATCTAATTATATGGAATTATAGTATTTTATGTATTCATGGTAGCTGGCATGGCTATTGCTCCATAAATCGCCGCCCGCCCATTACGATGAAAACCCGAAATGCTGGGAAGATCGATTGTCGGTCGGAAAAAATGCCGGGTGTTGGGTATGTTAGGAGGGAATCATGTGTCGTTTATTTGCCATTACGAGCGAAGAGCCTTTATCGCCGATGGTTGCCATTGAAGCGCTTGATGTGATGCGGGAGGGCCACGACGGCTCCGGAGTCGGGCTGTTCTTGAGAAACCTTGGCGGACCGTTTGAAGAAATGAAAGATGCGCCTATTCTGTCCGGCATTTTCACCCACGAGGGGATCAAGCGTCTGGACAACTATATGATGAACCTTGGTTTCATGACCAAATACAAGATATCCTTCAAGTTGCCGAAAACACCCGCTGCCGGCGTTCCCAAGCGCGATGTCTATCTCGTCAGGGCGTACGAGTATCCGTCTGACTGGGAAGGGCTCGATTTCAAGCAGTTGGGTGAAAAATTGATGATGGTGCGGCTTGAGCTGCGGAATATGGGTCTTGAGAAACAGGATATGATTGTTTTTTCCTTCTGGCCGGATGTCATCATGATCAAGGAAATCGGGGACCCCTTGACCGTGGGGCGATACATGCACTTTGATCGGGAAGACCTGCGGGCGCGTATCATCATGGCCCAAGGTCGGCAGAACACCAATTACGCCATCAATCTGTATGCCTGCCATCCCTTTTTCGTGGAGGGGTTTTCCACCATGACCAACGGGGAAAATACCGCCTTTGTGCCCATCAGGGAATACCTGATGTCCAGAGGCTTTCCGGGCTACACCGGGTTTCAGTCCGATTCGGAAGTCTTTACCCATATTCTGCATTATACGATATCAAAACTGGGTCTTCCGCTGGAGGCTTACAAGCATATCGTTACGCCACTCCAGGACGATGATTTACAGCGGCATCCGGATGCCCTGGTGCTGAAACAATTGAAACAGAGCTGCCGCCGGTTGATCATCGACGGGCCCAATTGCGTGATCGGTAGTTTGCCGGACCACACGCTATTCATGTTGCAGGACCGCAAGAAATTGCGTCCCGGCGTCGTGGGCGGTCGGGCGGGCCGGTATGCATTTTCTTCGGAGATCTGCGGCCTTGACGCCGTGATTCCGGATCGCGACAAAAGCAAAGATTTTCAACCCATGCATCTGGACACCGTTATGGTGGGTCCGGATTGTCAGGAGGTTTCCATATGCCGTCAGACAGACCGATTACTCCATCTACACTAAGCGTCAAGGACTTGCCCTGGCAGATTCTGTGGGATAAGGAAAAATGTACCTTATGCGGCAGCTGTACCGCCGTGTGTCCGGTGAATGCCATAGAGCTGGGGGTTCACCGGAAACGTATCGTCGAGACGGCCCTTGGCATCGACAAGGCATCGTCCAGCGTATTCAAGGTGTATCACGGTATTCGTCAGAAGACCGATCCCGCGTATGCCTGTGTCGGCTGCGCCATGTGCAATATGGTCTGTCCCAACGACGCCATCATTCCCATCAAGAGCGACGAAGCGGATAAATTGATCTATCACATCAACCGTGGCGGACAACCCCGCAGTCGTGGCGGCCGTCGCAATGTCCCCGGCGGGCTTCTGGATCGCATTAAATTTATCCGGATTTCCATGCTGACCGATCCGGCCCTGGATGCCGGCCGCCATGAATTCGAAATCAGGACATTGCTGGGACGGGTTTTGTCACCGGAAGAAGGCTTGAAACATATGCGGGAAAACGGTTGGATTCCGCCGGTTCGCGAAATCTACCCCTTGGTGATCGGCAGCATGTCTTTCGGCGCCTTATCTCCCCCCATGTGGGAAGGACTTCAGATGGGTGTGGCCTACTTGAATGAAGAGCTGAAGATGCCCGTTCGGATGTGCACCGGTGAAGGGGGGTGCCCCCCGCGCCTGCTGCGCAGCCGTTTTCTGCAATATGTCATATTGCAGATCGCCAGCGGCTATTTCGGATGGGACGAAATCATCCATGCCATCCCGGAAATGAAGGTCGACCCCTGTGCAGTGGAAATCAAATACGGGCAGGGAGCCAAACCGGGTGACGGGGGGCTGTTGATGTGGTACAAGGTCAATAAACTGATTGCCGCCATCCGGGGGGTTCCCGAGCGGATCAGTCTGCCGAGTCCTCCCACGCACCAGACCCAGTATTCCATTGAAGAATCCGTGGCCAAGATGATCCAGTCCATGTATATGGCCTGGGGTTTTCGAGTGCCTGTTTATCCTAAAATTTCAGGATCTTCAACCAGCCTGGCAGTGCTGAACAATCTGACGCGCAATGCCTTTGCGGCCGGGCTTGCCATCGACGGCGAGGACGGCGGCACCGGCGCGGCGTACAATGTCTCCATGAACAGCATGGGCCATCCCATTGCCAGCAGTATCCGGGATTGTTACCTGAATCTTGTGGCTCTTGGAAAGCAGAACGAGATTCCGCTCTTTGCCGGCGGTGGTATCGGAAAGACCGGGAACCTGGCCGCCAACGCCGCAGCCTTGATCATGCTGGGAGCCAGTGGTGTGCAGATCGGCAAATATATCATGCAGGCCGGAGCCGGTTGCCTCGGATCAGAAGGCGACCGCTGTAACATCTGCAATATCGGTCTTTGTCCCAAGGGTATCACTTCGCAGGATCCCCGACTTTACAGGCGGCTGAATGCAGAGGATGTGGCCCAGCGTGTGGTGGATGTCTATCTGAGTTTCGATACGGAGCTGAAAAAAATCATTGCGCCGTTGGGGCGGTCCACCTCCCTGCCGGTGGGCATGTCCGACGCCCTGGGAATAGACGATTTCCATATAGCGGAAGCACTGAAAATCAAATACGTGGTGTAATGATAACGATAAAGGTCGATAGACTGAAGACTGACGGCGGACCGCCAACGGTTTTTCGGAGATAGATATGGGCAACGAATACTACACAATATCGGGAATAGCACAGGGCGATCGACTGGACTCGCGGGTACTGGAAGAAAAAATGCAGCAGGCGATCGCCGACGGGCACCGGCGTTTTCTCATCCAGGCATATGGTCAGCATGGGTTGGGAGGGCGGCTCTGGAAAGCCGGGGTGGAACCGGTCTATGTCAAAATAGAGGGTCAGGTCGGGCAACGGGTCGGCTCCTTCGGCTTCCCCAATACGGTGATTGAAATCATGGGGCCGGCTTCCGATGATGTCGGTTGGCTCAATGCGGGGGCCGAAATCGTCGTCCACGGACATGCCGGAAATGGTTTGGCCAATGCCATGGCCCAGGGAAAAATCTATGTGGCCGGTAACATCGGCGCCCGCGGGATGACCATGACCAAGCGCAATCCCCGTTTTGAACCCCCCCAGGTCTGGGTCCTCGGTTCCGTGGGGGATTATTTCGGTGAATTCATGGCTGGTGGCGTGACCGTTATCTGCGGTGTAAACGCCCAAAATCCGGACAATGTTCTCGGATATCGTCCGTTGGTCGGCATGGTGGGCGGAAAGGTCTTTTTCCGCGGCCCCCACAGTGGTTACAGCCAGAGCGACGCCAAGGTGATTCCCATATCGGATGAGGATTGGAACTGGCTGACGGACAACATGCGGCATTTCCTTGCTCGGATCCATCGCGATGAGTTGATGGAACAGTTGTCGATTCGGGAAGAATGGCAGATGCTCCGGGCCCGCTCACCCCAGGAACGCGGCGTGGTCGAGCGGCGTTCCATGGCTTCCTTCCGCAAGGACGCCTGGGATGCGGAACTTGGGGCGGGCGGGTTGATTGGTGATCTGGTTTCTCTGGACCGCAGTCCGATACCGTTGATTACGACGGGAGACATGCGACGGTTCGTTCCGGTCTGGGAAAACCGAAAATATCTGGCGCCTTGCGAAGCCAGCTGTCCAACGGGAATTCCGATCCATGAACGGTGGCGACTGATCCGGGAAGGTCGTTTCGATGAAGCCGTGAATTTGGCCTTGGCCTATACTCCCTTTCCCGCCACCGTATGCGGGTATTTGTGCCCGAACCCCTGTATGCAGGCCTGCACTCGGCAAATCGCAGGCATGATGCCGGTGGACACCACTCAGATCGGCAAGGCGAGCATCAAGGCCGGATTGCCGGAAATGTCGGCGTTGAGCGGAAAGCGCGTTGCCGTCATCGGTGGTGGGCCGGCAGGAATTTCCATTGCCTGGCAGCTGCGCCGTAAAGGGCATGAAGCCGTCATTTATGATATGTCGCCCATATTGGGCGGCAAGATTTCCGCACTGATTCCGGAAAGTCGGATTCCCGGGGATGTGCTCGCAGCGGAACTCGATCGAATCCGCAACGTAATTCCCCATGTCAATCTGCAACAGCGGCTGACGCGTGCGGAAACCGAGCGCCTCAAGCAGGATTTCGACTATTTGGTGCTGGCCGCCGGCGCCCAGAAAGCGCGTGTATTGCCCGTGCCCGGCAAGGAAAAGATGGTTACGGCCCAGAATTTCCTGACGGCCGCCAAAGCGAATAAAATCAACCCCGGCAAGCGCATCGTCATCATCGGCGCCGGCAACGTCGGGTGTGATGTCGCCACCGAAGCCCACCGATTGGGCGCCGAGGATTTGCTGCTCATCGATGTGCAGGCCCCGGCATCCTTCGGCAAGGAGCGCAAGGAGGCCGAAGCTGTCGGCGCTGTTTTCCGCTGGCCGTGCTACACAAAAGAAATCCGTGACGAAGGGGTCCTCCTGGATACCGGGGAGATGCTCCCGGCGGATATGGTGGTGATCTCCATCGGGGATGTCCCGGAGCTTGATTTTTTACCGGAAAGTGTGGCCACGGAACGGGGATATATCAAGGTGGATGATCGCTTTCAAACCTCGGATCCAAAGATCTTTGCCGTGGGGGATATGGTCAGACCGGGTTTGTTAACGGAGGCCGTGGGTGCCGGAAGGAAGGCCGCCGCCGCCATTGCCGATCTCCTGGAGGGGCGTGAGACCGACGCGGACACGTGCGGCATCATCGACCACCAACGGGTCTCCCTGGAGTATTTCGATCCTCGGATAACGGATTTCGATAGCCCCGAGCGATGCGGTTCTCAGTGTGCCTCGTGCGGCAATTGCCGGGATTGCGGTATCTGTGTCAGCATCTGTCCCCAGGGCGCCATTCGAAGGTTGGAAAAGAGCGGGAAAGAATATGTCTATGAAGTGGATGGCGATAAATGCATCGGCTGTGGATTCTGTGCCGGCGCCTGCCCCTGCGGTGTCTGGGGCATGACGGCCAATTCGCCCATCGGGTAGGCGGGGATTTATATTGATTTCTAAACCAAATGTGCTAATGGAAACATGCCGTTTCAGGGTGTACGAGGGGTGCGGTCGGTTTATCGCGGGAGACTGAATACGCTTCGGTCTTCGACTTTCAGTCGACCCACCTGATTCATTATGAACAGGGAATATATGAAAGCACTTTTAGCGTTGGAAGACGGCAGGACTTTCCCCTGTCGCAGCTTTACGGGAGCGGGAGAGACCACCGGCGAGGTGGTGTTCAACACCTCCATGAGCGGGTATCAGGAAGTATTGACCGATCCCTCCTATCGGGGTCAGATGGTGACCATGACCTATCCGTTGATCGGTAATTACGGGGTCAATCCGCAGGACGTGGAGTCGGACGGCATTCAAGTGGAGGCTTTCCTGGTACGGGAATATCAGGAGGGGCTAAGCAACTACCGCGCGACCGGGACGCTTGCGGATTATTTGAAAGAACAGAACGTGATGGGCGTCGATGATTTCGACACCCGCGCTCTTACGCTTCATATCCGGAATGTCGGTGCCATGCGGGCGGCTGTCTCCACTCTCGATCTCGACCCTCTTTCCCTTTCGGCCAAGGCTCGTTCCATCCCTCGTATGGCCGGTCTGGATCTGGTGCACAAGGTGACCACGCCGAAACCGTATTTCTGGGAGGGGGAGAAAGTCCGCTTTGATCCGGACGATATCCGGTTGGACCGGCATATCTGGGGAAAGCGGGGAACCCGTTTCTCCGTGGTTGCCTTCGATTTCGGCATCAAGTACAATATCCTACGGAATCTGGAGGAGGCTGGATGTGAAATTCTCGTCGTTCCGGCCACGACGCCGCCGGAAACCGTCAAGGCCCTTGAACCGGACGGTATCTTCCTTTCCAATGGTCCGGGGGATCCGGAACCGGTAACCTACGCCATCGACACCATCCGCAACCTGATCGGTTTTCGTCCCATTTTCGGTATCTGTCTCGGCAATCAGCTTCTGGGGCTGGCCTTGGGCGGCAGGACGTTTAAACTGAAATTCGGTCACCGGGGCGCGAATCAGCCGGTGAAAAACCTGCTCACCGGGCGGGTGGAAATCACTTCCCAAAACCACGGCTTTGCGGTTGATACGGACAGCATGGTCGGGAAGGATATCGAGGTTACCCATATCAACTTGAACGACAACACTTTTGAAGGGTTCCGACATCGCAAGCATCCGCTGTTCGCCGTGCAATACCATCCCGAGGCCTCCCCCGGTCCCCATGACGCCGGATACCTGTTTGCCGAATTTGTCGCCATGATGAAACAACATCGTTCCCGATGAGTGATCATCCGGAATCGGTCATTACCATATGAGTTGACGATATGCCGAAACGTACAGACATAAAGAAGATCATGATTATCGGCGCCGGGCCGATTATTATCAGCCAAGCCTGCGAATTCGACTATTCCGGCACCCAGGCCTGCAAGGCGTTGAAAGAAGAGGGCTACCAAGTCGTTCTGATCAACAGCAATCCGGCCACGATCATGACCGACCCGGAAATGGCCGATGCCACTTATATCGAACCCATCACTGCCCAGGTGGTGGCCCAGATTATCGAAAAAGAGCGTCCCGACGCACTGCTGCCGACGTTGGGCGGCCAGACGGGTTTGAATACGGCTGTGGAGGTGGCCCGGATGGGGATTCTGGATCTTTTTGGAGTGGAATTGATCGGTGCCTCCATCGAGTCGATCCAGAAAGCCGAAGATCGGGAACGTTTCCGCCACGCCATGGAAAAAATCGGCCTGCGCATCCCTAAAAGCGGCTTCGCCAAGGACATGGATGCAGTCAAGACCATTTCCGAAGACATCGGATTCCCGATTATCGTTCGCCCCAGTTTCACATTGGGAGGGACCGGCGGCGGCGTTGCCTATAACCCGGACGATCTCGAATTGTTGGCCAAATCCGGTTTGGACGCCAGCCTCATCGGACAGGTGATGCTGGAGGAATCCGTGCTAGGGTGGAAAGAATATGAACTGGAAGTCATGCGGGATCACAACGACAACGTCGTGATTGTCTGCTCCATCGAGAACATGGACCCCATGGGAATTCATACGGGTGACAGCATTACCGTGGCGCCGGCCCAGACATTGACCGATCGGGAATATCAGAAGATGCGGGATGCGTCCATTGCCATCATGCGGGAAATTGGAGTGGATACGGGTGGCTCCAATGTTCAGTTCGCCATCAATCCCCGCGATGGAGAGATGATCGTGGTGGAAATGAATCCGCGGGTTTCGCGAAGCAGCGCCCTGGCCTCCAAAGCGACCGGCTTTCCCATCGCCAAGATTGCCGCCAAGTTGGCGGTAGGCTATACGCTGGATGAAATTCCAAACGATATCACCGGCGAAACCCTGGCGGCCTTTGAACCGACCCTGGATTATTGCGTGGTCAAAATCCCACGCTGGGCCTTTGAAAAATTTCCGGAGACCGCCGATTATCTGACCACTGCCATGAAATCGGTTGGTGAAACCATGGCCATCGGCCGGACGTTCAAGGAAGCGTTTCAGAAAGGCATTCGTTCGTTGGAAATCGGCCGTCATGGTCTGGGCGCCGACGGCAAAGACCTGATCGATCCGCATACGGCCTCCAAGACGGAAATCGAGCAGAAACTGACCACCCCCAATTCCATGCGCTATTTTTATTTACGGGATGCGTTGCTGAGCGGCAGATCCATCGAAGAAATTCACGAGATGACCCGCATCGATCCCTGGTTTTTATTCCAGATTCGGCAGATCGTCGATCTCGAGAAGGAAATGAGAGCCCACGGCGGGGAGCGGTTGCCCGTTGAGCTGTTGCGCAAGGCCAAGTCCTTCGGTTTTTCCGATATTCAACTGGCGCATATCACCGGCGTGGATGATGAGACCATCCGGGCTCAACGTTATTCGGCCGGCATACGGCCGGTCTATAAACTGGTGGATACCTGTGCGGCTGAATTCCGCGCCGCCACGCCCTATTTTTACTCGACCTACGAAACCGAGAACGAGGCCCGGGTGACGGACCGCAAGAAGGTGATGATTCTGGGCGGCGGACCCAACCGCATCGGGCAGGGCATCGAATTCGACTACTGCTGCGTCCATGCCTCCTTCGCTCTACGGGAGGAAGGGATCGAAAGCATCATGGTCAACAGCAATCCGGAAACGGTCAGCACGGACTACGACACCTCGGACAAGCTGTATTTCGAGCCCCTGACCAAGGAAGATGTTCTCCATATCATCGAAACGGAAAAACCAATGGGAGTCATCGTTCAGTTCGGTGGACAGACCCCGCTGAATCTATCGGTTTCATTGCATCAGGCCGGTGTCCCCATCCTTGGAACACAACCGGAGAGCATCGACCGGGCCGAAGATCGGCGGTTGTTTCAGGCCATGCTGCAAAAGCTTGGACTGAAGCAGCCCGCCAATGGAACCGCCGTGGATATATCCGAAGCAACCGTCATCGCCGAAGAAATCGGATATCCCGTCATCGTTCGTCCTTCCTATGTGCTTGGGGGCCGGGCAATGAAAATCGTCTATCAGAGAACCGAGTTGGAGAACTTCACCCGTCTGGCCATCGATGCCTCGCCGGGGCATCCGGTATTGATCGATAAGTTTCTGGAGGATGCCGTTGAGCTGGATGTGGACGCCATTTCCGACGGCAAGATGACGATCATCGGCGGGATCATGGAGCATATCGAAGAAGCCGGAATCCATTCCGGGGATTCTGCATGCGTGTTGCCTCCCGTTCATGTGGCGGCGGAAATGCTGTCCGAAATCGCATGGGCCACCAAAGCCATGGCCGCCGAACTGAAAGTGATCGGCCTGATGAATGTCCAGTATGCCATCAAGGACAACCAGCTGTTCGTGATCGAAGTCAACCCCAGGGCGTCGAGAACCGTACCTTTCGTCAGCAAAGCCACGGGCGTTCCCCTGGCCAAACTGGCCACCAAGGTGATGATCGGGAAAACTCTGCAGGAACTCGGATTCACCCAGGAGGTCATTCCGTCATATGTGTCCGTCAAGGAAGCCGTACTGCCCTTTGATCGCTTCCCGGGTGTGGATACGCTGTTGGGGCCGGAAATGAAATCCACCGGCGAAGTCATGGGCGTGGGGGAGGATTTCGGTTCGGCATTCGCCAAGGCGCAACTGGGCGCCCGTCAGATTCTACCCACAGGGGGCACCGTGTTCATCAGTGTCAAAAACGAGGACAAGGCGCCCATCTTGAAGGTGGCGGAGCAGTTTCGGGATATGGGTTTCCGCATCATGGCCACCCGCGGGACCTCCCGCTATCTGGAGGAGCACGGTATCGAAAATGTACGGATCAACAAGGTTTCCATCGGCCGGCCCCATGCGGTGGACGCCATCAAAAACCGTGAAATTCAATTGATCATCAATACCGGGTCCGGAGACGAGCCACGCCAGGACGGATATCTGATCCGTCGAGCGGCCCTGAAATATTTCATTCCCTACGCTACGACGGTGGCGGGCGCACGGGCCGTGTGCGAAGGCATCGCCGCGCTGAAAAACAAGAAATTGTCCGTAAAAACCATACAGGAATATCATGCTTAGAAAGACTGTTCGTCAGAGACCGCGGGAAGCCTGCGGTATTTTCGGGATTTTCGATCATCCGGAAGCCGCCAAACTCACCTATTTCGGACTATACGCCCTCCAGCATCGGGGGCAGGAGAGCGCAGGCATCACCGTCGCCCGTGACAAACGTATTACGGCCCACAAAGGGATGGGGCTGGTAGCGGATGTGTTCGACATGAATCATCTGGAACAGCTTCAGGGCGGCAGCGCTATCGGCCATGTACGGTATTCCACCACCGGCAGCTCGACTCTCTTGAATGCGCAACCTTTTGTGGTCCATCATCGAGGAAAGTCCTACGCCGTCGCCCATAACGGTAACCTGGTCAACGCCCATATCCTCAAGGAAGAGCTGGAAGAAGAAGGCTCCATTTTTCAGACCACCATGGATAGCGAGGTGGCCCTCCATTTGTTCGTCAAGAACCTGAAATACGGAGGGCTGGAGGAAGCCCTCAAACGGACGGTCCTGCGGCTTAAGGGCGCCTATTCGTTTGTGGTGTTGACCGGGAAGGGTGAGATCATCGGCATCAAGGATCCGAACGGTTTCCGTCCCCTGTGTCTCGGCAGACTGAACGGCAATTATATTCTGGCATCGGAGTCCTGCGCCCTTGATCTACTGCAGGCCGAATTTATCCGCGAATTGGATCCGGGCGAAATCGTTATCATCTCCCAAGAGGGTGTCCGCAGCATCAACCCCCATCCGGCTGTCAAACGCGCTTTCTGTATTTTTGAATATATATATTTCGCCCGACCCGACAGCACCTTTTTTGATAAAAATGTCTATATGGTGCGCAAGGACCATGGACGTCGCCTGGCCATGGAAGCCCCTGTGGATGCGGATTTGGTGATGCCGTTTCCGGATTCCGGCAATTATGCGGCCCTGGGTTACAGCGAGGCCTCCGGTATACCGTTTGAAATCGGCATGATCCGAAACCACTACGTGGGACGGACCTTTATTCAGCCCACCCAAAGCATGCGAGATTTCAGCGTGCGGATCAAGTTGAATCCGGTCAAGAAACTACTGGTCGGCAAGGACATCATCATCATCGAGGACTCGATCATTCGCGGCACCACCGCCAAGACACGGGTCAAGGCGTTGCGGGAGCTGGGCGTCAAGCGGGTGCATATGCGGATCGCATGCCCTCCCCATCGCTTCCCCTGTCATTACGGCATCGATTTTTCCACCAAGGGGGAACTGATCGCCGCCACCAAAACCGTTCCCGAGCTGCGGGATTACCTCGGGCTGGACAGCCTGCATTATCTTACCCTGGAAGGGTTGCTGGAATCCACAGGAACCGATGATCCGGAAAACAATTTCTGTAAAGCCTGTTTTGACGGATGCTACGCCGTGGATTTCGACGGCACGCTTTCGAAGGATTGCCTGGAAAAAACCTGCTGACCGAACCGGCATCCGTTACGGAGTGCCGCTTGTTTTGGGCGATTTGCGATAGGCCGTGCCGACAAAAGCGGCCACGCGTCCGCCGTTTTCATCCGAGACATCGACGGCATAGGTGGCGAGCTTCCGGTTCAGGGACAATTCCGTTGCTTCGGCGATCAGGGTCCCTTCCCGTACGGCCTTGAAATAGGAGATATGGATGTTCACCGCCATGGCGTCTATCCCGTGGGAATTGGCGGCGGCGGCAAAAACCAGATCGGCCAGGGTGAAAATGACGCCCCCATGGGCGGTTCCCAAGCCGTTTCGGTGATGCTCGGCAAGGGTCAGTTCGGCGCGTGCATAGCCGGCCGCAACCGCCGTCAGACGGATGCCCACATGGTCTGCAAAACGATCCTGATCAACGACTGTTTTGATCTGCTTCATTGGTTGCATGCGAATCAGGAGAATGGCGGTAAGTGATCAAAAACCACCGTTCATTCGAAGGCCCAGAAAAATTCGAAGGGCGATTAAACAGCCAATGCAAACGATGATAATTACACCGGGCGTCGTGCGCCAGGCATGATGGCCGGGCAGCCCTTGGCGTTGAAGCCGTCTGCGTTCCTGGTCGAACCAGTGACCCAAGATCAGGGCCGCCAGCAGGACGGCCAGAAATTTTGAGTAATACAACATACCGATGACGCTGCTTTCTTGTTCAATGGAGGTGACAACCCATATCCGGTCATCTCCTAAATTCTTTTCTCAAGTCCTATCATAAATCGGCCGATAATAACATCATCAAATCAGAATAGCGTTGTCGATTTTTCGTCAGAGCGTCTCCTGTTCGGAACCACTTCGTTTTTGGGGGAGTGGACAAAACACCTCCCGTTGCGTCAGGACGCCGTTGGTCCCATTAACCCGTCTGCATCCATGGAAGGAGGCATTCCCATGTTGAACCATATCCACCAATCCCCTGTTCCATCTTCATCTGCCCAGTATCCGGAAAACAGCACGACCTTGGATCGCGGCATCCAGCAGCCCGATCGATTTTTCGCGGCAGGAGACGCTGTTTCATTGAATCCGCCGGATCCAAGTGCCGGGCTGCGGCATTTCATCAACCGGATTGAAGGGGCTCTGGGTCGAATGTTGGATCTGCGATCCATGGATGACGCCGGTCCCTATAAACCGGCGACGACACCGGCATCCCTCGCCGGTCGCTTTTTACGCGCAATTGAATCCCATCTCTTCGGCGCCGGTCAGGACAGACTTTCTGCGCCATCGGCTTTGCCCGTGTCCATGGAGAATTCGTCCGCAGCCCCTGATTCTCAAAATGAACCAGTGGCTGTCCCTTTGCCGGACACCGTCGAAACAGCGCCCGCAATCGAAGCGACCGATTCGCCCATCCAACAGACGGATAGCGATCTTTCTCCTGCACTTCCCCAGAGCGTAGGGATGGATCATGTGGCGGAAGGGGTGGATCAAGGCTATTTGCAGACGCTCGCCGATTTTTCCGGAACGGACTATTCCCAAACGATAATGGAAGCGGTGGATCAGGCCCATGGGTTGATCAAACAGGGAATTGAGGACATCAAGGCACGGTCCAACGGTGTCGAAACCGGCAATTATTCCTACAAGGCCGCGGCGTTCGATGAAACCCGCAATATAAGTCTTACGATTCTGACCCGCGATGGGGATAAGGTGACCATCGATATCCATCAGGCCCGCGGAGCCGGTGGGAGCCAACTGGAAATGACCGGTTCGGACGGTACTTCCAAAAGCGCAGAACAGTACAGCTACAGCGATGGACGTCTCGCCTTCAGCATCAATGGGAATCTGGATGCGGACGAAGTCACCGCCATCAGAGAACTGATCGACAATGTCGCCGGACTGGCGAAAACATTTTATTCCTCCGATTTTGAAAAAGCCCTCGGTCAGGCATCCGCCATCGGTTTTGATTCGACGGAGTTATCCGGTTTCGCCCTGGACATGGACTACCGGCAAACGCAATACACCGCCTCGGCCGAACAATATTCCGGCGGCGGCAGGAAGCATCGTCAGGGATGGGGATCGAATGTCATCCCGGGGGATATCGCCGACCGATTGCGACACGGAATGGATCGCACCCATCGGCTGATGAAGACTCCGGCCCTTGGCCGCCTCGAAAACCCCCGGCGGTTGATCCGTGATCTGTTCGAGGCGCTCGGGAAGCAGTTTGAAACGGCATCCGGGAATTCTTCGTCAAATCCGGGGTCGCTTGCCGGGCAATTCAAGAATGAAGTTATCGCGGATCTTTTTTCCGCCATTTCTTCCGGCACCGAATCGCCAGAAATGCTACAGAATGTCGATGCCTATGTCTGACGGCGTTTTCCCGTCGACTGCATCGCTTTGTTCCCGCCCATAAAAGCCCTTGACATTACCGGCGGCTACCACTATTTTCGCGTTATGAGTATTTACCCATAAAGGAGAAAATATGGTACGCCCCCAGAAGGACCGGATTGTCACATTCAATCCCAATGTCAGCTATTTCAAACCCCGCGGCATTCCCATGATCGATCTCGAGGAGGTCGCCCTGACCGTGGATGAACGCGAAGCCATCCGGCTCGCCGATCTCCAGGGGCTGGCCCACGAAGAGGCCGGTCGACAGATGGGGGTATCCAGGGCCACTTTCGGACGGATCGTCAACCGGGCGCGCCGGATTATTGCCGATGCGCTGATCAACGGCAAAGCCATCAATGTCCAGGGGGGCAACTATCGGATTGGGGACACCAAACGTATTTTCGTGTGTCAGCATTGCGACAACCAGTGGGAAGAAGCGCAGGGCAGCGGTCATCCAGGTTGTTGCCCGGCTTGTCATGACGAAAACATTTATCGTCTCCCGCAAATGGAAGCCGGGGGATGAACTGGAAAAAAACCGGTGTCGATCACAGCGGTTTTTTTGATTTACGCATTAGAAAGGAAGAGAACATGAAGCAAGATGGTATCAGTATCGCGAGCAGTCCGGCGCAGGCCAAACCGGATCCGGACGCGCCGGTCAAGGAGTCGCTTGGAAAAATAAAAAACAAGTTCATTGTCATGAGCGGCAAAGGCGGTGTCGGAAAAACCAGTGTAACGGTCAATTTGGCGATGGCGCTGGCCAAAAAGGGCTTCCGGGTCGGCATCATGGATGTGGATATTCATGGTCCGGATATTCCCCGTATGCTCGGGTTGTCGGGTATGCTGGATGTGGATCAGAATCAGAAATTGGTTCCGTTGCAGTATTCGGACAAATTGGCTGCGATTTCCATTGAAAGCCTGAGCGTGAACAAGGATGACGCCATTATTTGGCGGGGTCCGGTCAAGCACTCGGCCATTCGTCAATTCATCGGCGATGTGGCCTGGGGGAATCTCGATTTTTTATTGATCGACGCCCCCCCCGGAACCGGCGATGAACCCCTTACCGTCGCCCAGATCATCAAGGATGCCCAGGCCGTCATCGTCACGACGCCCCAGGAAGTCTCCCTGGCGGATGTCCGCAAGTCCATCAATTTTTGTCGGGTTGTCAAGATGGGCATTTTCGGACTCATCGAAAACATGAGCGGGCTGCATTGTCCCCATTGCAACCAGTTGATCGATATATTCGGTTCCGGCGGTGGAGAGCGAACTGCTCTTGAAACCGGCATTTCCTTTCTGGGGCGGGTTCCTTTTGACACCGAAATGGTCGTTTGCGGCGATGCCGGCGTTTCCTATCAGGAAAAATATGCGGACTCACCGGTTACCAAAGCCTTTGACGCCATTGCGGAAAAAATGGGCAAACTGGTTTGACGTGCGATCCGGAAGCAGGTTGAAACCACCTTGGTCCCACAAGGGGTCAGGGTGGTATTGCCGTTTATTATCATCTTATTACAAGCCATCTCAAAAAAAAATTTGAATCAAGATCGAGGCGGATTCAAGTTTCAAACCGGAGGCGTACGCTTGTATATCGAGGATTTGAAAACCGAACCCAACCAAGAGATTGGGGCAAAAGACTTTTTTGAGATGGCTTGCAGTATCCTTGTCGGGAACTGGATCCATTTTACAACAAATCGAATGGTTCTTGTCGAATCGATGCCAAGGTTTTCCGCGTGTATTTTCGCAGCGTTAAAAGACGAAAATATGCGATGTGTATTCGATACAACAAACCGAAGCAAATTTTTCTAAAAAAGACATGCGATTCCCCTGAGGCATATCCCCAAAAATCTTGACACCCTATTACCGTTCGCATATCCTTCGTTTATTAAGCGGTGTCTTCCTGATCCATATGGGCTCATCGATGGGGGATACGAAAATGGGACGGTTCGACGACTTTCTGCGAAAGCTGAACAATTTCCTGACGGATGCGGAAGAACAGCCTGAATCCAAGATCGGACCGGGTATTCAGGAGTTGGCGGTCAGCCGGATTCAGGCGCTGCAAAATCGCTGGGAAATCCTGGAAGCCCAGGTCGGCTTGGCTGTTCAATCGCGGCATGATTTACAGAAGCAGGTGACGGAAGCCAAAGCAGTGGAAGCAATCGGCAAGCAGGCATTGATCGCCGGCAATACCCGGAAGGCTCAAGCGGCCATGGCGCGGTATGCGGATATGCAGCAGACAATTCAGCAGATAGCGTCTCGGGCCAGGAAGGCGGATGAACAGGCCGCCGCAGCTATCACCGCTTTTTCAACGGAAGCCCGGGCGGCCCAACAGCTGGCCACAGAGGCCCGCGCCTTGGCGCAGCTTGAAAGTGTGATTGAGCTGCAGAAAAAGCATCAGGCCTTGACCATCACTCAGTCGACGACGGTGGATGAATTCGAGGTTGCCCGGGAAGCTCTTTTGCTGAAGGCATCGGTGCAGGCAGCCGTCATGAGTCTGCAGGAAGACCAGGACACGTTGCGTGCGGAATTGACCGCCATAGGAAAAAGAGATGAAATGCTGGCCGTCGGTGAAAGGTGGCAGCGGGAAATCGAGGAGGTTGGAATGGAACGAAACAAGGCCCCGCGGTTTTCCATTTCGGCGGAGGATCCGGCCCGGCAAGCCATTACCTTCCTGGAGCAACCGCCTTTTAAAGGGATGATAGCGGATGGATCTCAGCGGAATCGATAGTCCTCGCCCTGAATGATTGGATTTTTAACTATTGTCCATCCATAAATGGTATCTTTCGGCCAAGGTCTTTGTTCTCGCTGTTTTGAAATCCTCGACGTAGCGATGCGACGCCTCGGTTTTCAAACTGGACCAAAATCTACCATTTGTGGATGGACACTAACAACCAACAATCGATCCACTCGAGAAAGAGAATAGGATATGGCGGAACTGTTGCAGTGGTGGAATCTCCTGTTTGTTTTGCCGTTTGTCGGTGCGCTGTTCTATATTTTGTTGCTTTGCAGCGGTGCAATCGCTGCGGACCATGATCTGGGTTTTACCGTCGAGGGGGATGCAGATCATGGAATCGATCACGAAACCGGAATCGAACATATCCATGACCTGAACCCCGGTCTGTTGTCCAGCATTGTAAACCTGCTCGGGATCGGCAAGGTCCCTCTTTCCATCATTCTTATCTCTTTCTGTTGTATATGGGGGTTTACCGGGTTCGCCGCCAACACTTTGCTCAATCCGATTCTGCCCCCGTTTTTATTTGTTTGGGTGTCCCTGTTCATTGCCCTCACGGCCGCCGTGGTCTTTACCAGAAGTCTTGCGAATTTAATAGCAAGGGTTATGCCGGCGACGGAGACCTATGCCATTTCGCCTGCGCAGCTGGTGGGTAAATGGGCCGAAGCGACGACGCGCATTGATGAAACGTTCGGCCAGGCCATCGTCCACGACGACACGGGCGTGATCCATACGGTACAATGCCTGGTGAAAAGCGGAGAGCCGTCGATTCCAAGCGGCAGTCAAGTTATTTTGATGTTTTTCGACAAAAAGCGGAGTGTATTTTTTGTGACCGCATAAGATTCCGTAGCGGATCCAAATGAATTTTATCTCCATGCCCCATACCATGAGAAAGGATTGCCCCATGTCAGACCTAAAAATGAAAAGCGGAAGCGGCGCCGGGTTCGGCATCATGATGATACTGTTTGCCCTTGCGTTCATTGTGACGCCTTTTATGCTGGATGCCGTGGGAGGAATCAGCCGATTACTTCTGGTGGGTTTCGGCGTATTTCTGCTTCTGATCGGTGGGATTGTGTTGATCATCACCCGACTGTATGTGAAGACCGCCGCGGACGAAGCCTTTGTTCGTACCGGTATGGGCGGGCAAAAGGTGATCATCGACGGCGGCGCCATTGTCATTCCGGTGGTGCATAAGGTCGTCCCGGTTTCCCTGGCCACCATGCGTCTGGATGTGGAGCGCAGGGACCAGGATGCCCTGATCACCGGGGATAAACTGCGGGCCGATATCAAGGCCGAGTTCTACATCAAGGTTCAGAAGGATCGGGAAGCGGTGGTGAACGCCGCCACTTCGCTGGGGGAACGATCGGTCAATGCGGTGACCGTAAAAGAACTCGTCAATGAAAAACTGATCTCGGCCTTGCGAACCGTGGCGGCGACCAAATCGTTGGAAGACCTCAACGCCAAGCGCGATGAATTTGCCGAGGCCGTTCAAAAAATCGTATCCACCGATCTCCGGCACAATGGATTGACCCTGGAAAGTGTTACCGTATCCCAGCTCGACCAGACGCCCCCGGACAAGATGAAGGCGGAATCCAATATCTTTGATGCCCAGGGAACCAGACAGATTGCGGAAATTACCCAGCAGATGCGCGCCGAAACCAACGCCTTGGAACGCGAGGCCGACAAAGCCATCAAAAAGCAGGACGTCGAGAAGGACAAGTTCGTTTACGAACAGGAAATCGCGCGCGCTTCCGCCGAGGCAAGGCAGAACAGCGAAATCGAAAAAGCCCGTTCGGAGGCCAAGCAAAAGGCGGAAACCTTCCGGGCCGAGCAGGAAGAGCTGACGAGCGTTCGCGAAGTAAAGCGCGATCAGGCGGTGGCCGTCGCCAATGTCGAACGGGAAGAAAAAGTCCAAGTGGCTGATGTGGAGCGCGAACGCGCGAAACAGGTTGCCGACATTGAGCGTCAGAAAGCCATCGCCAAGGCAGCGGAAGAACGTGCCAAAGCCGAGGCCGCGCAGAAGGCCGCTGAAGCGGAACGGGAAGCCGCAAATCAGCGGGTTCAGACCGTGGCCGTGACTGAGGAAGCGAAACGAACGGCCGAGAAGGCCTATATCGACAAGGCCCGTCAGATTGATCAGGAAGCCTATCAAACCGAGCGCCAGGCAGAGGCCAAGCGTAAGGCGGCGGAAATGGATGCGGAAGCGCGCAAACTGAAAGCCTCGGCCGAGATGGAGGCGCTGAAAGCCGAAGCGACGGGCGAGCAGGCCAAACAAATGGTGCCGGTGAATGTTGAAAAAGAAAAAGTCGCCGTGGAACAGAAACGCGTCAACGAAGTCCTTCAACCGGAACTCAAAGCCAAAGCCGAATTTAAAGAAATATCCGTCCAGCTGGAAGTCAAGTTGAAAGAGATTGAAGTCGGCGGGGAAGTCCAGAAGGCGTTCGCCGCTGCCATGGGACGCGCGTTAAGCGACGCAAAAATGAATATCTTCGGGGACCCCGTCACATTGGGAAAAATGATGGGGATGTTCATGAAGGGACAGGCGGCCGCCACCCTGATTGAAGGATTCAGCGAATCGGTCGACCCCAGATTGCTCAAGACGACGGGGCAACTGCTGGCCGGCGTAAAAGAGACACTGCTGCGGATATTTACCGGCGCATTCGGTCAAAATCCACCCAAGGAAGACATTGCGGCCGCCATTGAAAAGATAACCCGGGAACCGTCCATTATCGCTCAGTTGAAGGAGAAATTGCTTCAGGGGTTCAGCGATACGGACCTGGCCGATTTCCTGAAAAGAGCGCTGGGAGGCGATATCGATATCAAGACCGCAATGGCCTTGATGGATACTCTCCGGCGGAATCCGGAGGTTGTGGACCAACTGAATGCGCTTTTTGAAAAAATGGCGGCACAGGATCAAGCGGTTTAGTTTCGATCAGGCCACTCTGTTTTTCCATTCACCGGAGCAAAGCAGTGCGTGCATCAAGGTCTGGTTTTCGAACTCCAGGTATTCCTTCAGGTCCTTGAGGGAGTAGTTCAGCAGTTTCTTGATGCCGCGCAGGGAGATTGCCGGGCGACGGAGAAAATTCCGGGCCGTTTCCTTCGCGGCAGGTAGGAGTTCGCCCTCACTGACAACGCGATGGACAAGCCCGAGTTCCAATGCTTTTTGTGCGGGAATTTCCGACTCTGACAGCAAGATCTCATAGGCCTTGCTCAGGCCCACGATTCGCGGCAAGAAGAAAGCGCCTCCTCCTTTGGGTAAAAGCCCAAGATTGAGACAGGGATTCTGAAATACGGCATTGTCGGCGATGATGCGATAATCGCACGCCAGGCTGATGTTGAGGAAAGAAGAGATAATCCGCCCGCTGTTGCAGTGAATCACGATTTTTTCCATGGATACCAACGCCAGAATCAGTTGGTTGATGACGTTGAACATCCGGTGGACAGCGTTAATGCCCATACTGGAAGCCAGAACCTGTTCGTAGAATTCAAAATATTCCTCACAGCCTTTCTTTTCAGGCGAGCCCACCAGGATGACGGCTTTCACCTGATCGCTTTCGGATACACGGGCGAGATAGCCGATGATCAGATCGCGGGCGCTTAAATCGGATGTGCGCAGAAGAAAATGATCGTGGAATTGGATAACGACCAGATCGTCTATCTTGTCAGCGGAAAAAGTGTTGCATTCCAGTTCGAAGCCCGTATTTTTTTTCAGCTTTGTGACCATATGCGTTTCCTTTTGTCTTTTTTTGTTCGCCGCTTCCCGGGGAAGGTGATACGGCAGTCGGGAGATTCTAATTCATCTGCAAGAAGGTCGATTTGGATCCGACGACACGACAATGAACGGGAAAGCTCAGCTCCGCCCGCAGGCGTTTGTGGAAGACCTCCACACCGAAAGGAAAGAGATACCTGAGGTCGCTGGTGTCGATGAAGACGGCATCGGAATGTTCGCAGTTCTCGGCGATAAGGCTGATCAGCTGCAATGCCATGGATCCGTCGAAATCGCCGTTCAACTGAAACCGAATTTGTTGTCCATCCTTATGCAAACGGATTTTTGAATTGGCCGCCATGGTTTCTCCTCCGTTACGGTCTGGGTGATATTACCCGACACATACCAGACTATATCAAGGAATATGCCAAACTTTTCCATAATGTATTTTCGGTAACTTTTTGATATATAAGATATTAAAAATGATATCGACTCGGTTCGACCAAGACTGGATGGGCTTCGCCGTCGGATTTTTTGACAACCCGACAAGGCATCTGTAAAAAAAGGCAACCGTAACCCGGGGGCGGTGGATGATTTGAAAATGATAGTGGTGGAATTTAATGGATGGCGGAGGTTGTGTTGCTATGGGTGATGATCCTGCGCATCACCATGTTTTTACCGTTCTGTTTGGCGGAATACATGAGGGCGTCGGCTGAAGCGAGCATGTCATGGATGCTTACCTGAATGTCTTCGTAGGTGGCGACACCGATGCTGGCCGTGGCGGCCCAGTTGTGTTGCTTCATCAGGGCCAACAACTTGCGTTGTAGTTTTACCCCCAATTGGAAGGCGTCGTCGCTGTTGGTGCGGGAAAGTAAAATCACGAATTCGTCGCCGCCGAAGCGGGCGACGATATCGATGATGCGGATATTGGTCCGGATGGTTCCGGCAACGAGACGCAGCAGTTTGTCCCCTTCCCGATGCCCGTGCTGGTCGTTGATGTTTTTAAAATTATCCACGTCGAGGGAAAGGATGGAAACCGGATGGCCGAATCGTCTGGCATGATGGATTTCGCTTTCGGCAAATTCAAAAAATGCCAGTCGGTTCGAGATCCCGGTCAGGGGGTCGGTTCTGGCGAGTTGTTTCTGAACCGTGAGTAATTTTTTCATTTTGGAGATGAGAAGGACAATGAACAAAAAGACCAGCAACCGAAAACTTTCGTTCAAATACGGCACGTAGGGATGTGAAAAGGATTCGGCCATGGACAGATCCGCCGCCAGCCAGGATAGGGCGCTGGCAATGGATATAAAAACCCCGCCCAAGAGGCCGACCTGCCAAGCCGACAAGACGATGGGAAAAAGATAAAAGGCGGACAGGGCGTACTCGGGTCCGGTAATATGACGAAGATAACCGATCATGACCGTCAGCAGCAGTGCGGCCGTGAAGATAAACCCTTTTTGCAAGCGGACCCGGAAGGGTGTCGGCGGCTTGGTCCGATGTTGCGTAAAGATGGTCATGATCGCTCGCATGTCAGTTTACGATCCAGACGGCACGGTTCACCGCCAGGTTCAGAACCTTCTGGCCGACCCGGCCCAGAAAAAATTCTTTGACAACGGAAGTGCCTCTTCGGCCGAGGACGATGCTGCCGTGTCCTTCCTGATCCATTTCATTCACCAGACATTGGGATCGCCTTTCGACATCCAGGATCACTTTGCTGCTTACTTTGAATGGCGGCCAGCCAGCTTCGATCAGTTGCCGCTCGGCCTGGCGGAGAATGGGCCGGATTCCTTCCTGATTGATTTTTTGCCATTTGAGTTCATGGGCGTCTGAAAAAATTTCATCTTGTTTTTGTGGGAGGCGGGCACGCATTTGTTTCAGCTTCAGGGATCGGATTACATGGCAGAGGATGACGTGGAGATTTGGATTGTGGAGGACGCCGGCGACGAATTCAATCGCATGTTTTGCGCCGTCGGAACGGTCCACGCCGATGAGAAGTTTGTCCGTAGACGGCTCTGCGCCGATAATGGCAACGGGAAGATGATCGCACAGATGAATCAGTTTTGTGGTCACGCTGCCGAGGGAAATGTCGTTTACATCGTGGGTTTCCGAACGTCCGATCAACAGCGCCGCATATCCCTTTTTTGACTCGTCCACGATATCCCGCGCGATGCCTCTTTGACGCGGCTGATGGATAGCGGTGATGGATGAAGGCGAGAAGCCTTTCCGCAGCAGCGTGATCCTGGCGGTTTCGAAGAAGTCCTCGGCGGCGATTTCTTCATGGGAATGCCAATCGTCAAGGGGTAACAGATCGGTTCCCGGCTGGGGGTCTTTTTCCAGATCAAACAGACTGTCCGGGACAGGTGGGTTCACTCGGAACAGCACGACCTCGGCATCATCGGGAGGAATGACTTTGCTGAAATAGCGGATGACTCCAAGGGACCGGTCAAATCGATCCACAGCCAGTAAAAATTTCTTTTTCATGGTGAACCTCCAAAATGACAGTTCAAAGCGCCAAAGCTCAACGTTGGGCGGAATCCGTTTCCGTGACGCCGTCCGGGTTTGCTACCATTTTCGATCGGCTACTCGATGGGGGTTGACCAGTAAAACCGGCACCGGCGCCGCCTTGGCCACCCGCTCGGCGATGGAGCCGAACATGATTTTATCCAGTCCTTTTCGACCATGAGTTCCCATGACAATGAGGTCCATGTTTTTTGATCGCGCATAGTCCAGGATGCGTTCCGATATATCGCCGATCAGCACACTGGTTCGGGTATTCGGGAAAGCCTCAAAGTAGGCTTGTTTGAATTCTTCCAGTTTCCGTTTGGCGCCTATGCGCAATTCCTCTTCGAATGTAAAAATCGAATGATCCGGCACATAAAGGGTATTGAAATAGGTGACCGTTCGCATGACGCGCAGCAATTCCATTTCAGCCCCGAATGCCGTGGCCATGGCTTGGGCAAAGGGAACGATGGCGGGTGAAATGGCGGACAGGTCCACCGGAAACAGGATTTTTCGGAACGGTTCCTCGGGAAGCTCCGCGCCGCGGGCGGATTCCATGCGATAGGGGTTGACCAGCAAAACGGGCACCGGGGAGGTCTTTAACAGGCGTTCCGCCACGGAGCCGAAGAAAACCTTTTCCAAGCCCTTTCGTCCGTGGGTCCCCAAAATCATCAGATCGATGTCCTCATTGGGCATGTAGCGGAGAATTTCATCGGCGATATCCCCCGTGAGAACCGTCATTTTAACCTGGGGCCAGGATGAAAGATACTCTCCGGCGAACTCCGTCAGGCGTTTTTGGGCGCCCTCCATCACCGCCTTGTGGAAATTGGTGATCATGGTGTCGGCGACGTACATCTCTGAAAAATGATCGAACATTCTGGCAACGAATACCAGGTGGATTCTCGCGGAGAACTTTCGGGCCATGGCCAGCGCATAGGGCGCCAGTTTGGCGGAGGTTTCGGACAAATCGACCGGGAAAATCATTTGTTTGAAAAATGGCATACCACACCTCCATGTTAAGGGTTGGTTTCTTCCCGCAACAATCGTTCCATCTCAAAGAACAGATCCTGCTCCCGGATGACACCGATGGCTTTCCCGTTTTCCATCACCAGAAGTCGTCTGAGATTGCTTTTGATCATCATATAGGCCGCCTCCATGAGGTTGGCGTCCGCGTCAATGACAAGCGGAGCAGGCGACATGATTTCGCGCACCTGCTTGCCCCCCATCTGAACGACTTCGCGTGAAAACATGCCGGTCCAGAACATGGGGGAAAACTCCATGCTGTCGGCCGTTGAGGGCTTGGGAGCCGAGAGATATCCCGGCATAATGGCTTCCATGAGATCGGCGATGGTCAGGATACCGACCACATTTTTTCGATCGTCCATCACGAGTACGGAGCGATGTCCGGTTTCCATGAGGCGACTGGTGGACAATCTCGAAAAGAAGGAGGCTCTCATTTTGGCGATGGCTTCCCGGACATTGCCGGTTTCGGGAATCGTGGTGTAATCCGCAAAAGGCACCATGACGTTCTTGACCACATGTTCCTCTTTGTCATTGGGCGCCTCGCGGAAGTGGCAGGCGTCTTCGATTCGATCGGCCAGCAATTCAATATCGCAGGGCTTGGCCAGGTAGTCGAAGGCGCCGGCGATGTAGGCCTCTTCCGCCGATGGAAGGGCGCCATGACCCGTGAGCATGATGACGGGAAGTTTCGGTTTGCGGTTCTTGATTTCCTTCAGGGCCGTATGTCCGTCCATTCCGGGCATTTTGATATCCAGAATGACGACATCCGGATTCAGCGCCAGTTTTTCGATCGCTTCTTTTCCGTCCGCGGCCAGAATGGTTTCGAATCCCTTGCGGTTCAAGATTTTCTGGGTTGTTTCCCGGAATTTGATCTCGTCATCCACCATGAGTACCTTGATTGTCTTATGCATATGGTTTTTTCTCCTTTTGGTTGTAGTATCTTCGAATACGGTCGCCGATAGGACGCCGGTCTTCGTCACATCGCAATCATGACGGTTTCAGGCCTGCATCAGCGGCAGCAGGGAACGAAACAGGACCGTCATGACCGTTATGGATCCGATAATGATCCAAATGGTACCGGTAAGCTTCAATCCACATCCCCTGGTGAGCCCGATGCCGATGAGACACCAGCGCCATGGCTCGGACACGATGAGCAGATGGGGAATCCAGGCCGCGATCAGGCAGGCGCCGGATGCATAGGCATAGACGCTGAAGAGTTGCCGGTAGCGCACCTTTTTTCCCATGCTGACCACCATCACCAGGTAGCCGATAAAAGATAAAATAATCACCATGCCGACGGCATTGCCGAGCAGGATGGCGCCGGTAACCATTGGTGTCTGGCAACGCTGAAACACCAATGAGGCTGCCGTGAACAGAAGGGCCGAAATCACCAGGAAACCCATCGACGCCCGGGGGTACAACTGATGACGCCGGGTTTCGAAAAATTTCCCCGGGGCGCCGACAAGCTGGAAAAAGGTCCGGCCGTGGGATGCAAGTGATAGGGCATTGGTCGTTTCCATGGTGTCCTTCTCCTTACAAAAGTCCGATTTTTACCAGCAGGCTCCAAAGCAGCATGATCAAGGTGCCGCCGAAAAAAATTCGACGTTCGACCTGGTTGGTGAAGTATAGGCGGCCGTTCCGGTAGCAGCAGTGTTTGGACCCGGTATGTTTTTCCTGGGTTGGTGTTGTGTCCATTTTTTCCTCCATATTATTCCTCGGGGCGCGTTACGTCAAATCACATGGAACCGGCTTCGGCCGGTTCACGCTAAAAGCCCGGCAAACCGCTGAACCCGATGAAAGACCAATACAGCCCGGCCATCAGCAACAGCATGATGTTGGCGATAAACCAGAGTGGGATTCCGATTCGGAGAAAATCCTTGGGCTCCAGATACCCGCTGGCGTATACAATGGCGTTGGGCGGCGTGCCGATGATCAGGCAATACGCAAAGGATGAGGCGATGGCCGTGGAAATGGCCATGAACGGGAGGAAGGCGGTTCCCGGATGAGCCAGACCGGCCATGTTGAGGGTAACGGGACCCACGGCGGCGGCGGCCGGACCATCCGCCATCAAATTCGTAACAACGGCGGTCAGGCAGTTGGAAACAGCCAGCAGTGGAAGTCCGGCATTGATTCCCAACGGGCTGAGTAAATCCATGGCGCTTCTGGCGATCCAGTAGGCGGCCCCGGTGGTGTCCAGGACACGCCCGAAGATGATGGCGCCGGCATAAAGCCAGACAACCCCCCAGTCGACTTTTTCCTGATAGTCCCGCCAGTTGACCACGCCGGCCAGGATATAGGCCACAGCGCCGGCGATGGCGATCACGCCGATGCCCAGTCGAACGGGGAACAGGCCGCTGTCGTAAATCGATTTTTCCGTAAACCATCCGGTGATCATGACCAGGAAGATGCCCAGGGCCCAGATCTGTTTCTTGTTCCAACCACCCATTTTGCTGATTTCCGTCTCCAGATGGGCCATGGCCGGCGCCAAGGATCGGATGCTGGGTTTGAAGCGCCAGTTGAGCAACAGCCAGGTCACCGGAATCATGACGACCAGGAACGGCATGCCGTAGACCATCCATTGATAATAGCCGATATCCATACCGAACATATCGTTCAGATAGGTCATCATGATGACGTTTCGGGCGCCGCCGGAAGGAGCGCCGGGACCGCCGATATTACAGGCCATGGCGATGCCGATCATCAATATTTTCCCCAGTTCGGGATCCTCGGGGATTTCACGGGTCAGGCTGTTTTGATACAGCAGCATGCCGATGGGCAGAAACATGGCCGCCAATGCATGGTCGGAAATGAAGGCGGCCAGAGGAGTGATGACGATGAAAAAGATCAGGGTGATCCATTTGACGTTGGGAACGGCGAGTTTTTTGAACATCATCAGGCACACGCGCTTGTCCACTCCGGTTTTCACCAGAGCCGCCGCGAACATGAGGCTGCCCATGATGAACCAGCAGGCGTCACTCCAATAGAGCCCGGCCACTTCTTCCCGTCCGACTACCCCGGTAAACACCAGAATCAGGCCCACGCAGAAGGCCACACCGGGAAGCGGGATGCATTCGGTGAGAAAACAACCCACCACGAATACGGTCATGGCGATGGCCACCTGAATGTGCCAGGCTCCTTTTTCCGCGGCTTTTTTTTCGGCTTCGGGTAATTGCTCGAACTTCAAATCGTCCTTGCGCAGTTTCAGAACGGTTTTCATCAGGTCGGTATAGGCCTCATCCGAGACTTGGGTTTCCATATGCTGGTAGGCCTGCTCAAAATTCTTTTTGACCGCCGGAATGCCTTCCTTGCCGCACCATTTCATATCGCGGGACAGGTAGCGCTTTTTGGACAGCGCTCCCATTTGCAGGTTGCGTTCCATGATCTTGGCCGTCAGGAGTTGCCACTGTTCGGCGGCGGCGCTTTCCTTCTGAAACAAGGTGGTCGTTATGGCGTTGATGACCGCCTGGGGGCCGACCTTGTATTCGGTGCCCACATCTTTCATGCTGTCGGGGGTGGGGATCATAAGGATTAGAAAAAAGAGCGCGACCGGAATACTGAAAATTTTCCAGTCCACATATTTATCGTAGCCCGTGGCTTTCTTGGTTTTTGCTATCGGATGGGTCATATTCTCCTCCTGACGGCTGGTATTCATTGATTCAGGTCAACCGGCATTCAAGGCGAGCCGAAAATCGGCAAAACAAAAGTGTCGACGCAGACGGCGCGATCCGCGTTTGAATGCGAATGGGAACGTATCACAACAAAACGGTCACTCGTCGATCCGGTGAGATTATTCTTCTCCGGTCGAATCCCGCAGAATCTCCCGGGGGGTCTTCATGAACTTTTTGGACTGCGCCAAGCGGATTTTTTCCTCCAGACGCATCCGTTTTTCATAGGCTTCTTCCGCCTTCCGTATCAGTTCTTGGATGTCTGCCGGTTTGGTCAGGTAGTCGGTTGCACCGGATTTCAATCCATCGATGGCGGATTCCACGGTGGCGTGGCCGGTCAGCATGATGACTTCCACGAGGGGAAACTGGCTTTTGATTTCCTTCAACACCGTATTCCCGCTTTTCCCAGGCATCTTGACATCGAGGATGACCACATGAACCAGTTGGCTGTTCAGCTGATTCATGGCTTCATCACCGTTGGTGGCCGTAATGACGTGATAGCCTTTCTTTTCCAGTAATTTTTGCGTTGTCGCGAGGAATCGCTCTTCATCATCGACAAGCATCAGTTTCATCTTGCTCATTCCTTCGTTCTCCGTGGTTGAGTGTTTATAAAGTCTTTGGAATGTTTCGGCGCCGATTCCAAGTTATCTTCTTCTGCCCGTAGTAGGGAGCAACCTTCATGCCAAGCCGGGACGTGTCATCATCATTGGATAGTATGATAAATTTATAGGTATTTCCGGCGGGGTCCGATGTGATCGGCACCGCCGAGACAGGTTGCCTGTCGAGATTTTTTACAGGATGAAAAAAAACTAACGATCATGTCATTTCTCTTTTTGAGGCGGGAGCGTAATTGTAAATGTCGTTCCGGCGTCTTCCTTGCTGGCGGCCGACAAACTACCCCCCATGCCCTGGATGATACCATAGCAAACGGATAAACCCAGGCCCGTCCCTTTGCCCACCGGTTTGGTGGTAAAGAAGGGCGCGAATATTTTTTCAATGTTTTCCGGACGGATACCGATACCCGAATCCGTGACCGATATTTCGACTTTATGTTCTTTGTTTTGTCCTGCATGGATCGCCAGGGAGCCGCCTTCCGGGTGATTTTTTTCAATTATGGCATCCATGGCGTTGTTATACAGATTCAGGAGTACTTGCTGTAATTGGCCCGGGTCGGCATACACCCGTGGGGTGTTTTCATGGATATCCTGGGTGATGCGGATTCCGCTGACAGAGGCTTTTTTTTCGATCATGGCGGTTATTTCCGGAATGAATTCCTGTAACACAATGGTTTGCGGGGCGGGCTCACCCTGGCGTCCGAATTTGAGGATCGCCTGGGTGATTTTGGCGCAACGGTTGATTTGCAGCTGGATCTGGTTCAATGAGTCCAGCAGGGTCGAGAGATCCTCTGAGTCCTTGAGACCTCCGACCTGCCTCATTTCAGCCAGAACCATGTCGATCAGCGCCTTTTCGCTTTTCATGATCTGGAGGGGATTATTGATTTCATGGGCGAATCCGGCCGCCATTTCACCCAGCTCCGCCAACCGGCTGGCGCCGATCAATTGTTGTTCCAGGAGACCCTTGACGTCCTCCATTTTTTCCATACGCCGAATGATCCGGCCGGTGACATAAAATCCAAGGGGGATGATGAGCATGCCGCTGACGGCTGAAATCAACAGGCTCAGAAACGATGCCACCCGCAGGGATTTAAATGCATCCGATTTTTCCTTGCGGACCACTAGAAGCCAATCGTTGGATTTCAACCAGGTGGTTGCGTACAGATATTCATCTCCTTGGCGGTCCTTTTGAATGAAGGTTTCGATTCCGGAATGAAAGCCCGGGTTTTTTTCATGTTCCGGATCGAGGGTCATGAGGTTTCCCCCGGATCTGCGTTCGGTTTGAAAATATCCTTCTTTATTCAGAATATAGGCTTCTCCGGTCTTGCCGATACGAACCCGTTCCACGAAATCCGTGAAAATATGACTATCGATGGTCGACCGCAACACCCATTTTTGTTTTCCGTCATTTTTCAGGACGGCGATGATGAAATGGGGTTCCTTTCGATATCCAAGGAAAACATCGCTGATATACCAACCCTCTTTCATCACTTCTTTGAACCACGTGGCGTCGCTGTAAACTTTCCCACCGAGCTGGTGCGGTCCCCAGTAGGCGACGTGGACCCCGTTTTCATCGAAAAGGCCGATGTCGGCAAAGGCCGGGGATTTGCGCTGCAAATCAACGATAACCTGATAGAGTTGATCCGGCTGTCGCAGTTTTTCCACCGGATAGGCGTTCAGCACCCAGGCAAGATCGGTTTTACGCTCGTCCAGGAAAAACTCGATCATCTGGCGATGGTCTTCCACGATTCGCTTCATGCTTTCAATGGTCTTATTTTCGATGGAGGAGTAGAAAAAATATCCGCCGCTGACCATAACAAGCAAAAACGGGAAAAAGGGAATCACAATCATGCTGACCAGCAACATGCGTCGTAACGGACGGTAGGGATCGCTCGCACGATTGATTTCGGTTTGATCGGCCATAATGCTGCTCCTTCCGGTTGTGTTGTGATTTCAGTCGGATGGTTCCGAGCTGTTATCCTTATGCCCGGTGGTGCCTTTCCATCGGGATGTTCGATTTTCGTGAATCTCATATATCGTTCCGCCGACACCGTCCGGCACTTCTTCTATCTTCCAGTATGTATCGCGGACAGCCTTCAACGGCTCCACGATTTTGGAGAAGGCGATTTTCATCTCGTCGAGACAAGCGACCATTTCCTGCTTGTCGATCACGCCGGAATCCAGAAATTCCCGTAGCTGAGAAATATTGAGGGACATGACCATCAACGGTGTGTTGATTTGATCGCTCAACCCGCCGGCCATCTTTTTGACGGATTCCAGTTTCTGCATCTCCAATGTCTGGGTGACATTATGGACGATGCCGTGATAGGAAAAAATGCGCCCCGTCATATCCCTTTCGGCGACGACGGTAATCACCACATCGATTCGTTTCCCATCGCCAATCCGCCATTTGGCCACCTGCTGGGTGCATCCCCTAGCCGTCTCGCAGTTTTTCAGGAGCAGATCTCTTTGTTTCGGATTGACATAAAAATCCAGGATCTTCTTTTTTCGGAAGCCTTCCTCCAAGCCGAGCAATTTGACGCCGGCGGGATTGAGATCCAAAAAGTTACCTTCGTAATCAACCCGGTAGATCATGTCCGTACTGTTGTGGATGATACTTGCCAGTTTCGTCCTTTCCGCTCCCAGTTCAAATTCACGCTTTTTCTGTTCGGTGGTGTCCACGATGGTATGATCGATCCGGCGGGGCATGCCGTGACCTCGTTCCACGAACAGGACATTCCCGGTATCCCGAACCCATTTGGGCGTTTTGTCCTTGCCGATCACGATGTATTCCATGCTTTCGTTTTCAAGAACATCCGGAAATGCCATGTAAAATGCGGTCACTCGTTCCAGATATTCCGGATGGACGAAGTCGAACCAATGCCTTCTGCCGCTTTTGATATCCTTCACCGAACAGCCGATCATGGCCTCCACATGGCGATTGACCGACAAGATGTCTCTGCAATCATAGGGAGCAAATGAGAGAAGAACGCTTTCCGTATCGTCCAGAAGGCTTTTCATGCGACGGTTTTCACGTTGAAGCGTTTGAAAACGTTCCAGATGCACGGTGATATCCGTTATGCAGCAGCAGAGACCCCGGGATTTCGAACAGACCCCTTGGAGGTGGATGGGCATGGTCTTCATCACCACATCCCGGCCGGCGTTTTTACTCCTGTGAATGCGAAAAACCACCTCGTCTCCCGTTGTCTCCTGGATCTTTTGGAGATAGGATGCGATCCGGGGGCGGTCCAGGTCGGCAATGAGATCCAGAAACAAATGACCGATCATTTCTCCCCGGTTTTTTCCGGCGATATCACACAGTGCTCCATTGGCGTAAATGACCATGCCCTCCGAGAGTATGGCGATCCCTTGGCTGATGCTCGACAAAACCTGTCGATACGGTACGGGATTGGTTTCGGCGACACACGTTTCAGAGGGTTTATTCATCGCTTTTCGCTTGCGCTTCCTTTCATGGATTGTATCCGCTGCCACCGGAATCGATGCGTCCCTCAACCGTTGTGGAAGCTCGGATTCTCGGTATTGAACTATTCGAAAAGCAACCCCTGTGCCAATATGATTCACCGGCCCAAATCAGTTGCGTTAGAGGTGTTGATTTATAAGATCCTGTAGATCAAAAGGCATGATATTTGCTGTGCATAGGGGGAGAAAGGGTCGAAGTCGAGACGCATTGATCCGCCATGTTTTTATTTCGATGCAGTGAAAACCGAATGAGGGGGAATTTATGAAAAAACAGGGAAGCATATTGGTGGCCATCGACGGTTCCATGCAATCCATTCATGCGGCAAAGTACATCAGCAGAATCTGCTCGTTGAAAAAACCTCGCATCGTGTTGATGCATGTTGGAAGGCCTGTGCCGGAGGCCTTCCTCGACTTGCGCTCCACACCGGGGTTCGGCCGTCAGGTCATCAAGGCCAGCGCTTGGAACATCCAGCAGAAAAAAAATATTCAGGATTGCATGGCCAAAATTCAGGAGATTTTTTACAGGGACGGATACCCGAAAGGAAATATTGAGGTAAAGATTCAAAAACAACGCCTGGGGATTGCGAGGGATATTATACAGGAAGCCCAAAACGACTATAACGCGGTTGTCGTGGGGCGCAGCGGCATCAGCAAGTTGAAGGATGTGTTGCTCGGGAGCATCGCCTATAAACTCGCGGATCAGATCCAACAAATTCCCATCGTGGTTGTCGGGGGCAATCCGTCGCCTGAAAAGGTACTGATCGCCTTTGACGGCTCAAAAGACGCATACCGCGGGGTGGACTGCGTGCGAAAGTTGATGGTTCAAGAGGAGCGGGAAGTGCTTCTGTGTCACGTCATCCGATCTCTGAATATCTATCTGGACGCCAATACGTTTTTCAATGAGGAGCAAGAAGACATGTGGCTGGCGAGCCGGCGTGAAGAAGTGGAAAAGGAATTCGTCAAAGCCGAGGCGCGTCTTCAAAAAGGCGGTTTCACGCCTGAACGGCTTTCTCATATCACCCTGGAGAACGAAGCATCGCGCGCCATCGCCATTCAGGACATCGCTCGTGAAAAAGGATACGGTTCCATTGTGTTGGGCCGCCGCGGGCTGACGAGTGTGGAGGAGTTTTTGATGGGTCGCGTGAGCCGGAAAGTGCTGCACCTGGCGAAGAAACAGGCCGTATGGATCGTATGATCCGGCTTCTGTGAGGAGAAAGGCGGCCCATCGGTTATGATGGGCCGCTTCCATCCATTAGATATTGCCGCCTCTTCTCAGCAACAGTTTGGCTTCCGCCTGGCGGATGCGCTCGTCCTGCTCATCCTTGCGTTTTCTGGCGGCCTCCAGTTTCGTGGACAGGTCCGAAAAGTCGGCCGGCTTCAGCAGATAATCAAAGGCGCCCAATTTCATGCCCTGAACCGCCGTCTCGGTGCTGCCGTGACCGGTGAGCAGGATGACTTCCACCAGTGGGAACCGCTTCTTGATTTCCTTCAGGGTGTCGATGCCGTCCATGCCCGGCATCTTGATATCCAGGATGACAACATCCACCGGCTGTTTCGACAGCAAATCCAGGCACCCCTTTCCACTGTCGGCGATTGAAACCTGTTCGCCGCTTTCCGTGAGTCGCAGGGAAAGCAATTCGGCAAAATCCTGTTCATCGTCGACGAGCAATACGCGTGTCGGTATTCTGATCATTTTATCTTCTCCTTCCCTCATATTTAAACCAGTCCCAGAATTTTCCACCACACGCCGGCCACGACGACCAGAATGGTGAGCAATATCGGTGTGGCCACCAGTCCCGCCTTGGTAAGATCCGAGGCCTTGAAATACCGATAGCTGTAAGCAATGGCGTTGGGAGGACAGCCGATCACCAAAATCATGGCGAAGGACGTGGCCATGCCGAGGCACAGGGCCAGAATGGTGGGATTGACCCCTTCCAGTTGGGCCATGGGGATGACGATGGGCAGAATCAGAGCCGCCGCTGCCACATTGGCCATGACATTGGTTACCAGGGCCCCGAAAACGCCCACGCCTACGAACAGGACCAGCCATCCGCCACCCTTGATCAGCGGGAAAAAGAGGTTGGCGAAGTAATCCGCGGCGCCGGTGGAGCCCATGGCCAGGCCCATGGCCAGGCCGCCGCCGAAGATGAACAGGGCGGTGCCCCATTCCAGGTTCTCATTGATATCCTCCCATTTCAAAACGCCGAACAGCACTAACGCAGCAACCCCCAGCATACCGGTAACGGAGTAATCCAGTCCGTGAATTCCCTTGGTCAACCAGAACAGGAACGAGATGCCCGTGATGACCAGGGTTTTGATTTCCAGGTTTGTCCAGGGACCGATGCTTTCCTCGAACAGGGGCAGCTTTTTGGAAGTATCCGGTCGATAGAGCATATAGACGACGCTGATCGCCGCCGGCATGGTCAATAGGGCGGCCGGCAGGGCGTATTTGGTCCAGTTGAAAAAATCCAGCTCCATGCCGGTGTATTCCTTGAGGAAAGCGGCCGACACCATGCAACGTCCGCCGCCGATCAGGGTTCCCATGCCGCCGCAGGAGCAGGCAAAGGCAAGGGACAACAACATGAAGCGGGCTGTGTTGGTATGGGGTTCGATACCGGAGGCGCGCATGAGGGGCAGCATGATGGCGATGCCGATGGCGCAGGCGGCGGCATCGTGCATGACCGTGGAAGCGAGGCCGAGCCCCAGACAAAGAATAAAGGTGAAACGAGTAACGCTGGAGCCGGCCTTCTTTACGATAAAGTAGCCCAGTCGTTTGGTCATGCCGGCCTTGTCCAGGGAGATGGCGAAGATCAGGCAGCACATGATGAAGACCACTACCGGGTGCATATACGCCGCCCAGACATCCTTGACGTCTCCAATGCCGAAGCCCACCAGTGAAACGCCGATGCAGATGGCTGTAATTTCGAGGGGAATGGGCTCCACCACAAACAGGAAGATCAACACTGCCAGGATGGCGAGGAACCGTTTTGCCTTGGGAGGAAGACCGTCGACATATCCGATGGTTGTCTTTTCCAGGCGGAGTGTTTTGGCCCGATCCGTCAGAAATTGGGCAGCGTCTTCGGGCTGGCCCGGGGTTTTGATTTCAAGGAAATATTGATTTTCGGTTTTTTTGTCGGTCTCGAAAAGTTGAAACTGTGCTTTTACATCCTCTAACAGCCGTCGATCGTTATCGCCGTTGATTTTAAACCGGGTTCCCTCCGGACGCGGCAACAACATGACAACAAGTCCAAGCAAAATGCCCACCCCAAGCTTGAATCCGTTTGATTTCCACATATGATGGTTTCCTCCACTCTAGATTGTTTGGTTCGATATTCATAGAAGTGGTTTCAAAGCCTTCAATCGGCCATGGCCGGGAAAGGTGCTCACGCGCGGACAATCCGCTGGTGTGTTGAGCGCCCGTCCCGGTAAACCGATGGGAATCGAGGGGAGGTTTTGAAACCACTTCTAAACAAACTGATTGCGTACGGCTCCAATCGAGCAACCTCCATGCCAACTATTTATTCCATATGTTGTCACCTAACATGGAGCAATCAGAACAAAAGCAAACAGAGACGTGGATGACTGTAAAAAAAAGAAATGGCCCCCTGTCAGAACTTTTTACAGGTTGTAAAAAACATATTCTGCTGATGGAAGAAACTGGGGGTATACGGAAGCTGCATTGGACAGAGATCGAATACGGACATATTTTTACCACGAAGGACACAAAGAAATGTTCTTACGTTCCGGCACGGCAGAAATAACTTTGTGTTCTTCGTGATCAACGAAGCGAGTGGTGGTATACGCATCGCCAAAGGTTTTTTATCATTCGTTGGTACTAAACATCTCCACTTCTTCGCATCAGCAGTTTGGCTTCGGCTTTTCGGATGCGTTCTTCCTGTTCATCCTTGCGCAGTCTTGCGGCTTCGAGTTTTGTCGACAAATCCGAAAAGTCCGCCGGTTTCAGGAGGTAATCAAAGGCGCCGAGCTTCATTCCCTGAACCGCCGTCTCGGTGCTGCCGTGCCCGGTGAGCAGAATGACTTCAACCAGCGGGAACTGCTTTTTGATTTCTTTCAGGGTGTCGATGCCGTCCATGCCCGGCATCTTGATATCCAGGAGGACCACATCCACCAGCTTTTCTGTCAGCCGGTCCAGGCATTCCTTTCCGCTGTGGGCGGTCAATACCTGCTCGCCGCTATCCGTGAGCCGCAGGGACATGATTTCAACAAAATCCGTTTCGTCATCGACGAGCAAAACGCGTGTGGGTATTCTGATCATATCGTATTCTCCTTACCTTTCTGGTACAGAAATTCGTTCCATCGTAACTCATCCATCTCGCCGGTTGGGGATGCTCACCGAAAAGCAGGCTCCTTTTCCGATGCCGCTTTCCAGCCGAATGTTTCCCTGCAGGCGTTGCACAATGCCCCGCACGATAAAAAGGCCGAGGCCCGTCCCCTTTCCCGGGGGCTTGGTGGTGAAAAAGGGTTCGAATATTTTTTCCTGATGTTCTTTGGGGATGCCGCCGCCGGTATCCGAGATCCGAAACAGAATTTGTTGTCCTTCTTCCTGGACCTGTACGGTGACAACGGCGTTTTCTTCACTGGCATGGACGGCGTTGGTCAACAGGTTGAGGAGCACCTGTCTCAATTGAAACGGATCGCTCCAGAAGATTTTCAGATGATCGGGAAGGTTGGTGGCGATCCGGATGTGTTTGACGGCCGTCTCCTTTTCCACCAGTCGGATGATATCCGCAATGAATTCGGAAAGGTCGATTTCCGACAGGGAAAGGGGTGTTTCCCGAACCACCCCCAAAAGCTGGTGGGTGATCCGGCGTGCCCGGTCCACGGCCGTTTCAATTTTTTCAAGGGCTTTTTCAATGTCGGCTTTGCGTTCGATTCCGCCTTCCCTGCTTTTACCGAGGATCTGGCGCATCCAACCCGCTGCTTCGTTGATGATCGCAAGGGGGTTGTTGATTTCATGGGCAATACCGGCCGCGAGGGTTCCCAGGGATGCCAGACGCTTGTTGGCGATGATCTGACGTTCCATGGCTTCCCGCAGTTCCGCTTCCCGCAGTTTATCCTTTTCCCGTTGGATCTTGTCATGCGCCTGGATGATCTTGCTTTCCAGATGATCGATCTCGACGGGCTTGGTCAGATAGTCGAAAGCGCCGGCCTTGATGCCGTCGACACCGTCCTGGGGGGATGCATGACCGGTCAGGAGGATGGTCTCGATCTTCGGAAAACGCTCCCGAATGCGTCCCAGTAGATCGAGACCGCTCATCCCCGGCATTTTGACATCCGACACCACGACATCCACGGGCTGTTTTTCCAGGATGTCCAGGCCGGCGGCGCCGCTGGTGGCCAGGAGCGCCTCCATACCTCTCTTTTTCAGTCGTTTGGCGATGGCCTCGATAAAATAGAGTTCATCGTCCACGAGCAGCAGGCGAATGGGTTCCACGTTTTTACACCAGTCCTAATATTTTCCACCATATTCCGGCGACGGCCACGAGAATTGTCAGCAATATCGGTGTCGCAACCAAACCGGCTTTTGTCAAGTCCGAAGCTTTGAAATACCGATAACTATAGGCGATTGCGTTGGGCGGGCAGCCGATCACCAGCAGCATGGCAAAGGAGGTGGCCATTCCCAGACACAGGGCCAGAATGGTGGGATTGACCCCTTCCAGTTGGGCCATGGGGATGACGATGGGCAGAATCAAGGCCGCCGCGGCCACGTTGGCCATGACATTGGTCACTAGTGCGCCGAAGACGCCCACGCCCACGAACAGGACCAGCCAGCCGCCGCCTTTGATCAGCGGGAAAAAGAGGTTGGCGAAATAACCCGCCGCCCCGGTGGAGCCCATGGCCAGTCCCAAGGCCAGCCCCCCTCCGAAGATAAACAAGGCCGTGCCCCATTCCAGGTTTTCGTTGATGTCCTCCCATTTCAAGACGCCGAACAATACCAATGCGGCGACTCCCAGCATGCCGGGCACGGAATAGTCCAGGCCGTGAATTCCCTTGGTCAACCAGAACAGGAAAGTGATGCCGGTGATGACCATGGTTTTGATTTCCACTGACGTCCAGGGACCGATGCTTTCATCGAATTCAGGTAATTTTATAGCGGGATCCGGCCGGAAGAGAAGATATACCACGCCCACGGCCGCCGGCATGGTCAACAGGGCGGCCGGCATGGCGTATTTGGACCAGCTGAAAAAATCCAGTTCCATACCCGTGAATTCCTTTAAAAAAGCAGCTGACACCATGCAGCGGCCGCCGCCGATGAGGGTGCCCATGCCCCCGCAGGAACAGGCGAAAGCAAGGGAGAGCAGCATGAAACGGGCCGTATTGGTGTTGGGTTCGATGCCGGAGGCGCGCATGAGGGGCAGCATGATGGCGATGCCGATGGCGCAGGCGGCGGCGTCGTGCATCACCATGGAGCCCGTTCCCAGACCCAGGGCCAGAACAAATGTGAAACGGGTGACATTGGTGCCGGCCTTACGGACGATAAAGTATCCCAGTCGTTTGGTCATGCCGGCCTTGTCCAGGGAGATGGCGAAGATCAGGCAGCACATGATGAAGACCACCACCGGATGCATATAAGCCGCCCAGACATCCTTGACGTCGCCGATGCCGAAGCCCACCAGGGCAACACCGATGCAGATGGCTGTAATTTCAAGGGGGATGGGCTCCACCACGAACAGGACGACCAGCACGGCCAGGATGGCCAGAAACCGTTTGGCCTTTGGCGGCAGTCCATCCACATAGCCGACGGTTACCTGCTCCAACCCCAGGGATTTCGCCCGATCCTGTAGAAACCGGGCGTTATTATCCGGTTGGTCCGGGATTTTGATTTCAAGAGTATAGCCGGTCTCGGACTTTTTTTCAGAGGCGGCAAGTTGGAACTGCGCGCCAACATCCGCCAAGAGCAGGCGTCCCGGATCTCCGCTGATGGTGAATTGGGTCCCTTCCGGACGCGGCAGCAGCATGATGACAACGCCCAGCAGAATCGCTACACCAAGTTTAAAACCTTTTGATTGCAACATCTTATAATCTCCTTTTCCACGGACGACAGGCCTTCCGCAGCGCAAACGGGTACCCTTTCGGGCGGAACAGCATTCGCCGGCATTACATCCGATTGCCGGATTCCGTGTTAATCATTGCGCTGTCGCGCCTGATATGCCTTTTTAATTTTCGTCAACAGTTCTTCCAGTTCACAGGGCTTGGTCAGGTAGTCAAAGGCGCCGCAACTCATCCCTTCCTTCGCTGCGGCGGCGGATCCATGACCGGTGAGCATGATCACTTCCATGAGCGGGTCCATTTTCTTGAAGATGCGCAGGACATCGAGGCCGTTCATGTCCTCCATTTTCAGGTCGAGAACCGCCACGTCGAAATCCTGGTGCCGCATGGTCTGGATGGCTTCGGTGCCGCCATAGGCTTTCACCACCTGAAATCCCCTCTTGGTGAGGCGGTTGGCCAGCACATTGGCGTAGCCCTCCTCATCATCCACCAAAAGGATTCGAGCCGCCCCTTGAACCGGCGTTTTGCTTTGAGCTGTCATGGTCCAGGCCCTTATGCCATCCGTTGGGTGATTTCTTTCATTCGCGCCTCGATGATTTTGATTTCGTGCTTTCGTTTTTTATCCGCGGCTTCCGTCACCTTGGACAGCAGGATATCCATATCGCAGGGCTTCATGAGATAATCAAAGGCGCCCAGCTTCATCCCTTCGATGGCGGATTCGACGGTGGCGTGACCGGTCAGCATGATGACTTCCAGCAACGGATGTCGCCTCTTGATTTCCATCAGGGTTTCGATGCCGTCCATGCCCGGCATCTTGACGTCCAGAATGATGACCTCGATGGTGTTATTTTTGTCCAGCAACGCCAGAGCGTCATTCCCGTTCAGGGAGGTTTCGACTTCCAGCTCCCGTTTGGTGAGACGTTTTTGCATGGCCGCCACGAATGGCGCCTCATCATCCACCAGTAAAACCGTTGCAAGTTTCATGTACGCTTTCTCCTTTCTTATAGAAATGATCCAAACGATATTTCAAAAAGCCTTTCCGGTCATTCCAGCGACAAGGTCGCCTCCTCGGTTTTTACCGATGGCGCGGTCGCTGGGCGTTCACTCTGGGCCATATTGGCGATGGGCAATTTGATCCGGAAGCGTGTGCCGATGCCGACAGCGCTGTTGACCGTGATGTCGCCCCCCATTTTCTGGACAATGCCGAAGCAGATGGACAACCCCAGACCGGTTCCCTTTCCCACCGGTTTGGTGGTGAAAAACGGGTCGAAAATTCTGGGCAGTATGGATTCCGGGATTCCCGGTCCGTTGTCGGCGATATCGATAAAGACCTGATCCTGGGATTGCTTGCTGGTGATATCGATGATGCCGCCCTTTTTTTCCATGACGTAGAGGGCGTTGTTGATCAGATTCAGCAATACCTGCTGCATTTCGGAAGGAGAAATGTTCATCCGCGGGATGTCCTGTTGCAGGTGGGTCCGGATATCCACACTGTTGTATTTGGCCATTTGGGAACTGAGCGCCACGATTTCGACGATCAGGTCGTTGATTTGAACATCCTTGGTCTGGCTGTCGGTCTTGCGGGCGAAACTGAGCAGTTTATGGGTGATGTCCTTGCAGCGTTTTCCCTGGGTATGAATCTGCTTGAGGGATTTTTTAAATTCCGCAAGGTTATTGGTTTCCCGGAGATCTTCTTCTTCCAACAGATCGCCGATCCAGCCGGCTTCCTCCACCATGATGGCCACCGGATTATTGATTTCATGAGCGATGCCGGCGGCCAGCTCTCCCAGGGACGCCAATTTTCCCGTTTCCACCACTTGCTGTTGCATCATCTCATTCTTCTTGTCGGCTGAACGGATGATGCGCACAATCCGCCGGGAAAGGATCAAGGCCATGAATAGAATGGCGCAGGCGCCCAACAGGAAGATGACGGCGGCGATTTTTTCCGTGCGGTCGAGATCGGAGAAGGCATCGGCGGCATCCTGTTGGAAAACCAGCAGCCAATCGTTGTTTTTCAGAAAAGCGGTGACGTATATGTGTCTTCGACCTTCTTCTTCCGCATTCCGGAACATGTGAATTTCTTTTTCATCCTGATTGGAAGCTTTCAACAGGTATTCGATTTTCGGAGGGGTGACATCGAAGGAAGGTTTGGTTTGGAGCTGGCCGTCTTTGTTGATCAGAAAGGCAATTCCGGTGCGACCGACCCGCAGATTTTCCACCAGGGAATTGAAGGCCGTGAAATCGATGGTGGCCCTCAGAATCCAATACCTTCCCCCATAGGTATGCCGGACCGCAATGATAAAATGAGGGTGGCCGCGCAGGCCCAGAAAAACATCACTGATGTAATAGCTGCTTTTAATCGCTTCATGAAACCAGTCCGCATCCGCATAACGCGCCTGGGACAGGTTGAAGGGGCCGGCATAGGCCATTTGAATCCCCTCGTCATTGATGAGACCCAAATCCGTGAAGACGAGACCGTATTCCCGTTTCAGCAGATTCAACTTTTCCTGGAGAAAGGGTTCATTGATCAACTCTTCCAGGCTGCGGTTGGCCGAAAGAAATCGTAAATTGCTCAAGCGTTCCTTCAGAAAGGCATCGATGTTCTGTTTGTGCTTCATCACGACTTCCACCAGATGATCATCGGTCTTTTCGATGTAGGAGTCCCGAAACTGATACAGCAGGGTAACGATGACCAGAATCATGGGACTGAACGATACGATCATGATGGTCAGAATGATTTTGCGGGTGAGACTCTGGTAGAAATTGGCGTCCGAATGGCTGGTGGCGTAATTCATATGCGGATTCATCCCTGATCAAGTTCGGCGCTGCGCCGGGGCATCGTCTTCTGACGGTTGTCCCGGCGGTCGAATATCCTGGCAACGGCTTTTTTGACATTCTCAATGCTGTTTCCGGATTTTTCGATGATGTCGTTTATGGCGACGCCTTCCAGGCCATTGGCGCTATCCGCCCCATGGGCATGCAGCACAAGGGGCAACGTCGGAATGCGTTCTTTCAGTCTTCGCAATGGAGCAAGGGTTCCATTGTCCGGCAAATCCGGATCCATGATCAGCAGGTCCGGGGATTCCGCCTTAAACGCCAGCTCGACAACCTCCTGGGCGGTTTTGGCCAGATGAATGCGGTAGCCGGCGGAGGCCAGTTCCCTTTTCAGCAGTTCCCGGACATGGGGATTCCGATCGGCGATCAATATGGTGAATGTTTTTATTGTCATAGATGCTCTTGGTATTTTCTATGATGCGGGCGGCATCATCATGGAGAATCTCTCCGTTGCCTGATCGCTTATTGGGTCGGGGGATATGATCCCCCTTCCGAAGGTTTCATCGCGATCAGCGAATGGGTTTCATGCCTTTTTGCTTGATGACGTCTCTCCCTTTCGGCGTCAATGCAAACTGAATGAATTTTTGGACCGCACCGGTAGGGGTCCCTTTGGTGACGAAAGAATAAATCTGATAATACGGATAACGTATGTCCTCGGGTGCGTGACCGTTGATTTTCAAGGCCTTGACTTTCGCATGGTCTTTGGTGGTGCCGTAACCGATGAAAGAAATCATGGCCGGAGAGCGTTCCACCGCATTCAGTACGCCGGTCGATCGGTAGGCGGTGAAATCATACAGCAGCTCGCGTTGGGACATCACCTGTCGATCGAAATTCTTGTAGGCGCCGGTTTTTTCCCCCGGAATCATTACGACGATGTTTTCATCCCGCCCCCCCAACTCTTTCCAGTTGATGATGGTTTTGTTGAATATCCCCTTTAGTTGCTCATCGGTAATATCACCCACCGGACAGTCGACATTGACGATCACGGCCAGGGGATCGCGGCAGAATGGTATTTGCACATAGCCATATTCCCGGTGACGGTAGGAAAGATGTTCTGTGGTGCTGGCAATATCACTGAAATCACTAAGCAATCGTCGAACGGCAGCATTGGATGAGGAAACGGTTTTTTCCACGACCACACCGGTCTCCTTGGTGAACGATGCAATAAAATCGTTGCCGAACACTTCATGCACTTGCGCCGAGCAGCTATATCGAATGGTTTCCTGAGCCGCCGCCGTGAAGATGGGAAGCAGGATGCAGAAAATACAGATAACGATCCGGCTATACAATCGAGTGAGCGTATTTTTTTTCATGGTTCTTCTCCTGACGGAACGATTTTGTACGAGTTTTGCTTGCTATGCAGGTTAGCATGGCCGGCAATCGATTTTACATGAATATTGGCAATGAACATGCCAGGGTGTCGGTGGAACACAGTTTTTGGATAACTATCTGTTATGATGTTATTTTTATATTATATAGCTCGCCGAATTTATCCACCGTCCGGTTTCGAATGTCGGTTTTTTTTACGGACATCCGTTGGGGGTGTCGGCTTTTTTTACAGTGGACAACAGCGCGCCGGCTCAATACAATGGAATGTGGATTTTTTGTCATCATTACCATGCATCCGAAATCGTTATTGCGGTGTTTTCGGATCAACCATGAAAGAAAAAAGCCCATGTTTCAAAAAGTAAGCCTCCGGTTGCGACTGTTTTTATTGATAACGGCGCTGGCGTTGCTGAATCTTCTCGGTTCCCTGGGAACGGTCTGGTATACGTATCGAACGCAGAGCCTTTATGCGGCTGTACTGGATCAGGACGTGTCCGCGCTGACGGCCGCGCAGAAAATGGAAACCGAGTTGATCATGCAGAAAGGGTTGACCAGCTATTTTTTCCTGACCAACGACGAAAAATGGCTTGCACAACTGCTTGAGCGGACGCGGAATTTTAAACATTGGCTGACCGTTGCGCGGGAGATGAACAACATCGAGGAAGCCAGGGGGATCCTGAATGAAATCGAATCCCGCTTCATCCAGTATGGATTCGATCGGGATAATGTGATTGCGCTGTATAAGGGAGGTAAACGAAAAGAAGGGGAAAATCTGCACTGGAAGGTCCGTGACCAGTTTTTCGCCATTTTTGATCTGGCTGAAAAATTCAAGACGGCCCATGAACGTCAGATTGCGGATCTGCAGAGAAAATTTCGGCGATCCAGCTCGAAAATGGCGGTATTCGCCTGGGCCGCCATCCCATGCGTACTGATTATCAGTATCCTGCTCACCGCCATCATTTTACGGCAGATCTTGAGTCCCATCCGCCGACTGGCCATGGGAAAGGAAGGCCCGAAAAGACCCATCGGCGACGAAGTCCAAGCGGTGAAAAACCGCCTGGACGATCTGGTGGAGAATATCGGGCAAACCCAGGCGAAACTGATGGAAAGTCAGGCCCATCTTATTCAGTCAGAAAAACTTGCCATGGTGGGGAAGCTCGCGGCCGGTGTGGCGCACAGCGTCCGGAATCCATTGACTTCCGTTAAAATGAGACTGTTCACATTGGAACGCAGCCTGCAGCTGACGCCGCCCCAGAAAGAGGACCTGGATGTCATTTCCGAGGAAATCCGGCATATCGATACCATCCTCAGAAATTTTCTTGAGTATTCGCGGCCGCCCAAACTGAAAATGCACACGGCCAGTCCTTCCGATGTAGTGGATATGACCTTGCAACTGTTGCGGCATCGTTTCGATTCCTACCGCACGGAAGTCCAGGTAATAAGAACCGGGAGATTGCCCGAGATACCCATCGATACGGATCAATTGAAAGAAGTGCTGGTCAATCTGATGGTGAATGCCTGTGAGGCCATGGGGGAAGGCGGGACAATTCAGATCCAGGAAGAAACCGGCCTGCGGGAGAATATAGGAGAAGTTGCGCTGATTGAAGTCCATGACAATGGCCCGGGAATACCGGCGGCGCTTGTGGATAAGATTTTTCAGCCTTTTTTCAGCTCCAAGGAGGAAGGTTCGGGACTGGGACTCAGCATCGCAAGGCGGATAATTGAAGAGCACGGCGGCGAAATCAACGCGAAGCCCGATGAAGGCATCGGGGCCACCTTTGTCATCTCGCTGCCCCTGAAGGAGGAGATCCATGGCTAAAATTCTGATTGTCGATGACGACCCCCAACTGCGGCAGAGTTTCCAGAAGATCCTGTCAAGCGAAGGGCATACCCTGTTGACGGCCAATTCCGGGGAAGCCGGCATCGCCGTGGTCAAGGAGAACCAGCCGGACTTGGTGGTCATGGACGTGCGCATGCCGGGCATGAGCGGCCTGGAGGCCTTTGAAATGATGCATCAGCTCCATCCCAAGATGCCGGTCATCATCATGACAGCTTACGGCACCACGGAAACCGCCATCGAGGCCACCAAAATGGGCGCATTTGATTACGTGCTCAAACCGTTCGAAATCCCGGACATTCTTGATCTCATCGAAAGAGCCCTTCAGGCCGGGCGTTTCATGCGGTCCCAGGTCACGGTAAACGCCCCGGCCAAATCCGTGATCCAGGATGCCATCGTAGGCCAGAGCGCTCCCATGCAGGAGGTGTACAAAGCCATCGGCCGCGCCGCTCCCACCGACGCCACGATTCTCATCCGCGGGGAATCCGGAACCGGCAAAGAACTGGTGGCCCGTGCGATCTATCAGCACAGCCTGAGAGCCGACCAGCCGTTTCTGGTGATCAACTGTGTGGCGATACCCGAAACACTGTTGGAAAGTGAATTGTTCGGTTATGAAAAAGGCGCCTTTACCGGCGCGGTGAACAGGCGGGTGGGCAAAATCGAGCAGGCCAACAACGGCACGGTTTTTCTGGATGAGATCGGCGACATGCCCTATAATATCCAAGCCAAGATTCTTCGCTTGCTGCAGGAGAAAAGTATTGAACGATTGGGAGGCCGGCAACCGATTCCCGTGGATGTCCGCATCATCGCCGCCACCAATCGCGATCTGGAGGCGGCCGTTACGGAAGGGCGGTTCCGGGAAGATTTGTATTACCGCCTGAAAGTCGTCAGTCTGAATCTGCCGCCCTTGAGAGAACGACCGGAGGATCTGCCGTTGCTGATCGATTATTTCCTGCAGAAATTCAGTCGGGAGATGAATGTCACCGATCCCGGCAGATCGGATGCCGCCTTGCACGCCTTGCGTCGGCATGCATGGCCGGGAAATGTTCGGGAACTGGCCAATACCATCCAGAAAGCGCTGATTTTCAGCCAGGGGGCGCCGTTTACAGAGGACGATATCATCCGTTCGATGGATGCCCATCACGGGCACCGGAAAGCATCCCGGGCCTCCGCTGCGGAAGGGTTTGAGTCCGGGTTGAGAGAGTGGGTGCACCAGATGCTCGTGTCAGCGGGCGAGGAAAACCTGTTCGACAGCATTATGGACTATTTCGGCGGTATCGTCACCCGTGAGGCCCTGAATATCACCGAGGGAAATCGCACCCAGGCGGCAAAAATACTAGGGCTTTCCCGGCCGACCCTGTTGGCCCGCATTGAACGCTATGGCTTGAAAATCCAGACCGGTGTGAAGGGACCGGATGAGTGACGTCGAATTTTCACCGCGCCATCAGGATATCTTCCAGGGCATTGACCAGCAAATCGCACTCCGCATCCGTGCCGATGGTGATGCGTAAATACTGTTCGATCCGGTCTTGGCGGAAATGGCGGACGATAATGGCCTTTTCCCTCAGAAGGCGGCTTATCTCTTCGGCATTCCGCTTTGGATGCCGTGTAAAGACAAAATTGGCCTTGGACGGCAATACGTCGAATTGAAGGCGGTCGAGATCTTCCACCAGCTTATTTCGGGTTCGGATGATGCGCTGTCGGGTATTTTCAAAATATTCCCGGTCTTCCATCGCCGCCACCGCTCCCCGCAATGCCGGACGATCCAGCGGATAGGAATTGAAGCTGTTTTTGACACGCTCCAGGCCTTCGATCAGGTTTTCCCGGCCGAGCGCGAAACCGACCCGGAGGCCGGCCAATGACCGCGATTTGGATAAGGTCTGGACAACCAAGAGGTTCGGATAGCGGTTGACCAACGAAACGGCGGTTTCTCCCCCAAAGTCGATATAGGCTTCATCGACGACCACAACGGATTCCGTATTTTGTTGTACCAGTTTTTCGATGGCGCCGAGGGGCAAGGCGATTCCCGTCGGTGCGTTGGGGTTGGGGAAAACAATACCGCCGTTGGGACGCAGGAAGTCCTGGATGTTGATTTCAAAGCTCTCCGTAAGGGGCACGGTCTTGAAATCAATCCGGTACAATCGGCAATAAACCGGATAGAAACTATAGGATATATCCGGGAACAACAGCGGCTGTTCATGTTTCAGGAGTGCCTGAAAGGCATGGGCCAGCACTTCATCGGAACCGTTTCCCACGAATACCTGTTGCGGCGTCAGCCCATAATGGTCCGCGATGGTTTTTTTCAGTTCGTCCCCGTTGGGATCCGGATATAGCCGCAAGGTATCGGCGACTTCGGCTTTCATGGCCGCAAGTACCTTGGGCGAAGGTCCATAGGGGTTCTCATTGGTGTTGAGCTTGATCAGATTGGTGATTTTGGGCTGTTCACCCGGCACATAGGGTTGTAGGTCGGCGACGACGTCGCTCCAGTAGCGGCTCATGACAGTTTCCCGATCAAAGGTAATAAATATGGGGAACATTGCCGGTTTGTGACATCATGGCGACTGTTCGTAACCGAGGTTGATGGATGAACCGGCGATGCTCACAAATCAATTCCATTTCGTGAACGTATGGATCCTTTACAAGCAAGCGTGGGCCTTGTCAAGGTTGCCGGATGCCGGAAAATGCAGCCGGCGAACCGGGTGGGAGCAGGTCGGCAATCCGTCACCAAAAAAATAAGGCATTGTAAAAACAAAAAGATAACAGTATAATACAGTACACTTTCTTTAAAATTGCCGGATTGTTGCAAGAAACGATTCGAACCATTCACCCCAATTCGGATAATGACCCACATGCACATCAGAACCGTTTATCCCATCCTGATGATCAGTCTTTTCCTGCTGTTTCCGGCGATGGCGTTCCCCATGGATTTCTATGAATTCAATGACTACCTGGGGCTATGCCCCGTTTCCAAGACCCTGACCCAGATTTCCGATCGGGGTAGCTATCTGGCGACCGTGCAGGATTCCGATAAATTCGCCAAGATCTGCCCGCGGATCGAAAATGGGAAACGCGTCCTGATGCACAAATTGGATCCGGATCATTGGCTGATTCGCATCGATGCGAGCGAAATCCAATTTCGTTTCGAAGATCTCGGCTATGCGCCGACAAGGGGGGGGCGCTTCCGGCTGACCAAACTATGCGACACATGCCCGAGTCGTCCCGCTCGATCCCCAGCGGCAGCCACAGCAGATGATGCCGGCCGAGGGAGCGCCGGTGCTCCCGGATCCGGGGAAGAACCGCAGAAATACGTCATTTTCGACTTTGACAAGGATATCGTCAAACCACCTTATTTTTATGTCATCAATGAAATCATCAAGGATCTGAAGGCCGACCCATCGGCGAAAGTGACCATAAACGGCCATACCTGCAGCATCGGCCCCAAGAAGTACAACCTGACGCTTTCGCAAAAACGCGCATTGGCGGTGAAGCGTTACATGATCCAAAAAGGGATAGCCGCCAATCGGATCGTAACGCAGGGTTTCGGATACGACAAACCCTTTGCCGGCAACGGGACCGCTGATGGACGCTCCCAGAATCGCCGGGTTGAGTTTATGCTTCGATGAATCCCAAATCGATTAAAATCATTCATGATGGGAACCGCGGCAGTATCATTGGATCCACAATATGCAGGTGCATACGCTCGTCCCCTTGGATCAGGTCCTCGAACGATTGCTGCAGTTCCTGACATGCCATGGGGTCGGTCCGGGGAATAACCAGTCGGAAACGATTGAATCCGCGGCGATCACGGACCTGCCTGCCGGTCCATGCCAACCGCGACAGGTGGGCCGGAATGTCATGGCCCGGATCGGCGGCGCATACGGCGATGAGAAGCCGTCCGCCGATTTCCAAGAGATAGTCAACGGGCAGCCCTGCAAAGGCGTCCATATTCTTTACAACCCGGATATCGGAAAACACTTCCTCCGGACAGCCGCATCCGAGTATGTCCCGCACAAAGGGTTCGATGATGTCTCGAAGCTTTTTCATTACGGCTTTTTGACGATGGAAATGAGCGTCGTTTTGACCATTCTGCCAGTTACCAGGTCCATCCAGGGATTCTGGATCGTCACGTCGGCCTGGTCGCTTTTGAACATGGCGCCTTTGTCGGTGGTTCCCCTCATGGATCTAAGTCCGGACTGTTTGCTGTAGAATGCCGTCACGTCCACGACGCTGTCGGTGGTTTGAAAGCATGCCGCTTCGATCCCCATGGCGTTCTTCAGTTTTCTGGACGTCGCCGCGTCATCCTTGGCGTTTGGATAGACAGGGACTCCGAAGCGCTCCTCAGCCATTGTCGAAGCGACACCGATAAACCCCAAAATGGATATGGCGAGCAGTAATTTTTTAACCATGGAACCACTCCTTTTTGTGATGTTCGTACCGGACAAACGACTAATACAACTCTTCCGCCTGCCGGCGAATGTCCTCGGGTATCACGATGCCGATTTTTTCCGCCTGTGTTGCGTTTACATAGATGGAAGGGTTTTTCAGGTAGCGGACCGGCAATGTTCCCGGACTCTTTCCTTCCTTCAAAACCGATAGGACCATTGGTAGAAGACATTCGTCCACCATTCGGAAATAATCGCTGGCGTATGCGGCAATCGCTCCACCGGCGACTCCGTTTTTGTGAACCGAAAATATCGGAATTTTTTGATTGGTGCAGATATCCAGAATCTGATTGACATTGTCGTACACGGTATCGCTGGATGTCAGTATAATTCCGTCCACTTTTTGGGCGAGCAACTTCCGGACGATGCCCGGCATTTCCGAAGGGGTGGTCATCAACGCGATTTTGTATTCCATTCCTAGTTGATTGGCGGCATATCGGAATTCGCCGACTTCCGCTCTCCGGCTTTTGGACTGCTTGTCGAAGAGCAAGCCGATTTTTTTCAAGCGGCCGCCCATAATGCGCTGGAACAGTTCCAACTGACGGACCGCCGGTACATAATAGGTCACGCCGCTCATATTGCGGCCCGGCTTGTTGAGATTGCGGATGCCGTACAGCTTTGGATTGTTGACATTGGTAAACAACAAGGGGGTGTTATGAACCTGATGAAATGCGGGCGCCATGGAATCGGAAGTGATGGTGATGATCAGATCATACCGTTGGGATTCCAGTTTCGTTAAAACGGTGATGGCTTTTTGTTCATTCTCTTCACCGGAAAACTGATAAACCTCAAGAGAAGGCAATCCGGCGCCTTGCAATTTTTTTTCGATATAGGTTGCCACGGTGATCTCGCCCGCCGGACGGATATCATAATCGAAAATCGCCACCCGATAGGTTTTTGAATAGGCTGGTAGGCTCTGGAGCAGGATCAGCAGCAATACCAGAACGCGTATTTTGAGAATCATCGACGGTTCACCGATTCGCACGTTACAGCTCATTGAGGTGGCCTGAAATCGATAACAGGAGTGACGAATGCAATAGCTGTCCGTAACATACAACGATTGAAGGAAATTGTCGAGTCGTATCTTGCTCGGCGGGCGTCCGGCAAACGCCGGAAACGGCGAATCGGAACCCATTGACAGGAATCTGCGTTCCTGTATAATCGGCCGGTTTTTTGTTGTTCGCAACCAATCAGGAGATAACCGGAAATGATTCAAAAGCTTTGTGTTTGCGTCATGATCGTCGGCCTATGGCTTCCGTCATCGGCCCTTTCTCAGACACCCCAGGAACTTCGCGCCGGGATCGGATACGCGTATCAATCGGTAGGGGATGGGAAGTTGGGAATCGAGTATGCACTGACGATTTTCCATGATGAGGAAAGAATCGAAGATGTCGCTGCGAGCCTGAGTCGCGCCGCCAAGGTCAAGGACCTGATTGTGGACAATTCGTTGCGCTTCAGCTATGACCTGCTGAACAGGGTATCGCTCACAATTGCTGTCCCGTATGTGTACCGGAAGGTGGAGTTTTGGGAAAGCGATACTTCAGGCTCTAATATCGGGGATGTTTCGGCCGGTTTTAAAGTGCAGCTTACGGAAGACAAGGGTGCTGCGCCGGTGTTGAATTTTTTGGCCGTCTGGTATTTCCCCACCGGTCAAAGTCCATATGAAATCAACCCTGAGAAGAAAGTCGCTACAGGCGCAGGATATCGTTCCGTCGAGATGGGCCTCACGTTCAGCCAGGCAATGGGCAAGGTGATGCCTTTTGCCCGGTTGGCGTATATCCTGACCCTTCAACAGGAGAGCCTTGACAATATGCGATACGGCGACATATTGGCGGAATACGATCCGGGCGATCTGTTCGGCGGAGAACTTGGTCTGACCGGGTCCGTAGAGGAATCGGTTTCCGTAACGGCCAGCGTGGAATATTTTTATCAATTCGGTGGGCATTATGTCTATCGGTATTCCGGAAAGGTCCCGGAAGCGGATACGATTTATGCTGTCGCCACCATCGGCGCCGGGTTCACCGTTGGAAAAGTCTCGGTCAATCCGAAATTCGGATTCGGTATTACCGATGATGCACCGGATTTCCTCTTCCAGATCCGAATTCCGTTTGATATGCAGGTGAAATGATCTTTCTGGGGTGTCATCAACGAAAACCTGAGAAGTCCTTTTATGTAACATGCCGCCGCCATGCGCCATTCCCGAGTTGACAGCACGCGCATCCGGATTTTGAATCAGCAGCCGATTCGGAACCGGGATTTGGTCCTGTACTGGATGCAGCAATCCCAGCGGGCGGAAGGCAATCATGCCTTGGAATACGCCATTGAGCTGGCCAACGTCCGGCAGAAACCGGTGTTGGTCGTGTTCGGACTCACCGGCGACTATCCGGAAGCCAATGCGCGTCACTATACGTTTCTGCTCGAGGGTCTTCAGGAGACGCGGGAGCGTCTTCGCCAGCGAGGAATTGCCTTGGTCATCCGGTTGGGATCGCCTGACCGGGTCGCCCTGGATATCGGTGAAAAAGCCGACCTGATCGTTTGCGACCGGGGCTACCTGCGGCATCAGAACCAATGGCGCGAAGCGGTTGCGCGCCACGCCCCCTGCCGGCTTGTACAGGTGGAAAGCGACGCCGTCGTCCCGGTGGAAACCGCTTCGGAAAAGAAAGAATACGCGGCCCGATTTTTGCGCCCCAAAGTTCAACGCCTTCTGCAGGCTTACCTGAAACCGCCGGCAACCCTGCAAGTCGACCGCTCCTCCCTTCACATGGACCTTCCCGGCGCGGATCCAACGGACATCGCGACGATCCTGGACACCCTACATATCGACCAGGGCGTTCCGCCGGTCAGCCATTTGTTTCGGGGCGGGACCCGGCAGGCAAGAAAACGCATGATGTCGTTTCTGCAGAACGATCTGGCCGTATATGCGGCCGACGGCAACCAGCCCCAGACCGATTCCATTTCCCATATGAGCATGTATTTGCATTTCGGACAGATTTCACCCATTGATCTGGCCCTGCTGGTTCAGCAGGCGCCGGAACCGCTGTCGGAATCTAAGGACGCCTACCTGGAGCAGTTGATCGTGCGTCGGGAGTTGGCGTTCAATTTTACTACGTATACGCCGGATTACGATCAATACGCCTGCCTTCCCCAGTGGGCTCAGGAAACCCTCCTTTTCCATCAAAAAGACACGCGTCCCGTTGTCTACTCAACGGAATTGCTTGAACAGGCGCAGACCCATGATCCGTATTGGAATGCCGCCATGCTGGAAATGAAGCACACCGGATTCATGCACAATTACATGCGCATGTATTGGGGAAAAAAGATTCTGGAATGGTCGGAAACACCCGAAGGGGCATTCGAAGCCATCCGGAAGTTGAACAACCGGTATTTTCTGGATGGCCGTGATCCCAATTCCTATGCCGGTTGCGGCTGGATCTTCGGTCTGCACGACCGCCCCTGGAAGGAGCGACCGATTTTCGGGAAAATCCGGTATATGGCCGCTTCGGGCCTGGAACGAAAATGCGATATCAACGGATATATTGAAAAAGTGAAACGCCTCGTTCGTGTCAATGGGTCCTAAAAAGCGGAAGCCATATTTTCAATTTTTCAATCCCTCGCAACTGGATGAACTGCGGATGGAATTCAATGGGAAATCATTGAATGGCGGGAGCCAAAGGCTGGTTTCCAGCGGTCCGCTCCTCAATGATCCGGCGAACGTTTTGGTGGTTTTCTTCGGTGAGCGGATAGGTTATGGTGATGGCCCCGGCGACCAAGTTGCAAATACAGGGAACCAGTGCATACAGAATCCGAAGCATGAATATTACCGTTTCGTTTTGGATGACGTTCGGTGCATACCCTGCTTGTCCCAACAGGGACAGACCTATTCCGACGCCCAAGGCCGCCGCCAATTTTTTGGAGATGGACCAGAGGCCGATATAACGCCCTTCGCGCCTTTCGCCGCTCAGCATTTCATCGTAATCGATCACATCGGCTTGAATGGAGGCCGGGATGGCCAGCCCGGCGCCGAATCCGATTCCGGACAGGAAAACCAGAATGCCATAGGCCAGTGCATCACCGGGTCCTAAAAAGAAAACGCCGGCAAACGAACCCGTATTGATTGCCATGGATACGAGCCATGCGTTTTTCTTGCCGATTCGTTTCGAAACGGCAATCCAGAACGGCAGAAAGCCGATCCCGGTAATAAAATAAAGCATTAGAAAGCCTTCGGCGCCATCGATCTGGAGAACATACTGGACATAATATAAAATCAAGGTGGCCGGCAGATTGCTGCCGAAAGCGCTGATCGTATATGCCGTCAGCAGGATCAGGAACGGACGATTCCGTCCCACGTCCGAAAGGCCTTTGAAAAAATCAACAGGCGCCTCTTCGCGTTTCCGGATGGTTTCTTTGATTTGCAAAACGCAAAACCAGATTGCGATTACGATCAACGGAGCGTACAAGACCGAAATAACAAAAAACGTGTGGCGTTCCGTTACCGGATTGCCGGTTGCGCCAAGCAACCACTTGGCGATGGCGGGCGAGGCGGCTGCCAGAAAGGTCCCGGCAATCAGAAAGCCCTCCCGCCAACTGAAAAGCGAAGTACGTTCATGGTGATTGAACGTGATTTCAGGGCCGAGGGATTCATAGGGGATCGATACGATAGTCCAGAAAAGGAACAAGGCAACCAACCAGAAGGCAAACCAAAAAATTGCGTCGGCGCCGGTCGAATGGGGTGGGTTGAAAAGGAAGTACATGGATAGGGCGAGACCAATGGCGCCTGCGGCCATAAACGGTCTTCTGCGTCCATATGGCGTTGTGGTCCGATCGGAAATATAACCGATCAAGGGGTCCGTAACCGCATCAAACAGCCGCACGAACAGAAGCAGAAACCCGACAGTGGAAATATGGATCCCGATGGTGTCCGTATAGAATTTGGGAATGTATACATATATGGGGATGCCGATAACGGCCAACGCCAACGCGGGCATGGCATACGCAATCTTCACGGGCAACCGTATGGCATCGTTTTCCTTGAACATTATTTCATCCCCAGCAGTGTTTGCTTGAACGATATATCAATGGGGGCTTCGCCGATCCAAATCGAAAATACGGCGAATGCGAAATCCGGCCCAGGAATTACGCCCAGTGGCGCGCGATTCAGCCTCAGTTCGGTTCCATGCCCGGGAATATACGTCAGTGAATATTGATCCCCGGGATTGACTCCTTGGTACAGGCCGTTCAATACTTGAATTTTGGGTAATAGACGTTGAAATTCCTTCTGGCCCAGGTTTTTACGAATGCTTTCGGTGGTTGCTTCCGCGAAATCCGTTGCCGAAATGGCGACGCGGTATTCCAATACCAGGTGTTTGGGAATATCGAACAATGCCTCGTCACTGGTTCTGTTTTCCGGCATATAAAATGCCCCGGTATATGCTTTAAAAAAGGATAGATACCGCAACAGTGCAGCACCTTTGAGTTTCATTCGGATATTCTGGTACTGGTGCTCATCTGGAAAGAGGGTTCCCTCGATCTCAAGCGCTGAAGCGTTCTGTGCCGAAAAAAGAGAAATTGTAGCGATCACTATTGATTTCAATATTATATGTTTCGTCGTCATTTTCATGTCATACCTCCTTGTAGCAAGTTTCAAGCGCCCGCCAAAGCGCAATACGATCCGCTTCCGTTTCCCGGGTGTGGGGGAAAACATGTGTCGGATGCGGGCGGCGATCCAGCCAGAATTGTCCGGAAGTTTTAGCGGCTTCGGAAGCGGCCGCCAACCATACGATGGTATCCGCACCTTGTTCCGGGGTTCGCAACATCCTTTCCATTGAACGGTAAAATCCCGGAAGGGCTTGTTCGATCCCTGGCGTCCGAACCCAGCCGGGATGCATGGAATGAACAACGATGTTGAGCGGTTTCAACCGATCGGCCCACATCTCCGAAAGAATCACCAAGCCTCGCTTGGCTCGGGCGTAGGCTTTGGCTCCGTTAAATGGTTCGCTTGCATACTGCAGATCGTTTACCTTTATTTTTTGGGTATACATGCCTCCGGAGGCAACATTGACGATCCGGGCAGGCGCGGAAGCCGCGATTTTCCGAATCAAACCCTGTGTCAGAATGAAAGGGCCTAACAGATCGGTGGCGAATGTTTTTTCGAATCCTTCCTCGGTATGCATCCGCTCATTGAACAAGGCGCCGGCGTTGTTGATGAGAATATCGATGCGCGCTTCCTGCCGGCTCAATTCCTTGGCAGCTGAGATGACGTTACGACCGCTGCCCATATCGGCCAAATAAATCCCCAGGTTGTCATTTCCGGTCGCGGCTGTAATTTGTTTCCGCGTTTTTTCGGCTTTTTCTCCATCGCGCGCCACCATCACGACGCGCGCGCCCAGATGCGCCAGGCGGGTCGCGGCCGCCTGGCCAATGCCAGAGGTTGCACCGGTGATTACAACCGTTTTGCCTTCCATTGACACCACCATTGGATTCCATCGCTTGCGATGTTTCCGAAACCCCCACTTGGTAAATCCCGGCAATCCGCCGATGATGGTTTTATCAATCACGCAGTCCAACGGATGGGTGGTCAGCGCAGGGAAGTCGCTGTTGAGCGCTTTTTTCAATCCCTCCATGGCCTTTTTACCGATCGCGCGGAAAAAACCGGTAAAGAATGGCGAAAGCGACTCCATTGCTCCCTGGAATTGGAGATCGGCCTGATATTCGATCCGGGTGCCTCCATCGTGGGATGAAAATCGGATCGTATCCACGGCGCTGAATGAACCTCCCCGACCCGCCAGCACAATCCGGCTGGGAGCCTCGAATTCCGTAACACGATAGGTCATGGAAACGGGTATGAACCCGTATTGGAGTTTTAAATGATACTCCGTTCCCACGCCGACCTTTCCGGGGGTGATCTTTCGCGCCTCGACGACACCCGGATCCCAGTCTTCGATGAAGCTGAAATCACTTACATAACGAAAAACAGTTTCCACTGGCTTGTTAACCGATATCCGTTCTTTCAATGTGATCATGAATCCTGCCCTTTCCAGGCGTTCTGTTCCGAACCCGCCTTCGTAGAAACAAAATTGGTATGATTATGAGCGGTTTCAATAGCTGAAAAAAAGTATTACATTGGTAGTGATATGCTACAAATAACCGCAATAAACGATTGTGATGAACTGGAAATAGCGATAGCGGTTTATCCTGTAAAATAACCGTTTGGGTCAATCCCAGGCAAACGCAGCCATTGACAGTACGCCATACAGGAAGCCCCGATGCAGGCGATCCCCGGGCTTGACGCCCCCGGCGGCGCCCAGGCAGACAAAAAGCGGCAGGAAATGCTCTGCGGGGTAAGGATGATTTCGGTCCGGGTGAGGAGCGTGAGTTTTATCATTCAGAAGTTTGCCAAGGGAATGATCGGGGATGGCATCCACCAGCCAGTCGTCGAAGGCTTTGGCATTCTCATGGCGCATCTCCACGTTTGGATACAATACATCTCGGGATTGATCGTGAATGGGTCAAAAAAATGTTGCGCATCGAAACAATAACAATATCATTTTACAACTGTATTGTAAGGTTTATTGCGTTTCCGTCAGCTCGTTTTCTGTATCATTCGGTATCTTTTTGACAATTCCCACTCCAATTGGTATCCAATCCATAATTTCGCGTCCATCCACAAATAAAGGAAAACTATGGAATTCGACAATTCGAGACTGCGTATCGCCGTTATTGGAAGCGGTATCTCCGGGATAGCGGCCGCCTTTTTGCTGCAGAGAAAACACGATGTCACCCTGTTTGAAAAAAATGATTATATAGGAGGGCATACCCACACAATTATGATCCGGGAAGGATCCGATCACGGTATACCGGTGGATACCGGCTTTATTGTGCTGAACGAGAGGACCTATCCAAATTTTATCCGGTTTTTATCGCTGTTGGGGGTTGAGCGGGTGCAAACCGATATGTCCTTCAGCTACCACTCGCCGGACTCCGGTCTATCGTTCGCCACCCGGAACCTGAACACATTGTTCGCCCAACGGCGCAATATTATAAAACCTTCCTACTGGAAATTCGTTTATGGAATGATGCATTTCATTCGCCGGGTGCGCACAGCATACCATGCCGGGGAAATCAAAGACATCACGCTCGGAGAATTTCTGCAGCAGGAGCGGGTTGACGTTGATGTAATTCAATGCTTTGTCATTCCGATGGCGGCGGCGATCTGGTCGGCTCCGGATAACTTGATGATGCAATTCCCCATGCGAAATTTTGCCCAGTTTTACGATAACCACGGTTTATTGGCGATCAGTGGGCATCCCCCGTGGTTTTTTGTAAAAGGAGGCAGTCATTCCTATATAAAAGCCTTTCTTCAATCATTTCAGGGAAAGGTGCTGACATCAAAAGGTGTAAATCGAATTCGGCGCAGGGAGAATGATGTCGTGATCACGTCTTCAGCCGATGAAGAAAGCCGGTTTGATCGGGTGGTGATCGCGGCGCATGCGGATGAAGCTTATGCCATGCTGGAAGACCCTTCTGAAGCGGAAACCCGCTTATTGAATCCCTGGCGATACTCCCGCAATCATACGGTTCTGCATACGGATGAAGGACTGATGCCGCCACAGAAAACCGCCTGGGCCGCTTGGAATTATCTGCGGGAAAGCGGTTCGTCGAATGCATCACCCATCACCGTTACCTATCATATGAATCGACTGCAACGGCTCCCCGGTCGGAAGCAGTATTTTGTGACGCTGAACCCCAAACGGCCTATTGAAGCGGATCATGTCGTCCAGGAAATGACGTATACCCATCCGGTGTTTACTTTCGATTCGTATGCTACACAGAAAGATTTGCCGAATTTGAACGGAAAGCGGAATACTTATTTTTGCGGGAGTTATTTCGGCTATGGTTTCCATGAGGACGGCATCAAGTCCGGCATCGCCGTGGGCCGGCAATTCGGGATTGATTTATGAAGTCTAAAATTTTTATCGGCCATGTAGCCCATACGCGGTTGCTTCCCAAAATCCATGAATTCCGATATCCGGTGTATGTGTATGGCTTGCATTTGGATGAACTCGAGGCACTGGATCGCACCAATCCTTTTTTCGGATACAATCGTTTGGGTCCGGCCCGGATAAACGATCGGGATTATCTGCATCATGGCGGGGGCGGTATTCGCGATAAGTTGTTCCGACATTTGAACGCCCAGGGCGTAAATCGAGACATTGCGGACGTTATCCTGGTGACCGCCGCCCGGTATGGAAATTATGCCTTCAATCCGGTGAGTTTTTATTTCTGTTACGGTCCGTCCGAGGAGCTGGTTTGCGCCGTAGTTGAAGTGAACAATACTTACGGTGAGCGGCATTTGTATACATTGGCAGAACCACTGCCCGATGGTTCTCCAGATCATACTGTTTTCTCGGCCCGGAAGGCGTTTCATGTATCACCATACAACCCTGTGGCTGGAGAATATCGATTTTCGTTTGCCGATGTCCGGAAGACACTCGATATCCATATCCAACTGATTCGAGACGGCCAACCGATTTTTTACGCCCGACTCAACGGTCGACCTTATCCGCTGACGCCATGGATGCTTCTCAAAACGATGCTTCGATATCCACTGACGCCGTTTCTAACCGTTCCGCGGATTTTTTGGGAGGCTGGCCGATTGTCATTTCAGAGAAGATTGCCGTTTCATGATAAACCCATCCCCCAAAGTCCCATGACCATTCGGACCCTTCCGCCTACGGCGTTTCAACGGTTGTGTATGAAAGGCGTTTTTCGACTTTTTGGTGGGATACGAAAAGGCGCCTTGATGATCGGGCTGCCGAATGGAGCGCATCATACATTCGGCGATGATTTGCCGGTCATGGCAAAAATGGAAATCCGGGATTTTGGGTTTTTCACGCGGGTTGCCTTGGTCGGTGGCGATATCGGTCTCGGGGAGTCTTACATGGCCGGTGAGTGGGAAAGTCAGGACCTGGTTGCTGTTTTCAAGGTTCTGATCGATAATCGAGAACACTTTGCGGATGGTCATTTCGCTACCTCTCTGCTGTCCCGGATTCGGGAGCGTTGTGAGAACCTGGGTCGTAAAAACGATATGGCCGGGAGCCGGCGGAATATTCAAGAGCACTATGATGTGGGGAATGACTTCTATCGGCTGTTTTTGGATCGCTCCATGACCTATTCCTGCGCTATTTTCAAGTCCGCTGATGAATCCTTGGAAGACGCCCAGCGTAACAAAATGCAGGCCGTTATCGAAAAAGCCAGAATTAAAGCGGAAGATCATGTGCTCGAAATCGGTTGCGGATGGGGAAGTTTCGCCTTGGAGACCGCTCGGCAAACCGGTTGCCGGGTTACGGGCATTACGGTTTCGAAAGCCCAATATGATCAAGCCATGGCGCGTGTGCGTGAAGCCGGGTTGGCTGATCGGGTCGAAATTTTACTCAAGGACTACCGGCAAATTACGGGCAGCTTTGACAAGATCGTTTCCATTGAAATGCTGGAGGCGGTGGGCCATGAAAATTTCGGGCTGTTCTTCAGACGCTGTGAAAAATTATTGCGTCCCCATGGCTTGATGGTATTGCAGACCATCACCATTCCGGACTTTCAGTACGATCACTATCGCAGGGAGCGAGATTGGATTCAAAAGCATATTTTCCCGGGAGGACTGCTACCCTCCTTGACGGTTTTATCCCAGGCCATGTCCCGGAACTCCCGGTTTGTCATTGAACAGGCCGAAAACATCGGTTTCCATTATGCCAAGACGCTGCAAGAATGGCGTAAACGCTTTGTAGCCAATATGGACGGCGTCTCCCGACTGGGATTCGATCGTTTGTTTCAGCGTAAATGGCTCTATTATCTTTCCATTTGCGAGGCGGGTTTTGCCAAGCGGGTTTTAGGAGATCTGCAGCTTGTTCTCAGCCGTCCCGGAAACCCCAATTTATGATCGCGTAATCAATTTGTACCCGGAGTCATACGGTGCCCGATTATGGAAAATTTTGTCATAACAGTCACCTTCCTCCTGATCGGGATGGCCGTAAAACGCATCCCGGATTTTCCCCGTGAGACCGGAAGTGTATTGAATTTATTTGTAATATATATATCTTTGCCGGCGTTGGTGCTTCTCAAGATTCCCGAATTGGTTCTCTCGAAAAACGTCATCGTGCCTGCGCTGATGCCCTGGGCAATGTTGCTCTTTTCCGGCGCCCTGATCGTGTTCTTGTCCGAACTGTTGAAATGGGAACGCGCGACGACCGGCTGCCTTCTCCTGTTGGTTCCCTTGGGCAACACCTCTTTCCTCGGTATCCCGATGGTGAAGGCCTTTTTTGGAGACCAGGCGATTCCGTATGCATTATTATATGATCAACTGGGTTCCTTCCTGGCGCTGGCAACTTACGGTTCCCTTATATTGGCGATCTACGGGACCGGGAACAGCAAGCCGTCCATCGAAAGCGTCGTGAAAAAGGTGATGTCATTCCCGCCCTTTATTGCATTCGTTTGCGCCCTTGTTTTGAGGGCGTTCCCGTATCCATCGATTGTTGTGAGCCTATTGAAAATTCTGGCATCCACGTTGGTGCCCATCGTAATGATTGCAGTGGGTTTTCAGCTGACACTGCAATTGGATCGAAAAGCGTTTTCTCACCTGAGTATCGGGCTTTCCATAAAGTTGGTTGCGGCCCCGATAACCGCATTGCTGTTCTGTAAGATGTTCGGCCTGGAAGGAGAGGCGGTGCAGGTTTCGGTTTTTGAGGCCGGGATGCCGCCAATGGTTTCGGCAGGCGCATTGGCCATATTGGCCGATCTCTCGCCGGCGCTGACGGCCGCATTCGTCGGCGTTGGGATTTTTTTGAGTTTCGCGACGCTGCCGTTGCTGTATCAATTGCTGATATAAATTAGAGGTAACAGATGAAAAGTGAAAATCCCCGGATTGAATGGTCGCAACGATCAGGCAAACAATGCTTGCGATTTACGTTTGGAGAGAGACTGACGGAAAATGAAGCCGAGGTCGCCATCAGGGAATGGAGAGCGGCATTTCAGTCCAAAGTGGATCAGTCCATCATCCTCATTTGGGATTGTCGAAAAATGAAAGGATACGACAGCGGCGCCAGAAGCAAATGGACCGAAGCGTTGAAAGAGATGAAATCACAAATCGGCACCATCTGGTTGATCACGGATTCGACGGTCATCAAGATGGGGGCATCCGTCATGGGCATGATCAGTTCTCTGAACATCAAAGCCGTTCGTGCGGAAAGCGAAATCGTACTGTAAGGACGTCAACGAACCCATCCCGGGAGTTATTCGAAAAGATCGCGGATGCGGCCCCATTCCGATTGTAGATCGTTGCCCATTTTGTCCAGTTTCCGCTCAAAGTCGGCCCAGCGTGCTTCGCCGGCCAGTTCATAACTGTGGCCCCAGAAATAGAAAACCGATGCACCGGCGGACTTGGCCCGGTCATACTGCTCTTGGAAGTCCGTCGCCAGAAAATGGCAATTGGGGATAAATTCCAGCGGATGGATGGGCGGATATCCGCCTCCGGAACCCTCACCCCGCGCATAGCGATATCCGGCTTCGCCCACGGCCCGGATGACCGCCGAATTATAGGCATTGAACGGATAACAGAAGCCGGACACCGGTCGGTTGAATACTTCCTCCAACCGGTGCTTGCTTTCCCTGACTTCATATTCCAGCGTTTGCGGGTCCACCTGCGTCAGATCCGGATGGGTCATGGAATGCGCCGAAATATCAAACCCGTCGTACACTTCGACCAGTTCATCCACCGCCAGCCGCCAGACATCCTTGTCTTGAGACCGCCAGCCCCACGAACGCTTTCCCCGGTAAACGCCGGGAACAAGGTTGAAATCCGCATGGGCGCCGTATTGCCGCAACAACTGCGTCAGGCGGATGTCATCCACCACTCCGTCATCCCAGCTCTGCACGATCCGGATCATGAAAACCGTCTCCTACGGATTATGTGAATTGTTCCTCCATGCCGTTCATCATCTGCGTTCGTAAAAAACAAACCATACAGGTTCCCTCTGCCTTCACATGCCCGCAACCAGAGTGATTTCGTTCTCCCTGGTTTTTCAAGCTCCGGGCGCTTTTTTTTCCAGGCACCCGCGACAGACTTTTTTGCCATCCAGAGGCTCCAGCTTCGAGCCCATGGTCGGTTCGCCGCAACGGTCGCATAACACGGAGGGTTCTACGCGGGCTTTGGCCGGGAGTGTCATGTCCAGGGTCTTGACGACGAAAAGTCGTTCAAGCGGCGTGTCCAGAATATCACAACTTCGCTTGAGATGGCGTTCCCGGAAACGGTTTTGCTCCTCTCCGGAAGCCCCCCCACTCATGACTTTTTTCAGCAAGGCTTGGTGTTCCGCATCGGGCTTGAATCCATCGGGCCTGGCGGATACGCGGACCCCCTTACCGGATGTCCGACTGAGCAGCGTCAGAGCCATTTTGCCGTAATCCTTGAAAAGGAAATTGCCTTTTCCGAAAGTGCACCCGGTCATCACCTGCACTGCGTCCGCGGAACAGGCGTCGGTTTCGACGATCGCGACCAGCTCTTCATCTTCCGCCCGGTTGCTTTCCTTCAGCGTTTGCATGCCCGCTTTGACCGCCTGAAAACCGATGCACAGTCCCGGGCAGACATGCCCGTGGAAGTCCACGCACCGTTTGAATTCCTCGCTTTCCATGATTTCTGATGCGTTCATTGTTTCCTCCTTCCCGTCAATACGGATTGTCATGATGAGTAAACCCGAATTCATGACAATTTTCAAGCGCGAAACATAAAATCCCCGTAGATATGCCGCGCATCATTTCGTAACCAGATCGTCCGTCTCCCGCCGGTTTCCTGCGCAACCCGAAAACCGACGGGAAGCCCCACGATGGCTTATGGCTGCATTTCCGGTGCTTCCATGGGCTGACGGCGCGGAATCGATGTACTCCGTCTTGCCTGGAACACTTCGTTCCAGTCCACATGGGCCGTGACCTTCATGAGAATCCCCAGGGTGACCACCGAACCGATGGCAATGATCAGACCGGTGATTCCTTTGATGAAAAAGGTGTAGGAGAACAATACCAAAAAGAACAATTGACCGGCGATGGCGATCTTCCATGGAAATTCTTTGCCGAGGGCGGCTGAAAGATAAGTCGTAACAAGCGCGACGGAGGTTACGGCCGAGAGGAGGAACGCCAGGTGGATCCAGACATGTCCTGCCATGTAAGAGAGCAGGAGGTGGAAGGCAAAGAAGCCGGCGGCGATGAACAAGTAATGCATGGGATGGATGGAAATCCGAAACATGATGCCGATGGTGGCCATCAGAATAAAGAAAAAAAGCAGGCAGACCGGCGCGAAATAGGTGATGCGGGTGGTCAGGGGGCCGGGGTTGATTTTTTCCGGAATGATGATGCCGATGTCGCTGTTGGTGATCAGATCCGTGGCCTTCCACGTCAGGCGCAGGCCGTTTTCCAGAGGCGACGTGATCATGGGGGAAAGGCTGCCGTCCGTGTAGTCCACATCGGTAAAACCGGTTGTTGCCGTGAGGAGAAAATTCTGAACGCGGCCGTTGCGTTTATCCATGGCATATCGCCAGGAATCCATCCCACGGGTTTTGTAATGGATTTTGAAATTGGCCGTTTCCGTGGGGGCCAGCTCGATGAACTCGTCGATTCCGGTTTCGGTATTGACCGGGACCACCAGACGTTTGTCATCCAGGTATACGGAAAATTCATCGTAGGTATTTCCCTTTCCAGGAAAATCAAAATGCAGCCGTATCTTCTGAAGCGCCTCCTCGGTATTGCAAATGGTGTAGATGCCTTCAAAGGTGCAGTTGTAAGTGGAATACCATAGCAGCCCCTTTTTTTTGTAGTCCGGCTGAATATCCACGGAGACGGTACTTTGGATCGGCATGAGCCACCGGCGGTTCATGGAGCCGGGGATCTGGACGGAAAAGGTGGGCGTGTCCTGGGTCAGCGGCACGCCCCACAAGGACGCCACCTGGGCTTCCAATCTGCCGGTATAATCACAAGACCGGAACGAAGTGGTTGTTCCCAGGACCCACCATCCCAGCCAGCCGATGATGTAGATGATTCCAATGGCGATTATTTTTTTAATGCTCATGATTGCTCTCCTGAATATGGCGGTAATTGGTCAATACCGGTCGATTCGGCGGGGAATCAATTATTTCACCGGCTCCTGATACGAAAGCGCGATATTCATGCCTTCGCCTGTATAAAAAGATCGTGAAAAGAAATATGGTTTCCCGATAAATTCCGCTGGGGCCGGCTCGACCGCTTCCAGGCTCGGCGTCACGGGACCCTCCATGCTCAGGAGTTGGACCCGTTCTGGAAGGGCGATGGCGACATTCACTTTCAGGGCCGGCAGTTCCATTTTGGGTACAACGGTTTCCAGTCGCCCGCGAAGGCCCATTTTGGCGGACTGACGGATCAGGGCCAGCTCCACATGCGAGGATTTCCCATGGCAAAGGGGGACGATCCATTGGGACTCGTTGTCTTGATTCCCGTATATGTTCCGCTTTTCCCCATTGACCTTCAGGCTCCAGATTTTCGTATCGGGAATCGCCGCCAGCGTCAGATGCGCGCCGGCTTCGGGCGGGATATCCATCATCAGGACGGAAAGCGCGCTGCCGTTCTCATCAAACGATATAAAATAGGAAATGGCGTCCAGAACAATGGAGGGGGTGTTGATGGTCTTGTATTGTTTGGACAGATTTTCCGCTTCTGCGGCGGCGACCGCCGCCTGCTCTTTCTTGTCGGCAAACCGGATGACCAGGGTCGGCCGGGATGGGAAGCTGTACCCGCCGGAAGTGTCCTTGATGCCGGGTGCCTCGATCAGGACGAAGTCCCGGGGAAATTCAATGCGCAGGGTGTTCTGCAGGGCGGGGGGAATATCCAGGGACACAAATTTCGAGCGCTGGTCTTCCTGAACCGGTAGAGAAAAAGACAGACTGATCCGGAAGGGCTCGGCTGCCGTCGGCAGAAAGGAAATCACATCGCTGTCCGGTTCACAGAGCAGGGCGCCTCCACTTGCGGAACGGATCTGTCGGATCACCAGGTTTTTATTGAAAACCGTCAATGGTTCCGGTTGCCCGGATAACACCCGGCCGGACAACACGAGATCCCCGGAACACCCGTTTTCTGAAACCGACAGGGTGTAGGCCGCCTGATCGAAACTGCAAACGAAAGGGGGCGTTCCCATTTCTGCCCGGATTTGATGTTCAATGCTTTCCCGGTAGAGATGCTTCCATTCCTCCCAGGGAACGCTCACCGTTTCTCCGGCAGCCACCGTTGCCAAAATCAAGCACAGAAAAAATGCCCAGAATGCGTTTTTCATGTTTCCTCCGTATGTTTGTCAGTTGGAATGGATGGTAGAAGAATTTTTTGAACGCATGATGAAGATTGCTCGAATTGTTTATGAAAAGCGACGGGAGGCTCTTTTGTTTTTCGCACTCATGAGGTAAAGGCTGCCAATCCCAATGTCGAAACCGGACCGGATTAAAAAATTGACAACGGAATCGGCGGACTGATACTGTGAAAAATGCCTGGAGCTATGGGAGTAATTTTTAGGGTGTTATATCTATTTGGATAATGGCAAGCCTTCTTTCTGCACTTTTCAATTAGACGCGTCGATTTTTTTGGAATCACCTTGTGCAGCATCTAAATCCATGACGGGCATGATGACATTATCCTTTCCGGCCTTTTGGCGAATGCTCATAAGCTAATATGGTTATAGAAAAAAAACCTGATAAAAAAGGAGAGCGCTATGTTTTACAAAAATTTTAGGTTGCTTATCATTATGTTGCTTGTTGTTATAACTACTCCAATCAGTGCTCATGCCTTTACGGACACGTTTGATGATATCGCGTATACAAATGCAAATTGGATAATCGGATTTGGAGAGTGGGATCATGTAACAATAACTGGAACGGATTTAGCTTATCATGGTATTCGCGGCACTGATTTTACGGCAGCTATCATCGCAAATAACGGTTCATTTTATAATCAGAAAAATTTACATATCGAATCATATTTAATGATTGAAGATTATATCGGGGATGAGGATAGCATCGGCTTTGCTTTTGTAAACGGTGAACCAATTACGTCAAACGATTATATGGACTTAACTATGGGGATAGAATATGAGAAGCGAGAGTTAAATGTTTGGAATAGGAACGGAAATAATGTTACAAAATTAGGTGGTGTGGTAATTAATGATCTTGCTCTGAATGTTTGGTATAAACTTGTTGTTGAAACTGATATTTTCGGAAATGTCGATGTGCAGCTCTATCAAGCAGATTCTTTAAAACTTCTTGGCAGCTTTGAGGATCTGAATTTACAATACCCGTTCGATTATGGAATGGTTGCAATCTCCCCTACAGTGGAAGGCAGCTTTAATAACTTTATACTTGAAGGTTCAGAACTCCATCTTGGTGATATAACTCTAACCATTCCAACAAATGCAACCGAAGGTGATGGAGTTCTTACCGGGCAAGGAAGCGTCACCGTAACTGCAGCACCCGATGCAGATTTAACTATCAATCTAAGCTCAGATGACACTTCTGAAATTACCATCCCCGCTACTGTTGTAATCGCTGCCAATTCAACATCAGCAACATTTGACATTACGGTAGTAGATGATTCTGATGTCGACAATTCTCAAACTGCAAATATTTCAGCAAGAGCTAACAATTATAGTAATGGCTCAGCATCAATACAGATTGACGATAACGATAATGAACAAACACCAACTAACAGCGGTGGGGACGGCGGCGGTGGTAGTGGTGGTGGATGCTTCATTGAGAGTTTGACTCAACAAGAAATATTCAGGTAGAAATAACCAAATGGAAAGGGCAAGAAGAAACGAATAAGGTTTTACTTTTTTATGTTGTATAATATGCGAAAGCTGATAGTAAACGCCGTCTGGATCAAACGGCATCCTTCGCTTCCGTCGGGTTGAAACGACAGGGTGTGCGTAGTGTAGACGATGGTTTCCTGCCGGTGGGTGACGTACAGCGCTGTTCGAGTCCCGTCGCTCCTGCCATTACAATCACAAGGGGTTGGATGAAAAGTCCGGCCATCTCTGACAGGTCCCTTGTGTCCGTCCAGTAGCTTTACCGTCAGGCGAACATGTGCGTGTACAGAATTCTCAAACCAATCGCGATCAGAATCACGCCACCTGCGGTTTCGGCCCATTTGCTCCAAATGGTGCCGATTTTTCCGCCCAGCAGCATCCCGATCGTGGTGAGGGTCGCGGCAACAATCCCGATGATCAGCGCCGGCAGCAGAATTGTCGCACCGATCATGGCCAGACTGAGTCCGACAGCCAGGGCATCGATGCTGGTGGCGATGGACAAGATTACCAGGGAGGCGCCCCGGGTGGGGTCACCGTTTTCCATTTCGGCATCTTGTCCGCGATAGGCCGCCAACAACATCTTGCCACCCAAAAAGGCCAGCAGGCTGAAGGCGATCCAGTGATCGAAGGCGGCGATGTATTCGTGCACTGCCTTTCCGGCAAGCCATCCGCAGACCGGCATGAGCGCCTGGAACAACCCGAAATGAAACGCCAGTCGGAATATATGGCGCTTGGTCAAATTGGCCAGGGAGAGGCCGATGACGATGGAAACCGCGAAGGCGTCCATGGCCAGTGCCAAAGCGATTCCCAGGATGCTGATCCAGTTCATGTGTTCAATTCCCTCCGGTTCGGTATGGAAGGACGGGGATGTCGATTGATCGCATTTCGATCACTGCCCTCGCTCTCCTGGCCTTCACTTTAGTAAGGTGGCCATGTTTTGACAATAGGGAAATTTCCGGTCTGTTTTTCGTATTTTTCGAAGAATCCATCGGAAGGAAAGACAGCGGATTGCCCGGAAAAACATTTCCGGCAGGGGGCTCGGCCGCATTCCTTCCGGTGAGCCGGACAAACCCTACCGGCTTCGTCTGGGCGAGGGTTCCGTTTTCTCGATTTCGGCCAGCATCAGACGGGCGGATTCACAGATGGCGATGGCCGCCGGATGTTTGATGCGGCGCTCCACTGTTATGGCGTAAAAATGTTCATGTATTCCGGTTGCGTGTCCCACCGTGGATACATTGTGCTGACGCTTGATTTCGGCCGCAATGATGTCCGGAGCAGGGAAAAGCCCAAGTCCTTCCTGGCCGAAGGCATTGAGCAGGGCGCTGTCCTCGAATTCTCCCATGATCCGGGGACGAATCCCAAGGCTCTCGAAATACTGATCCAAAGACCGTCGCAGGCTAGTATTTTCCGTGGGCAGGAGCAGAGGGGCATTGTCGAGGGAGCGGGGGAACCCCTTGGCGTATTTTTCGGCAAGAATCGTTCCGGCCAGGAAAACGATACCGCATTTCCCCAGTTGGTGGTTGAACACTTTGACTTTTACCTGGGGATTGGCCGGGGCATCGGTTAGAATGACATCCACGTGATGCTGGACCAATTCGGTTAACAGCTGGTCCGGCTTGTTTTCCCGACAGATCAACTGGACCGGCTCGGGCAATTCCAGCGCCGCCTGGATCAATCGCCAGGCCACCAGTTTGGGCACTACATCGGCCACACCGATGGTGATTTGCAGCGGCTTGCCGATGGGGCGGTCGTTCAGCGTATCCATTAGTTCGCGGCCCAGGGAAAAGATTTCCTCCGCATAGCGAAAAACGATGCGGCCGTGTTCCGACAGCACCAGATTGCGGCCGCTTTTGACGAACAATCTGTGGCCGGTCATTTCCTCGAGGCGGCGGATCTGGCCGCTGACCGTGGAGGGTGCCAGCCGGAGTTTCTCGCATGCCCGGGTAAGGCTGCCCTCCCGGGCCACCTGCCAGAAATAGAGAAGGTGATGGTAGTTGAGCCACTCCATGGCGGGGGATATATTTCGAAAATAACGAAATGTCAACGCTATATTTCCTTATTGTCAAAGTGTCGCCAAATGCGTAGAGTGCCTGCGGATCATCCGGGGCGGTCCATTGCCGCGCTGGATGAAAAACCTGGAAACGAAAAAAGGAGAAAAAAACAAGATGGAACATCTGGTTGGCAGGAAACGAAATGGCCTCATGGCGATCGGTCTGGTGATGCTTTTGCTGGTTGCGGGTTTGGTGGAATTGGCTGAAGCACGTTCCCGCGGCGGCGGACGCTCTTTCGGCGGCGGCCGCTCCTATTCAAGGCCCACTGCACAACCCCGCCAGGTGGCGCCGGATGGCACTGTCCGTCCAAGGAATCCCCTTGGTGGCGGGGCCGGCGCCTTTACCCGGGGACTGGCCGGGGGGATGCTCGGTGGGTTTCTGGGCAGCATGCTGTTCGGCGGTACGGCCCACGGAATGGGCGTCGGCGGCTTCGGCGGCAGCGGCATCGGCCTGTTTGAAATCCTGTTGATGGCCGGCCTTGGTTATTTTCTGTACAAACGGTTTGCCCGGCATCGGGCGTTTCCCTCCGGCACGGAACCGGGGCGGAATGCCTTCGGGAACGTCACCCGCCTGTTCGACGGCGCACCCCAGGGCCGGCACGAGGCGACCGCCGATCAGGGAGACGATCCGCTGGTGGCCGGTGTCAGGGAAATCTGGGAGGTGGATGAAACTTTCCACCCCGAGCGTTTCAAGGAGACCGCCCAGGATCTGTTCTTCAAGATCCAGGCCGGCTGGACCAGGAGAGACACCGGGCCGCTGCGGGAACTCGTCGGTGACCAGCTCCTCAGCGAATATGGACGGCATTTCGAGGAAATGCACCAACAGGGCGTTGTCAACCGACTGGAAAACATCGCGGTGCGCAATGTGGAATTGATGAACGCCGGAGTGGACGGCAGGGAAATGTTCGTCACCATCCGGTTTAGCGCCAACCTGCTGGATTACACTGTGAATGACCGTACCGGCGAAGTGCTGAGCGGTGATCCGGAAAATCCGGTCAAATTTCAGGAAAACTGGACCTTTGCCCGGCCCGTCAGCGGTGGCAGGTGGAAGCTGGAAGGGATCGATACCGAATAGCAGGGTGGTTTCCATGGGAATCGACAGTATCGGAACGCCATTGTTGTGGGCGGGCTTCACGGCCTTCGTACTGGCCATGCTGGTCATCGACATGGGGGTTTTCCATAAGAAAGCCCATGTGGTCCACTTCCGGGAGGCCTTGACCTGGTCCATTTTCTGGGTCGGTCCTGCCCTGTTGTTCAACTGGGGCGTGCTGCACTGGTTCGGATCCGAGCGTGCCGTTGAATTCCTGACGGCATATGTCATCGAAAAGGCCTTGTCCGTGGACAACCTTTTCGTTTTCCTGGTCATTTTTGCTTATTTCAAGGTACCCCGGGGAGCTGGAGCATCGCGTCCTGCTCTGGGGAATCATCGGCGCCCTGGTGATGCGGGCGGTTTTCATTCTGGTGGGAGGCGCCCTGCTGCAGCATTTCCACTGGGCCATCTATGTGTTCGGCGGCTTGCTGGCGGTTACCGGAATCAAATTGCTGGTGGAAAGCAACCAGACGGCGCAACCCGAAAAGAACGTCATCGTGCGTTTTTTGGCCAGTCGTTTGCCGGTAACCGATACCTATCACGGAAATCGTTTTATCATTAAAAGCGGCGGACACCGGCTGGTAACGCCGCTATTGATGGCACTCATCACCGTGGAGAAGTCCATTATTACGAAAAAGAGACTGATCATCATCATGCGCCTCAAAATATGCAGACACCTGGGCCCGTCACCAAGCACTTGCTCAAGATGCCTTGTGATTGGTGGACCATCGAACTTGATAGTTTGTCGGAACTATATCAAACGATGGATATGACCATCGATTATTTATTGGCGCACAGGAAAAAAGCAGCTACTTCTTGAGGGTGACCTCTGGTGCATGTATTACGTTCCATGTCATCGTCCGGGGGCGTCAGGACATTTCGCAAGGACCCTGATCCCGCTATCGGGAGCGCCTATTCAGAAGGCCGAAATTCTATTGATTCTACTGCAAAATAGTGATCAAAATCCGGTTGAATCAAGCTGTCTGCAATTCCAATCCAAAAAGGCATCAGAATTCCTTGAACCATTTTATGGTTCCGATAGTGAATCACACCCTTATAAGACTTCATGAGTTCTCGCATGGTGAACTCAATATAGTCGATTCGATTGTTTTGGGTATTGATGTAAATCAGGTATTGATCGTATTGATCCAATTCTTCAGCAGAACCCTCCGTTGCATATGCAACCCAGTATGGAGTATTTTCTATCTCACGGATCCCCAGAAGTGTTAGGGTGGAATTGCGAATCAGTGTCTGGCTCCACTCCATGTAACTTTGCAGAGGTTTCAGATAAAGAGAGCTGCCGGCACTTTCCTTATAGCTCTTTTCGGTTGCAGCGTATTCATAACTTTGTCCGTCAAAACCGATGGTCTGTCCTTTTTTTTCGCCGTTTAGAAAGGTATATTCAATACCTCGGTGATAGAGTCGCAGACGTGCTTGAAATAGTTGCTTGTCCCGGTCAAGGGGTGTCATCCAGCGAATCAGGGTTGAGTTCCAGGTATCAGAGGCTGTCAGCTGCATGATTGTTCCTGGCTGATAGCGGTTGGATGGATCAATCTGCCGCAAGACCTCCTGTTGCAGTTGCTGAATGGTTTTTTTAAGGTCGAGGGAGGTCCATTCCTGCTGCCGGTCTTCTGAAATCAGATTCGCAGTGGAGCATCCGGTCAGCATCAGAATGAGTAATAGGGAAGCATATCGAAAGATCCGTCGATAGTCGGCATTCATAAGGAAGATTGTTTTGTCCGGTTTCGAAAAGTGCTGCTGGCCATAATATCGATTCACTTTTTCGTCCATGCGGCCCTCAATTATTGCGTTACAATTCAAATTTGCAATTCACAGCGGCCTCAGAGAGACGGAGACAATTTGTATCAAAATATTCACAAATTCACCGGATGGCAACCCGATTAGCGTTACAGTTTACAACAGGCCGGATTCGGATATCAGCAAGGCCGGCAGATGTAAAATTGTTGGATGCATTCATTGCATATCAAAGTTCCTTATATTATGAAGAAACGATAATCAATCTGTTTTATCAGCGGGAGGTCATCATGGGTTTCATCTTTTACCTGAAATTGTACCTGATCACGATACCTGTCTTTTTCGCGATTGATCTGCTCTGGCTGGGAGTGGTGGCCAGGGGGTTCTATCGCAGCCAGTTGGGATTTATCCTCAGCCCCCAGGTAAACTGGACAGCGGCTATTGCTTTTTATTTATTGTATATCATCGGTATACTCATTTTTGCCGTCAGGCCGGCCATCAGTGAAGATTCCTGGCAACAGGCCGCGATTTCAGGCGCCTTGTTCGGTCTGTTTACCTACGGAACCTATGATCTGACAAACCTGGCCACTATCGAAAACTGGCCGCTTGCAGTGGTCGCCGTGGACATCATATGGGGTATGTGTCTGTGTACTTTGGTTTCACTTCTGAGCTTTACCGCTTCCCGCCGGATAATCTAAATCACAGCGCCGGTAAACGGAAGGGTGTTCAAAGATAGATCTGCTGAAACTACCATTGGGAAAGAGTCAATATTATAATACGGATCACTCTTGTCCAAAAACGGTTTTGAAATAAAATAGTTTATTGGGCTTGAAAAAAAGCCTCCTTGTAAGGCATGGTTTAATCGCGAAAAGAAACCGTTAGCCCAAAACAAGGAGGCAAAACAATGGTACGACATGCGAG
>JBGSLR010000027.1:0-13815 GCA_041740615.1 Desulfobacterales bacterium
GAGATGGTGATGCCGGGTGACAATGTAACGATAACGGGAGAGCTGATATCTCCGATAGCGATGGAGAAGGAACTTCGTTTTGCGGTTCGTGAGGGCGGCAGGACCGTCGGCGCCGGTGTCGTTAGTGATATTATAGAATAACGGCGAAGGGAGTATGCCGGTGAGAACAAATATTACACTTGCATGTACGGAATGCAAAAGAAGAAATTACAATACGACTAAAAACAAACGGACAACGCCGGATAAACTTGCGTTTAAAAAATATTGCCGTTTCTGTCAACGTCATACGGAACATCGCGAAACGAAGTAGGCGAAAACGGGGCCGGAAGATTGGCCGATATCGGGATTTTCACTTGCAGGCCAGTAGCATAATTGGGTAATGCAGCGGACTCCAAATCCGAAGATTGCGGGTTCAAGTCCTGCCTGGCCTGCCAACCCGGTAACGATATCGTATCGAACGACTGGGCGAAATCGATCAGCCGAATGATCGGGAAGGCTGTCTGTTCGAGTGAATACTCAGGAGCAAGATGGGAAAGTTATTAAGAAAACGACCGGCAGACAAGAAGAAGAAGAAGAAAGCGGACGACGGCTCGGTTATGGCTTCCCCGGACGGCGAAGTCGATGACAAGAAGATCATTTCGTTGACTGACTTTTCCAGGGATAAAAAGAAGGAACCTGTATCCAAAGTGAAGGCTTCCACGGTGGTCAAGCCTCCCAAGCCGGTCAATGAAAAGATTGATAAATGGCTGCAGTTTCTGCGAGAAGTAAAAATTGAACTAAAGAAAGTAACGTGGCCTTCTCGGACCCAGACCTTAGGATCGACAGCCGTTGTCATTGTGTTGGTGATGATTATTTCCCTGTTTCTCGGGTTGGTCGATGTGGGTTTGTCCAGTGTGGTCCGTTTAGTCCTGCGCTAGTTATTTTCAAGGAGAGGGATAGTGGCATTAAGATGGTATGTGGTCCATGTTTATTCGGGATTTGAGAACAAGGTGAAAACAGCGTTGGAAGAGCGCATCGCCGCATCCCCTCATCCTGAAAAATTTGACCAGGTGCTTGTACCGACGGAGCAGGTGGTGGAACTTGTCAAAGGGAAAAAAAGAGAATCTTCCCGGAAGTTTTACCCCGGATACATTCTGGTACGCATGGAACTGGACGATGAAACGTGGCATATCGTAAATAATACCGCTAAAGTGACCGGATTCCTGGGTGGAAAGGATAAACCGGCGCCGATTCCGGATGACGAAGCCGCACAGATTTTAAATCGTATGGAGGCAGGACAGACAAAGCCTCAGCCGAAATATTATTTTGAGCCGGGTGACGACATCCGGGTAATTGATGGTCCTTTTACGAACTTCAATGGAACCGTTGACGATGTCAATCCGGAAAAAGGCAAAATTAAGGTTCTGGTGAGTATTTTCGGTCGGTCGACGCCTGTGGAATTGGATTTCGTGCAGGTGACAAAATTATAGCGTCAGGAGTTTAGGGAAGATGGCAAAAAAAGTAATAACACAGATAAAGTTGCAGGTTGCCGCCGGCAAAGCGAATCCATCGCCACCGATCGGTCCTGCACTGGGGCAGCATGGCGTTAACATCATGGATTTCTGTAAGGCCTTCAATGCCAGAACGGCCGGCGAAGAAGGCATGATCATACCTGTTGTCATCACTGTTTTTCAAGATCGAACATTCAAATTCATTACCAAGACTCCGCCTGCAGCGGTCCTTCTGAAGAAAGCCGCCAAAGTGGCCAAAGGTTCGGGCGACCCGAAGCGCGTGAAGGTGGCGAAGGTGACTCAGCAGCAGGTTGAGGAAATCGCCAAACTGAAGATGACGGATTTGAATGCCAATGACCTGGATGCTGCCTGCCGGATTATTGCTGGAACAGCCCGAAGCATGGGAATCGAGGTAGCCTAACAAATTTAAGGAGTAGGTAAGCAAAGATGCCGAAGCGGGGTAAAAAATATAAAGAGATGGTGGGAAAGATCGACAGCCAAAAGCGGCACGATTTAAAAGAGGCTTTTGCGATCGCGCTGGAGTCATCCTATGCCAAATTTGATGAAACCGTCGATGTGGCGGTAAGGCTTGGAGTCGATCCACGTCATGCCGACCAGATGGTTCGCGGAACGGTCATCCTGCCCCATGGACTGGGTAAGGAAGTCAAGGTGCTGGTTTTTGCCAAAGGGGAAAAAGAAAAAGAGGCGCTTGACGCCGGGGCTGATTTTGCCGGTAATGAAGACATTGTCGAGAAGATCAAAGGCGGATGGTTTGGTTTCGATAAAGCCGTTGCAACGCCGGATGTCATGGGAACAGTGGGCAAAATCGGCAAACTTCTGGGACCGCGAGGTCTTATGCCGAACGCAAAAACCGGTACGGTCACTTTCGAAGTTGGTCGGGCTGTGCAGGAGCTGAAAGCCGGCAAAATCGATTTCAGAGTTGAAAAAGCCGGCATCGTGCATGCACCCCTTGGAAAGGTATCATTCGGTGTTGAGAAACTGATTGAAAATTTCAACGCATTTCTCGACCGTGTGATTCGATTGAAACCGACATCCAGCAAGGGGATTTACCTGAAAGGGATCGCAATATCCACGACCATGGGTCCGGGTATTAAAATTGATGCCAATCTGGCGAAGGATTATACGAAATAATCGACGATGCGTTTCGGTTTTTCTTTTCAAAAAAGCATCAACAACTGTTTGAAGCGGGTGTAATCGGAGCGGGCGCATTACGCGACCCGACTCCGGTATATATTATATCCTGTCAAAGACCGTAGGTTCACAGTAATGTGCGTAATCGGCGTTGCCGGCCTACCGAGACAGCATGTTCGCGCCATTCATTTCCGGCGAGAACCTCCGGTTTTTTACAGATTAATAAGGAGGTGGAATTCTTTGAATCGAGATGAAAAAGCAAAAGTCGTAAATGATCTGCACGAACGTTTCGTAAGATCGAAGATCGTAATCCTGACCGATTACAAAGGCCTTAATGTCGGCGCTATCAGCGATCTGCGTCGCAAGCTGACGGAAGCAAAGGTGGACTATCAGGTCGCCAAGAATACATTAATTAAAAGAGCGGCGGAAGGCACCGACGCATCAATGTTGAACGCCCATTACAAAGGGCCCAGTGCGGTGGCTTTGAGCTATGACGATCCTGTTGCTCCAGCCAAGGTATTGACCAAGTTCGCCTCCGAGAACGAAAAGCTTGAAATCAAAATGGGCGTTCTCAACGGCAAAGTAATCAATCCGGAGGGGATCAAGGCGCTGTCTTTACTTCCCTCGCGTGAAATATTGCTTGGTCAACTGCTGGCGACCATGAACGGGGTGGCCACCGGGTTCGTCAGAGCCCTGAATGATGTTCCGGTCAGATTGCTGAATGTACTGCAGGCCATCAAGGATAAAAAAGAGGCGGCCTGAAGCTTCGATAGACGACGAAACCGATAAGGATCAACTAACTAATCTGTATACAATTTTGGAGGATGAAATGGCGGATATTAAAAAAGAAGACTTGATTGAGTTTATTGCGAACATGACCGTTTTGGAACTGTCCGAGATGGTGAAGGAATTGGAAACCAAATTCGGCGTTTCCGCCGCAGCCCCAGTAGCCATGATGGCTGCCCCTGCTAGCGACGCCGGTGCTGCTGCCGTTGAGGAAAAAACTGAATTCGACGTCATTCTCGTCACTTCCGGTGACAAGAAAATTCAGGTGATCAAAGAGGTTCGTGCCATTACAGGGTTAGGGCTGAAAGAAGCCAAGAGCCTGGTCGACGAAGCGCCCAAACCCGTTAAGGAAGGCATTGCCAAGGAAGAAGCTGAAAAGATCAAAGCTCAATTAGAAGAAGCCGGCGCCCAAGTCGAAATAAAGTAGTAAAATCGGACAATTCATTCAATTGAAGTTCGTGCACAAATACACCTGCGGGATTGTGAGAGACTGATTGAAAGATCCGGTGGCGATCTGGTCTTTTCACAATCCCGAAACCATTATATTGGAGACGGCATGTCGGAAAAGCTTTTGGCGAAAAAGCGAATACGGAAGAATTTCGGCAAAATTCACAAGATTGTTGAGATACCGGACCTGATCGGAATGCAGCGGGAGTCCTATAATCGGTTCCTGCAGATGGATATTCCACCTGAAGCGCGCCAGGATATCGGCTTGCAAGCGGTGTTCAAATCGGTTTTCCCCATCAACGATTTTACCGGGAGCGCATCTCTAGAGTTCGTTTCATACAGCTTTGGAGAAGTAAAACATTCCGTTCATGAATGTATCCACAGGGGTATGACTTATGAGATCCCGGTGCGCATCCGCATTCGACTGGTGGTTTATGATGTTGACAAGGAATCCGGGGTCTCCAACATCCGCGATATAAAAGAACAGGAAATTTACTTCGGCACCATTCCGTTGATGACTGAAAAAGGAACATTCATCATCAATGGAACCGAGCGCGTCGTGGTGAGCCAGCTGCATCGTTCATCGGGCGTCTTTTTTGATCATGATAAAGGTAAAACCCATTCCAGCGGCAAGATCATTTATACGGCTCGAATTATTCCGGTACGTGGATCTTGGATCGATATGGAAATTGATCCGAAAGACATCGTTTATATCCGCATCGACCGAAGGCGGAAATTTCCGGTAACGCTTCTATTCAAGGCTTTCGGCTATACAACGGCCGATCTTCTCGATTATTTTTATAAAAAAGACAGGATATATATAAAGCGTAAAAAACTTTTCCGACGTTTCGATGAGGATATCTTAAAAGGTCTGCGCACAAGCTGCGACATCAAAGATCCGAAAACGGGTGAGCTCGTCGTCAAGAAAGGTCGTATTTTCACCAAGCGATCCCTGCGTCAGTTGCAGGCATCCGAATTGGAGATGGTGCCGATTCTTTCCGAAGACATCATCGGAAAATCATTTGCCTCTGAGATTCTGCATCCGGAGACAAATGAAAAATTAGCGGATTCCACTGAAATCCTCCATGAGGAAACCATCGATAAACTGATCGAATCGGGGGTCAAGGAATTCGACCTACTGCAGGTTGAAGGTGCATACAGCAGCGATTCAATCCGCAAAACGCTTCTGTTGGATAAAGTGGAAAGCAAAGAAGAAGCGTTGATTGAAATTTATCGACGGTTACGCCCAGGTAATCCGGCGACACCCGAAGTCGCTCTCGATTTTATCGATCACCTGTTCTTCAAATCCGCTTACTACGATTTATCCGGTGTCGGCAGATTGAAGCTGAATCACCGTTTAGGCATCAACGCCCCTATCGATTTGAAAACATTGAGAAAAGAAGATATTCTACTGACCGCCAAGACCTTGGTGGAACTCAGGGATACGCAAGGGGTTGTGGATGACATCGACCATCTTGGGAATCGTCGAGTCCGGGCTGTCGGGGAATTGATGGAGAACCAATATCGCATCGGTCTTGTTCGGATGGAACGAGCCATCAAAGAACGAATGAGTATGCAGGAAGTTGATGCGCTGATGCCGCATGATCTGGTCAATCCAAAGCCGGTATCCGCGGTGGTGAAAGAATTTTTTGGAACCAGTCAGCTTTCACAGTTTATGGATCAGACAAATCCCCTTTCGGAAACGACTCACAAACGACGATTGAGCGCACTCGGACCGGGCGGTCTGACACGTGAGCGCGCCGGTTTTGAGGTCCGTGATGTGCATCCTTCTCATTACGGGCGTATTTGTCCCATCGAGACACCGGAAGGGCCGAATATCGGTTTGATTGTTTCACTATCCACTTACGCCCGGGTCAACGACTATGGATTTATCGAAACTCCCTATCGGGTGGTGAAAGAAGCGACGGTTACCGAAAAGGTAAAGCTGCTCAGCGCTTTTGAAGAAAAGGAACATCCCATCGCACAGGCGAACGCACCGATCAATGAGGAAAACCAGTATATCAATCCGCTGGTTACATCTCGGGTAGCCGGCGAGTTTATGATGGTGAAAGCCAGTGATATCGAATTGATGGACGTGTCTCCGAATCAGCTGGTGAGTGTTTCCGCTTCCCTGATTCCATTTTTAGAGAATGACGACGCCAACAGGGCGCTGATGGGTTCGAACATGCAGCGGCAGGCCGTTCCGTTGACCCAGACCAAAGCCCCTCTTGTTGGGACCGGTATTGAAGGAGTGGTCGCCAAGGACTCCGGTGTAACCATTGTCGCTCGTAGAGAAGGACAAGTAGTTGATGTGAGCGCAGATCGGATTCTTCTGAAGCATGAAGCGTCGGAAAATAAAAATGGGAACAATTCGGTTACGATCTATAATCTTTCCAAATTCATTCGTTCCAACCAGAATACCTGCTTCAATCATCGTCCGATTGTAAAAAAAGGGCAACATGTCGTGGCCGGTGAAATTATCGCCGACGGTCCCGCGACGGAAAAGGGAGAACTCGCTCTGGGGAAAAATGTGACCGTCGCTTTTATGCCTTGGGGTGGATACAATTTTGAAGACTCCATTCTGGTCAGTGAACGACTGGTCCGGGATAATGTGTTTACCTCGGTTCACATCGAAGAATTTGAGGTTGTCGCGCGGGACACGAAACTCGGGAAAGAAGAAATAACCCGGGATATTCCCAATGTCGGCGAGGACACCTTGAAAGATCTTGATGAGAGCGGAATCATCCGTTTGGGTGCCGAAGTGAAACCGGGTGATATCCTCGTGGGTAAAATCACGCCCAAAGGTGAGACCCAACTTTCACCTGAAGAAAAATTATTGCGCGCGATATTCGGGGAAAAGGCCGGTGATGTAAAAGATACATCTCTTCGGGTTCCGCCCGGGGTTGAAGGAATCGTTATTGACGCCAAGGTGTTTTCAAGGCGAGGTGTGGACAAGGATGACCGCGCTCGCGACATCGAAGATAAGGAAATCGCGCTCCTTGAAAAAAACAGGGAGGATGAAATCCGGATAATCGAAGAAGTGGCACGTGAGCATCTCGCGAAACTGCTGGTCGGCAACAAGTGCGAGACCTCCATAAAGGTGGGCAAAAAGACGCTGATTCTGAAAGGCAAGGAATTCGATACGGAAATCCTGGCGGAGATTTCTCTGGATCAGATGGAAGGCGTCGTCATGGAAAACCCCGAACTGACCGAAAAGGTGCATGAACTGCTGGATCACGTTCGGGAACAGAAAGAACGCAGCAAAGAAAGATTTGAGGAAAGCGTCAGCCGCTACGAAAAAGGTGATGATCTACCACCTGGCGTAATCAAGCTGATCAAAATTTATGTTGCGATGAAGCGGATTCTTTCTGTTGGAGATAAAATGGCCGGTCGGCATGGAAACAAAGGTGTTGTTTCCCGTATTTTACCGCAGGAAGATTTGCCCTATTTTAAAAATGGCCTGACCGTTGACATGATACTGAATCCGTTGGGGGTTCCGTCCCGAATGAATGTCGGGCAGATTCTGGAGATTCATTTGGGGCGTGCGGCAAGATCGTTGGGCGCTCAGATCGATCGCATGATAGAGGAACGGAAAACCAAGGAGCTGAGAGAAAAGCTCAACCGGATTTTTGAATCGGAACCGGACCATCGTTTCATTCAAGAGCTGGATGATGTTGCCTTGCTTGATTTCGCGGAAGATTATCGTGAAGGTGTCCATATGGCGACGCCGGTGTTTGACGGAGCCAAGGAGGATGAGATCAAGGCATTGCTGAAGGAGGCCGGCGTAGAAACGAGCGGCCAGGCGATATTGTATGACGGTCGAACAGGAGACCCGTTCCATAAAAATGTGACCGTGGGAACAATGTATATGTTAAAGCTCCACCATTTGGTGGATGACAAGATCCATGCGCGTTCCATCGGTCCTTACTCGCTGGTGACCCAGCAACCGTTGGGTGGTAAAGCCCAGTTCGGCGGGCAGCGTCTGGGGGAAATGGAAGTTTGGGCCATGGAGGCATACGGAGCGGCGCATGCATTACAAGAATTTCTGACGGTCAAATCGGATGATATGGCCGGCAGAACGCGAATGTATGAAAAAATTGTAAAAGGGCAAAATGTTCTGGAGCCTGGATTGCCTGAATCCTTCAGGGTGTTGATAAAAGAGTTGCAAAGCCTAGGGCTGGATATAAACCTTATTGAGAGAAAACAGTAGGGAGAAACGATTGGAAACCATTTACGATTTCTTTGCCAAACCAACGGATCCAAGGCTTTATTCCGGAGTGAAAGTAAGCCTGGCCTCTCCGGAACAAATACGTCAATGGTCTCACGGGGAGATTAAAAAACCCGAGACCATCAACTATCGTACGTTCAAACCGGAGCGCGACGGTCTGTTCTGCGCCAAGATATTCGGTCCGACCAAAGACTATGAATGCAACTGCGGTAAGTACAAGCGGATGAAACACCGGGGAGTCATTTGTGAGAAATGTGGTGTTGAGGTCATCCAATCCAAAGTTCGGCGTGATCGGTTGGCGCACATTGACTTGGCAACGCCCATCGCCCATATTTGGTTCTTGAAAAGCCTTCCCAGCAAGATCGGAAACCTGCTGGACCTGACCCTTAAAAATATGGAGAAAGTGCTTTATTTTGACAGCTATATCGTCATTGACCCGAAGGATACCGGTCTGATGAGGGGTCAGTTGCTGTCCGATGAAAAATATCATGAGGCCCTTGAACTGTATGGTCCGAAGTTTGAGTCCGGAATCGGTGCTGAAGCGGTGAAGAGACTGTTGGAGCAACTCGACCTGAATGCGGTCTATCGTGAGTTGCGCGAGGAAATCGCGGCCACCGGATCCGATGCAAAACGGAAGAAATTGGCCAAACGGCTGAAAATCGTGGATGCCTTTCGAAATTCCGGCGTCGATCCAAAGTGGATGATCATGGATGTCATCCCGGTTCTTCCTCCAGATTTGCGGCCGCTTGTCCCACTGGAAGGAGGACGGTTCGCCACTTCGGATCTGAACGATCTGTATCGAAGAGTAATTAATCGAAACAATCGCCTGAAACGGCTGATGGAGTTGAAGGCGCCGGATATTATCGTTCGAAATGAAAAGCGAATGCTTCAGGAATCCGTGGATGTCCTTTTCGATAACGGCCGGCACGGCCGTGTCGTTACGGGAACCAACAAACGGCCGCTGAAATCGCTGTCCGATACCTTGAAAGGGAAGCAGGGAAGGTTCCGACAGAATCTACTTGGAAAACGAGTCGACTATTCCGGGCGAACCGTTATTACCATCGGCCCGAATCTGCGGCTCCACCAATGCGGTCTTCCGAAACAGATGGCGTTGGAACTTTTTAAGCCGTTCGTTTATCACCGTTTGGAACATAAGGGCTTTGTTTCCACAGTGAAGAGCGCGAAAAAAATGGTGGAACGTTTATCACCGGAAGTGTGGGATACGCTGGATGAAGTCGTAAAAGAATACCCGGTAATGCTGAACCGTGCTCCTACGTTGCATCGCTTGGGTATTCAGGCCTTTGAGCCGGTATTGATCGAAGGCAAAGCAATTCAGTTACACCCCCTTGTCTGCACTGCCTTCAACGCGGATTTCGACGGCGATCAGATGGCGGTCCATATTCCGCTTTCGGTTGAATCTCAAATCGAAGCGCGGGTGCTCATGTTGGCGAGCAACAACATTCTTTCCCCGGCCAACGGAAGCCCCATCATCGTTCCCACCCAGGACATCGTTCTCGGGCTTTACTATTTGACCAAGGCGGCGGCCGGCGCCAAAGGCGAGGGCATGCTCTTTTCAAATCCGGATGAGGTTCAGGCGGCTTATGATGCCGGCAATATCGACCTTCATGCCGCGATTACGGTGCGGATGGGGAATTCACGAGTGGAAACCACCGTGGGACGCATATTGCTTTGGGAAATCATTCCAAAAGACACCATCATGACCTTTCGTCACATCAAAGCGACAGCCAAAAAGACCGCTAAGACGATCCTGGATGAAGCGGAAAGCGGTGTCGCTTTCAGTGACCTTGTGCGCTCTTACTCCAAAAGCGCGGATAAAGAGAATGACGGGTTTATCGGGAGATTCAACCAGGAAGACTTCAGCAATATCTTTCCGGTTGAAGATAAGGAGACGCTCACGGCGCTGTTCAATTTAGAGAAAAACGATATCAGCGGCATTATTACCATGGATGACGGCTACCATCTGTTTGAAATTCTCGATAAGAAGGCCGCGATTCCGTTTCATATTATCAACCATGTAATGGATAAAAAAACGTTGCGGGATCTGGTGGATTATGCCTACCGGAATACCGGCCCGAAAACCACCGTCATCCTCTCCGACAAGCTGAAAGATATCGGGTACCGCTATTCCACGATCGGTGGTTTGTCCATATCCATTGACGACATGATTATCCCGGCGAATAAATGGACGATTATCAGCAATGCGGAAAAAAAGGTTGAAGAGATCGGAACCCAATACACCGAAGGTTTGATTACCCAGGGAGAGAAATACAATAAGGTGGTTGACATCTGGGCCAAGGCAACCGATGAAATCGCCGATGCCATGATGGAGTCCATGAAGCAGACCGCTACCCAGTCAGGGGCGGAAGGGGCTCCGGTGACAAAGGAGAACCTGAATTCGATTTTTATGATGGCGGATTCCGGTGCGCGGGGGAGCAAGGACCAGATGCGTCAGCTGGCCGGAATGCGCGGCTTGATGGCAAAACCTTCCGGTGAAATCATTGAAACCCCGATTACCGCGAATTTTCGTGAGGGGCTCACTGTTTTGCAGTATTTTATTTCAACGCATGGTGCGCGCAAAGGGTTGGCGGATACGGCGCTGAAAACGGCCAACTCCGGCTATCTGACCCGGCGGCTTGCGGATGTTGCACAAGATTGCACGGTCATGGAAATCGACTGCGGCACCATGATGGGCATCGAAGTGGAAGCCCTGATGGAAGGTGGTGAAATTATTCAGCGGCTGGATGAACGTATTTTGGGTCGTACCGCTCTTGAGGATGTGCTGGACCCGTTTACGGATGAAGTTCTTTTGAAGGCCAGTGAGGAATTCGACGAAGATGCCGTTAAATTGATCGATGACTCGGGTCTGGCCAAAGTGAAAATCAGATCGGTTCTGACGTGTAAGGCGAAAACCGGTGTGTGTGCCAAATGTTATGGCCGGGATTTGTCACATGGCGGTCCGGTTGAAATCGGTCAGGCTGTTGGAATCCTGGCTGCCCAATCCATTGGGGAACCCGGCACCCAGTTGACCATGCGTACCTTCCATATCGGTGGAACGGCAAGTCGGCGCGTAGAACAGGCGGATATCCGTGCACGCGTGGAGGGCACCATTAAATATGGCGGTTTGAACGTGGTTCGAAACGCGGATAAACAATATATCGTCATGAACCGAAGAGGTGGCGAGTTTACCATCGTAGGTGAGACCGGACGTGAACGGGAACGCTGCCCGGTCATTTACGGCGCCCATATCATGGTTGAAGACGGGCAGCCGGTGAAAGTCGGTGATTTGATCGCGACTTGGGATCCTTTTACGACGCCGATCATTACGGAAGTCGCGGGTGTCGTAAAATTCGGCGATATTGAGGCCGGAAAAACCATGCAGGAGAAAGTCGACCCGGTAACGGGGAAATCCAGTCGAACCATCATTGAATCAAAAGCCGCCGATGTACGTCCACGGATTTCCATTAAAGATGAAGGTGGAAAGACCGTGGTTCTGAAAGGCAAGAGCGGTCTTGCCCGATACATACTTCCGGTGGATGCCATTTTGTTGGTGGATGAAAATGATGAGGTCAAGGCCGGAGATGTACTTGCCAAGTTGCCGCGGGCGACCACAAAGACCAAGGATATCACCGGCGGTTTGCCCCGGGTGGCGGAGTTGTTCGAAGTCCGCAAGCCCAAGGAAGTGGCCGTGCTGAGTGAGATTGACGGGTATGTATCCATTGCCAAGGCGACTACGAAAAAAGGCAAACAAAAAGTTACGATCACGCCGGTTGATGTGGGCGAGAAAAAGGAATATCTGATTCCGCGCGGAAAACACATCAATGTGTATGAGGGGGATTACGTTCGCGCTGGCGAACAGGTTGTCGGGGGCGCGGCTAATCCGCAGGATATATTAAATATCAAAGGAGAAGTGGCCCTGGCTCGATATCTTGTGGATGAGGTTCAGGAAGTGTATCGTCTGCAGGGCGTCCGGATAAACGACAAACATATTGAAGTGATTGTGCGGCAGATGATGCGGCAGGTGAAAGTGAAGGATGTCGGCGATACGGATTTTATCACCGAGGAACAAGTGGAGCGCAATCGATTCGAGGGCGTTAACCAGGTGGTGCTTTCCAAAGGTGGCAAGCCCGCTATCGGCGAGCCCCTGATTTTGGGGATAACCAAGGCGTCGCTTTCAACCGATAGCTTTATTTCCGCCGCTTCCTTTCAGGAGACAACCAAGGTTTTGACGGATGCCGCTATTCAGGGCAAAGTTGATTTGCTGACGGGCCTGAAGGAAAATGTGATTATGGGCCGCTTGATTCCGGCTGGTACAGGGCTTATGTCCTTGCGGGACATGGATATCGAAACGCTTGTGGACCGAAAGATTACCGAGACGGAACCGGTGGCGGAATGAGGCGACGCGGCGGCCGGACAGGATGTAAATGGGGCGCTTCGTCAATGCTTGGAAAAAGTAAATACTATTTGGAATAAAGCACTTGACAACATAGGGTGATGAGTATAGAATGCGCTATTTTGGGTGCTGGTCCATAAAATTGGAAGTGAATCAAAGGAGTTAGCGATAGAATGCCGACGATAAACCAGTTAGTTCGCAAGGGGAGAAAGCGGGTCAAAAAGAAGACCAATACGCCCGCGTTGAAAGGTGCGCCTCAGAAGCGTGGTGTTTGCACCCGTGTATATACGTCAACGCCGAAAAAACCGAATTCAGCGTTGCGGAAGGTGGCGAGGGTAAGATTGACCACCGGCATCGAAGTAACCGCGTATATCCCGGGAATCGGGCATAATCTTCAGGAGCACTCCGTGGTGCTGGTTCGTGGGGGACGTGTCAAGGACCTTCCCGGTGTGAGATATCATATCGTCCGCGGTACTCTTGATACGCTGGGGGTAGAGGATCGAAAGCAGGGCCGGTCTAAATATGGCGCGAAGAAACCGAAATAACCCCTTTGCGATGGATCTGATTTTATAAACAATAAATCGAGTTAGGTGTAGGATATGCCGAGAAGAAGAGAGGTCCCGGAAAGGACGATTATTCCTGATTCAATGTACAACAGTAAGCTGGTGGCGAAATTCGTTTCGAGCATCATGCGTGACGGGAAGAAAAGCAAGGCCGAGTTGATTCTTTATGAGGCGTTTGACATCATTAAAGAAAAGGCCGGCGAAGCGCCGCTGAAGATTTTTGAAAAGGCGGTCGAAAATGTTCGTCCGGCCATCGAGGTCAAGTCGAGACGGGTGGGAGGATCAACCTATCAGGTACCGACAGAGATCCGGCCTTCTCGACGAACGGCGTTGGCAATCCGTTGGATATTGACATTTGCCCGCAACCGTTCTGAAAACAGCATGGCGCGCAAACTGGCGGCGGAAATTCTTGATGCCGCCAACGATCGCGGTGCTGCCATCAAAAAGCGGGAAGATACGCATAAAATGGCAGACGCCAATAAGGCTTTTGCGCATTACCGCTGGTAGTTTGGAATATAGAGGAAGCCTTACGCCGGGAATCGTTTGCGTGGGGAAATGAAGGCAGATTATTCAAAACAATAGTATATCCGTTTTCGAAAGGGGAGGACGGGAAGATGGCGAAAGCGAAATTTGAGCGCACAAAGCCGCATGTAAATGTAGGTACGATCGGTCATATTGATCATGGCAAGACGACGTTGACAGCAGCGATCACGAAGCATGCCGCCTTGCGCGGGAATG
>JBGSLR010000028.1:0-77420 GCA_041740615.1 Desulfobacterales bacterium
GTCTAGATTTATTTAATATTTTCAATAGGTTGTTTAATAATGATATTGTTTATAAAATTGAGTGGTTATGCGTATAGATGCATGGGCACTCAATTCAATGCATCAAATTCTATGCCATCAAAGATATGCGATTGCCCTGGACAAGAGGCTGAAATATCTTTACAAAGAAAATACCTTGGATTATAGATAAAAATTTGATTGCAGCCGCTGCGACGGTTGCCGGTGATCGGAAACCCATGGAACGCCCAGGGGAAAAACGAACAACAAATGAATGAAGCGGACAGTTGGTTCACCATGCCAGCACACACTACCCTCGTCATCGCCACGCGCAACAAAGGCAAAATAGATGAAATCAAGGAATTACTGAAAGGCCGACCGGTTGCCATCAAGGAGCTGAGTGATTTCGGTCCGATCCCGGAGATCGTCGAAGACGGGGAAACGTTTGATGACAATGCCTACAAGAAGGCCAGCATGACCGCGAGAATGTTGGGGCTGCCCGTCCTGGCCGATGATTCCGGATTGGTGGTGGAGGCCTTGGGTGGTGCGCCGGGAGTGTTGTCGGCGCGATACGCCGGAAAGGACGCCACGGATGGGAAACGTTGCGAAAAACTGCTCCAGGAAATGGCGGGTCAGCCGAATCGCAAGGCCTTCTTTCAGTGCGTGATTTCAATCGCCGTCCCTTCAGGGCCGGCCTTGACCTACGAAGCTTTTTGTCACGGGCTGATCGCGGAAACGCCGGCAGGTGAAGGCGGGTTCGGCTATGATCCGATATTTTTTTATCCCGAGCTGAACAAAACTTTTGCCGAACTGAGCATGGAAGAAAAAAACCGGATCAGTCATCGCGCCAGGGCGCTCATGGAAATGGTCGCCGAATTCGACAAGGTGCTGGCGTGGATCCGGCGCCATTCGCCGACGCCCCGACGGGAAGGGTGTCAGGAAGTCCGCCATGACGGGAAATAATGTCCATCCACAAGCCGTTCGATTTATCAATATTCGGTCCAAAAGGGAGAAAACACATGTTAGAACGAAAAAAAGGCGTTGACATCATTGCTGAAATTGGAGGTATTCAGACACTTGAAGGGGCAAAAGCCTTGTTCCGCGAGAAAATGGATGCGGCTCAACTCGGGCGCATTGAAACCATTCAAAACCAGGAAGCACTCCTGAAGATCGCCAACGCCATTGCCATGTGCCGGCCGAAAACGGTTTTCATCAATACCGGCTCCGAAGCGGATCGGCAATTCATCCGGGAGCTGGCCCTGAAAAACGGGGAAGAGAAGGACCTCCCCATGAAAGGGCATACGATCCATTTTGATCTGAAAGAGGAGCAGGGCCGTATCATCGATCGGACCTTTTATATCGCCAACGAGGGAGAGGCCATCAGCTCGTTGGCCAATAAAAAACTGCGCGCCGAGGCGTTGGTCGAAGTCCGGGAAAAAATGACCGGTATCATGGAAGGGCGCGTCATGATGGTGGGTTTCTATATGCGCGGCCCTGTCGGCGCGCCGGTGTCCAATCCGGCACTGGAGATCACCAGCTCCGCCTATGTCAGCCACAGTGCCGAAATCCTGTATCGCAACGCCTTTGCCGATTTTGATCGGGAAGCGAAAAAACTCGGTCATTTCTTCACCAATGTCCACAGTGAAGGGTTGAATCGCCCGGAAGACCTTCCGAATGCGCGGGTTTTTATGGACCGCAGCCATTGGACGACCTACAGCATGTATTGCACCTATGCCGGTAATACCTTGCTCCTGAAAAAGGGCAACCACCGCTTCGCCGTGGACAAGGCGGTGTATGAAAATCGTGGGAATGAACTGGCCGAACACATGTTTATTACCGGTATCAACGGACCCGGCGGCCGGATAACCTGGTGTACGGGAGCGGCGCCCAGCGGTTGCGGAAAGACCACGACGGCCATGGCCGGCAATCATTTTGTCGGTGACGATCTGGCCCAGATGTGGATCGCGGAGGATGGCGGTATTCGTTCGGTCAATCCCGAATGCGGTATTTTCGGAATCGTGGAAGACGTCAACTGGGAAGGAGATCCCCACTTGATGGACCTGTTGCGCAATCCGAAAACCGAAGTGATTTGGTCCAATGTATTGATCGACGACAACGATATACCGCAGTGGACCGGAAACGGTGAGGAACCACCCAGGCAGGGCAAAAATTTCCAGGGGCAGTGGAAGGCGGGTATGCTCGATGCCAAAGGCAAACCCATCCCCATGTCACATCCCAATTCGCGCTGTACCCTGTCAGCCAGCGCCCTGGCCAATTATTCGACGGAAACCGAAAACCCGGCCGGTGTTGAAACGCGGATTATCACCTATAGCGGGCGGGACAGCGATACCATGCCGCCGGTCTGGGCCGCCAAAACACCGGACCAAGGGGTCGCCATCGGCGCCTGCATCGTATCGGCCGCCACCGCTACAGAGGTCGGGGCAACGGGCGTAAAACGCGCACCGTGGGCCAATGCGCCTTTTATCCCGGGCGCCCTCGGCGACTATATGGATGCCCAGTTCTCTTTTTTCAACAGTAAAAAAATTGCCGCCGATAAGAAGCCGGTAATGGCCGGTCTGAATTACTTCCTGACCGAAGAATCCCGTGGCGGCGGCAGCAAAAAACTGTTGGGCGAGAAACGGGACGTTAAAGTTTGGTTGGCCTGGTTGGAGCGGCACGCCAACGGAGAAGTCGCCGTCATCGATACGCCCATCGGCTACCTGCCGACATACGAGGATTTGAAGACTCTTTTCAGCACCATTATCGCAAAGAACTATCCGGAGATCCTTTACGAAAAACAGTTTTCACTATATATCGACAATATCGTAGCCCGTGTCGATCTGCAGATTGATGCGTACGGGAAAGAAAAGGACATTCCGAAACGACTTTTTGAGGTTCTGCGGGAACAACGGTCCGGCTTGATGGTCTTGAAGGAAAAATACGGCTCCGTGGTGCCGCCGGCAAAATTGAAGGCATAACGATCAGGGCCTGGAACAACGGCCGATCAAGAGAGTGGGGCCCGGTGTGGATGCAAGGAACCGGAAAACCATCCTGCGGATCATGGTCAGTCGCCGGATGTGGGTGGCCATGGTCATGGGGTTTTGTTGCGGTCTGCCGTTACTGCTGACCATCGGCGTTTTGCAGGCCTGGATGCGGGAGGGGGGGGTCGATCTGACTTGGATCGGAATGATCACTCTGGTGCAACTCCCGTATTCCTGGAAATTTTTATGGGCGCCTTTCCTGGATCGGTTTACACTTCCTTTTCTGGGGCGCAGGCGGGGATGGTTGCTGATCGCCCAACTGGCCCTGATGATTTCCATATTGCTGTTGGGCTGTTCCGACCCGGCCCGGAAATTCTGGCTGATGGTTGTCGCCGCCGGATTGGTGGCCTTTTTCAGCGCCAGTCAGGATATCGTCGTTGATGCGTATCGGCGGGAGGACTTGGCGGACGAGGAACTGGGCTTGGGTTCCTCCATGTACCTCTACGGCTATCGCATGGGGATGCTGCTGGCATCCGGCGGCGGCTTGATCATGGCGGATCATTTGTCCTTTCCCGTGGTGTATTTCATCATGGCGGCCTGTTTGTTGCCCGGGGTCGTCACGACCTTGCTCACGCCGGAGCCGGTAATCGACACGGGAAGTCCGCTGACGATCAAAGCGGCGGTGCTTGATCCACTGACCGAGTATTTAAGTCGACCGAAGGCCTTGTGGATTTTGGGTTTTATCCTGATGTTCAAGATCGGCGACACCATGGCCGCGGCGATTGCTACCCCCTTTTATCTGGACATCGGGTTTACCAAGACCCAAATCGGAGCGGTCGTGAAGGTGTTCGGCACCGGCGCTACATTGGCCGGTGCTTTCTTGGGCGGCGTTGCCTTGTTGCGATATGGAATCCATCGTTGTCTGTATGTATTTGGATTCTTTCAGGCGCTATCAACCGCCTGTTTCGCCGTTTTGGCGCATATGGGCGCCGAAGTCCAGGCCCTGGCCGCCGTCATCGCCTTCGAGAACCTGAGCAGCGGGATGGGAACGGCCGCCTATATGGCGTTCATGGCCAGTATCACCAATAAAAAATTTACGGCGACTCAATACGCCTTGCTGACCAGTCTGATGGGGTTACCGCGGGTGGTCGCCTCCGCACCCACGGGCTGGATGGTAACGCATCTGGGTTGGGAACTTTTTTTTGTGGGTTGTGCGGTGATCGCCATACCCGGGATGCTCATCCTCTTGAAGATCGCACCATGGCAATCCGACGCCCTGGCATAAAGAATAACGAAACGGAAAAGAAAGCGTTCGATTCATCATGACGAATCAGAAACCATCACAAGACCTGAAAACCCGAATGGACCGCCTGAAGCGGAAACAAAAAGAAATTTTGGGGTTGCCTCCGGAAAAGGCCTTGGATGCTATTTTGGAAGCGGAGGAGCCGCTGCCACTGGTGCATTCCTTTGCCGAGGAAGATTTCTATTTTCTCGTGCATGAAATCGGGCCGTCCGATGCGTTGCCGATATTGGAGCTGGCATCCGCCAAACAGTGGGAATACATCCTGGATCTGGAAACCTGGGAAAAAGATAAGGTTGCCCATTCGGCTCTGCTGAAGTGGATGGGGCTGCTGATGCACGCCGACTCCGGACGGCTGACGGCGTGGCTCCGGGACGAAAAGACCGACCTGTTGGAATTCTGTCTGCACCGGAATGTGTCGCTCATCATGCGAGAGCATGATGAAGATCCATCCGATTTCGGAGACGATTATGACACGGTTGATGATGTATACTATTTTCGGATCATGGATCGTAAGGATGACCCGGAATCCAATTCCCTGGACGAGGAACAGCGTTACGAGTTTCTGAGTCTGTTACTGAAACAGCTCGCTGAAACCGATTTTATCAAATATCAGCAGATTCTGGTCGAGTCGACGACGGTGCTACCGGCGGAAATGGAAGAAGAGATGTATCGCCTGCGCAATATCCGGCTGGCGGAGAAAGGTTTCCTGCCTTTCGAAGAGGCACTGGGGATTTACCAGCCTCTGAGAAAGGATGAAATCAAGGCTTTCAAACGGAAACGGGTCGTGAAAAACGATCAGGAGCTGATTCCCTTTTCCTTGTCGCCCTCGGTGTTGCTGGGAGGGGAGGATCTGTTCGGTCGCACGGTTCGCTCCCTGAGCGATGAAACCGCAATGGAGCAGGTTCGGATCGAGTTCGCGGCGCTCTGTAACCGAATTGTGGCCGCCGACCAGACTTTTGTCAAGGAGCGTGAGATGCTCCGGAAGGTCGTGGAAAAGGCGAGCGGGTATCTTTCCCTCGGATTGCAACGTCTCTTGGACGGCGTGCCCGGGACGGCCGCTGAAATGTTACGGCAGCACTCATTGGCCGATATTTTCAGGATCGGATACGACCGGGTGATGCAATTGAAAGATCGCGCCGAAAAATGGAGAGCGGGGAGCTGGTATCTGAAAAACCAATTGCCCTTGAGTTTCTGGGGGGAGATTCGGGTGGGCGTTCTCGGAGGTCTTTTAATCAAAAGGCCCCTATACTTTGATTCGTATGAGACCGGCATCTTGTACCGGGAGTTCAAAACGGCGGCCGATGTTCAGCGCAGCGAATCCATTCTACAGGAAATCGTCGCTCTTGATCATCTGTTGTCCCTGCTGCTCCCTTCGGTTCCGGAAGGATTGGCTCGGAAAGCACCGATGTGCGACAGTTTGCTGTTGACGCTCTGGGCAAGGTCGAATTTGGGATTGAGGGAATCGGCGCCGATCCCCCTGCCGCGCTTCAAGGTTTTTTTCCGGGAGTTGTTCCCGCCGGATGGACTGACCGGGAGCGTGAACGGCAATGGTGAAAAAAACATGCTGCGCAGGATTCCACCAGCGATGAAGCAGGCCTTTCTGGTATGGCTCGGGCGTGAAACGGGCCTTGAAGAACCGGAACTGCTTGGGGACCTGGGGGGGATGTTTGACAAATTGTTTGCGGATATTGAAAATGAATATGGGGCCGTTGCGGTCGAGAACCTCGATCCGCGCTACATTCATCTGTTCCTGGTGGAGTAGGACCGAATCCGGCCGGAAATGAAACACCCGCCCATGGGGAGGAGACACCATGCAGTATGACGAGCCTTCGGAGAATGAGATAATTCACGAAAAGCCCTTGGATGACTATTTCGACGGCAGTGAGCATTCGAGCTTTAGAAAACGAAACGTCGGTCATTCCATGACGAGACGATTCGGCAGGGCTGACCTGCCCATGATCCTCATCGGAATCATCGTCCTGGTTCTGGTCGTTTTTCTGATTGTGGTGGCCATGAACAGCGGTGGGGCGGACGGAGATGTCCGGATTGTCGATCTGGAAAATCGCCTGAAAAAGGCGGAAGACCAGATCGTGAAATTGGAGGAGGAGAATGAGCAGCTGAAATTGATCGAATTGCAGGAGAAAAAACTCAGTCTGTTGACTGATCGGGTCGGCCGTCTGGAAGGGGAAATTGCCCTGAAATGGAGACAGGTCGAGAAAAAACCGGACACCCCCCTCAACCTCAACGCCAAAATCGAGGCCCCGGCGAAGGGAAAAACGGTCGCGGTCAAGAAGCCCGTTGTGACGAAAAAATCGGCTAATAAGATCCACCATGTGAAAACCGGGGAAACCATGTTCAGCATCGCCAAACAACATGGGTTGTCGGTGGATGCCTTGCGTCGACTGAACCCCTTCTTGAAGGGGAATGAAATATTTCCCGGGCAACAGCTGAAAATCGCAGCGCAATAATCGGCCTCCAGAAGATATCCATCGAAACGGGGCGTCGCATTGGCTGCTTGATGGATTCCGTGCGATGTCGAGTATTTTGACTTGTTTGTCATAGTGAACTGTGTTACAGACAATTCAGCCGGTCGGCCGTTTTTCCGATAACGGCCCGGCAATCGGCGGGAATGTTACTATTTAGGAGGATGTCAAGGAATGTCAGAGCGATCTACATTCATGAAATTACGGGAAGATGAACGCGAGGTCCGAAAAAGCCTGATTATGGAAGCGGCCATGACGCTTTTCGAGGAAAAGCTCTTCCATGAAATCGGTATGCGGGACATCGCCAAGGAAGCCGGCGTTTCAGCGGCAACCATTTATCGATATTTCCCAAGCCGCGATGATTTGTTTGTCGAAGCCCTGATACAGGACATGAACAACATCGAGAAAAAATTGGAAGAACGCCTGGCAGAGGGCACCAGCGCTATTGAAGACTTGGCCATTACAGCCGTCGATTATATGATTGATAACGAGGCATCGTTTCAAATGATGTGCCATTTCATGATCCGCGGGGGTATCAATCCGCGCGCCATGAATAAATTCAACGCCGTACAGGTTTACTTCATGAACATGTTCGACGAGGTGGTCAAAAAAGCCGGATACGCAGGTGACAACCGCTATTTCACCCAGGCTTTTTTCGCTTCCCTTGCAGGAGTCGTCATGACCTTCCGGAATTATCCCGGACGCACAAAGGAAGAAAGACGCAAGCACATGCATACCCTTGCATTGCTGATTTTACGGGAAGGAAGCGAACTTCAATTTTTAGGGCAGGGGCAGTAACGCAGGGGAGAATCGAGAATGACGGATAAATCCACATTCATGCGGATGCGGGAGGATGAGCGGGAAATTAGAAAAACCCTAATAATCAATGCCGCCATGACCCTTTTTGAAAGAATGCCCTTTCAGGACATTGGTATGCGGGATATCGCCGCGGAAGCCGGTGTTTCGGCGGCATCCATATACCGTTATTTCCCAAGTCGGGATGACCTGTTTGCGGATGCCCTGATCCGCGATATCATTATCGTTGAGCAGCGATTCGAAAAACGGATGGAGGACCAGACCGCTTCCATTGATGAGTTGGCCGTGGAATTCGTCGACTATCTGTTCGATAATGAGCAGACCTACCAGATGATGACCTACTTCATGACAAAAGTCGATATGGAGGCCCATATCCTCAACCGTTTTAATACGGTGGCGCGCTATTTCCTCGATTTGCTCGATCAGGTGCTTGCCCGGGAAGGCGCCAACGGTCAGATCCGTTTCTACTCCCACGCCCTTTTCGCCGCGTTGGCCGGTGTTGTCATGACTTTCCGGAATTTTCCGGGTCATTCCAAGGAAGAACGCCGTCAACACATACACCGGCTTGCCTTGCTGGTGGCGTCCGTTTTTAAAAACGGCATCCCCCATTCGTCGGCCGCGGTTTCGGCATCATAGTCATATCCGCTGTGGGATTTCCGGTATCCTGTTCGCTTTTGGCCCGGCAATCCAAGGCCGCCGGTTTTTCCTTCGGTTCTGATGACAAATCCCCATTTGTTGCTGCGCCCCTTCCTTTTTTGGTTGTTTTTTTTGTTCCCTTGTGTTATCACTGTTCATAAGTAGAAACATGTATAAAATTTCCTGTGAGGTTGAAGTGGCAACGCTTGGTTGACACGGTTGATTGTTCATGATTCGTCTCGTTCTCGAATGCTCCTGATTCTCGCCGAATGATCACTATTTTTCCATTGATGAGGTGTCGTTATGAACTGGCAAAGATATCAAGACCGGAGATCGGGCCAAGACCGGCGGAGGTGTCACCTGAAACTGAAAGGGACGTATTTTTTAGAGCGTCGGCAGTTCGGATATTTTCGTCGGGAATCGGACCGACGGGATGGTCGTCCGATGATTGAGCCCTTGGCCGATCCCACGGATTCACCCGAAGGAACTATCTGGATTAAATGATGATGGTATTTTTCATATTTCCAGAAATTGTTGTGCCGGTGCCTTCGCTTTTTTCCAGCCGCTTCCATTCCCGCCGATTGCTTTTTCCATCCTTTCCTTTTTCCGACTTCGATCTTGTCACCAAACTGCAGCGCTTCTAAAGAACGGTCTGAAAAACACGTATAGCGCCGTTGAACAGTGTATATTTGCTGCAAAAATAAATAGATAAAAACTTCTTCTTGACAGCCCTCATGGGCCTGGGATATGGAAAATATTTATTCGGCCATCCGGCCGAATTTGGAATCGGGAATGCACACCAGAGATTCGGATAAGAAAGAAAAAAAGAAGCTTGCGATCATACAGGCCGCTAGTCTCCTGTTTGTCAAACAGGGGATTGAGCAGACCAGTCTGGCGGGCATCGCCCGTGCGGTCGGTATTAGTAAGGGGACGCTATATTACTATTATTCATCGAAAAACGATCTCATTTTTGATATTACCGCGCATCATATGAATCAGATAACGACCGATTTGTTTGCGCTGATCGATCATGAAGGAACCGGTGAGTCATCCCTTGAAACCGTATTGGCGGCCCTGGTGGAAACGATTTTAAGTGCCAAAACGAGAAGTCGGCTGCACCTGTATTTGATCCAGGAAGCGATGTCCGGCAAGGAAGCGATACGTCGGCGGTTTGAAAAAACATACCGGGAATGGTTTTCATCCACAACGGAAGGGTTTCAGAAAATCATGGCGGACGGCTACAATTTCGATGTTTTGGCGCCGATCATCGTTGCCGTCCTGGACGGATTCGTTATCCAATCCATGTTGGGAGTGCAGCAGATTTCAGTCAACAAGATCGTAAAATATCTAATGAAGATGACGACAACCTAACCATATCCATAAACGATCAGAGAATACAGAAAGGAAGTCACCCATGGGAAAGCAGTATCGATCAATCAAACCCGGGATAAAATGGTTCAAAACCTTGGTGGCGAAAGTGGTTTTCATGGTGCTGGGAAGAGCTTTTCAATCCGCTACCAGGCATGATCCCGACATCAAAAGGGAGATCTCCGTATGGCCGGATGGTTTTATTTTGATCATGCGGGTGCTGCCCAACGGGCCGCGCATGGTCTTGGAAAAAGTGAAGGGCAAGCTGAAATACCGGGGGGGCAAATATGAAGACGGAGACTTGATCGTAAGCTTCAAGAATATCGAATGTGCTTTTCTGGTGCTGACACCGCAAGTGGGGGCGGCGCAGGCGTTTGCCGAGCGTCGGATGATTATCAACGGTGACCTGGGCAACGCCATGATTTTTACGCGGTGTTTAACGATTCTGCTGGCCCATCTGTATCCAAAGTTCATCTGCCGGCGTCTGGTCAAAAGAGTTCCGCCCATGCCGCTGAAAAAACAATTCATCAAAGTCATCATTAACGTCGTCGGCGTTCCATTCGGTCTGTAAAATACGGATTGTTTCATGGTTTGACTATCTTTTGGAGAACAAACGGCCGGAGCCTTTCCCGGCATATCAGGCACCGGCGACAATAGCGCCAGGGGCGTTGAAACAAACAAACAATACAGGAGGAGAAATCCATGCTGCCAAGCTATTACGAGTTTTTTAATCCGGTTAAAATCCTATCAGGACACAAAGCCCTCGATAATCTCCCCTATGAATTGGAGCAGCTAGGAGCGAAACGACCGATCATCGTTACGGATGCGGGCGTGGTAAAGGCCGGCCTGATAACGTTCGTCAAAAACGCTTTCGACAGTTCCGGTATGACCATCGGCGCTATTTTCGATGATGTGCCGCCGGATTCGTCCAGCGAAGTGGTCAATCGGATCGTCGGCGTCTATCGGGAGATGGGTTGTGATGCCATCGTAGCGGTGGGCGGCGGTTCCCCGATCGATACGGCCAAGGGAGTCAATATCGTCCTGTCTGAAAATTCGGACGATCTGATGAAGTTCGAAGGCGCCGACCGTTTAAAGGCGCCCATGAAACCCTTTATCGTCATTCCCACTACTGCCGGCACCGGATCGGAAGTGACCTTGGCGGCCGTTATCCGAAATACGACGAAGAATGTGAAAATGGCCTTCGCCTCCCATCTTCTGTTTCCAAAGGTCGCCATTCTAGATCCACGGATGACCGAGACCATGCCGCCCCATATTACGGCCCTGACGGGAATGGACGCCCTGACCCATGCCATGGAGTCCTATACCTGTTTGCAGAAAAATCCCATAAGCGACGCCCACGCCATGGGGGCTGTGCGGCTGATCGCAAAATACCTCCCACGGGCCGTTGAAAACGGTAAAGATATGGAGGCGCGTATGGCCATGGCCAATGCCGCCACTATGTCCGGTGCTGCATTTTCCAATTCCATGGTCGGGATGGTGCATTCACTGGGGCATGCCACGGGTGCGATCTGCCATGTTCCCCACGGTATGGCCATGTCGGTTTTCCTGCCATTTGGATTGGAATACAATCTGGGCAAAACCGAATCCATGGTCGCCGAACTGTTGCTGCCTTTGGGGGGGGAAGAGGAATTTGTGAAGGTAGCGGCCTCCCAGCGCGCCGCTAGAACGATCGTCCTCGTCCGCAAACTGCAGCAAACGCTTTTCGATATGTGCGGGCTGCCGCGGACTCTGAAGGAAGCGGGTGTGCCCAAGAACAAGCTGGAGGATATCGCCAGGACCGCGGTAAATGACGGCTCACTGACCTTCAATCCGGAAGAACTAGACATTAACGACGCCATGAATGTATTGAACGAGGCATACAGTTAAAGGAGAGCGTATGGGATACGGATATATGGGCAAAGTGCTGCGTGTGGACCTGAGCAGCGGAGAAATCCGGGAAGAAGAAATTCCGGAGAAGGTATATGAAGACTATTTGTCGGGTATTGGTCTGGGGGCCTATATGCTCTATCAACATGTGCCGCCTGACGCCGATCCGCTCGGACCGGACAACATGCTTGGTTTCGTTTCAGGACTGCTGACGGGAACCGGCAGTCTGTTTACCGGTCGTTGGATGGTGGTTGGGAAATCACCGTTAACCGGTGGTTGGGGGGATGCCAATTGCGGCGGTACGTTTTCACCAGCCATCAAAAGATGCGGCTACGACGGCATCTTTTTTACCGGCATCAGCGAAAAGCCGGTTTATCTTTCCATTGCCAAAGGAAAGGCCGAGTTGCGGGATGCTACCGATCTGTGGGGCAAGGATGCGGTGGAAACGGAAGAGATCCTGATGGAAACGGCCGCCGGGGCGAAGACAGCCCGGGTGGCTTGCATCGGTCCGGCAGGCGAAAAATTGTCTTTGATCGCCGGGATTTCGAATGATCGAGGGCGGATGGCGGCCCGTTCCGGGCTGGGCGCGGTAATGGGCGCCAAACGGTTGAAGGCCATTGTGCTTTCCGGTACGAAAAAGATCGCACCCCATAATCGCGACGAAATGAAGCGTCTCAGCAAAAAATGCAACAAATGGGTACAGTTCCAGCCGCCATTTATCACCGGTCCCATGACGTCCTACCTCGGTGCGTTGTTGCGGTTGCTGCCCACCCAAATGGTCCAGGACGGTCTGCTGTATAAAATCATGCTTCGGAAATGGGGCACTGTCAGCATGAACCAGGCCAGCGTTGAAATGGGCGATGCGCCGGTGAAAAACTGGGCCGGCAGCAACAAGGACTTCGGGCCGAAAAAATCCCTGCCGGTCAATCCGGACGTGTTCACCGATTGTGAAGTCGTAAAATACCATTGTTATTCCTGCCCATTGGGCTGTGGAGGCATCTGCTCCATCCATAACAAGACAGGCGGCGCTTTCAATGAAAGCCACAAGCCCGAATATGAAACCGTTCTGGCCTTGGGGGGGCTTTGTATGAATGAAGATCCGGGCAGTATTTTTTATATGAATGAATTGCTGAACCGGGCCGGAATGGATTCCATCTCCGCAGGCGGCACGCTGGCGTTTGCCGTGGAGTGTTATCAGAACGCCATCTTGACGAAGGAAGACACGGATGGTCTTGAACTGAACTGGGGCAATACCGAAGCCCTCGTTTCCCTGCTGAAAAAAATGATTGCCCGCGAAGGCATCGGCGATCTGTTGGCGGACGGCACCAAGAAAGCGGCGGAGAGATTGGGATTAAACGCCAGGAAGTTTGCGATTCATGCCGGCGGCCAGGAGTTGGGGATGCACGACGGTCGCAATGATCCGGGATTCAATCTGCATTATTCGGTGGAGCCGACTCCGGGGCGACATACCACTGGGTCGTGGCTGTACTATGAGATGTTCCAGCTTTGGAAGAAGGTGAAAACCGTTCCCAAAATCGGTCTATTCGGAATGATTTACCATAAGGATAAAAAGTATGTTGCCGATGAGACCAAGGCCGAAATGGGGGCCGCCTGCAGCAAATACATGAGCCTGCTGAACGGCGCCGGTTCGTGTATGTTCGCCGCCTTCATGGGCGCCCCCAGATTTCCCATGTTCGACTGGCTGAACGCCGCCACGGGCTGGCGCAAAACTCCCGAGGAATATATGGAGATCGGTCGCCGCATTCAGACATTGCGTCAGGCATTCAATGTTAAGCACGGGATCAATCCAATTGATTATAAGGTTAATTCAAGGGCTGTCGGCTTGCCGGCTCTGAAGGAAGGCGCCAACAAAGGCCGCTCCATGGACATGGAAAAATTGATGAAGGGTTATTGGGAAGCGCTTGGTTGGGACACCCAGACCGGAAAGCCATCCGAGGCAACCTTGCGGAGTCTTGGAATCCAATAAATCAGAAATGTTCCATGATACGGCCGGCGTTCCTTATGGAAACAACAACCTGTAATCTGGTGAACGGAGAGATATACGATGACAACAAAATCGGGGAAGGAGATTCCCTCAATCAATATTAAAAAATGCAATTCATGCATCGTCTGTATCGATTCATGTCCGGTGGACTGCCTCTCCTTGTCTTTGACAAACAAAGGCATTAACGGGCATAAATATCCAAATTTATTAAATGAGAATAGTTGTATCGGTTGCGGGACCTGCGCGCTGGATTGTCCCGTGGACGCCATCACCATGGTGGCGCGCGCTGCCTGATACGGAATAGCGATGCAGGTTCGGGTAAAACTCTTCGCAGGATTGGAAGTCGATGCCCGCGTGCCGCACTACGACCCCTTTCAGGGAATCGTGCTGGATATACCGGCTGGCTCGCGATTGAAAATGGTGACAAGGTTGTTGAAGCTTCCGGATGGCGGACGATTGATGTATTTCATCAATGGAGCACGTGTGGGGCTGTGGAGACGTCTGAAAGAAGGAGATGAAATCGTCTGCCTCAGGCCACTGGCCGGCGGATGATGGATCCCCGGCCGGCGAGCGGTCGGGGCCAGACTGCTTTTAAAAAGCTGAAAATCGCCGTGGCTGACGTCGGTATTGCTGTTTTCCCCTTGCATTCTAAAAGGGTTGCTATTATTATTCCCCCGGAATGGGAACCGGAGGCAGTCGTCCTGCGGTTCCCCGGTCGATATCTGAAGAAGCGAATCGGAAGTGCTGTATACGGATCAGCAGAGAAGGGGATAATTCATGGGAAAAGTATTTCGTCCGAGCAATCGGGAATCGAAAATCCTGTCACAGATAGAATCTTCCAAGGAACGAGCCCGAAGGGTCGCTATCAGCGCCATTCGAGATTGTCTGGAACCACTCAGCAATGCCATCGCCAGCAAGCTGATTGAACATGAATTGGTAGAAACCACCAATAAAAACGGTCTTGAAGACCAGATTATGAAATGTCTTGAAACGATGAGCCATGCGGATGATTTCGATATCGATTATCAGATCGCCCCCTTTCGCAATATCGTTCCCCATCCCAATATTGTCAGTTTATATGCAACCGCTTTCGTAATTGAGAAGGTAATCAACCTGAAAGATACGGTCGATGTCTACGGATCCGACGATGAGATTTATCATTGCATCAATCAGCAGGTGATCAAACATCTTCCCGAATAATGCCCCTTTCTTTTCATCCCAGGTTAATCAACGGCCCTTTTGATGATCCCGGTTTGTATATTCCTTTTTCCTTTCAAAATAGAGCGATTGTTTTCGACTTGGGGGATCCCGGTTCGTTATCGAACCGGGATCTTTTAAAGATCGAACATGGGTTTGTAACCCATACCCATATGGATCATTTCGTCGGTTTCGATCCGCTTCTGCGACTGTTCCTGGGACGCGATAAAATATTGCATTTATTTGGACCGGAGGGGTTTTTGAGGCACGTCGAAGGGAAGCTGTCCGGATATACTTGGAATCTGGTTGAGAACTACAGCAATCGATTTGTGCTGCGGGTGACGGAAGTTCGGCAGGATTGTCGGTTGACGCGTTCGTATCGTTGCGATCAGCGGTTTTCCCCCACGGAGCCCATTGAAATGGAAGATTTCAGCGGCATGCTGCTGCAGGAGCCCGCTTTGACGGTTTCCGCCGTTGTTCTGGATCATCAAATTCCTTGTCTTGGCATTGCTCTTCAAGAGCGGTTCCACGTCAATATTAAAAAAGCGGCGCTTGAATCGCTGGGGCTCCAGGTGGGGCATTGGCTGCAGGAATTTAAAGCAGCTCTGTTTGAAGGCCGTCCGTTGGATACGGAATTTGAAGCGGGCGATAAAAACAGCGGGCCGCATCACCGTTTCCGACTTGGGGAACTGGCCGAAAAAATAGCCGTCGTGAAACCGGGGCAGAAGATCGCCTATATCACCGATGCTGTTTACCACGATGAGAATGCGGAGAAAATCGTTGCGATTGCGAGGGATGCGGATCAGCTCTTCATCGAATCCGCCTTCCTGGAAGACGACCGGGATATTGCCGGACGCAAATTCCATCTGACCGCCCGCCAGGCCGGCGAACTGGCCGGCAGGGCCGGCGTGCGGCAGTTCACACTGTTCCATTTTTCACCCCGTTACGGCTCCGACACGCTGGCGATGCAACAGGAGGCGGATCGGGCCTACCGGGCGGCGCTGTCGAAGGAATAGCGGCGTCTTTTTCCCCCTGCGTTCTCTGGCAGTCCAGGAATAATCGTACTTTTCGAAATAACGGGATTGATCCAGCCGTAAACGGTTTTTTCGATTTTTTCGTCGGTGGGAATGGCCCCTTAAAAACGATATCCGTAACGCACGCCCAGGGTATCCATGCCCTCATTGGGGCTTGCCAGGTAGCCGTTGGAAATATGATCAAAGGCGATAGAAATCCGATGATGACGGGTTAGGGAAATGCCCGCTTCGAACGGGATTCGGAAGCAGCATCTTGCCCCCAGACTCTTCCTGTCCTCTCGGTTCGTCTCCAATTCGCCGTTGTGAATGGCAAACCCGATGCCGAGATTCAGAAAAAGGCCATATGGATATTCCTTTTCCCAGAGCATTCCAGCGTATAGTTTGCTTGTATCGCCTTTGTCATTGAGGCTGACGCCGATAGAAGGGCGTATTTCTCCATAAAAAAAAATACCATTCGGATGGGTGAGGATGATTTCGGCATTGTAGTCGACGCCGTTTTCCCTTCGCAGATTGCTCCACATCCGATCCACGTCATGCCCCAAGACACCAAGGCGGAATTCGTGAACGGCGCCCGGTCGTTCCTTCTGCTTCGGGGCCTCGTTTCCAGTGGCTGCCAGGGGGAAAGCGAGAATCCATATCATTAAATACAGAACGGCGTGTTTCTGTCGCATGGGGCTCCTTATCATGGGTCCGTAGGATTGAAAAGCAATACCGGTTTTTACATCCAAAGGGAAGCGAAAATAAAATACCAAGTCCGATTCAATCGGAGAAATTCCTTCGGCATCGTCAGAGGCGATTTCGCAGGCGATGTGGGGTCCTATAATTGGATATGAATTGACATTAAATTATATTTAAATTATATAGGAGCGAAAACCATGCAAGCGGGGGGGGAATGCTGCAGCGAAAATTGGATGTGATGGAGAGGCGAACGGGAGAAGAACGTCGTCAATGTCATCTGCGGCTGGAAGGGACCTATTTTTTGGAGCGTCGCCGGCCGGGGTATGATCGGAGAAATTCGCATGAAAAGGCGCTGGCCCCGTTGTTTCCGCCTGTCTATGAAGCGAATATGCCGAAATCCGAATAAGGGGGCTTGGGCAACCACCATCCAGGGGAGCCCTCCAGGCGGTTTTTAATCCGTTCCCGCCTTCTTTTCAGCAGCCAGTTCTTCCGGTGTCATGGCCCAGAATGGCGAACCGTCTTTGGTCAATCGGACCTTGAACTCAAAAAAATCGCCTTTTTTCACTTTGGAGGCCATGAAAATGTCTTCCCCGTCGATTTCAGCCCAGGCGCCTTTTATCTTGACCCGATCGCCCTTCTTGATGCCGATGCTTTTTACATCCTTGTACCAGATCGGGCATAAATGAACCAATGTGGTGTCTCCCTCGGATTCTTTGACGGAAAGCGCCAGGCCGGGAGACATGCCCTTCATGGGAATCACTTCGACAATATCCCGCACTTCACCTTTGAATGAGTCTGTTTCGTCCGATTTGTAGAGTCGGTTGTAGAGACTTCCCTTTTCCCAGCCGTCCGCATTGGTTGTATCGCCGGCCAGGGAGAAGTCGGAACAATAAATCAATACGACACCGAATAGAAAGAAACAAAATCGTTTGGTATTTTTCATAAAGGCTCCTGACGATCGGTTGAAGTATTTGTACGTTTCATTTTAGAGAAACCAACAATCTTTCACAAGCGTAAAATGGTTGTAAAATGGTTGATGTTTGAGATTTGCGTTTCAGAATGCTATGAGAATCCTCAATGGGTCGTCTTTCAGTATGGTTTCGGTTTTCAACTGACGGAAAAAATGTGTGATACGGGAAGGAGTGATGCGGATTTACCTTGTCGGGGGTGCGGTGCGAGATGAATTGATGGGGAGGGGCCGATGTGATAAAGACTATGCGGTGATCGGCGCCGACGAGGATCGTTTTATGCGGCAGTTCCCTGATGCCAAAAAAGTCGGCCGTCGTAAATGCGTTTTTCTTCTTAATGGTGACGAATACACTCTTTCACCGTTTGATACCATCGAGGAAGACCTACTGCGTCGGGATCTGACGGTCAATGCCTTTGCAAAAGATATGGAAGGGCATATCATCGGGCATCCCAGCGCGTTTGAAGATTTGAAGAACAAACGCTTGCGACCGGTCGCCGCAGAAAATTTTGTCAACGACCCCTTGCGGGTGTTTCGGGCGGCGCGGTTTGCAGCGGAATTGCCCGAATTCCAGGCGGACGCATTATTGCTTCAAATCATGACGAGTGTGTCGCGGAAGGGGTTGCTCGCCGGTATTGCGGCTGAGCGAGTGGGCAATGAGGTTCGAAAGGCCTGCGGCTCCCCTTGGCCAAGTCGGTTTTTTACGATTCTGCAGGAGGCGGATGCCCTTACCCCCTGGTTCGAGGAACTCGCTATATCGGATGAAATCCCGGCCGGACCGGTTCCCTATCACGAGGGTTGCGTATTCCGGCACCTCATGGAAGTGGCGGATTATCTGAAAGGAGACGCCCTTTCCGTGTGGATGGCAATCTGTCACGATCTGGGTAAAACGGCTACGGAAAAGGAAAAGTGGCCGGCCCATCATCGACATGGGGATATGGGCGAAAGTATGGCCAGGCGGATGGGGATCCGATTGCGCATGCCCCAAAGATTTATCCGAGCCGGCGCAGCGGCTTCCCGGTGGCACATGACCGCCGGAAGATACGATACATTGCGAGTGGGGACGAGAGTGGACTTACTGTTTTTGCTCCATCGAATGAAACTGATTCACGAAATGTTCAGGCTGGTGCAGGCGGATAAGGGAATGGATTTTTCAATGACAGTAAAACGGGATCTGGAAATATTGCTGGCGGTTCGTTTGCCACAACAATATAAAGGTTTGGGTGCGAAGTCAGGCCGTCAACTTCATCGGCTTCGATGCCGGGAATTGAAAGCGGCAACGGAAGAGGGGGCTTGCGTCGTGCGAGATCAACTGACTTTGAAGTAACAAATGGAGGATCCGATGACAGGCAGAAAAAAACAAGCGATCGAAACACAGGTGTTGCATGCCGGTCATACACCGGACTCGGACACGTTATCCCGTGCGGTTCCCATTTATCAGACCACAAGTTATGTCTTTAAAAATACCCAACATGCGGCTGATTTGTTTGCATTGAAAGAGCCGGGTTATATCTATTCCAGGATCATGAATCCGACAACGGATGTCTTGGAAAAGCGATTGGCCGCTATACATGGCGCCCCGGCGGCACTGGCGACGGCCTCGGGTATGTCCGCTATCTTTTATGCCGTGATCGCCATTACCGGGGCAGGCCAGAACTTCGTTTCCGGCAGCAATTTATACGGCGGTACCCGTATCTTATTTGAGAACACCCTCAAACGCTTTGGCATCGAAGCGCGTTTCGTCGACTCCTCGGACCCCAAGAATTTCGAGGAGGCCATGGATGACGACACGCGCCTTTTGTTCAGCGAGACCATCGGCAATCCGCGATGTAATGTCGATGATTTATCCTGTATCGCCGATATAGCCCACAAACATAACATCCCATTCATTCTGGACAATACCGTGGCGCCGCCGCCGATTTTCGATCCATTCCGGATCGGCGCCGATATCGTCGTATATTCGCTAACGAAAATTATCGGCGGCCATGGAAACAGCATCGGCGGGGCTGTAGTCGAAGGGGGCGCCTTTGACTGGGCCGGCTCAGGGAAATTCCCGGAGATTACGGAACCGGACCCGAGTTATCATGGGCTGAATCTATGGGCGCAACTATGTGCCTTGGAAGGAACGCCATGTACGGCTTTCTGCACCAGACTGAGAACGGGTTTGATGCGGGATATCGGCGCGGCGTTATCGCCCATGAACAGCTTCCTCATCCTTCAGGGGTTGGAAACCTTACCCATGCGAGCGCGGGCCCACTGTAAAAACGCCGCCAGGGTCGCCGCATTTCTGGAAGCCCATGAAATGGTGACCTGGGTGAACTATGCCGGTCTTGCAAGCCATCCGGATTACCAGCGGGGTCGGACCTATTTCCCCTTGGGCCCCGGGGCGGTATTCGGATTCGGAATCAAAGGCGGTCTCCAAGCAGGTCGTCGGTTCATTGATTCCGTCAAGTTGTGTTCCCATCTGGCCAATATTCTGGATGCCAAGACCCTGGTGATTCATCCGGCCAGTACGACCCATTCGCAACTTTCGATTGAAGAGTTGCTGGCCGCCGGCGTCGGTGAAGACATGATTCGAATTTCCGTCGGCATCGAACATGTTGATGACATAATTGATGATTTGAATCAGGCCCTTATGGAAGCTTGCCGGTGATTGGATTCCGGAAGCAAATCCGGATGGTGCCTTGAGAGTACAGAAAAACGACATCGGTCTGATACAAGGAAATGGGAATAAACAAAGGAACCCATTACGGAGGGAAGATGGAGAAATCGTATTACGGCAAAATTTTGAACGGGAAGTACAGCGAAGAGTTGAAACATCGCGTTTCCGGGTACTTGAAAAATCTTCAGGCTCTGGATGAACTGAATTTACCGGTGATTGTGTATCTGGCGGCCTGGAAGACGGAGGAAGAAACAATCTGGTATGAATTCGCCTGCAAACGATTTCAGCAGATGATGGGGTGCACGCCCGATGAAATCGCCGGAGCCTTCAGGAACAGTGTTTTGGACAGGCGGGTTTATGTATACGCGAATGTCCAGGATGACGTTGCCAAGGAAAGTCTCAACAAATCCGAATTGAGCACTTCCCGCAAGAAATTGCGCCGCAAGACCGATGAGGAAGGGCAGGTGGAGGCCGTATACAAGATCTTGCTGGAAAAGGGACGGGCATTCTGGCTCAAGGATCAGGCCGTGATTGAAACCCATAAAAAAGATAAGATCAGTCTTTCATTGGGATGCATGATGGTGGTTTCCAAGGAAATGGAGGCTACCGAGGAGAAGGAGAGGCTGGTGTCCAAGTTGCAAAAGACACTGGTCGATTTTCAATGAAAGGCGTGTTGTCTTGCTTACGCCCCTTCGGATCCTCGAAGAAATTCGACCCCGATGCCCTTATGGGTGGTCCTGACCACGTGGGCCGGAATCCGAATATATTTCTGATTGTTGGTAAACGGGATGCTGAGGATTATGGTCTGACCGATGGATATGGGCTCGTCCGTTTTAATGAAGATGCCGTTGCTGCTGATGTTTTGACTGACCCCCATGCAGGACCTGCCTTTGACGAAAAACTCAATGGAGTTGACATAGGGTTTGCGGATGTTTCCCCTTTCACCGGATTTGCTGGGGGAGCCCTGCATCGCTTCCAATTGAGATAACAATGCCGCCCGTTGTTCTTCGGTCATTCCGGCGATCATCCGGATCAGGCGAACGGTAACATCCTTTTCTTCCTTCTGTCGATCCATATCTGACATATCCGCATCCCTTCCATGTAATGCGAATATGCTATCGCATAATGATGATGAAGTCAATCAGACCATGACCTGAGACGACTTGCTTGCTTTCAGAAAACAGGGGGCGAAGTATAAGGTTGCCGCAAGGGGGGGAAGGGGGCGCCTGTGAGAACAGACGCCCCCTTGGTTTCATATTTGCAGCGAATCGTTATTCAGCTCCGGTCTCCTTGCAAACAATCGTTGGATCCGCCAGGCGGGCCAGTTTCTCATAGCGCTCGTTGAATTCCGTCTCCAATCGGGCGCGCAGAACTTCGGCTTCCTTGGGGAAGAGTTTTTCGAGGGCCGCATACCGTACTTCACCGCCCAGAAATTTTTGCAGACTTCCATCCGGGGCTTTGGAGTCCAGGGTGAATGGATTTTTCCCCTGGGCCTTGAGGTTCGGGTTGTATCGGTACAGTGGCCAGTAACCGGACTCGACCGCCAATTTGGTTTCTTCCTGGCTTTTGCCCATGCCCTTTTTGATTCCATGATTGATGCAGGGAGAATATGCCATGATCAAGGATGGGCCGTCGTAGCTTTCCGCCTCTATCAGGGCTTTGATGAGCTGTTGCTTGTTGGCTCCCATGCCGACATTGGCGACGTATACATACCCATAGGTCATGGCCATGCCGCCCAGATCCTTCTTGGCGGTTTTTTTACCGGAAGCCGCGAATTTGGCAATGGAACCGGTGGGTGTGGCTTTGGATGACTGCCCGCCTGTATTGGAATAAACCTCCGTGTCATATACGATTATATTGATGTCTTCTCCGGACGCGAGTACGTGATCGATACCACCGAAGGAAATGTCGTAGGCCGAGCCGTCCCCCACAAAAACCCAGAAGGATTTTTTGGTGAAGAGGCTGGCCATATCATTGATCTCGGCAAGGAGCGGATTGCCGGACTGGGCCGGGAGCAGTTTTTTCAACTGGTCGCCGTATTTGCGTGAGCCTTCCGGATTTTTCATGTCGCGCAACCAGCCGGTCATTGCGTCCTTGATATCTTGGGATATATCGGTTTCCAGAGCGTTTTGAACCAGATCGGCCAACTTCCTGCGCAATTGTAGTTGACCGAGAAAAATACCATAGGTGAATTCCGCCGGATCTTCGAAAAGGGAATTCCCCCAAGTGGGGCCAAAGCCGTCCTTATTGACGCAGTAAGGAGCCGAAGGAGCAGAGCCGCCCCAGATGGAAGTGCAGCCGGTGGCGTTGCCGATGATCATTCGTTCACCGAAGAGTTGAGTGATCAGCTTGGCGTAGGGGGTCTCTCCACATCCGGCGCAAGCACCGGAGAATTCAAGCAGCGGCTGATAGAACTGACTGCCTTTTACGGAATCCCGTTTGACCAGGTTGTCGTGGACATCGATGGACAAGGTGTAACGATGATTGGGAACCTGGGCCTCTGTTTGGGTCTCCAGAGGTTTCATCACCAATGCCGGCTGTTTGGCAGGGCAGATATCGGCGCAGTTGCCGCAGCCCATGCAATCCAGCGTGTTTACCTGCATCCGGAAATGATATCCTTTCAGCTCCTTGCCCATGGCGGCAATGACATCAAAGCCGGTCGGAGCGCCTTGTAACTCCTGGTCCGCCAGTAGAACCGGGCGAATGGCTGCGTGGGGGCAGACCATGGCGCACTGGTTACATTGAATGCAGTTTTCCTTGATCCATTCCGGAACGGCGATGGCGACCCCACGCTTTTCATATTGAGAAGTGGCCACGGGGAAGATGCCGTCATGTGTAAAGGCACTGACCGGCAATTTGTCGCCTTGCTGGGCAAGCATGGGGCGCATGACGTTTGTAACGAAGGCTGGTTCGTCTGCTGTCGTCGACGTTCCGGCCACCGCGTCGGCCCAGGATGATGGATATTGGATTTCCACCAGATTCTCCAAGGTTTTGTCTACGGCCGAGCAGTTCATATTCACGATTTTATCACCTTTTTTTCCGAACATCTCCTTGATCTGTTCTTTCAGATAGGTAATCGCGTCGTTTACCGGGATGACGTTGGCCAGTTTGAAAAAGGCTGTCTGCATGATCATGTTGATACGGCCGCCAAGGCCCATCTCGGAGGCGATTTTCACCGCGTCGATATTGTAAAATTTTAATTTTTTGCGGGCAATTGTCTGGCGTATACCGGCCGGCAGTTTTTCTTCCATTTCCGAAATGGCCCAGCTTGAGTTTAGGATGAACGTTCCACCGGTTTTAATACCTTCCAGAACATCGTAAATATCCACATAGCTGGACTTGTGGCAGGCGATAAAATCGGCTGTGTCGATCAAATAGGTCGACTGGATCGGGGTTTTACCAAAACGTAAGTGGGAGATGGTTACGCCGCCGGATTTTTTTGAATCATAAGCAAAATACGCCTGGGCATAGAGATTGGTTTTATCGCCGATGATCTTGATGGCGCTCTTATTGGCGCCGACGGTGCCGTCTGCGCCCAATCCCCAGAACTTGCATTGAATCGTTCCTTGGAGAGCGACATCAAAGCCCTCTTCAACCTTCAGCGAGCTTCCGGTGACATCATCATGGATCCCCACCGTGAAATGGTGTTTCGGTGTTTTCATGGCCATATTGTCGAAAACCGCTTTTACCATGGCCGGGTTGAATTCCTTGGAACCGAGACCATACCGGCCGGCGATGACTTTTTGGTTCCGATCCTTCTCCCTTAGAGCGGCACAGACATCGAGGAATAACGGGTCGCCAATCGCTCCGGGTTCTTTGGTGCGATCCAGGACGGTCAATACCTTCGTCGTATCGGGAATGGCGGAAACAAAATAGTCGGCGGAGAAGGGACGGAAGAGCCGCACTTTGATCAGACCGAGTTTTTCACCTTTCTGGTTCAGGTGATTCACGACTTCTTCAATGGTCTCACAGGAGGAGCACATGGAGACGATGACCCTTTCCGCATCGGGATCACCGACATAATCGAATGGTTTATAGCTCCGTCCGGTAAGTGCGGCGACTTTTTTCATGTAATGAGTAACGATCCCGGGGACTTTCAAGTAGAAGGAATTGGCGGCTTCCCGACCCTGGAAATAGATATCCGGGTTTTGAGCGGTACCTCTGATTTCGGGTCTCTCCGGGTTGGCGCCCCGCGCACGGAATTTTTTGACGGCGTCGTAGTTCACTAGTTTGGCAATGTCTTCATAATCAATCATTTCAATCTTCTGGATTTCATGGGAGGTTCGGAATCCATCGAAAAAATGAAGAAACGGTATGCTTGCTTCAATGGCTGCCAGATGAGTCACCAGGCCGAGATCCATGGCTTCCTGAACCGATGCAGAGGCCATCATGGCAAAGCCGGTTTGTCGAACTGCCATGACGTCTTGATGATCGCCGAAAATCGATAAGGCATGTGCGGCGATTGCGCGGGCCGTGACGTGCAGGACCCCGGGCAGCAATTCTCCCGACATTTTATACATATTGGGGATCATCAACAGGAGCCCTTGGGAAGCGGTAAAGGTCGATGTCAATGCGCCTGCAGCTAATGAGCCATGTACGGAAGCTGCTGCACCGGCTTCCGATTGAAGCTGCCGGACGAGCATGGGCTGCCCAAATATGTTTTTCCGGCCGTTGGCGGCCCATTCATCGGCGATTTCACCGATCGGTGATGAAGGGGTGATTGGATAAATGGCCGCCATATCACTGAGAGCGTAAGCCACATGAGCTGCGGCAGTATTGCCGTCGATTGTTTTCATTTTTTTTGCCATGGACGACTCCTTATAACAAAAAGGTTAGGATGATCTATTTATTGAGAGAACGATAGATGCTTCATTACGCCGTATAAATGGCCGGCCATGGGTGACCCTGGTAAGGTACAAAGGCCCGGCGCCCTTCTCCGAGGATTGCCCGGATAATCGGGACGGGTTGGATATCGCTCTCGGAATATCAAACAATAACCGGGAGTTTCGATTCAGTTATTGTCAATACCGATGCATACAGCTACTTAAATTTTTTAACATAGAGTAAACGAAAATACTTGTAAAGTAAAAAATCGGCATGATACCTCCCTTGACAATACGACACGTCATCAGTTATAGTTTTTCATATCGATACATTCCGTTGCCCGTAAATTTGGCGATTTACATAAATCCTCTGATATTCAATGCAAGAATACCTGAAAACGCCATAATTTATACTTCGAAGCCTTCTAGTTATCGAGAACCGATAAAGCGAGTGGATAATGCGCGTTGAATGCTCAAATTGTAATCAAGTCTACAACATACCGGATGAACGATTGCCCAAGGGAAAGAAGATCGTTTTCCCATGTCCTGCGTGCCGTACGTCCATAAAGCTGGATCTTCGAACGAATGTGGATGCATCGTCGACACCGGATGAGTCCGCGAAGAACCAACCGGCGGAAAAGGGCGATGCGATAAAGAAAAGAATATTTCGACATCTTACGGATTTGCCGCCCATGCCCCAGGTGGTTATCAAGGCCCACCAGGTGATGGCGGACCCCGGTTCGAGCTTCAAAGAACTCGGCGCCATCATCGAGACGGATCAGGCCATTGCCGCGCGTGTTTTAAAGTTAGCCAATTCAGCTTATTACGGTTTGCGGGGGATGGTGTCCTCCATTCATCAGGCCTCGGTTGTGTTGGGATATGAGGCATTGGGTGAGTTGATTACCGTCGTTGGAGCATCCGGATTGATCGATAATATTCTGACCGGCTATCGATTGGAATCCGGGTTTTTATGGCAGCATTCACTGGCGGTCGCCTTTGGGTCTAAAATACTCGCCCTGAAACGCTATCCCCGATTGGAGAACGATGCCTTTTCGGCTGGTCTGTTGCATGACGCCGGTAAAATCGTAATGGATCCGTTCATACAGGAAAGAGAGGCTGCTTTTGACCAACTCATGGGAAATGAAAAGACGACTTTCCTAACGGCTGAGCAAGAGATTTTTGGCTTCGATCACGCGGAGATCACCTATGAGATCTGCATGAAATGGGGGATTCCCGATTCACAAAGCCTTGCCATCAAATATCACCATTATCCCTCTCGATCGGATGGCAATGAACTGGCTTACATCCTTCATATCGCCGACCTGATCGCCATGCAGGGAGGAATCGGCACCGGTTTTGACGCCATGCTTTACCAAGCGGAAGCGGGAGCACTGGATTGGCTGCGGATCGATCAGGCGGATTTGGATGAAATTTCACAGCAAGTGCTTGAATCAGTTGATAAAATAACTTCAGATATCCATACGGAGAAAGGATGAGCGGGATCGCAAAAACCAAAGGGGAGGTCACCGTGTCGCCACAAAAGGATGTGGTCGCCTCTATGGCAAACGGCTTTAAGGCGGAGTTGAATGCGATCGTGAAAGGAAAGCCGACAAAGTTGATCATTAATCTTGCCGGGGTAGAAATGATCGATTCCGTGGGAATCGGTGTCATTATAGCGGCCTACAATTCGTTGCGGAATATCGGCGCGACGTTGGAAGTGACGAATGCATCAAGGGATATATATAACGCTTTTGTCGCCATGCGTCTCAACCGTCACTTCGACATCCGGAAATCGGTCGCATAGCAAATCGTGGCTCCGGATCTATCGAATTGGAACGCCTAGGGGAACGCTTTTCCATTGATTGAGTCGCGCCCAGCCTTTCCGGTGCTCCCCGGGCATTCTTCTCTCATTGACGTATTGACGCCTTTCGACTCCGTTATTGTCGGTAAAATATGTCGTCTCATCTCTTTGGCGGCGCTCCACCCCGCTTCTTCGGTCGCTTCCCGATCTTAGAGAAATCATCGTTTCTTGATTGTGCATGGTCGTTTCTCCTTTTCATGTCTGCCCATCATCTCTTCCATATACCACGTTTTTTCATGTTTTCTCCTCTTCTTTTTAAAAAAAAAAGCAGAAGCAGCTGCAAGGCTGCCTCTGCCGGGGAAAAGGAGGTAATAATGAAAAGAGAGATTACAACAATCGTGACTCTAAAAAATGCAAAACGCATACCAATTCAGGATAAAAAAATAATTTCTTTTATTCTGAATTGTTAGCTTTTCAGCGGGCGAACAGACCCAATGGGATTGTGTAAATAAATGCCTGTTTGTATGGCGTCCATTACACATAAGTAGCATCCCGTATGGTTCCTTGTTCATGGCTGCTGGGAAGCAACGGGAACCGGGCTGCCCTCCGATTAGGCCGAAAATGTCATCAAACTTTTGTAATACAAGTAATAATTGTTGATGTTACGAATGTATCGTTCCGTTTGTTTGTATGGCGGGATGCCTCTGTATTCCCTCACCTTCCGACTGCCGGCATTATATGCGGCCAGCGCCAACGTGACATTGCCATCGAATTTGTCCAGCAGTTGTCTGAAATATCGGACACCTCCGTCGATGTTATGTTCCGGATCAAACGGTTCCTCCACTCCTAAGGACTTCGCTGTGCGGGGCATGAGTTGCATCAACCCGAGTGCGCCTCGCTTTGACACGGCGTTGGGATCATAGTTCGATTCGGCCATGATGATCGCCTTGATCAGGTCGGGGTCCACCTGATATCGATGGGCCGCTTTGAAAATGATAGGTTGATACTGCATTGTTTTCTGTAGGTTGACCGGTGAAATTTGATGTTTGTCCACTCGAGGAGACGAGCTGTGGAATAAGGGCATGTGTAATTTGATCGGCGTGTGAGATTCTTTTTTGGGTACCGGAGTGGCTTGGCCGGTTGAAAGAATCAATCCATACGCAACCAAGACAAAGCACATGAAATAAATCCATCCGCTGAATACCGGCTGGATTACGATTCGATGCGGTATGTCATCATCCATTGTCATTTCCTCACTCTGTATGTTTTTGTTGACACTCGTTGTCTTTCTGTACATTCGTATCATTGGGTATGAACCAATTCAATCGGTCGATGGTATTATTTCTGTCGTAGGAAGGGGGGCTGGAATTAAGAAAAAAGTATGATGAACGATGATGGCGGGAGTCGCTCGATTTGCAGAAAAGTGAACGTTTACAAGTATTGGCTTGCCCAGAGGGCGGCTTGTAGTCGGTTGGGAACGTTGATTTTTTTGTAAATGTTGTAGATATGGGTTTTAACGGTATGCAGACTAATACCGAGGTTGCTGGCGAGTTCCTTGTTGCCCGATCCGGCGGCGATGCCGATGAGGATTTCTCTTTCCCGAAAGGTCAACGTATTGACCGTGGTTTTGGATAGTTTGACGAAGGAATGCTTTTCCATGAGAAATCTGGACAAGGTCTTTCGGGAGTACCAGAGTTCGCCTTTTAGGATATCTTTAACGCCCTTGGCATGAATGCCGATGGGATCGCTTGCATAGAAAATCCCATGCAGCCCCTGTTCCACGGCCATCCGTTCGAGACCGCTTTCCGGCATGACATTGAAGAGGGCGACCAGGCTCTCTTCTGTTTTGTTCGATGGTTTAATCGGAACAAAGCCGGACCAGCTTTTTAAATCATGGTGTTGAAAACAGTCCAGGAGGATCAGATGTGTGTGGGCTGGATGAAGACTCGTTGCGGTCTCCATGTCGACATCGTTGCTGAAAAGGCAGGGGGTTCCGAGTTTTTTTTCCAGGTAGCGGGACAACAATTCGTTTTGAAGTCGGTTGGGGCCGACAATATGTACGATCGTCGCCTTTGTTGACTCCGGGTTTCCGTTTTCCTGAATCATATCACCGTTCATGTCAATGGAGAAATCTGGTAGCGACCGTCAAACAGGACGGCCATTCCTTTCGTATCGTTGCGAAGAACCCTACCCTTTAATTTGATTTGAGATTGTCTCCCCTGTTCTGCAAAAATATTGTCAAGGGGGAGCCGCATAACCATGTGGATGGTAGTGCCCACCAACAATGGGCGATCAGTCAGAAGATAGGCGCCGCCGGCGCAAATGTTGGTTGTTGTGAATTCCGTTTCTTCCTGGCTAACGAGATCGTCGGTAAGTGCAATCCGAGCCGGGAGCTTCAAGACGAACCTTTCCATGCTTCGTCTTTCTTTCATAGACATATACGCCTTCTCCAGGGAAAAGCAAATGTGAATGGATTGAAAAATGAGTTGTACCAGTTGCTCTTGGGAGGATACTATGACGCAAAACCGCTTCGATTTCAACCGTTTTAGCAATTAAAGCGATCGATTTTTCATAAAAAGTTCCATCCGACGGATACTGCCTGACATTCGATACGCAGTCTAACGCAGCAATGCCGGACGGTTGAGCGTCCGGATAATTCTCCGAGTGTATTTCCTATTGAAAAAGGAGGGGTTTCAGCCTAACAATAGAGCCAATTGCTGAGAAATAGCCATGGCGGAACGTAAAAAAGCGCCGCTACAAAAATCTTATCGGTGAACAGAACAATGAGCGATCCAAATGATCAGATGATACGGAATTTCCAACGGCGGGCCGAAGAACTGTTTGCGGACGCCAGCGGCAGCCATGACTGGGATCACACCTTGCGTGTCTGCCGGTTATGTGAGCGTCTTGGAGAAATGGAAAAAGCCGATATGGTTGTTTTGCGAACAGCGGCATTGCTCCATGACATCGGCCGGTGCCATCAGGACCGCACCAATGGTCAAGTCTGTCATGCGGAAAAAGGGGCGGAGATGGCCGCACAGCTGATTGCCCATGCCGATATCTCCGACGAACAGAAAGAAAATGTTCTGCATTGTATCCGCAGTCACCGATTCCGCAAGGGGGAGGCGCCCCGAAGTATTGAGGCGAAAATCCTTTTCGATGCCGACAAGCTGGACGCCATTGGCGCCGTGGGCGTGGCCAGGGCGTATCTGTTCGCCGGCGAGGTCGGCGCCAGGTTGCACAATTACGGCAACGATGTTCACAATACCAAGGCATATTCAAAAGAGGACACCGGATACCGTGAATTCAAGGTCAAACTCTGTAAGATCAAAGATCGGATCATGACCGCGGAAGGACGCAAGCTGGCCCAAGAGCGGCATGAATTTATGGTGGCCTTTTTCGACCGTTTCGTCGAGGAATATGAAGGGGCAAGATAGATGGAGAGTGTTGCCCATTCTTGCTTTGGTATCGGTATTGGGGTATAATTTTTGGGGTTGGACCGTTGACGATTGCGGCCATATCCTCCGGCAGGGACGTAAGGGGTGGGGCGAAGTGCATTGGGAGGCCCCATGATGATGAAAACCGAGATGCTCGAAAAAACAACATTCATTCGGAACGAACATTTTGTCCATCCGCAGCGGAGGAATGCCTGCAGGCGTTGCGGCGCATGCTGTCGCAAAGGGGGGCCGGCGCTGCATGTAGAAGACGCTGAAACAATTCAAAGTGGACAGATCCCACTGAAGTTTCTGCTCACCATCCGTCAAGGAGAGCCGGCTTTTGATAATATTCAGGGACTGGTTCAGCCCGCTGTTGAGGATATCATTATCGTCAAAGCCCGAACGAATTCGACGGCATGTGTCTTTTTTGATACGGAGGCAACTGCCTGCGGTATTTATGAATATCGTCCGTTGGAATGTCGGGTGCTCAAATGTTGGGACACGGACGCGATCACAGCGTGTTATCGGCGTCAGCGGTTGGGTCGCAAAGACTTGTTGGCGGAGGTCGACGGCCTTTGGGACCTGATAACGGCACATCAGGCGTATTGCGATTATGGCCGTCTGTCTCGGCTTGTCGGATCAATGCGGGGATCGGATCAGCAAAACGATGCGCAGGAAATAAATGAAATGATTCGATACGATGGTGCTATGCGGGAGCAGATTTCAAATAAAGGTGCTATCGACAGGGAACTCCTTGAGTTCCTGTTGGGACGCCCGATGATTCAAACCATTCGGATGTTCGGAATACGTATGAACACGGCAACCAGCCGCATTGAACCTTTTCCGGCGCCGATGATCTTGAGCGCCATATGCCGGGACTGATTTGAGGCCTGCTGATTCTCATATCCGGGCGCTGATGATCGCTACCCTCCATTTTTTGTTACTAATGGGTTCCACGGTATGCGGCGCAGGCCAGGATCCATTTGATTTTCCAGTGGATACGGAGAAACTGAAAACCGGAGCGCCGCAGCTTTTCGAGCGCAATTATCCAAGTCAGGGAACCAACAAGAAAAGGCAGATCGCCGGAATCATTCTGATCGATGCGGTTCCGGACAGTGTTTGGGACGTCACGAAGGAATGGGACGAGCTAGGTCAATTTGTCCCGGATGTCGATTACTATAAGACCATCCTCGTGTTGGAGCCCTCCGGAAACGGACGGATCGGAAAGTCATTCATCGAAGGGAAGCTGGATGTTCCCCTATTCAATATCCAGTACACCCTGGATGTGATGTTCGATCAATCCCATTTGCGGCAGGAATGGCGTTTGATGACGCCGGAGGAGATCAATATTTACAATCTTGTCGGAATTGGTCTCAAGCGTTCCAGCAGTGGCATCGAAAGCATCGAGGGGATGTCTTGGATCCGGCCTTCTGATAATGGACAAAAAGCGGTTTTCATCTATCTTTCCACGGTGGAGTATTCCATGCTGCTGCCCGAATTTTTAGAAGAATATCTGGCCCGTAATGCGCTGGCAGGGTATATGGAAGGTATTAAAAAACGTGTGGAATCCCAGGGTATGTACATGAAACAGCCTTTCAGCCTTTTTTCGCCGTAACCTTTTCAAGGGGGGCGGACGTCGAATGGTCCAAGGCTGATCCATATAACTCCGGCCGCCGGTTGGGCAGGAAATAGCGCATGCGGTGGCCGCGGATATCCGCCAGCTCACTGGCATTGAGATCCGAAATCATCATGGCTTCCGCTATACTGAATCGTTTTTTGACGGGATTACCGGATGGTCCGATGGTAACCGCCAGGCCGGGGAAGGTCAAGCCGTCGCCGTTGTCACCGGTTTGATTGCAGGCAATAATAAAAATGCTGTTGTCATATGCCCTGGCTGTCAGATGCCGTAACCACGATCGATATTTTTCAGCGGGCGTCCCACGGGGAGAGGCATGGGGAATGAAAATGGCATCGGCCCCTTTTTCCGCCATGCATGTCGATAGTTCGGGGAAATGAGCATCATAGCAGAGCTGGATGCCGAATGTCAGTCCCTCGGATTGGAAGAGCGGAATATCGCTGGCCGGCTGGAAAATGGATCGTTCCGGTGGGGCCAGATGCAGTTTCCGATACACACCGAGAAAACCGTCCGGGCGGGCCACCAGATGACTCGCATAAACACAGCCGAGAGCATCCTTTTCCAGCATGCCTGCCAGAATCGTGATCCCGGCTCGTTTGGCCATCGATTTCAGCGTTTCGGCCTCCGGGTCGCCCAGACGCCGGGCGGCTTGAATATGGTGTCCCCGGGTGCCGTATCCGGAAATGTTCAGCTCCGGAAAACAGAGGATGCGTACGCCCTTGCGGACTGCTTTTTCAACCCATAGGGCCATACGGTCCAGATTGTCCTGCTCTCTTCCAATGGGCGCATGGGCGATGACGGTAGCAATGCGGATGTTTTCCATTACAGGTCGAATTTGGCTCTGATCTTAAATACGTGGGTAGCCGGTAGATTGAGGATCTTGACCCCCGTCTCCTCCGATATCCGTCGCAAATAGGTTTCGATCCGGTCCATGGAGGGTGCGATGAAAGTGAACCAGACGTTGTAGGCATTGTCGCGTTCATAATTGTGTGTTACGCCGGGATAACGATTTACCGTGGCCGTGAACAGGTCGATTTTTTCTTCCGGTACGCTGGCGGCGCACAGGGTGCTGACAAAACCCAATTTATCCGGAGAAAAGTTGCCGCCGATACGACGGACAATACCGGCGTTTTTCAGTCGACCGAGACGATGAATGAGTTCCTCTTCGGTCAAACCCAGGTCTGCGGCAATGATCCGATAAGGCCGTGCGTCAATGGGAAAATTCGACTGAATCCGGTTGAGGATGGCTCTGTCGGTGGCGTCCATCTGGATTTCATCCGGTAGAGTTGCCGTCGCCGTCATGGTTGCGTCTCCGTATTGGTCATGAATTGCAGACGGACTTTGCGCGTGCGCGGGCCGTCAAACTCACAGAAAAAAACACTCTGCCAGGTCCCGAGAACCAGGCGATTTTGCTCGATGGCGATCAGTTCCGAAGCCCCCACCAATGTCGCTTTCATATGGGCAGCCGAGTTCCCTTCGGCATGGCGATACCCTCCGGTCCACGGAATGAGCCGGTCCAGCAGGAAGTCCATATCGCGCGGTACATCCGGGTCGGCGTTTTCGTTGATCGTCACCGCCGCCGTGGTATGCGGGACAAATACCATACATACCCCGTTTTTCATTCCTATGGTATCCAGTTCCCGTTGAATCCGGGTGGTGATATCGATAAATTGGGTTCGCTTTTCGGATGTGAGGGTGATGATCATGGGATATCGTGCGCCGCCGGTTCCAATTCAATAAAAAAGGCCCTGACGGAATCAGGGCCTCTCCATACACGATGAAATAGAAAACTTATACGCATCCGGTCGGTTTGGGAAGGCCGGCCATTTTACAGGCTCCTTTTCCCGGTCCTGAGGGAAAGAGCTCATAAATGTGTTTCAGCTTGTACGTGGTCAGCTTGGAGAGAACCCGAACCATCGGTGCGATGCCGTTCTTTTTATAGTAGTCCTGAAGGACATTGATCACCTTCCAGTGTTCTTCATTGAGTTCGTCGATGCCTTCTTGCTCTTTGACGTACATGACCCAACCCTTGGTCCACTGATTGAAGTCCAGAATGAAACCGTCTTCATCTATCTGGAATTTTTCGCCGTTGAATTCGACTTCAGCCATTTACATAACCTCCTTTATCTGATTATTTTTCACTAGGCCTCTTGCCTATCTTGTCCTTCTTTTTCCGTGTGTAATATTTGAAAGTGTGACATTTATAACAAACCAATGACGTTGTCAATATGAAAACGTCCAAGGCGCCATCCGGATTCAATGAGCGCCTTTTCGTTGCGCCGTCAATACTCTCGAGGCGTCTGATTGATCTGGTTCAGGGTAAATACCGGGCCGTCCTTGCAAACAAATTCCTTGCCGATATTGCAGCGCCCGCACATACCGAAGCCGCATTTCATCCGGTTCTCAAGGCTCATGATGATATGATCATGGGCATACCCCAGCTTTTCCAGAACGGGCTGGGTGAATTTGATCATGATCGGCGGTCCGCAAACAATGGCGTAGGTGTTCTCGTCTCCCTGGGGCGCTTTTTGCTCTGTAATCGGCGGGACGAAACCGATATTGTACTTCCAGTCGGGATCATCGGTCCGATCCACCGTGATGTGCATGTTGATGTCGTCCCGTTTCTCCCATTCGACCAATTCCTGTTTATACAGCAGCATACCAGGAGAGCGGGCGCCGTATACGACATCGATGGTGCCGAATTTGGAGCGGTTGGCCGGATCGAGCATGTACACGATGGATGAGCGCAGGGTGGTGAAGGCGAATCCGCCGCCCACAATCAGTATGTTCTTGCCTTCCAGTTTTTCCCAGGGATACCAATTCCCCAGCGGACCGCGGATGCCCATGACATCGCCGACCTTCATGTTGTGCATGTGCGAGGTCACCAGGCCGGCTCTGTTGATCGTGAACATGACAAAGCCTTTTTCCACCGGCGACGAGGCGATCCCGATGGGAATTTCGCCTTTGCCGGGAACGGAAAGTTCCCCGAATTGGCCGGCTTTGTAAGCGTATTTGGCTTCGTCCTCGGGGTTGATAAACACGAATTTAAACGTTTTCAGATTTTTATCTTCGGTTTCGGTGATGATGTCATCGATGCGAACCGGATAGGGTAAATATGGATTTTGCACAGTGCCTCCCTTTATCGTTTTACCGCGCAGGCTTCGGTATCCGCGGAATGACTGTTCATGATATTGCACACCTTGCGGATATCTATGTTGACCGGGCAAGAGCGGATGCACCGACCGCAGCCGACACACATGACGCCGTCTTCGTATTTATCCAGGAAGTATTTCAGTTTGTGCATGAAGCGCTGGCGTACCCGTTGGACTTTGGTTCCCCGCGGGTTATGGCCGGTGGTGTGAATCGTGAACAGCGGATACATGCAACTGTCCCATGTTTTCATGCGTTTGCCGCATTTCCCATGGGTTTCATCCTGAATATCGAAACACCAGCAAGTGGGGCAGACATAGGTGCAGGTGCCGCAATTGATGCAGGCAAATGCCACGTCTTCCCAGAAATCCGCTTCATACAAGCCCATGATGGATTGACGGCGGATGCTGTCGAAGGCAATGGAAGAACGAATGTTGGATTCCGCCGCTGATTTCAGTTCGGCGATCCGTTTTTCGCCCTCGGCGCCGGCGTCGGTTTTCCAGCCGGCGGCGGTTGCAAAGGCGGCACCTTTATCGGTGACGATTTTAGCAAGATAATGGTCCCCGGCATCCACCAGCAGCAGATCCAGACCGGTCTCATCGAATGGACCGGAGTTGGTGCTGGTGCTGAAATCGAGGCTGCCGGGCTCGTTGACCGCAAGGCCCACGAAGGTGCAAGCGGCATAGGCGTCGCACCAGTAAGGATCACGGTATTCCGGGGTATCGAAATTTTTTTTCACCAACAGAAAGGCCGCCGCATCGTACGGACGGATGCCGATGATCGCCCGGGGAGTATCGTCTTTCTCCGGTACTTGCATCCGGTTGCAGGTTTCGCTGGTTTCATCCGTGGAATACACCATCATGACTTCCTGGGGCGGGAAGACGATGGTTTTGGGCGAAAGACGGGTGTCCGTGGCGGACATGTCCGGCAGCTCGTCCGGCTCCAGAACTTTGAATTCACTGAAGTCCTTATCCTTCACTCGGGCCGGGCCATACAGACGGTAGGCATTCGCCGTTTTTCGGATGCCGGCGGCCCAGTCTTTTTTGTCAATTTTGAAGACCTTCATAGTATCTGCCTTTATTCGTGATGTTGGGTGTTCCGTCGCACCGCGGTGCATGCGCTCGGTCGGTGATGTCGCCATTCCATCCGTCACGCGCGACAACGGCGTCCGGACACCAAATATTATTTGATAAATTCCTCCGGATCATCGGGTTTGAACGTATCCAGGGGTGGTCGAACATCCAGCGACATGCCGGCTTCCCATCCGTACAGCTCGAAGACGTCTTTTTCCAACTTTTTGGTGAACGCCCGCATGTTGATGTTCACCGGGCAGGCCCGCTGACAGGCGCCGCAGTCCGTGCAGCGGCCCGCGCAGTGATAGGCCCGCAGGAAATGAAAGGTGCGGGTGTCGACGGGATCCAGGGTTTTGCCGACCCACTGGGGACGGGATTCATCCACGAAGCAGGTGGGACAGTAACAGAGCGGACAGGCGTTCCGGCAGGCATAGCATCGGACGCACGGCGCCAGCAGGTTTTCGAAATATTGCCATTTTTCTTCTGGGCTCATGGCTTCCACCCGGCGTACTTCCGCGTAGCGGTCCTCCGGTTGTTGTTCTTCGATCAGTTCCGCCGCCAGTTCGTCGTAAATCACCGGGTTGCGATGAATACAGACCGCGCAATTTTCCTGCAGCACCTCGTCTTTGCGGAACGTCTTTTCGATACCGCCGCCGGTGGCGATCACGCTCCCGTCCGCTTCCGTAACCATTTCAATTTCCGTTTGGAAAGCGGCGGTGATCTTGTGGCGATCGATCATGCCCGTGCAGGGCACGCCGATGATGACGAGTTGTTCCCGCTTGATTTTGTTTTCAACGATATGGGTGACGATATTGCGGGTATCGCACCCCTTGGCGACGATGCCTATTTTTTCCTTGCGGCCGGTCAGGTAATTGGCCAGATTGATGCCGCAATTGCCGTCCCAGACCAGTTGGGCGGCGTCGGCGGGCTTTTTGATGAAGCAGGGTTCGTTCATCATGGGCACGCTTCCCCTGCGAAATCCGATGACCATTTCCACCTGGCACTCTTTTAATAGCCGTGTGGCGATTTCCTGTATTTTATCTATATATGCTGACATGTTACGCTACCTTCGTTTCATGCTTGACAAATTTTGTATTGGGGCCTAACGCCTTGACCGCTTCGGTGACTTCCGTGACCACCTTGACGAATTTGGTCGATTCAGCCGATGAGACCCATGAAAAATGGAGGCGACCAGGTTCGACCCCCATGTGTTCCATCAGATTGTTGAACAACGCGAATTTCCGCCGGGCATGATAATTACCTTCCAGGTAATGACATTCTCCGGGATGTCACCCGGACACCCAGACGCCGTCCGCTCCCTCCCGCAAGGCCGCCAGGGCGAATTTGGGACTCATTCTGCCGGTACAGGGTATCCGGATGACGCGGATATTCGGCGGATATTGCATGCGACTGACCCCTGCCAAGTCGGCGGCGCCGTAGCTGCACCAGTTGCATAAAAAACTGACGATTTTCGGTTCCCATTCAGACATGCTTCCTATCTCCTTCAATCAGTAGGTAGCGGGCGCCGACGATGTCGCCGCCCGCTGAATATTAGACCGCCTCATGCAACGCATAAATTTGGGCGAAAATTTGATCGTTGTCGAAGCCTTTTAGATGAATGGCGCCGCTGCGGCAGGAGGCGACACATAGACCGCACCCTTTGCAGAGGACCGGGTTGATTTCCGCCTTTCCGGTAAACGGCCCTTTCTCGCTGTAGGAAGGAGCCGAATATGGGCAGATCGATATACAAACGCCGCAGGCGCTGCAGATAGCCGGGTCTGTCTTGGCTACCGTACCGCTAGTATGAATTTTTTCTCGGGCCAGCAAGGTAACCGCCCGCGATGTGGCGGCCTTGGCCTGGGCCACGGATTCGTCAATGGGTTTGGGATAATGGGCCAGCCCGCACAGAAAGACGCCATCGGTGGCGAACTCGGACGGTCCGAGCTTGGCGTGTCGTTCCACGAAGAACCCATCTTCGTTGAGGGGAATCTTGAAAAACTGAGCGATTCGTTCATCGCGGGTGGGAACGATCGCCGACGCCAATGTCAGAAGATCGGCCTCGATTTCCATGGGGCGCCCGAGAACGTGGTCGATGACTTCGATGGTCAGGCGGCCGTCCTTCAGCACGACTTCCGGTTTGCGGGCGGCGGCGTACCGGATGAAGATGACACCGGCTTCACGGGCCGCTTTGTACAGATATTCCCGCTCGCCGTATGTACGGATATCACGATACAGGATGAATACGTTCATGGCGGGATTTCGTTTTTTCAGGGTCAGGGCGTTTTCCACCGAATGGGTGCAGCATACCCGTGAGCAATAGGGCCGCTTGGGCTCCCGGGAGCCGACGCACTGGATGAACACGGCACAATTGACGTCCTTCAGGGAGGGATCGTCGGCCATCAGTTTTTTGTCCAGTTCGAGGCTGGTCAGCACCCGTGCATCTTTCCCGTAGGCATACTCCGTGGGTTGATAGGCGCCGGCGCCGGTGGCGACCACCGCCACACCGTGTTCGATCACCTGCGCTTCCTCACCGGCGGTGAGGGTAGTTTTGAAATTGCCGACAAAACCATCCACATGGGTGATGCTGGTGTTCAGGTGGACATGGATGTTCTCGTTCTTCCGCACGGACTGGATCAGTCCGGAAAGAAGTTCCTGAACGTTTTCCCCCTTGGCGGTTTTGGCGATACTCAAGGCCTGACCGCCCAATTGACCGGTTTGTTCGACCAGATGGGTGACATACCCCTGGTTGGCGAAACTCTGCGCCGTGGTCAAGCCGGAGATCCCGCCGCCGATCACCAGGGCCGTCTGATTGACCTGCAGCTCGGCCTCTTCCAGGGGAACCGTCAGGGCTACCTTGGAAACGGCCATGCGGACCAAGTCCTTGGCCTTGCTGGTGGCCATATCCGGGTTGTGTTTATGCACCCAGGAATTGTGATTGCGGATGTTGGCCATTTCAAAGAGATATTTGTTCAGGCCGGCGTTGATCAGCGTTTCCTTGAACAACGGCTCGTGGGTTTTGGGCGTACAGGCCGCCACGACGATCCGGTTCAGATTCTTTTCCTTGATGAGCTGAACCATGTTGTCCTGGGTATCCTGGGAACAGGCGTACAGGTTATCGGTGGCGTATTCCACGTAAGGAAGTTTGGCGGCATATTCCGCCACGCCTGGTACGTCGACGGTTCCGGCGATGTTGGTGCCGCAGCGACAGACAAACACGCCGATGCGCGGTCTTTCTCCGGCGATATTGATTTCCGGGACGGCTTCCGGCGTTTTGGTCAGGGTATTGCGGGCTGCGGTGAGCAGTTCTCCGGCGGCTTCCGCGGCGGCGCTGGCGTCGATGACCGACTGGGGAATGTCCTTGGGGCCCTGGAAGGCGCCGCAGACGAAAATTCCTTCCCGGGACGTCTGGACCGGGGTGAATGACCCGGTCTGGCAGAAATTGCCGGCGGAAAGTTCGATACCGAGGGAATCGGCAAGGGCGATGTTCTGTTTGGCGGTTTCCAGGCCGACGGACAGGACGATCATGTCGAAGGTTTCGGTTTTGACCTGGCCGTCTTCGGACACATAGCGCAGTTCCAGATCATCGGTGCCCAGGATCGGTTTGACCGTATGCACCCGGCTGCGAACGAAACGAATGCCGTGCTTTTCCCGGGCGGCGTCATAGTAGCGCTCGAATTCCTTACCATGGGTGCGCATGTCCATGAAGAAGATGGTGCATTCCAGATCGTCTCCGGCATGCTCTTTGGCGATGACCGCTTCCTTGATGGCGTACATGCAACAGACGGATGAGCAGTAGGAATGATCGCATTTGTTCATGTCCCGGGAACCGACGCATTGAAACCAGGCGATTTTTTTCGGTTCCCGTTTGTCCTTGGACTGACGGGTCACATGCCCCATGGTGGGCCCGGAGGCCGACAGAATGCGCTCGAATTCCATGGAGGTGAGCACGTTGGGATGACTGGCGTAATTGTAATTGTCGAAAGACGAAGGATCGAACGGCGTGAAACCGGGGGACAAAATCACCGCGCCGACATTCAGGGAGATGGTTTGCTCTTTCTGATCGAAATCGATGGCTTCCGCCGGACAGATCTTTTTGCAGTTGCCGCATTTCCCCTTGGTCAGATAGATGCACTCCTGGGGATTGATGCTGTATTTCAGTGGAACGGCCTGGGCGTATTCCACATAAATCGCCTTTCGTTTGGATAGACCGCTGTTGTAACTATCCACAACCTTTTTCGGGCATTTTTCCGCGCAAGCGCCGCAGCCGACGCATTTGCTTTCATCCACATAGCGAGGTTGCTGCCGGAGGGTTACCTGGAAATTTCCGGATTCACCGTCAATGGATTGAATGTCACACAGTGTTTTAAGCTCGATGTTCAGATGCCGGCCGACCTCGACCAGTTTGGGCGAAATAATTCACATCGCGCAATCGTTGGTGGGAAAGGTCTTGTCCAACTGGGACATGACGCCGCCGATGGACGGCCCTTTCTCCACCAGGTACACATAATAACCGGAATCAGCCAGATCCAGGGCGGATTGCATGCCGGCAATTCCTCCCCCGACGACCATTACGGATCCAATGATGTCTTTTGACATGGGCTACGATCTCCTGTTTTGAAAAGTTACTGCAATTACGGTATCTGACGCGTTCTTTTCGAACGAATTTAACCGGCTTTGATACAAAGATCTTTGAATATAGAATGGTCGGAAATTTGTCAATAAAAAACCCGTCTCCGGAAGCCTTGATACCATACTGAAATGGTAGGAAAAAACTTTTCCGGCCGCCGGGTGGCTTCATCCGCCGCATCCGGTTTGCGGAGAAGGCGATGGGAGCGATTACGGTTGAATAAAGATCGGGATGGGTGTAAAAAACCGTTTTTACAATGATGATGCAGACCGACAACGCCAAGGTATGGAGAGGGGGAGCCCATTGGAGTTGCCGGAAGGATCGAAGACGGACCAGCGAACACAGCCATGACAGCAGCCAATACACGTGAAATTCCCTATAATTATACGTCGGCGGATGACGCCCGGGTCACGCGCATCCTGTTCGATACATCGGTCTGGTACGCCTTGGAGAAGATGCGGTTTCAACGCAAGACCGGGCGGTTGGCCCGGCTGCTGATGCGCGTGATGGGCGATCTGTTCATGGCGCGGCGCAACACGTTTGTCTACCAGGAGCTGCTGGATGATGCCCGCCGCCGCAAAAGTTTTCTGGCCGAACTGCAGGCGGATCTGCGCTTCATCGAAGCCAAATCATCGGCGTCGGTGGAACTGACGACGGTGCTTCACCGTTGCCGCGCCGGGCTGAACGAATTGGCCGCCGAACTCGACGGCGCGATTGCCCTGCGACAAAAAACCATCAAAAGACTGGGGACTGTGGTGGGGGAGGAAAATGTCTGCTTTGACCCGTTCAGTCTGAACAGTCATACGACGGACGCCACCGACTGGCGCCTCCATTTTCCGTTTGTCGTGGTGCGGCCCACGCTGGAATCCCAGGTGGCGCCGTTGCTGACCGCCATCGGTGAACTGGGTCTGCGGGCCATCCCGCGTGGGGCCGGCACCGGTCTGACCGGCGGCGCCGTGCCGGTTCGGCCCGGTTGCGTGATGATCAACACGGAGAAATTGAACCGCATTCACGGGATTGAACTGATCCGGAATCCGGATGACCGGTCAGCGGTCCGGGAGGTGCCCGTGTTGCATCTGGAAGCCGGGGTGATTACCGGTGACGCCATCGCTTTCGCCGAGAACAACGGCTATGTTTTCGCAACGGATCCCACCAGCGCCTGGGCGTGCACGGTGGGTGGCAACATTGCCGAAAACGCCGGCGGCAAGACCGCCGTCCTCTGGGGTACGGCCATCGACAACATCTGGTCGTTCCGGATTGCCGTTCCGGGCGGGCGGCAATGGGACGTGCGCCGGAAGAACCATCCGTTGCGGAAAATCCTGCCCCAGGATTCGGTTTGTTTCGAAGTGCTGGATGGGGAAACCGGATCCCGGTTGCATGAGGTCACGCTTGCCGGAACCGAAATCCGTAAAGCGGGGCTGGGCAAGGATATCACCAACAAGGCATTGGGCGGTGTGCCCGGCATACAGAAAGAAGGCACCGACGGGGTGATCACGTCGGCCCGGTTCATCCTTCACCGCGCGTATCCGTATACGGCCACCGCCTGTCTGGAATTTTTCGGGGAGGATATGGATGAAGCCGCCCGGGTGATCTGCGACATCTCGGAGGCCTTTGTGGATCGGGGCGAGGAAGCCCTGATGGCCTTGGAGCATTTTGACGAGGAATATGTGCGGGCCATCGGATACAAGACCAAGGCGCCCCGCCGGGAAATGCCCAAGGCGGTATTGCTGGTGGACATGGTGGCGCAGGAGGAAGCGCAGCTGGCGCGGGCGAAGACCTGCTTGTCGGACCTGCTGGCTTCCTATCCCAATACCGGCGTCTTTTTCGCCATGGACCGGGCGGAGGCCGCCCGTTACTGGCAGGACCGCAAAAAACTGGGGGCCATCGCCGCCCGCACCAATGCGTTTAAGCTGAACGAAGACATCGTTCTGCCCCTTTCGGCCTTGGCCGAATTCGCGGATTTTATCGACCGGTATAATGTCGAGGAGGAGCGCCATAATCAGAAAACCCTGGTCTGGACGTTGGGAACTTATCTGGAAACGGCGCAACCCCTTGCCGATCCCCAATGGTTGAGCGCCAAGATCCGCAACGCACGGGAGCTGATCAGCAAAACCATCGAGAAACTGACCTATGCCGGCAAGGAACATCTGCGCCAGGAGACCCATATCCTCGAATTGAAATCCGATTTGCTCGAACTCCTGCGGGGCTATAACCGGGTTTCCGATGAAATCAAGAAAATCTACTCGGAGATCCGTGCGCACTTGATCGTGATCGCCACCCATATGCACGCCGGTGACGGCAACGTTCATGTGAATATTCCGGTTTTTTCAAACGACCGTGAGATGATGGCCCGCGCCGCCGAAACCGCCGAAGCGATCATGGCCAAAGCCGTTGAATTGGATGGGGTGGTGAGCGGAGAGCATGGGATCGGATTTACGAAATTGGCGTACATCGACCCGACACGCCTGGAAGAGCTTTCCGATTATCGGAACCACGTCGATCCCGACGGGTTGATGAATCCGGGGAAATTGTCGGATCTGAGCGTTCCGGATCTGGTGTACACCCCCTCCTTCATGCTGCTCGGTCTGGAAGCCCGGATTCTCCGGCATGCCTCCCTGCAGGAATTGGTGGAACATATTTCCAAGTGCATTCGCTGCGGCCGCTGCAAGGCGGACTGCTGCACCTTTTATCCGGCCGGGAACCTGTTCTTCCATCCGCGCAACAAGAACCTGGCGATCGGCGCGCTCATCGAGGCGTTGCTGTATGACGCCCAGCGCTCCCGTTCGACCCGCTTCGGATTTTTGCGCTACCTGGAGGAAATTGCCGATCATTGCACCATCTGCCATAAATGCGTGGTTCCGTGTCCGGTGGATATCGATACCGGCGTCATATCGGTTTTGGAGCGCAGGCTGCTGGTGGAGAGGCGTTTCAAGCGCTCCCCGATGCTGGTCCGCATGACCCTCGCCTACCTGGAAAGTCGTTCCCCGTCGTACAATCGTCTGTTCCGGATGGGCGTGCTGCGCTGGGGAAGTCGGTTGCAGCGCATGGGATATCGCCTGACCCGGATGCTGGGCGTCGTGTTCGACCTCCCGACGGCTTTTTTTCCCGCGCAGCTGGCCTCTCCGGTGACGCCGCCGGCACCGAAAACCATGCGGGCGGGGATGCCGGCTTGTACTGACAGCCAGGCAACCTACATCCGTCCGGAGGGAGAGATGGTGGGCACGGTTTTGTACTTCCCGGGCTGTGGATCGGAACGCCTGTTTTCGCAAGTGGGGCGGGCGTCCCTGTATATCCTCCTGCGGGCCGGCGCCGCCGTGGTGTTGCCGCCGCCGTTCCTCTGCTGCGGATATCCGGCGCGCGTGAACGCCAAAGTCGACCTGGAGAGCCGGATCGTTCTTCGGGATACCATTCTGTTGAGCCAAATCCGGGAAATGTTCGGATATCTTTCCTTCGATGCCTGTGTGGTCAGCTGCGGTACCTGTCGGGAGGCCCTGAAAGACCAGGCGCTGGACGCCGTGTACGACGCCCCGCTCCTGGACGTTGGGCAATTCGTCTTGAACGCGGGCCTTGTCGTGGACTTTCAGGGAGACTATTGGTATCACCGTCCCTGTCATGACTCCCTGGAAGGGAAGGCCGTCTCGCTGTTGGCACGGCACTCGGGCGACCGTTTCAAGGAAGTTCCCCATTGCTGCTCGGAAGCAGGCACCCTGGCGATCAGCAGGCCGGATATCGCCTCCGCCATGCGGGTGAGAAAGGAAGTCGCTCTACGGGTAGCAATGGACGGCGCCGGCGAACCGGCCGTTCTGTTGACCAATTGTCCGGCCTGCCTGCAGGGGTTGGGCCGCCATCCGCAGCTGAAGTATCGCCCGCGGCACCTGGCCGAGGAAATGGCCATCAGGGTGGGCGGCGCTGATTGGGACGCGGATCTCAGACGATTATTGGCGCGGGCGGAAGTGGTCACTTTTTAATGAGGTAGCAAACGAATGCAGCGGCAACGGTCCGATCGAACAACTTTTTTTACATCGAAGGTGGCGATGCGATACCGGCTGCCGAGCGGCGGGTGAGCAGCGGCGCGTATGGAAACTCCGAACATCATCGTTATCTGCGGTCCCACCGGTATCGGTAAAACCACGGTGGCCATCGATCTGGCGTCGACTTTCCAGGGAGAAATCGTCAGTGCCGATTCCCTGCAGCTCTACCGGTTCATGGATATCGGTACGGCCAAGCCCACGATCGAGGAGAAAGCGGCGATTCCCCACCACCTGATCGACGTGGTCGATCCGGATGCTCCGTTCGACGCGGCCGCTTTTGCGGAAATGGCCGGGAACGTCATCGAGAATCTGTTGGTCCGGGGCGTGCTTCCCTTTGTGGTGGGGGGCACCGGGCTGTATCTGAAAGCACTGATCTACGGGCTTTCGCGGGCCCGCCCGGCGGATCCAGCCATCTTGTCGCGTTTGAAACAGGAGGCCGCGGAGAAAGGCTCGCCGTCCCTGCACCGGCGTCTTCTCGCCTGTGATCCGGCTTCGGCTGCGAAAATTCACCCCAACGACACTTTCCGCATCGTCCGCGCCCTGGAGATCCATGAGAAGACAGGTCTGCCGATTTCCGCGTTTCATGCCACCCATCAGTTTTCCCGGGCGCGCTATCATACCCTGAAGATCGGCCTGCGCATGGACCGGGAGGAACTGTACGACCGCATCGATCAACGGGTGGACGCCATGATTGCGGCGGGCTTGCTGGCGGAAGTGAACCAGTTGCTGGAAAAAGGCTATCATGGGAATCTCAAGGCCATGCAATCCATCGGCTACCGTCATATGACGGATTACCTCATGGGCAACACCGGCTGGGAAGAGTCTGTCGCTCTCTTGAAGCGCGACAGCCGGCGGTATGCCAAGCGCCAGCTGACCTGGTTCGCCGCCGATCGTGAAATCCGATGGTTTTCTCCGGATCAGCGGGAGGAGATGCGCCGGGAGATCCGGCGGATGCTGGAGGGAGCGTCCCACGGCAGTATCGGTTGAATCGGATTTATTTGGAAGGAAGTTGGCCGACGGCTTTGATCCCGGCCAGGGAAAATCGCGTAACATGTTCGGCCAGGCGCGTGATCAGGTCCGGGGTGAGGGGTTGTTTCAACAAGTATTCGATGTCGTCCGGCCGGGTGGTCAGAAGGGCGCGGCATTGATTGATGATGCTCATTTCACAGAATAGAATCGTCTCCTCGCAGGCCGACCCGCCCAAAAGGACGTGGATGACATCCAACAATTTTTGCCGGCGGGGATCGATCAGGCGGTGCCAGACGTTTTGGATCAATCCGGTGGGGCTGGCCAGTTCCATCAGATACAGGCGCGTGAATTGCCCCATGGCGCCCTGCTCGGTATGATGCTGGATCAGAAAATGGATCTGGAGCCGCAAGCGTTCTTCCGGCGGCATACCGGGAGGTTCCGGCACATCCATTTCCGGTTTTATTTGAAAGGCATGCTGCCAGGCCTCGACGTACAGGGTCGCCTTGTCGCCGAAATGGTAATTGACGGAGGCCACGTTGGCGCCGGCTTTTTGGCAAATGTCGGCCACTTTCGCGTTTCGGTAGCCTTTTTCAGCGAAGACTTCGCAGGCTGCTTCCAATAACCGAAGGCGCGTTTCTTTGCCGTCCTCTCTGATTGCCATGTGGAAACCCCCCGTGGTTCGTATTGTTTCAAACCGTCCGGTGATCGGTTCTCCAACCTGTTGCGGAGAAAGCGATTTTTCCCGATTCCGGAAAGTTTATTCTTGAAATATGATGCAAACCAATTTATAAGACAAAATTCCAAACAACAATTTTAAATGATGATTTGAATTTGTCAAACGATATTTGCTTTTCGCAACGGACATCCCCAATTGGGAGGAAGAGAAAACATGCCGCACAGAAACCATGTCGATGATGCTCGATTGTCATTCCCGGAACGACCCGTCGTTTGTCCTGTTCATGATGCCATCCATCGCAAGCGTGTCCCAACCATCCCGTTGGTAGTGCTTTTAGGGGCGATCCTGCTTCTGTTACCGGCCGGCGTGCCGGCCGCGCCCCCCGGACCTCCGGCCGGACCGCCGCCCCGGGTGGCCGTTGCGGCGGTGATGGAGGAGGATGTCAATCCGCCTGCGGAATACGTGGGCCATGTGGAGGCGGTTCAGACCGTGGACCTGCGGGCCCGGGTCGAGGGGTTCCTGGAGCAGGTCAATTTCAAGGAGGGCGGGGATGTTCCGGCCGGTCGACTGCTGTTTGTGATCGAACCCGCTCCCTATCAAGTCCAGGTGGACGCGGACAAGGCCATTGTCGCCCAGGCCGAGGCCAGCCTGCGCAAGGCGAGCCGGTTTCTGGAGCGGGCGCGAACGGTGAGTTCCGGCGGCGTATCCGCCACGGACCTGGACAATGCGGTGGCCGAGGAACTTCGCGCCAAGGCCCAGCTGGAACAGGCCAAGGCCAATCTGGATGCGTCCGAGATTCGATTGAACTATACCCTGATCGCGGCGCCCATCAACGGACGCATCGGCCGGACCGCATTCACCAAAGGAAATCTGGTGGGGCCCGCTTCCGGCCCGCTGGCCACCATCGTTCAACTCGATCCTGTCCGGGTGGTCTATTCCATCAGCGAAAATGATTTCCCGGCGGTGGGGATGGCCCTCACGGACGCCAAGGCCGGAAAAAAACATCCCCTGTTGGAGCCCCGCATCAAGTTGCCGGGCGGAGCGATTCTCGAAACCAAGGGGCAGATCGATTTCGTGGACAACACCATCGATCCCGGCACCGGCACCATTGCCGTATGGGCGCTTTTCCCCAATCCGGAAAGCGCGCTGCTCCCGGGACAATATGTCACCGTTCTGGTTTCCCGCAGCGAACCCAAAATCATGCCGGTGATTCCCCAGGCGGCGGTGCTGGAGGATCGCGAGGGGCGCTATGTGTTGATGGTGGATGAAAACAGTCAGGTAGTCGTTCGCCGCATCACCACCGGGGCGCTGACCGGCCCCAACTGGGCGGTCGCCTCGGGGCTGACGGCGGGTGAAAAGGTCATTGTGGACGGTGTTCAGAAAGTTCGGCCCGGCATGCCCGTGAAAACCGTCGACGCCGGCGACCAGAGCGGGAGGTGATGCATGTTTTCACAGATCTTCATTGATCGTCCACGCCTTTCCATGGTGGTGTCCATTTTTATCACCCTGGCCGGTCTCATCGCGCTGTATAACATCCCGGTGTCCCAGTATCCTCCCATCACACCACCGGAAATCCGGGTGACGACGGTCTACCCGGGCGCCAACGCCAAGGTTGTGGCCGACAATGTGGCCGCGCCCATTGAAAAAGAGGTGAACGGGGTGGAACGGATGCTCTACATGTCTTCCACCTGCTCCAACGACGGACGCTATGAACTGGCCGTCACCTTCGCCGTCGGCTCGGACCCGGATACCGATCAAATCAACCTGCAGAACCGGGTGCAGCTGGCTACCTCGAAATTGCCAAGAGAGGTCATCGAACAGGGAATCACGGTGCGCAAGCGATCCACCGATATTCTGGGAGTGGTGGCCTTTTTCTCCCCCAAAGGAACACGGGACAAGCTGTTTTTAAGCAACTACGTGAGCAGCATCACAAAAGACGCGCTCATGAGAATCGACGGGGTCAGTGATGCGTTCATTTTTGGTGAATTCGAATACAGTATGCGCATCTGGATGGACCCGGAACGTCTGACCGCCCGGTCCCTGACCGCCGACGACGTGATCGCGGCGATTCAGAGCCAGAACATCCAGGCGGCGGTGGGCTCCATCGGGAAGGCGCCTACCCTGGACGGCCAGCAGCTCCAATACACCCTGCGGGCCAAGGGGCGTCTGAACACCGCAGAAGAGTTCGAGAATATTATCGTGCGAACCAATGCACAAGGCGGTCTGGTGCGGATCAGCGATGTGGCCCGGGTGGAGCTGGGCGCCAAGGACTACAGCACCTATTCGATCATCGACGGCCAGCCGACCCTGGCCATGGCGATATACCGCTCCTCAGACGCCAATGCGCTGGATACCATGAAAGCGGTCCGGGCGGAACTCAAGCGCCTGGCCACGCGAATGCCCGAAGACGTGGAATACAATGTTTTTTACGATACCACCAAATATATATCGACGGCCATCCATGAAATCGAGATAACCCTGGTGGTCACTTTTCTGCTGGTTCTGCTGGTGAACTACGTCTTTTTGCAGGACTGGCGGGCGACCCTGGTGCCCACCATCACCATCCCGGTATCGCTCATCGGCACGTTCGCCGTGCTGTTGGCGCTGGGGTACAGTGCCAACACCATTTCGCTGTTCGCCCTGATCATGGCCATCGGCCTGGTCGTGGATGACGCCATCGTCGTGGTGGAAAACGTTTACCGCGTCATGGACAAGCGGAAGCTCAGCGCCAAGGCCGCCACGGTTCGGGCCATGGGGCAGGTGACCGGCCCGATTATCGCCACCACCCTGGTGTTGCTGGCCGTTTTCGTGCCGGTGGGGTTTATGCCGGGGATCACGGGACAACTGTATAAACAGTTTGCCGTAACCATCTGCACCGCTGTGGTGATTTCGGCCATCAACGCCCTGACCCTCAGCCCGGCCCTGTGCTCGCTGTTGCTCAAGGAGCCGAAGATTCCCCAGCACGGACCATTCGCCTGGTTCAACCGGGCGCTTGCAGGCTCGCGGAATATTTACGTTACCGGCGCGACGTTTCTGATTCGCCGCCTGGCGGTCGCCCTGTTGCTCTTTTTCGGCATTATCGGCGGCGCATGGTTTTTATTCTCCCACAGCCCCGCCAGCTTTTTGCCCCAGGAGGATCAGGGGGTTCTTTTCTACAACGTCCAGTTGCCCGAAGGCGCCTCCCTGGGCCGCACCAATACGGTGATGCAGTCCGTTTTGAAGTCCCTGAAGGGGATCGACGGCGTGGACGTCGTTCTGGGTGTCAGCGGCTTCAGTCTGCTCAGCGGCACGGCCGAAAATGTCGGTTTCGGTCTCATGGTTTTGAAACCGTGGGATGAGCGCACCCTTCCGAATCAACAACTGGACGCTATTATCGGACAGGCCATGGGTCGATTGTCGTCGATTTCATCGGCCAACAGTTTTGCATTCGCACCCCCGCCCATTATCGGGCTGGGAACCACCGGCGGCATCGATTTCAGGCTCCAGGCTCTGGAAGACCAGCCTCCCCGGGAGATCGCCGCGGCGACCATGGGCCTGGTCATGGCCGCCAATCAGAATCCGGCTCTGATGCGGGTTTTTTCCGCTTACACGGCCGGCACTCCCCAGATCTTCGTGGATCTGGACCGCACCCGGGCGGAGACCCTCAAGGTTCCCGTGGGACGAGTGTTCGCAACGTTGCAACAGCAGCTTGGATCGGGTTATGTCAACGACTTCAATTTATACGGCAGAACCTATCAGGTAAAGGTACAGGCTCAGAAAGCCTTCCGGGATACCGTCGACGACATCGGGCGCCTGTATGTGCGCAGCGACGACGGCAAGATGGTGCCCATGAAAAGCCTTGTCACCCTTTCCACGGTATTGGGTCCGCAGATCATTTACCGGTACAACCAGTTCAGCGGTTCCCAGATCAACGGCGGCGCCGCGCCCGGTTTTTCCTCGGGTGAAGCCATGGACGCCATGGAGCAATTGGCGGCGGAAAAACTTCCGGCGGGATACTCTTTTGAATGGTCCTCCATGTCCTATCAGGAGCGCAAGGCAGGGGGAAAAGTCGGTCTTTTGTTCGGCCTGGCGCTGCTCTTCGGGTATCTTTTTCTGGTGGGACAATACGAGAGCTGGAGTATTCCGCTTCCCATCATTCTGACCATCCCGGTGGCCAGTCTGGGAGCTCTGGCCGGGTTGTGGGCCATGAAACTGAGCCTCAGCGTCTACGCCCAGATCGGTCTGGTGCTGCTGGTGGGGCTGGCCGCCAAAAACGCCATCCTCATCGTGGAGTTCGCCAAGGACAGGCGGGAGCAGGGTATGTCCGTTGAAAAGGCGGCAGTGGAAGGCGCCGAGATCCGCTTCCGGCCGGTGCTGATGACGGCCTTCACGTTCATCCTCGGTGTGGCGCCCATGGTGATCGCCACCGGCGCCGGGGCCAGCAGCCGCCGGGCCATCGGCACGACGGTTTTTTACGGAATGCTGGCAGCGACCCTGGTGGGCATCTTCCTGGTTCCCCCGTTGTACTACCTGTTCCAGTCCGTTCGCGAAAAGGGGAGCGCCTGGCGGGCGCAGCGCAAGGAGAAGACGGCGTCATGAAAGTTCGAAACCGGTTGATAACAACATGCATACAAGGTGAGACTGCCATGAGATTTTCTGCAACGGAAACATGTCTGGGCCGGTGGGCCGAAATCGGAAAGGTCCTGACCGGACCGATGGCGAAGGCGTTCGTCATACTACTGATGCTGAACGGGTGCATGAAGGTGGGGCCGGACTACACCAAAGTGGAGCCGAATCTGCCCCCCAAATGGCATACGGAACTGGCCGGCGGTTTGACCCCCGCTGAAATGCAGGCGGAGACCCTGGCGCACTGGTGGACCACCCTCGATGAACCGGAGCTTACCGCCCTGATGGAACGAACGGTTCGCGGCAACCTGGACATTCAAATCGCCCTTGCGCGGATTCGGGAAGCCCGCGCCCTGCGCGGCATCAGTCGCGCCGATCTGTTTCCCACCCTGGATGCTTCCGCCTCGGCGGTCAAATCCCGCGGCAGTGAAAACAGCGGACGCGGCACGGAAAACAATTTGTATTCCGCCGGATTCGACGCCGGCTGGGAGCTGGATATTTTCGGCGGCGCGCGTCGGGCGGTAGAGGCGGCCCAGGCCGATCTGGAGGCCGCCCAGGAAGACCTGCACGCCACGATGGTGAGCCTGCTGGCCGAAGTGGCCTTGAACTACGTGGATATGCGCACGTTTCAGACCCGACTTTCCGTGACCGAGGCCAACATCAAGACCCAGCAGGAGACCTATGACTTGAATTCCTCCATGTACCAGGCCGGGATGATCAACGAGCTGGTGGTGCAGCAATCCCTGCGGATTCTGGAAAGTTCGCGGTCCCAGATTCCCACCCTGGAGAGCGGCATGTCGGCGGCGAAAAACCGCCTGGCGGTGTTGCTGGGGATGCAACCGGGGGAACTCCACGGAAAACTCGGCGAGCAGCGGCCCTTACCCATGCTGCCGCCAAGCGTGGCGGTCGGCATACCGGCCGAGACCCTGCGCCAACGCCCGGACATTCTCAAGGCCGAACGGAACCTGGCGGCCCAGACCGCCCGGATCGGAGTGGCCACCGCCGATCTGTATCCCCGGTTCCGGTTGATGGGTACTTTCGGGTTTGAATCCCTCAACGGCGGGGACTTATTGCACTGGGACAGCCGCACCTGGAGCCTCGGCCCCGGCGTTTCCTGGAAGATCTTTCACGGCGGCGCGATTCGCCGCAACATCGACATGTGGACCGCCCGTCAGGAACAGGCGCTGATCCAATATCAATCCGCGGTGCTGACGGCCCAGGAGGAAGTGGAAAACGTATTGACCGCCTATTCGAAGGAACAGGCCCGGCGGGATTCCTTGTCCCGGGCTTCCGCCGCGGCCCAGCGGGCCGTCATGCTGGCCAAGGAGCAATACAAGGCGGGTTTGGTGGACTTCAACAACGTGCTGGACGCGGAACGGTCCCTGCTGGTCCTGGAAGATGAACTGGCCCTGAGCAACGGCGCCGTGATCTCCAATCTGGTTCGGTTGTACAAGGCATTGGGTGGCGGCTGGACCAATCAACTGGATGAAGCGGAAGCCAAATAGGTTGCTACGGGTCGCGGAGCCATGGCGACGAACCCGCCTTTTTGTATGCTTGGGCCCGGGCTACCGGTATCGCCCGACTGCATCGGAAGCGGCGTTCCGTTTCGGATCGGGTCTGGACGCCGGTGAGTTCCAATAAATCCCCCGGACGGCCGGGAAGGCGCAAGGGGGAAAAACCCCCCGGCCGGTAAACGCTGATACGGGTTCCCGCCCCATCCCGAATCGTGGATTTTCCGGTTTTTTCGGCGTAAAACCGGACATAATGGTTTTCGTGCCAATTATCATGGAACGTATTGATGACGGCATGGTATTCCGGCCGGGCCAGCCCCTCATCATGACCGCAGATGGGGATGTCGGTATGGGTTTCGGCGATGCCTTCCTGATCCACGAATTGGGGATTTCCCGCATAAAAACCACCTTCGCCCCGGACCTCGATGATGTCGCCCGGCCGCAGCCTTCCGTCCGTGAACCCGAGATGCCCCCGAACCAGCATGATTTCCGAAAACCGATGACCGGGATTGACGGTACCGTCGGAGTTTACCAGATCGACGAGCCCCGCTCGATCCCGCCGCTGGAGCGTATCCGGCGTGGCCCGGAGCAACCGGATGAACGCCGCCTCTAGGTAAGGTTCGCGCTCCTGGTCCACCGTCATGGTCACCACCGCCCGGAAACCGCCGGCGAATTGGGTGTTCAGCAGGTAGCGCGGCCCCGGGAGGGTCAGGGGATTTTCTTTCGTGAATCGGGAAGTGAAGTCCACCACCGCCTCCCGGATGGACGCTTGGAGGTATTCGGGTTTCGCTTTCGCGGAATAGGCGCCCATTTCATGGGACAGCATGTATTGACTGATCACCACCTGATAGGTTGCCGCGGGCCGGAGGGGTTTTCCCCGATAGGTGATCGAGAGAATGTCGCCGCCTTCCGCCCGAATCACCCACTCTTTCGAGATCGAAGCACCGCAATGCTTGTCCTGGAGAAACCGCCGGATTTGCCGTCCTGTCATGGGAATGCGGACCATGTGGTCGTCCCCCCAGGGGTAGGTCTCATAGATCTGGGCATACGTGACCGGTCCGGCCGGCACATCCCGCCGGATGCCGCCGCCGGATTGCAGGGCCAGATCCGCAGCGTATCCCAGCGCCGTCGCTTTCCACTGCATGGCGTCGCAGATCCAGGCGCCGGCTGCATGGGTAGCGCTCCAGGGATATTCACTCACGCTCCACCACTTGCCTTTGTCCAGGGATAGGTCCACGGCGGAATAGCCGATGACTTCATCCAGGGGATGGGCCGGATTCTTGGCCATATACTCCTTCGTCAGTCGATCGAGCAACTGCAGGGCATCCTTGTCCGGCGGTATCAGGGCGTTGCGGATGGGATGCTGGGACGCCCGGATGTACTTCCCGTAACCGCTGAGTTTCAGTTCGCCGATGTACTGCAGGTAGGCCGCCGCTTCCGAAAACAGCGTTTTCCCGTTCAGGTGCGCCGGCATCCAGGCGGTTTCCGTCCAGGTGTGCCAATGGCCGGCGATCACGACCTCCGGCGGCCGAACGCCCCCGACATCGGCGATCAGCGCCGGTTTCGAACCGTTCATTTCTCCGGCTACCAGGCGGCGGTGTCCGCTGTGGGCCAGCAGCACGACCACATGGCACTTCTTCTTTTCCCTCAGCTCCCGAACCCACTCTTTGATGTCCAGGGTGGCGTCGTCATGGTCTTCCCAGACGCATTGGATAATGTCGATGACCTTCCCGGCATCCGGTCCGGGAGAAGATTCGTCGTTGGTCAATCCCAGGATACCGATTTTCACGCCGTTGATGGTGACGATGGTATACGGCGAAAAATAAGGGGTCCGGGTCCCGTGGCGGCAGACATTCATGGAAATCACGGGAAAGGTCGTATCCTGTTTCAGGTGATGGATCATTTCCAGGGTCCTGACATCGTGATTGCCCACGACCACGGCGTCAATGCCTCGTCCGCCCAGCGCTTTCAATTTGCGGTCCAGAAGATTGTAGAAATCGATCATGCCGCCGCCTTTCCGCAGATCCCCCAGGGGACTGCCTTCCGAAAGATCACCGGCGTCCAACACCAGCGAGTCGGGGACGGCGGTTTTCAGGGCCAGCAGGTTGGCGGCAAACGCGGCGGCTCCGCCGATCTTCTCGAACACGGCGACATCGTTGATTTCCGGTACATCGAAATCGTGGGGCAACAAACGGGCGTGGGCGTCGTTGAAGTGGAAAATGGTAAAACCCTTGCCGATCGGCCAATCGCCGGAATAGGCGATGCGCAGGCGCGGCGAAAGAGATCCGGAAAACTCCTTGGCGTCAAACGAACAGGCTCGCCAGGGGTCCAGTCCTTCGGGCACGGCTTTGACCATCAGGCTGACTTTTCGGGCCGTATCGCCGGTCCACTTCGATTGAACAAAAGCGGTGACATCCCATTCCAGCCAGCGGTCTTCGTCGTCGACGGTCATGGCGATGCGATGCAACTCATCGCCGAAGGCCGGCTGGGTATTCCAGGTGATGGCGGTCTCGTTCCACTGGTCGTTTTGACTTCCATGAACGGCCGCCAGGAGGTCGTCATCGCGGTCCGATCGGTAGCAATACAGACGAAGGGATGCCGAAGTGATGACAGCACCGGGGGGAAGGTGGCCGGACAGATCAAACAGCAGCCAGGCGCGTTCGTTTTTGCGATTTCCCGTGGCGCTGGCAACGAGCAAGCCGGTTTGGGTCCCGTAGTTTGCTGTGGGATGGCCCTCCGCCACCCGGGCGTCCTGCGCTGCACCGATATCCGTTATGCCAGCATGGGCGGGGAATACGACTGCGAAAATCACAGTAGCCGCTGATAGAACTTGAAAAAGTATCCTCATAAAAGCGGTCTTGCTAGAAGTCATTTCAAAGACAGTTCCAGATCATCCAAAGGACTGGGTACCCCTTGGCCGCCTTGCTGCAGGACATGGGTATAGATCATGGTGGTCGCGACATCGTTGTGGCCCAGCAGAGCCTGGATCGTCCGGATATCGTTGCCGCGTTGCAACAGGTGGGTGGCGAAGCTGTGACGAAGTGTGTGCGCGCTTATTTTCTTTTCAATCCCAGCCTTGCGGGCCGCTGTTTTGATGGCTTTGTTGATCACGCCTGAGTACACGTTTCCATGCACCGCGAGATGGGTTAAAAAGGCTTCGATATTTGTTTCGCCATCCGTAAGGTCATCGCGCGATTTCATTTTGTGAAAATGCACGAATTTTCGTATCCAGTCGCAATACGTCCTTTCCGTATGGATCGAGTAATGCCGCAACCGCATGACATCCCGAACCTCATCCAATAATTTTCGATCTTTTGTTGTTGACATGTAGAATGAAATAGGGTTTTAACTTATTTAAATATTTACTCTATTATAGCAATTGATGCCGGCTTGACATATCATACGGGAAGCGCGCCCCGCGTAGGTGGGATGGGAACGTATTGCCGGGGCGGGTTACGAATATGGATGGACGCTATCAATTTTTTCGTCGAAAATCAACCTGATAATGTTTCAGGGCAAATTTGCCTGAAAACCCACTCAATATCACATTATCAGGAAAAATTGACCTGACAATCAATGTTCTGTGTATGAATAATGTCTAAACGAACCTACATATGTTTTGAATGTCGCACCACTAAACGTGCTGATGCAGCTCATGGCCTGAATACTGAATATCGTTGTTCACAGTGCCAAGGGAAGCTCTATGAGTTGCCTTGGAATTGGCGGATTCCCAAGCAATCAGAAAGTACAGAGTGGAATAAACTTAAAAAAATGTATATCGAGTTAGAGCGTTGTTGGTTGCCTCGCAAAATGAATGAAGGCAAGGCTCAGTTACAAAAAATAGATAAAAAAATCGAAGCCATATCAAAACAAAAAGATTCTCAAGAAAAAGAATCAAAATTAAAATACTTGAAATGGATAAGAAAAGAAACAGAGGCAAAATACACAGAACAAAGCGCTTAACTAAGACCGGCTGCTATCTTGCCGAATCGATCTTCATTGGTTTGCAACATTTAATCTTTTAATGAGCTTTAAAGCCAGGAACCGCCGGCTTGTTAGCTCCGCGTTGGCCTTCCAATTAGCATGGAATACGGAAAAGTCAAGGTTCAGAAGAAATGAATCGCGAAATTGATCGGAGATGTACATGAGCGCGGTGGATCGGGAGCTGTCGGGGGGCCACCCCTACTATAAAAATGTCGAGTGGGCATTCTATGTGACCCGCGGCCTGAGCGCAGAACTGGATGGCCGCGGCGTCACCCTGGAGGAATGGCGCACCCTGGTGGCGCATGATTACATGCTGGTCTTGGACGAAGTCTACGATCAGTTCAACATCGATAGAGGGGTGCGCGAACTTTGGCGTGAGGCCGGACGTGCCGGTTGGCGTGAGGGCGGGGATCATGCCGAGTACTTGCACTACATGCCCGGCCATATAACGAATATCACGGCACATCGGCTGCCCAATCCCATGTTGTCCAGGCGCTTTCAGGCCGCTGCCGCCGCTCTCGGCACCACCCCGACGCTCAGTGCCTGGCGTGCCTATGTACAGCAAAGTAAGGTACTCGACCTAATGGAGGAGCAGACCATTGCCGGAGAGCGTCGTCAGCTGCTTGGGCATTCCTGGACCACTGCGCGCAGTGGCGGCGCCATCCGTTACGTGCCAGCCAGTGTGTGGGTGTATGCGGGACCCGACGTTGGTGAGGTTTCTCGGTGGGCCAAATGCCGAGAAATTGCCCGGTCCCTGAATGCCAGGCTCATCAATGGTCGGGATTTCGAGCTGATGGAATCATGAACGTGAGCGCCGAGTCGATCCCAAAGTAAGTGAATTGGTGGTTGCGGTTGGCGCCAGGACAAACAGCAAGCATAACCAATGCGGCAAGCTGGTCGTCAGCAGTTCGGAAGAACTCCTGGCCAACATCAGCATTAAGAGGATCGCAAAAAGTGCGCGCCCACTGATGCTGAGCGTTCTAAAATAATGCGATTGACTAAATGTATATATTCATGATATACAAAATTCATGGTTAAAACCTATAAAATATTAGCGAACTGCACTGGTTTTGAGTGGGACCAGGGGAATGTCACTAAAAACTGGGAACGGCATGACGTTTCAAGTATTGAATGCGAACAGATATTTTTCAATAAACCAATAATTGTAAAACGTGACAAAGGGCATTCCTTGCTTGAAAATCGATATTATGCCATAGGTCGAACAAATATGGACCGTTTGCTTTTTATAGTTTTCACAGTTCGCAATGATAAAATTAGAGTGATTTCCGCACGAGATATGACCGAACCGGAAATCGAAAGGTATACAAAATGAAAAAGAAAATACCTAAATTCGCTAGCGAGGCTGAGGAACGTCTTTTTTGGCAAAATAATGATTCTTCAGAATATCTTGATTGGACTGATGCAGAAGAAGTAGTTTTTTCCCGGCTTAAACCTTCAACGAAAACGATATCGATACGTCTTCCGGAATCAATGATTGAAGAATTGAAATTATTAGCCAACAAAAGAGATGTCCCATACCAGTCTCTATTAAAGATCTTCCTTTCTGAACGAATTGATTCTGAATTGCATCATTAAAATTTACAAATGCAGAACCATTAGCTCCACCAGACCCGATGGGCCTATCGGCCCTCGGGTCTGGTGAGCATAGGCCTTTATATGCTTCGGCCACACTTAATAAAATGGCTGGCATTAACTGCTCTCTTGTTCGGAGCTATCTGCTCATCCGCGCTGATGACATTTGACGGTGGCTGGTGGAAGCAGAATCTTATCGGTCATATTCCATGGGCTTTGATGCCTTACGCGCTATTGCTTGCTATTTTATTGGCGGCGCGATCATTTCGTATAGATCCATCCGCACAGCGTGTTCTGACATGGGGCGTTATCGTTATCGCGTTAGCCGGGCCATTTTTATACTTTGATACCTTGTTCATTCATGTCGATGCGCAGGGCGGGCTGGCTATGCTGATGGTTGCTGTAATACAAGTCGGGGTTGCTCTGTTGATAATTATTGCCGCCCTATTGTGGCAATGGCGCAGCAAACGAACTGCCACCAAAGCCCGGTTCCTTGTCGGTTCCTTGTCGGACCGAGATAAAAGCTTGAAAAATAGCAAAAAAGTTGTTTAAAGTATAACCAATTTGGGTCTTAGAGATAGCTTTTTAGGGGCAAAAAGTAGGTTTTAAGAGAAATCCGGGATCATAATCGAATTTAAAACCGTTTTCAGTCATTCATCAATCATGACACGGGCAAATAGACATCATCTTCCGGGTTATATCTGGCACATCACGCATCGTTGCCATAAGAAGGAGTTTCTTTTAAAGTTTGAAAAAGACAAGAACCGATGGATCAAGTGGCTGTTTGAGGCGAAGAAGCGCTTCGGGCTTGAGATCCTCAATTATACGGTGACATCTAATCACATTCATTTGCTGGTTCATGATACCAAGGAGAAGTCCATTCCGAGATCAATACAACTGATCGCGGGAAGAACAGGAAGAGAATACAACTCGAGAAAGAACCGGAAAGGCGCGTTCTGGGAAGACCGTTACCATGCGACGGCGGTCAAAGCTGATCGGCATCTTGTCCAGTGCCTGATCTATATTGATCTGAATATGGTTCGTGCCGGAGTAGTTCAGCATCCTGCGGAATGGATGTATGGCGGTTATAATGAAATCCAGAATCCCAAGAAGCGCTATTCTTTGATAGACCGGAATTCGTTGGCCGGATTGCTTGGGATGAAAGATGATACACAATTGATAGAATCTCATCGACACTGGGTTGAAGAGATGATGAAGAGCGGGTTGAGCAAGAGAGAGGCCAAATGGAGCGAAAGCATAGCGGTGGGGGACAAGAAATTTGTATCTGAAATAAAGTCGAGGCTGGGAATACGGGCCATCGGTAGGAGACTGTATGCGGACAAAGAAGATTTTGAGCTCCACGAGAACCAAAATCCTTATATCCCACTTTATGGCCCCGAAAAGTGGCCGTTAAGCGCAAAAAACACCTTCATTTGGGCTGATAAAATCGGCAGTACAGTATATTAGCTCGGTCCGACAAGAAATCAGAAATCACTGCACAGATTCCCTTTCTGAAGCACAAATGAACCAGCCTTTCCGAATTCGGCAAGGAACTCAAGCAAACCTTTCCCCGTTTTTACAACAAACGACATGGCCGCCGTGGATTCTTCGGGAGCGGTCGCTTCAAGAGCTTGATCGTGGAAAAGGGCGAAACCCAGATCAAATGCCTGGCGCCTTGTTTCGCGATTCTGGAACTTCTTTAAATTACTGTTTAAAAAAAAATGATGTTTTCATGTCACATTTTGAAATAATTGTTGTCTAAATGATTAAATCGCAAAAACATAGGGGTGTCGAATGGATGAAAAAATTGAGCATTTTGCCTTTAAGGCGAAGCAGGGCAGTAAAGAAGATTTGGAAAAGTTGATAAAAAACATCCAGAATCGGATATACGATTTATCTCTGCGCATGCTGGCTTTCCCGGAGGATGCCGAGGATGCGACCCAGGAAATCCTGATCAAGATCATTACTCACCTCAGCGATTTCAAAGGGGAAAGCCGATTCACGACCTGGTCGTACCGAGTTGCGGTAAACCATTTGCTCACCGTTCAAAAATACCGGGCCAAAGAGTTGAATGTCACCTTTGATTTCTGGGAAGAAGAGCTGCGTCGGACAGAGCCGACCTTCGATTATCATTCTCTTCCGGAGCCGTCCAGAGTCCTTCTGTCCGAAGAGGTCCGTATTATCTGCATGCAAGCAATCCTTCAGTGCCTGGAAACGAAAATACGGATTGCCTTTGTATTGGGTGATCTTTTTGAAATGTCCGGTGAGGACGCAGCCGACATTTTAGGGATTACACGGGAAGCCTATCGAAAACGACTTTCACGGGCAAGGGAAAAGGTAACGGAAGCGATGCAAAAGAACTGCAGCCTGGTCAATCCAAAGAATCCTTGTCACTGTCATCAGTTGGTCGGGCCGGATATCCGCGACAAGTGGATTAATCCCGACAATTTGCAGTTTGTAGGCCAGCGCTGTCATGCCAAGATGAATCAAACCGTTAAAAACCGCCTGAACGAATTGGATGAAATCGGTCGTGTTCTCGCTCTGTTTCGCAGTTATCCGGAATATGCGGCACCGGATTCCCTGGCGAAAATTGTCAAAGAAATGATTGACTCGCAACAATATAAGATTTTTCATCATTAAAATGCAGGAATAGGGAAAAGGATGAGTATGAAGGCAATCAAGGCCATCTGCACATTTACGTTTGGAGAAAAGGTATATGCGCAATTTACATTCAATGCCGGGGTTATCGTCGGTGTATACGGACTTTTTTTGAACAATACAAGTTTGGGAATCGCATATCTTTTATATTCATATATCGGCATTCTCCTGCTCATCCGATACACGGTTTGCCCGCGGTGCCCGCATTTGCATATGGCCAACGATTGTGTCCAAATGCCGGCCTCCATCATGAAAAGGATTATTTCTTCGCAGCGCACTGGAGAACTCAATCGATATGAAAAAATCCTGTTTGTCATGGTTCTATATGGAATATTGGTTTTGCCGATTTATTGGCTTGTCGCGAAGCCGGTTCTGTTGGTCCTGTTTTTAGGGTTTTTCGGCAGCCACTTATTGGGTCTCCATCTTCATTTCTGTCCGAACTGCCAAAACAAAAGCTGTATTCAGAATCGGAATAACAATTTGATTTGACATTAATCGGATATTGATGCCCGCCTAATTGGGGGAAGACTATAGTCGGGAATTCTGGGATGGGGTCGTGAATACAGTACAAAACAACATGAACGGTTCTTGCAGATCTGAAAGCAACAAATCGGGAAATACTCTCGGTCGACGATATCGGTATTCTGTTGTACGGCACCCAAAGGAAGTTTGGCTTTTTAGGTCTTACAACCCGTGTTGTCTGTCGTGACAAGGCTCATGAGAATTTTGTAACCCTTGGCGTGAATTCCTGCCGACGCGTTTTGGAAAAAGCAAATTTATCCGCGGCTGAAGTAGACTGTCTTATTGTCGCAGATCGAATGGTAGTGATTGAAAACAATCATCTCTACATGAAAATGTGGTTTGGGGAGGTGTTATGAAAAGAAAGAGGTGGGTATGCTGAAAAAAAAATTGTCGCGACGTTCTTTTTTAACCCTGTCCGCCATGGCCGCGGCCAGTTTTACATTGGACTTGAAAAAGGTTTCGGCCTGTGCCAGCCGAATGGCGATCAAACAAGATTATACGACCGTGATTATCGGTGCCGGACTGGGTGGCCTGACCTGCGGGGCGTATCTTGCCAGACAAGGTCTGCCGGTTACGATTGTCGAGCAGAATGATCGACCCGGCGGGTATGCAACCGTTTTCGACCGTGCCCAGGGAAAATACACTTTTGATGTATCTTTACACGCAACCTCCATCCATAACAACTCCATGGCGAGAACCCTCCAGAATTTGGATATTCTGGATAGGATTCAGATCGCGGAACCGGCGCACGGCTTTACCTTCAAGTCTTCTGATATGGAGGTTACGTTCGCCCAGCGCGATCCTGAAAAAACGATACAGCTTTTGTCCGCTCAATTTCCGGAAGAAGCCGAGGGCATTCGAAGTTTTATCACCGAAGCCGTTGCCATCAGCAAAGAAGCCAACCGATACGCCCGCAAGGGGATCCCGTTGAAAATTCTATTTCCGTTTGTGTATCCCCGAACCTTTCGGATTTACAAAAAGACCCTGGCCGAAATGCTGGATGAACATATCAAAGACCCGACTTTGCAGGGGATTTTGGGGCACGTGTGGCATGTTCTTGGCGGCCCGCCTCCGGATAAAATTTCTGGCGCGATGTGTGCCGTCGGACTCGGTAATTGGTTGAATAACGGAATCCACTACATCAAAAACAACTCCCAGGATTTGAGCGATGCCATGGCGGAATCCGTCCTGAAAGCGGGCGGGCGGATTCTGTATGATATCCGGGTAGAAAAAATCAATATGGAAAACAACCAGATTTCGGGCGTAACCCTTTCCGATGGCCGCACCATCCCATCCATCGCCGTGGTAAGCAACGCCGACGCCTTGACTACTTTTAAACATATGCTTCCCCGGAATACGATACCGGCTGAATATATGTCAAAACTGGACTGCTGTAAGCCGGGCCTCTCCACTTTTGTCGTCTGGCTCGGCCTGAATAAAGAATTGATCGATGTCACGGATCGGCCGTATATTTTAGTGATTTCCGGCGCAACCCCGGGTGAGGATTATAAGGCCTATTGCAATGGCGAGATCGAAAGAGTGCCATACTATGTTACAATATCCGACAATCTCTATCCCGGTTACTCCCAACCCGGCACAGCAACGGTTTCCCTGGTCAGTTTCAGCGGTTTCGGTCCCTGGCAGACGTTTGAAGCGGACTATAAAAACGGTGATAAAGCAGCCTATTACCTGGAGAAAAAAAGATGGACCGATACGCTGTTGAGACGGGCCGAAAAGGAGGTCATTCCCGGTCTGACATCCATGATTGAAGTGGTGGAGGTGGCCACACCACTGACCAATTGGCGCTATACCGGAAATACAAACGGGGCAATTCTCGGTTTCGAATACCCGCTGGATAATGCGTTGATGAATCGTATCAAAAACCGAACGCCTGTGAAAGGGCTCTATTTGGCCGGCGCTTGGGGATCCCCCTGCGGCGGATACGCCGGAGCGGTCCGCAGTGGCGAAATAACGTTTCAAATGATGATGGAAGATTGGGGCGCATAAAAAACGCATATTGCTGCCGGATCAAAACGAGGTGACCTGCGCTGGACCGATTAAAACTTGAGCCAAAGCGGTTGATTGGATAGGGGCGAGAGGGTGCGGATAATAAGGTATGATCAAAACATAGCGGAAAGGGGGGGCAAGACCATGCCCAGAAGCGCACGTATCGTGACTCCGGATGAGCAAGATATATTTTACCGAAGTGTTTGGGTTTTCCATCATGGGAAACCATTTTCATTTGTTGTTGCGGATACTTCCGGAAAAGGCCGTGTCGGACGAGGAAGTAAAGAAACGCTATACGCTGCTGTATGGCCAGGACAAGATCTGCATGGACGGCCAGCTCCCGTTTCTGAAGCATAAATGGACCAGCCTTTCCGAGTTCGGCAAGGAGCTCAAGCAAACCTTTTCCCGCTTTTACAACAAGCGTCATGGCCGTCGTGGTTTCTTCTGGGGCGGTCGCTTCAAGAGCCTGATCGTGGAAAAGGGTGAAACCCTGATCAACTGCCTGGCCTATATCGATCTCAACCCGGTGCGCGCCGGCCTGGTGTCAAAACCCGAGGAGTACCGCTGGAATTCCATGGGCTATCACGTTCAGCAGAATAACAAGGGCGACTTTCTTTCCCTGGATTTCGGTTTAAAGGAATTCGGTGTTCTGGATGCTACGGAACGACTGCGCCTGTATCGCCGGTTTCTATATGAGGCAGGAGCGATAAAAGACAGTGAATGGAGAATGGTGAATAGTGAACAGGGAACTGTGAAACGCAGAAGCAGGAAAGGAATCGAACCAGAAACCGTCGAAAAGGAACGGAAAAAAGGCTATCGGATCACCCGAACGGACCGGTTTCGCTATCGCACCCGGTATTTTACGGATTCGGGCATCATCGGATCAAAGGATTTTGTGCGGCAGCAGTATTTGCGGGTCAAAGACATGTTCCAGTCCGACAAGGAGAAAACGCCCAAGCCCATCTCCGGTTTAAAGGGGCTTTACTCCCTGAAACGCCTTGCTGAATGAAGGATACCGAATTCTCCAAATCGCAACTGAATGAGATACTACGTAGACGTTGCGCCAATCGCTTTGTCCTCTTGTTGTTACGGCTGGGCAGGGGGGCGATGTGAAAATGATCGAGAAAGATTTCTCCAATTTGGCTGCGATTTCCCGCTCGAGTCCTTGAAATAGACTTTCCCCGTATTCTTGCCTGTAGTACCTGATCGATATCCGTCCCGGTAGGGCAAAGACCTTCAAATAGCCAAATGGATTTTATCGACTTGATTCCCGATTTTTAATAAATTCATAATGTGCCTGTCCCCAATTGGTCCTCAGATATGCGATGGAATAAATCGGTGCCGTTCCCATGGAAATGCTACTTGATAACGAAGTTTTTAAGATGTATAGGGAGATGAATCGCTATCAGGAATGATGCAATTGCAGTTATAAAATATTGTCCGATATAACCGGGTAGGTATTTATTTTGCGATTGGGGGAATAAAATGTACCAAGTGTGCGCTGACTTACAAATCCACATTGCCAGGGCGCAGAAGTATGCAGTCAAACGTGGTGTTTCCCGCACGGTGCGCGTTGTCGGCAAATCCGTCTTGCCTCAGGTGCGGTTTGATCGCAATTCCAAAGACGCAGGGTATACTGCTGATTTTTTTTCAAGCGTCCTATAGGCGGAAAAAGCATTGGATAAGGATGCGGCAGGCCATAAATAAAAATTCAACCACAGAATCGCACGAATCGTGATTCCGAATGATCCGGCGGTGTATCATTTGATGTCCCTCCCAGACCGATTTCACTATCGCACCCGGCGTTTTACGGATTCCGGGATCATCGGATCAAAAGATTTCGTGCGGCGGCAGCATTCGCGGATAAGGGATCTGTTCCAGTCCGACAAGGCGAAGACGTCCAAGCCCATCTCCGGGTTCAACGGGCTTTATTCGCTGTAACGCCTTGCTGAATGAAGGACGCCGAATTCTCCGATTCGCAACAGAATGAGATGGCTTGTAAATTGACGTTGCGCCAATCTGTTTGTCATCTTGCCGTTACGGCTAACCAGTGCATATGGAGCCTGTCCTCAATATTATTTAGGAGATGAAAATGACTTATAAAAATTGTTGTGACTGGGAGAAATGCACCCAATGCGGTATTTGCCTGATGCGATGCCCTGTAATGAAGATGACTAAAGAGGAAGCCGAGGCTGAAATAAAAAACCTGCTTGCCGGAGAGGCGACACTGCGAGTGTCGGATGAGTGCACCCTTTGCTATAATTGCAATCAGTACTGTCCGGTGGAAGGGTTAAAACCGTATGAATTGATTCAGCAACGAATGCTGGAAAAGAGAGGGAAAATACCAGAATTTATAAAATACTTTATCAATGGTATGCCGGGACCGAATATGTTTACAGATGTTTACGCAAAACTTCCACGGAATGAAAAAGATATCCTGAAAAAATGGTCCACGACCCCTGAAAAATGCGATGAAATCATGTTTGTCGGCTGCATGGGAAAAATGACGCCACGGGATATTGAACATTCGCGTGTATTGAAAGATCTTCCGAAATTCGGTCCGGCGGATGTTTGTTGCGGAGAGTTGGCTTTTCGCCTTGGAAGCTGGCAAGCCTATACGGATATTGTCGAAAGAGCCATTGAACGGTTTAAAACCCTGGATATAAAGCGAATGGTTTGCTACTGCGGATCCTGCTGCTATTATTTTTCCAATATCCTTCCAAACATCTATGGGAAAAAATTACCCTTCCAAGTCACCTCTATGTATGAATGGATGTGGGAAAAAGTACAAAACGGAGAGCTGACACTTCAAAAACCCATAAACCGAAAACTTGCCGTTTACGAATCCTGTTATGTCAGCGAACTGGGACCGGAATTCAGAAAGGCATTGCTTAAACTATACGAATCCGCAGGTGCGGAGCTGGTAACGCTTGAGCATCACGGTGATAACAATCTTTCCTGTGGATTTATCAGTATGGCCCGTAAAGACAACTTCATTTCCAGCTATTTTTCCATGAAAAATGTGGAGAAAAAGAAATTCAGAGAAGCCAAAGAGACCGGCGTGAAGGCATTGGCTCTGAACTGTCCCGGTTGTTACATGGGATTCCGTTTCACCCATGTATTCGGCAAAAACAATTTATATTATATGCCCGAAGAACTTCTATCCGCCTATGGTGATACGATCACAACTCCCATCAGCAAAAGCTTCAATCGAATTTTTACATCCATGAATCGAAGAATGCCAAGACTTCTGCTGAATAAAAAATATGAGACACTGCCGGCCGTTCCGATGCATGGCCCAATTTCCGATGATTATGAACAATTTATTGATAGAAATTAGTACCCTGCCATAGATATCCGGGAAAGAAAATACAATTATAATGTTGGAGGTGTCCATGCTCAATATCAAAAAGTTGTTTACACCGATTCGATCCATGGATAGCGATGCGGCCAAGCAATACATGGCGGAACACAAGGAAGGGTTGTATACGCTTCTGGACGTGCGACAACCCCAAGAGTATGAAAAGGATCATATTGCCGGGGCAAAACTGGTTCCCTTGCCTGTTTTGAGAGATCAACGGCATCAGCTTGACCTTGGCAAGCCGATACTCGTATATTGCGCAATCGGGGGACGAAGCTTCGCTGCCGCACGGCTCCTTGCCGGGGCGGGCTTCCAGGAGGTTTACAACCTCTCCGGGGGCATCAAAGCCTGGAATGGCGTCACGGCCAAAGGGCCCGTGGAACTCAATATGGAAATGGTTCGTGGAGATGAAACACCGCTGGAGATCATTCGGTTGGCTTACGCCATGGAAACGGCCCTGGAGAAGTTTTACGCCCGACTCCACTCCGGTACGAAAGACAATCAACTATACGATTTTTATACAAAAATGGTGAGTGCGGAACAGGGGCATAAAAAAAGCCTCCTTCGGCTTCTGCAGGAAATTGATCCGCAGGCTCCGGATGTCGAGACATTTGAAGCGGGCATCCAACGCCAGACCATGGAAGGGGGATTCGACGCGGAATCGTTCCTGGAAGAAAATGAACCCCACTTGAAGACGGTCCCGGATGCGCTGAGCCTCGCACTGATGCTGGAAAGCCAAGCACTGGATCTTTATCTGCGCTTTTCGGACAGGGCTTCAGACCCCCGCTCCAAAAACGCGCTTTATAAAATAGCAGATGAAGAAAAGGCCCACCTGTCATTTGTCGCAAAAATGTTGGAGAAGCAACTGTAATGACAACCCGCCGGACCTCAGACAGCTATGGAACCATCCAGACGTTGGAAAACATGGCTTTTAAGGAAGAGATGAGATGACGGAATTCGTGGTCACATATGAAGGGATGATTCGATTGGCTTTTTTCGGTGGTATTTTTATGATCATTGGCTTGGTTGAGCTTCTTGTCCCCCGGCGGCCCCTGTCCACATCCAAAAAAAGTCGATGGTTTGCAAACATAGGCATCGTGTTCATCAACACCTTCCTGTTGCGGCTTCTCTTTCCTGCGGGGGCCGTGGGCGTCTCCCTATGGATCGGACGTCATGGCTGGGGGATGTTTCATCTTGTTCAATGGCCTCTCTGGGTGGAGCTGGTGTTGACGGTTATCCTTCTTGACGTTGTCATCTACATCCAACATGTGATGTTTCATGCGCTTCCCATTTTGTGGCGCCTGCACATGATGCATCATGCCGACATGGATTATGATCTCACAACCGGCACGCGCTTTCATCCCATTGAGATCGTCATCTCCATGGGCATCAAGGCCGGAGCCATTACCTTGCTGGGAGCCCCTGTCGTCGGTGTTATCATATTCGAGATACTTTTGAACGGGGCGGCCATGTTCAATCACGGTAATTTTTTTATTCCGCTGGGCCTCGATCGGGTACTGAGACTATTGGTGGTCACACCGGATATGCACCGGGTCCACCATTCCGTCTTTCCTTCCGAGACCAATAGCAACTTCGGCTTCAACCTCCCATGGTGGGATCGGTTGTTTGGAACATACCGGTCCCAGCCAATGAAGGGTCACGACCAAATGACCATCGGTCTGAACCAGTTCCGCGATCCGTCCCGCCTCACCCTCCCGTGGATGATTGCGTTGCCTTTCGTCGGTCAAACCGGTAAGTACCCCATTGGCAAGAGGGGAACGACATAGGATCGGTCGAGGGGCGCGCCCATTGACGGGTGCCCATGGCCTCCTTATATAACAGGATCAGACCGTTACATGAAGGAAGACACATTTCCACGCTGCGACCAGAGATGCCGGGAATGCTTGGGATGCATCATTTGCCCGGACACCCAATGCCTCTTTCATGCCAACGGAGACCCCGAACGCTGCTATCCGGCAACATGCCGGTATTGCCGGAATTTTTTGCAAAGAGACAGGCTGTTTCTCAATAATGTGGGATAAGGGCAAAAGAGAAGCGGTGGTCATTACGATATTCGGAAGGATCGAAATGAAGTCTTCGCCTACCGGCAAGGGGCTTTCTATTTTTCCTTGAAACAGGCAATCCAAAAACGGCGGCCCTATCGCTCGCCGCCGTTTTTGGATCAAACCGACTGAAAGACGCTGACAAGCCGGCATCCTCAGAAAGGATATCGTTTTTTCTTGATCACGGCTTCGGCGATGCTGCGTTTCAGGGTGATCGTATCCGCCGGCAGATAGTCCACCAGGCGGTCGATCCGGTCCAGTTTTTCCTTCAGCGCAGCCCCGGTCTCCAGGTAGGCCAGAACGTTTTTCGCCCAGGCGTTGAACCTGGGCAGGATGTTGGTGATATACACCCTGACGACGGCCAGATGAAGGGCCGCCTTGTCCGCGCCATGTCGGGATGCATATTTGGCGGCCCGCAGCAGGCCGCTCTCCATGATATATAGTTGCATGATCATGTCCGCCATCAGGGAAACCACTTCCTGCTCGGCTGATACCCCCTTTCCGAATTTTTCCCCGACTGCGCCGGCCAGTTGCAGAAAAACGATCTTGCAGGCTCTCACCGCCTGTTCTTCAGCCCCCAGGCCGGCGGCCGGACCGATATCCGGCCCCCATGACAGCGCGCCCTTGCCGGCGGCGCCGATGGCCTCGAACAAGGGGAGCTGTTTCTGCATGGCCTTCTTGAAAAGATTGCCGAAGATCACCATGCGGTTGATTTCGTTGGTGCCTTCAAAAATCCGGTTGATGCGGGCATCGCGATAAAAGCGTTCCGCCGGATATTCCGCGATATATCCGTTGCCGCCGAAAATCTGCACCGCTTCATCCACCACAAATGCCTGAATTTCACTGCAGGCCACTTTGGCCATGGCGCATTCAATGCTGTAGGCTTCGATGGCGTTGCTGATTTCATCGCCGGATTTTTTCTGTCGATCATCCAGTTGCGACAGTCGGTCATCGATGGCCGCCGCCAGTCGGTAGGAAATGGTTTCGGACATGTAGATCTGGAGCGCCATTTCCGCCAACTTGTTCTGGATCATGCCGAACGTGCATATTTTCCTGCCGAACTGTTCACGCTCGCTTGCGTATTGGGCGGCCCTGGCAAGGGCGGCCTTGGACATCCCGGTGGTGCTGGGCCCCAGCTTGTAACGGCCGATGTTGAGCACGTTGAAGGCGATTTTATGTCCCTTGCCCACCTCGTACAGCACGTTTTCCACCGGCACTTTGCAATTGTTCAATATCACCGGTACAGTGGAGGAGCCCTTGATGCCCATCTTTTTTTCCTCCGCACCGGTGGAAAATCCGTCGAAACCTCTCTCGACGATAAAACCGGTGAAATGAGCGCCGTCCACCTTTGCAAAAACGGTGAATACATCCGCCCACGCGCCGTTGGTGATGAATATTTTTTCCCCGTTCAACAGGTAGTACCTGCCGTCTTCGGACAACGTCGCCGTGGTCTGGGCGTTCAAGGCGTCGGAACCGGCGCCGGATTCCGTGAGGCAATAGGCGCCGATGAATTCGCCGGTAGCCAGTTTGGGCAAATATTTCTTCTTCTGCGCTTCCGTCCCGTAGAGTAAAATGGGGAGGCTGCCGATGCCGGTCTGGCAGGTATGGGAAACGGCAAACGAGTGCCCTCCGCCCAATGCCTCGGACACCAGGCAGGCGCTGATCTTGTCCAATCCTTCGCCCCCCAGTTCCTCCGGAACGTCCGGCGCATTCAGCCCAAGTTCCCCGGCGATCGTAAACCATTTCCGTACCTGCGCCTCATCCTTTTCCTCTATACGCTCGGCATTTTCCGACAGTTCTTTTTTCACGAAATCAGAGGCCGCTTTATACACCATTTTGTGTTCGTTGGTGAATTCCTCGGGCGTGAATATATCCTCGGGCCGGGTGTCGCCCACGAGAAATCCACCCCCCGCCACCACTGCTCTTTCCGCCATGTTTCTCTCCTTGTTCGATCCAATGGGTCCTTTATCAAAAAACGTTTGCTAAAACCATCCCATTTCCGCCGGCAGCGTCGCCGCAGCTCCCATGCCGGTCGATAAAAAATTCTTTTTGGCACAACTCATGGAAAATGGGAAGCCCCTATTTGCAGGCAGTCATGGGTTTTTCCGACTTTTCATGACGCTATCCCGCTGCCTGTTTGAGAGGCGGAACAAAGGCTTCCCGCATGCCGGTCCGCTTGAGCTGGATGGCTTCCACCGGACAATGCTCCGCGCAGACACCGCATCCGATGCATTTGGCCTCGAGTACAAAGGCCGTTTCATCCTGAAGGGTGATGGCCTCCATGGGACACTTCTCCTCGCACAGCCCGCAACCGGTGCAGGCTTCTCCATCACATTGGGCCAAAAAGGAGGCATATGTATGCATGGGCGATGCACCGTTGTAATAGAGCTGAAAGGTGCCGCAGCAGCATTTGCAGCAGTTGCAGATGGCGAACTCATCTTTTTCGATATCCTGCCGGATGTGAAAACTCTTGTGCACCAGCCCGTCTGTTTTCGCCTTCTCGACGATGGCGCGGGCCTGGTCTTTCGAAATGGGCCGACCGAATTTGTAATCCACGACAAACTTTGCGGTTTGCCCGAAGAACAGGCAGTTTTCCTTTTCCTGTGTCACCTGACAGGTATGCCCCAACAGCTCCCGCTCGTGACGGCAGTAACAATAGGCCACGGCGATGGTGTCGAATTTGTCGATGATCTGGCGGATGTCCTCATGGGGAATGACGTTATCGATCTTTTGACGGATCTGCTGATGGATCGGGACCACACGGGTAATGGGGCGGGCGGTTTTGAACATTTCCATGGCCAGATCATAATTCTCCTGCACCATGGACGACAACTCCCCGAATAACTGATGAAAGAGCCGCGCCAGTTTTTTTTCCTTCTCCCCTGTTTCACCCCGCATGAGCGTGAACTCAAACAATCCCGGAATGGGGGGCATGAGCCGATAAATCACCTCTCCCGAGCTTTTGCTGGGAATGCCGGTGAGCACCCCCTTGGTCATGAGCCCATTCAACATATCGTTCAAAAGGGCGGGTTCCAGATGAGATTTTTGCGCAACCTCATCCCGATTCAAAGCTTTGGTGAACATCAGGATGAATTCGGCCTCCTTTTCATCCATAACGGTCTGCACCAGCTCCAGCAGGGTATCGTTGACGGGGATGGGGACCTGTCCTGCATTCACAATGGTTTGTGCCGCCGACTGCCATAGGGTATTCGTCATGATGGACCTCCTTGGTGGGGTATGTGTTTTTATTTTTCAACCGCCGTCAGGGGTTGATTGTCAGCCTTCAGCGCCCGCCAGGCCGCCTCGCCCAATGCCTCGGCGGCCTGACTCAGGGGCGTTATCGTATTGCCGGCCAGATAGTGCCGGATGAATTCCTGGGCTGGTCCCAGCAATACGGTCACGAAAATATCCTTGGGAATGGGCCGGATGGTTCCGGCGGCCATTTGATGCTTGAACCAGGCGCCGGCCTGTCGAAAGAAAGTTCCGTTCAGGCGCTTGAAGGTCTCCTGGGTATCCCCCGGGAAAACGGTATGCCGCGTTTGAAAGAAAAAACGCGACCAATCCAGGTTCTGCTCGGCCCAGGTCAGATGAAACCGCACGGCCGCCATGACCCCCTCACGGGCATTCCGGTGCTGGTCCAGCACCGCCAGGAATCCCTGTTGGTAACGGCCGATCCCTTCCAGGTAAACCGCCGCTCCCAGCTGCTCTTTGCTCTTGAAATGATGATAGATGCTGCCGGTGCTGGCCCCGGAGCGTTTCCGGATATCCGCCATGCCGGTGTCAAGAATACCCTTCTCCAGAAAGCAACTCAGTGCGGCATGGATAATCTGCTGCTTTCGTTCTTCGCTGTTTTTATGGGTGATGTTTTTCGATTTCATGATATAGAATTATATTCTAGAATATTATTCTATTGTCAACTTTTTTTTACCATGCCCGCCGGCGCGGCGCCTTGTCCGACGGAGAGAATGGGAACAGCCTGACGTCAAAGTCCGTCCTTGAATAAACGGGGATTATGGATGAAGCTGAAATCGCCGTTGAAAAAATCAAATCATTATCCGGCCTGTTCGAAATCCTCGGGAAGGATGGGATAGGGGCTTCAAAATGATGGGTAAAAAGGTGATCTGGAATACGGTCGCCGAAGTTACGATCCGGTGCGCCTGCCCGCACGATAACCTTTGGGGGAATCGCCGAACCAGCGCTTGAAAGCCCGGGTGAAATTGCTCGAGTCCGCATAGCCCAGCAGAAACGCAATCTCGATTACCGAGAGATCCTGCCGCAGGATATACCGGGCCGCCAGTTGCCGGCGGACATCTTCCAGCAAGTCGCGATACGAGGTGCGCTCTTTTTGCAGGCCACGGTTCAGACTGCGACGGCTCATTCCCATGGATCTGGCGATTTTTTCAAGGCCGGGTTCCCCGGATGAGAGAAATTCCACGATCCGCACCCGCACCTGATTCCCGATTTGTGTTTTCTCAAAACGCGCCAGGTATTCGGCCGCGATTTGATCGTTCCGGAAGGCGATTTCCGCGTTTGCCGAGGAAAGCGGGCGATGGACATCCTCGTTATCAAAATAGATGCGGTTATCCCCGGCGGAAAAGGATAGCGGCCCCTGGAACAGATCCCGGAAGGGTTTTATGTCTGCCGGTTCCGGGTGCATGAACGCCACTTTGGCGGGGCGCAGGGTGTCATCGGACAATGTTCTGGCGTAGGCGATTGAAACCGCCATGAAGGCGTCCACGGAGGCATCGATGGGCGGCGATCTGTCGGGCAGTGGGCTGAAACACAGGGCTGTCCTATCGTTCGAATCGATAACGCCGACGTTCACTTCATCGGAGATAATTCGATAATAGCGACCCAGACGCAACAGCGCTTCCCGGATGGTGCTGCTGGCCAGCAAGGTCAGACCGAGCGCATGAAACGTAGTTGGCCGTAAAAAAGGAACGACTTTCAATCCCAGGCAGGGATCTTTCGTCCGTTCCGTGGCCAGCCTCCAGAGTTGTTCATAATCGCTTATGGATATGCGGGCCTCCGGATTGGAAAGCAGTTGTTTGTCGATCCCGGCGGCCGCCAGCAGGGTGTCGGCATCAAGGCCGCAGGCCGCGTATGTCCGCAGAACGACCGGTATCCAGGTGCTGATGATGGTCGGCGTTTTCCCCTTGATCATGTTTTCAACCGCAAATGGCGCAAAAAGCCATCTTTCTGGCGTATGATGACCTGCACGCCGATCCTGAAACGTATAGTGAATTAGGTGCAACCAAAAAAGCGGATCGCTCTCGAACGAACGATACGTACAACTATAAACCGTTTGCCGCTGATCATCAAGCAGAACCGGTTTCTGCAGGACAGGGGAGGCATTTCCATTAGGAGCAGGCCATGAAGCATAGACGTTGGGTCCGAAACCTGTTTGTTCTATCGGGTGCCGTGAACGTGATCGGCATTCCCGTGTTCAGCAAATTCTTTACCAATGGGTATCTCCTGTCGCAGGATCCCGATACGTTCAGCCCGGTCAGCCTGTTCGTCATCATCCTGTGGGGGCTGGCCTATATCGCCGCCGCCGATCAATATGACCGTCTTCCGGTCCTGTCGGCGGTTTTCGCCGTGGAAAAATTTTTCTACGCCGCCATCTGGGGACAGTGGATCCTGCGGCACCAGGATCAATTGCCTCTGCTGTACCAACAGGACCCGATCACGGGCTTTTTTTACAGCGTGTATGGGCTGAATGATTTTCTGTTCGGGGTTGTATTTGCCTATGCATGCATAGAAGGATTGAGGAGGGGAAAATGACAGAACTCAACGGTGCTTCAGCGGTCGTAACCGGCGGGGCCATGGGGATCGGGCTGGCGACCGCCCGGCGTCTTCTGAAAGAAAACTGTTCCGTCACCATCTGGGATATTCATGACGAATACCTTCGGACAGCGGAAAAGGAGCTCCAACTCATCGGGGCGCCGGTGTATTGTCGTCACTGCGACATTACCGATGAAACCCAGGTCAACCAAATGGCCGCAATGGCCAAACGGGAAATGGGGAGTGTCGATATTTTGATCAACAACGCCGGCTGTGTGGTCCCCGGCAGGTTCTGCACCCAACCGCCGGCCGTGCGGGTGAAGGAAACCTATGTCAACCTCATCTCCATGTATTACACCATTTACGCCTTCTTGCCGGGTATGCTGGAACGTGACCGCGGGCATGTCGTCAACATTTCCTCCGGCGCCGGACTTCTGGGAATGCCCGACCTGGCGGTTTACTGTGCTACCAAGTGGGCGGTTTCCGGGTTCACGGAAGCCCTCCGATTCGAGGCGGAATGCGATCGGAAAAAGGGTGTTCGGTTTTCTTCGGTTCATCCGGGGATCATCAAACAGGGTCTGTTTGAAGGCAGCAAGCTCAACCTGCTGGGGGAGATACTGATCCCCCGTGTAAAAGACCATGATCACATCGCCAAGGCCATTGTCAATCGGGCCTTGAAAAAAAACCGCCGGGTCGTGAAGCATCCCCGGTCGCTGCATCTCGGTGTATTGACCCGCGGGCTGCTGCCGGATCGCGTCATGGGCAATATCATGCTGCTGGCCGGCGCCGGAAGGATCATGAAGGATTGGAAGGGGCATGACCGATCCAGGTTTCCCGAATCACCGCGCTGAGCTTTTTTTGGATTTCGATATGGTGTATCGCTTCCGATCCCGATTCCGGGGAAATTTGCTGATTTCCGGCGAGATGCCGTTTCGCTGCGCTTGGCTTAGATAGAACCCGTCTCCTAATGAGCCTTGACATAGCCATGATGATAGCCTACTATATGGCCATGGAAAAAATCAATGTCGCAGAATTTAAGAATAATATAAGTAAGATATTGGTTTCTGTCGAAAAAGGACAACGGGTTACCATTTGCAAGCGCAATGTTCCGATCGCGAATATCGTGCCCATCGCGCACAAGGATAAAGTCAATCGTACGCAACTCGGTTGCGGCAAAGGTAGTGTAAGGATCAAGGACGATCTGACGGAACCGATGATCGCCGAGGGTCATTGGGAAATGCTGAAGAAATGAAGTTGATTCTCGATACCTGCTGCATTCTCTGGGCCGTATCGGATCCAGATTCCTTATCCAAAACGGCGAAGCTGTTGCTGCAAGACGAGCAGACGGAGGTTTTCGTTTCGCCCATCAGTGCCGCTGAGATTGCATGCGCGTCGGAGAGGGGGCGAATCGAACTTGACCGTCATTGGAAGGTATGGTTCCGGCATTTTGTTCTGCTGAACGGATGGGAAGTGGAAAATATCAACCTGCCGATCATGGAGGAGGCGTATTCCTTACCGGAAATTTTTCATGCAGACCCGGCGGATCGGATTATAACGGCAACCGCCAGGCTTTGCAATTATACGCTTCTGACGGCCGACCAGAAAATCCTTTCCTATCCGCATGTAAATGCGATCTGGTAACCTTGGGATGGGAAAGCCAGGGACGATGGGATCATGAAACGCTTTTCAATACCGAAAAAAAATGAGAGATGCTGCCCCCTAATACAAATACATGCCATACGGCGTGGTGGTACGGCAATTTTTTCCATGAATAGAAGACGACGCCCGTGGTATACAGGGCGCCGCCGATCAGGAGCAGTGAAAAGCTTGCCGCAGGAAGGGAATGCGCCAATTCCCGCATGGCGATCACACACAGCCAGCCCATGAACAGATAGATTCCCACCGACAGTTTTCGAATTCGATGGAAATAAAACAGTTTGATCGTCACACCGGTTATCGCCAGTGACCAGATCACCCCAAACAGGCTCCACCCCAGCGGTCCCCTCAGATGGATGAGCAGAAACGGGGTATAGGTTCCGGCGATCAGCAGGAAAATGGCGGAATGGTCAACCTTTTTCAAGCCGCGCTTCCAGGAAGGGCGTGAACTGCTGTGATAAAGGGTTGAAGCGGAATACAGGATGATCAGCGAGCCGCCGAAGATTGAAAAGCTGGCGATAGACCATATATCACCCCTATAAGTGCCGCCGGCGAGTAACACGGCAAGGCCGGCAATGCTTAAGAGCACTCCCAGGCCATGGGTGAGACCGTTGACGAGTTCTTCTGCGGGGCTATATGGATGTAGCAAATTCTCTTGGAGCATTGGTAGTCCTTTCTTGTCTGCGATGATCCGCTGTACCATACCGATTTGAATGCGGTCACAACAGCAGGCCGTTACTTAGAATGATTCGGTCTTTTTTGCCAGCGATAATTGGATTTTTACAAAAGTTTTACGGATGGGGAGTATCCTGACGGTTCATTGAGGTCTGAGTCGAACCGTCAGTGTCGCTTCAACCTGTGAATCCCCCAGTCTCCCGCCCACTTGTCGATGCCGACGCAATCTTGGATTTTGCGCGTTTGATCAGATCTCATTGCCTCATTGGGTCAATCCCCATCACTGGTATTTTATGATGAAATAAAACTATACAATACTAATATAGTATGATATAGAGGCAATGGATTCCAAGTTAAGGGCATTTGAAAATGGGGTGTTTTTTGCCCTATTAACGATGGTTAATTTTATATAAATACATTGTAAAATAAGATGATTATACATGCATGTGATTTGTTGGATCGGTTTATCGCGCAGTGCTGTCGCCAATTTTCGTTGACGATTTTATTGCGATTTTAAAGGTTGCATCGTCCTGGTTTTTTCATGAGGACAGTCGATGCCGAAAAAATGATCGGATTACATGATAATTCTTCTGTATTTTTAAAAAAAATGATTTTTCGGTTGACAGGGCAATCGCACATCTTTTTTCAAGACTAAAGTTTCGCAGTAACAAGGCTGCCTGAATCGAACAGGCTATCTTCTGCGATATCAAGTAGATGCAGAACGATATCCGGCTCAATTTTATAGCAAAGTATGTGACTTGACC
>JBGSLR010000029.1:0-110279 GCA_041740615.1 Desulfobacterales bacterium
CTTGAAACCGCCAATGGCTCGATTGCGACGATCATCGGTTGGCCTCATTACGGCGATCACCAACTGGCCCCATTACGGCGATCATCAAGTGGCTCGATTGCGGCGATCACGGAATGGCTCTATAGCACCGATCATCAACACCCCCTACGTGAGGGGCCTGCTCCGCCGGCTATGGGCACTCCAGGGAGCTACGCAACGATAAATGCCGCTTCGTTCGGCGCAGCCGATAACAAAATAGCTTATCGGCTGCGCCCGGGGCGTCACGAACCATGCAGAAAAGAAAGGCATGGTCCCCGCCGCCCCGCCGCCCCGCCTGCCCGCACTCCCGCTTTTACATAACGGCACGTTATATAAACTTTTTCAATGCTCCGCCGCCCTTGCGCCCGCTGCCATCTGCGCTGCCCTTCACGCTTGCCACAATGCGGAACACTGTCATTTTTAGCTGTTAAAAAGAAAAAGACTGTCGGGCAGTATAGTCATTTTCAAGATTCAGGGTCTCTCTGTTATCTGTTTTTCGATTCGTTGTTGTATCTTTTCTATTGCTATGTCTATTTTCTCCTTCACCGGTTTTTTTTTATTATCACGATTAGATTTAAGGAAAGCAATCTCTTGTTTTCCACCTATTTCGCTTAAAGCTTCTGTAACATGTATTGGGTATTGGTCAAATGATGAAATCAAAATTGGTATCGCTTCTTGTGCCCTTGCAATTTTGTATAGAGCGATCAACAACATTTCTTTTGATTTTTTATATTTTGGATTTTTTACTGCCTTTATTATCCAATCGTCAATTCCGTAAGGGCGGGAAGCCTGTATTACATCACCTATTATCCAACGAAGATTTTCATGAATAGGCCTTTCGAACAATTCTATTAAAACGTTACCATCATATGGTTCTTCTGTTCTCATCAAAGGCCGAACCAAAAACTCTAAAACTGTTAGATCATTTGATATAGATATCCATTTTAATAGCACATTTACTATGTTAGCTGGTGTTGGCTTCTCACTGTAAGATAACTCTTCAAGCCGCTTAATTTTAGTGCCTATTATTTTGAGGTCTTTAATAATAGGTCTTGATAATTCTTTATAATTTCGTTCCATTTCATTAATCTGTTTGCTGCGTAGTTTTCTCCTATTTTGATAGACAACATCTTTTTCTAAATTTTTTAATACATCATTAGCAGTTAAACCACGCCTATCTTTTTCCGTATCGATATTAAACAGATTTTGTAATATTTTTTTAAAATTCATTAATATACTATAATTATAATTAAAATTAAATATCTATGGGCACTCGCAAGCTCCTGTTGCATTCATTGCTGCACCTACACCTTTTACCCTATAGGGTTGCCCTTTTGCATCCACAGAAAGATACTTCACTGTAACATCGGGATGATTAATTAACTTTTCAACATCACCGACTTCGGTTGTTCTTCGGAGATAAAGTTCTACTTGTTCGCCTTTTTGATGAGCATAAACGAGCGAATCTCTAATTTGCTTGTAATCTGATGGACTTAGAACAGATTTGTTTTTAACTTCTTTAATTACGGATGCTGTCACTTGATCTGGAAACCGTTTGCCATTTCGAGTTGTTTTTGTAAGTGATGGAATTGATAGTTTCCCTTTTGCCCCCTTTGGTATTTTTGCAAAAGCCTCACCCACTTCACCTAGTCGTCTTGTTGCGGTCCAAGCTTTTCCAAGCCCTGTAGCAAAAGGCAGTACTGCCCCTGCCATATCAAGTCCTAATGCTATACCATTAGTCCAGTTTAATCCACACTTTGCAATTACATGCAAATCATAAAGAATAAAACCAATATCTAAAATCGTATCTAAGACCAGCCCTTCTGGATCAACAAATATGGTTGGGTTGTTGCCAACATATCCATACAAATTTATTCCACCCCAAAATCCGATGGGATCGACCGTTATATATTTCCCTGTTTGCGGATCATAATACCTCCATAAGTTATAATAAAATCCGCTTTCAGAATCGAAGTATTGGCCCGGAAACCGTAGGTTATTAACAACTATAGATGCTGAATCGATTTGGGCTTTACCAAATGATGAATATCTGGCACTCCAGACTACTGCACCGCTGATAGTAGTCATTTTTTGTGGAGTTCCCAAATGGTCATTTTGATAGAAGTAGTATTCCTCCCCAACTTTCATAAACAAGGGGTCGATGTTCCAAGTTTCGCTTGGTTTGTACCCATATGTCTTGATCTCGGCCCCTGCCCCGTCGTACTCACCGATCAGGCCTTCATCGGCATAATGGAAGTACGTCCTTATACCGCCCACATCCTTCCACAACCTGCGACCAAAGGGATCGTAATAATAGGATGCTGTCAAAGAGCCGGTGCCGACCTCCCCGTCCCATACCTGGGTCAGGAGGTCCTCTGTGTTGTAAACATAGCTTGTAACGACACCCCCGGCGGTCTTTTTGACTGTGTTTCCGTTGGCGTCGTATTCGTAGGTTACGTCATCGTAGCCGCCGAGTTCGTTGTTCAGGTTGTAAGCCCACTCGCCGGTTGTGTCGGCCGCTGTCAGGCGGTTGCCCACGGAGTCATAGGTGAACGTTTCGTCGGTACCGCCGACGGGGTTGTCGCTGGACGTGAGCCGGTACAGGTCGTCATACCCGTAATCGTAATTCCCATGCTCGGTCTGTTTGGTCGTGATGTTGTCCATCTTGTCATAGGTGAGTTCTTTGTTAAGACTGGTGGCCGGAAAAACGATTTTAAAAAGTCGCAACCAGAACGCCTGGATCATCAGAACCATTGCATATCGGAAGCAATATCCTCTATTTACTGAGTAGGTGATCGACATCGTACTTATAGTCCAGAATCAACCATGATGCGTTTTAGGCACTTACCAGCTTGCATTTGTTGTCGTATTTATAGTGGAAACGCAAATGTTCATCGGAAAGCCGATCGCTATGGGCACATATTTTTCTTGGCTCAACCCCAACATTCGTGCAGCCAGGGGCCATTTGGTATCATGCAACCTTCAAATCCAGGTTCTCACGTTTTTTGCACGCTCCCAAGAGATTAATGAAGTTGTTCAGAGTGGGATTCCCACGAGGTCCGATCATGCGGCGAATGCTCTTTTCATCCTGGGCCAGTTCACGGGCAATGGAAGGCAATGCCTCAGTGGCGTTAAGATAGTCTCTGAGTAAGGTTTTTCCAGTGCTGATATCACCATCGAGGAAGGCGTTTGTAGCCTCGATTATAAGTTCCTTGCGGTATTCCGGATCTTGTTGAACCCGCAATTGCACGGTCTCTTTAAATTTGCGTGTCAGTGGCATGATAACCTCTACTTTCTTGCCTTGTGATCGGCCCACCGGGCCTTGGCTGTCTCGATGTCTTTGGGCTGACGCTGCTTGCTCCCGCCGGCCAGCAGAAGGATAATGTTTTTACCGTCATAAGCGAAATATACCCTGTATCCAGGTCCGAAATTGATTTTATACTCGTACACCCCGCCGCCCACACTTTTCACGTTCGAGGTGTTTCCATTCTCAAGCCTTGCGATAGCCGCTGTAACCTTGGCGGCCGCTTTCGCATCCAAGTTGAGGAACCAACCACGAAACAAGTTTTTATCAGTGTCACTGGTATATTCGAGGATTTCGTATGACATGATTATTAGTAACCTTTATGTTACCATTTGTCAACCCCAAGGAGCTGCAATGCAACCTGCCTCTGATCGCAATTGAGCTTCACAGGCATCAGAATCGAACGCCCCTTTATCATATCAGGATCATATCAGGTTTATATCAATACCCGTTGTCAACGGAATATCGGTGGCACACGTTTATTTTTCGACCATCAGACCGCCGCTGAATATGTACAAGCCATTTAATATCACACACAATCGTCGTAGGTGTATTGCACGACTGATCCACACCAAAAATCGCCTTGGATCGAAACCGTAAGAATCGTCATAGGTGTAATGGAAGCATCTCGTTTTCATTTTTAACATTCCATAACATCCATAAATGTTTTTCGTATCCGATTCCCCTTACTGAAGTAGTGATCCGAGATACCGCTTTTTATATGCGATTGTTCAGCCTCCAGCCAACCGTCGGTAAAGGCCGCGACTCACGGAACGCTCCGTGTGGATCATCCGATCCCAGATCTTTTGCTCCTTCTCCCATACTTCCGGAATGAACACGATTTCCTCCCGAGTATCCGGCGGACTCCGCAGTTTTCTGGTTCGATTCCGCCCGAGGTTGCTCCGGATGCGCCGGAAAACATCCTTGCCGCCGTGTTCGTACCAGAGCAGCGTATGGGCGGTGGACAGAGACCCGGCCCACGGGTAGGAATGAAACCACCACTTGCCGGACAGTCGATCCAGGGCCATGTCCAGCTTTTCCTGCTCCCCCGGGGTTTTGGACTTCGCCCGCTCGCTATAAAACAGGGCGGTCTTGAACGCATCGTCCGCCACCCCCCATACTTCTCGTATGCCGTATTCTTCCGGATGGCGGGCAATATGGGAGCCATGGCACAACGCAAAGCGCCCGCAAATAAACAAGGCCAAATCCTTTTCCAGGGCTTCGATCAACCGGAGGGTGGCCAGGGCTTCCTGGTAGGTTTCCGTGGGAAAACCCCAAAAGCACATGGCTTCGGCGGCGATGCCGGCGGCCGATAGATTCCGGATTGCTGCCTGGATGTTTTCGACGGTTACCCCCTTGCGAATCAGCCGCAGAACGCGTTCCGAACCGGATTCAACCCCCAGGGCGACGCTCAAGGCGCCACCCAGCGCCAATTCGCGACAGCATTCAGCGGTGAGAGAAGGCTCCGGCCGCATATCCGTTCCCCATCGGCAGGTGATCCCGGCCGCTTTCATGCCCCTGGCCAGCAGGAGGGCGGTCTTGGGAGACAGGGAGTCCTGAGAGAAATAGAGAATACGGCAATCGTGCCGTTCGGCAAGGAGCCGGACATGGGTGAGCATCTGTTCCACGGGTCGTTCCCGGTAGGGTGCGACGCCCGATTCGCACAAACCGTAATGGCAGAAGGCGCATTTGCCCCAGTAGCAGCCGCGTGTGGGATCGTAAGACAATACCGGCCGGGGACTGAGATACAAGTGAAGGGGCATTCCCGCATAGTCCGGCGCGGGAAGTCCGTCCATGTTGTTGATGGGCCTGCCGTATAGAATGGGTTCCGGCATTCGGCCTTTTTCAAGGGACACGACCAGGTCATGCAAGGCCAGTTCCCCCTCGAACAATACCGCCGAGTGAAAAGGGCCCAGCAGGTTCGGCCGACGGTCCGGCTCCGACCGCAGCAACAGTTGGGTCATGGCCGGTCCGCCCACGGTGACATGGACGCCGGGGAGATGCCGGCGAAGCGCAAAGGCAAGCGAATAGGCCGGCTGCACCTGTCCGGGGAAGGCCACCGAAAGCCCCACAAGATTCACGGACGCGGAACGAAGGCGTTCCGCCAGCGCCCTAAAATAGTCGGCGAACGGGTCGTTGTCCGGATCCGCATCCCGTTCGATCTCCGCAAGATTCAGCAGGGAAAACGGTGTACGGTAGGACTTGAAATCCAGTCCAAGGGGGGTATAGGCGGCGCTGATCAGGCAAAGGGCCTTTTCAACCGTTTCGACGGCTTCCTGGTAGCGATCGGGATGGAAAAAAAGACTCCCGGTATGGTCCCGCAGCACCGTCAGCGCTTTTGCAATCCGGTTCGGAATCGTCCGAGCGTACCCGACTCCTTCCGAAAGCCCCATACGGGCCAACTGTTCCACATGACCGGGATGTTTTTTTTTATCGAGGCGCTGGATACGTTTCTGAATCCGCGACCCCAGCGCTGCGAGATGATCGGGCCGCAGCAGCCGGTCATAGGCTTCCACATTGGCGTCGATGGTCAGCACCTGGATTCCATGGGACCGAAGGTATCCCGCAAGAGATGGGATGGCGATATAGGGGGCGGTGGGATCACAAGTCGGTGGAAAAATCAGGGCAACGGACATCGCGTGGTCTCCGGTTTGCGAACAAGATCGGACAAGGCATACGGCAGCGCCAGGATTTCCTTTTTTTCAAAAAAAGTCCATTCCTTTTACGACCCCCTCTGGCGTTGGGAAGAAAAAAGAGTTGCAATGCCTTCCGTGTTCCTGTATGGAATGGCAACTTATTAATAATAAAAGATTAACAATTTCATTATGTTGCCAATGTCGCCAGGCCGCGCGGCCCTCCTACCGCCGGCGGATGAGGAAGGCTCTTGAAAAAAATTCTGGTTATCAAATTGTCTTCACTGGGAGATATCTTCATGGCGCTGCCCCATATCGACGCCATCGTAAAGCACCATCCCGACGATGACGTCACCCTGTTGACGACCCCGCCTTTTGTGGACTTGTTCGCTGAACACCCGCGCCTTTCGACGATCGCTCTGGACCGTTCCAAGTGGTTCACCTCGGACAGCACACTGGGAAGGCGGGCCTGGATCAAAAAGCGACGGTTCGACGTGGTCTATGATCTCCAGGGAAACCGCATCAGCCGCATGCTGGTGCGTTCCTCCCGGGCCCCGGTCCGGGTCGGGAAAAAAGGCGGATCGGTGTATAATTGCCACCCGCCCTCCGATGATGAAAATCGCCACGTTTTCGAACGGCTGACGGCTTTCGTCGCCGCGGCCGGCATACCGGACGTCGCTCCCCGCGGCGCCCTCTATCCCTCGACGGCCGATACCGAAAGAGTCGGCAGATGGAAAACGGACCACGGCATCGTGGACGGTCGCTATGTCGTTCTCCATGCCGGTTCCAGTCCGGAATGGCCTTCCAAGAGATGGCCGGCCAATTATTACGAAAAACTGGCCCTGCTCCTGGAGCAGGTCGGATACCAATGCGTTTGGGTGGGCGGCAAAACGGATGAGGGCCTGAACCATGGCCTGGCGGCCCGCGCGGGAATCGACGCCACCGGCAAATTCAATACCATGCAACTCTATCTCTTGGGAAAAAACGCCGGACTTGCCGTCACCAACGATTCCGGCCCCATGCATATCCTGGCGGCGGCGGGTATTCCGGTGTTCAGTTTTTTCGGCCCCACCAACTGGTTCAAGCACCATGCCGCCGGACAAAAGAACCGGGTGCTCTATCATCCGGTCGATTGCGGCCCCTGCTACAAGAAGGTATGTCCGCCCAAGCACGGACATATCTGCCTCCATTCCATCCAGCCGAAAACCGTTTTTTCAAAAATCCAGCGGGAGCTGGGAGAGTTGCAGTTGGATATGACTTCCGGAGATACGGACAATGATTGATACGACGCGTCGCCTCTGGGAAAACCGATTGGACACGGCAGCCGTTCTGTTCGGCGCGCTGCTTCCTGCCGGGATTGTCGTCGGCAATGCCGGTTTCGAAGCCACCATCGCCCTTACCGGCGTCTGTTGGATCGTTCGCTCTTTTCTGGCGGGGAAGAACCCGTTGCCCCGGCTGATCCGTCATCCCATCCTGTTGCCCTGGCTGGCCTGGTATGGATGCGTGATGATCAGCCTCCTCTGGAACGGTCCGGGAGACAAGGGGTGGGCCCATGACGTGGTGCTCATCCGTCATTTGATTTTTTGCGCCGCATTACTCGACATTTCCACGCGTCGCGAAGTGACCCGCCCCCTCCTGATCGGCCTCGGGGCCGGCGTCTGCTGGGCGGCCCTGAATACATCGCTGGCCTATCTCATCGGTCATGACCTGATCGGAAAAAGCCTGGAGCGGTACGCCAACAAATTGAAGGAAGCGGAACGCATCGCCAGTTTTGCCGCCTATGCCGCGCCGTTTTTCCTGTCCTGGGGAATTCTGGACCAGAACCTCAACCAACGAAAACGTCTCCTGATTTTCAGCCTTGGCACCCTGTCGGTCGTCCTGATGGTCGTTTTCCGTATCCGCACGGCCGTTCTGGGTGCGGGCGCCGGTGTATTGCTTGCCGTCGCCTACCTGGCGACCCGCTTCATTTCAACCAGAACCGCCGTCATATTGTTTCTGCTGCTGGGGTTCGCAGGCGGCCTGGGGGTCAAGTACATCCCGCGACCTACCCACAACATGGACAGCATGTATGACCGGATCAACATCTGGAAAGTGGCCTGGGAAATGTGGCGGGAGCATCCCTTTGTCGGTGTTTCGGTTTCCGCCTGGCGTCAGGTATACGCCAGGACGGTCGCTTCCGGCAGTGTGCAGCCATATGTGTCGCCGGATGGACGCGTGGTAAGATCGCCGGACGCCATGCACAGCCATAGCCTTTTCTTCCAGATACTGTCGAGCACCGGTCTTTTGGGCGCATTGGTTTTTGCGTGGCTTTTTGTGTGTATTGTACGGATGGTGGTGCGAGATCTTTCGGGGTGGCGATACGGCATGTTGCCATGGCCGGCAGTTTTTTTAATGATCGGTCTGACCGGCTGGAATATTTTCGGAGCGCAGTATCTGCCGATTTTTGCTTTCTGGGTGGTGTTGGCGGCGTTGCCGGCGAAGCGTATCAAGCCGTCCGGCAGGCCGGAAATTCAGTAGGGGCGGTCTTCCTGTTTCACCGCCCGGAATCAGTCGCTCATTGGTACGGAACCAATCGATATCAAGCATATATCGCCGAATCAAACAGTCTCGCGCTGATGGAATCCAAGTCTTCTCTTTCCGGCCACTCATTTTCACAAACCGGACAGCTCAACCGCGATGAAATCATTCGATCCCCATCATACCGAACTACTTCGATTAAATTGGTATGGCATTTATTGCATGTCATTGGCATTCCCCCCCTTTAAAATCTGAAAATCTATATAGCAATAAGAATACCAATGCAAGAGATTTTTATTTTATCTTTTATTTTAAGTAAGTTATAAATCACATGGGAAAATTGATGGCCCGTATTGTGAAAAAAATTTCATAGTTATAGTGAAACATTGTTTACAGATAAGAACTATTTTTCCGATTTCCCGTCCAAACATCCCATGGGTCCGATCTGGATGGGTTTTCCCCTGCTCGAATCCCGTTGCGGGTTTTCAAATTTCCTTGCCAGCTGTTGATACTGGGAGGCCTCCTCGTCACGCCCTCGCCGCAGACAGCCACCGGCGTAAATCGCGCATTTTTCCTGCAATTTTATAACGGCGGCTCGGTACTGGTCCACCGTAAGACGTTCCGTTTCCAATATCTTGGTGAGGGACCGGATACGAAAACGATCCAGGCCGACGCCGGCCGATAATTGGTCGTCATGCCCTCCCTGTTTGATGATCAATGGCTCATCCAACAGAAACACCGGATAGCGACAACTGATTCGGAGCCACAGGTCGTAGTCTTCGCACGCCGGCAGGCTTTCATCAAACCCCCCCATTTCTTCGAAAAGCGCCCGTTTGATCATGACGGCGGACGGGCTGACCAGACAGAGGGAAAGGGACGGGGAAAAAATCATCCCCGACGGTTTTCGATGACGGTTTTTCGGATTCACCCGACGACCGTTTCGAACCCAGGTTTCCTCCGTCTGACAGATCAACGTCTCGGGGTGATGGTTGAAAAAGGCGACCTGCCGGGAAAGTTTTTCCGGCAGCCATAAATCGTCTGAATCCAGAAAGGCCAGGAGACTGCCGGTCGCCAGCGCAACCCCTTTGTTGCGAGCGGCGCTGACACCCCGGTTTTCCTGGAAATGGACCCGAACCCCCGACGGCAATCGGGTGAGCCGTTCCCGGGTATCGTCCGTGGAACCGTCGTCAATGACAATCAGTTCAAAATCCCGGAATGACTGGGCCAGGACCGATGCAATGGCGTTGCCGACCATTTTCGCCCGATTGAAGGTGGGAATGATAACGCTGACTAGCGGCGGTTTCGTTGAACTCATGATCCGGCCATCGTAATCGAATCAACGAAAAAGGCAACTCAAAACAGCACCGGGCCCGGGCAAGAATCCCCGGTGTCTTTCACGAGACTGCCCCCTGCTCGGGCGCCCGGAAAATCGCTGTAAAAGTAGTTGAGTTCCGGAGGCTTGTTTGATAGAAGATACGGGTCGTTATACGGATTACCCGATATCGGGGCGCCATGCCCTCACTGGAATCGATGGATCGGTAATGGAACAGACTATCGTCCGAAGGAAACGGCCGGATGGCCCCTTGACGGCCGGTTTATGATATAAACAAGGAGACTTGCATGAAAAAGGCTTTGATTGTCGGCGTTTTCCTGGCATTTGGTGTGGTGCTGATGGCCTTCGCCGGCTGTAGCCGGTCCGACGAAAAAAGCGCCCCTTCTGCGGGCGCCGTACCGGAAACGATCAACGTCATAATCGGCACCGGCGGCATTACCGGTGTCTATTATCCCACGGGCGGTGCGATTGCAAAGCTCTTGAATGAAAAAACGGCCCGCTACCATATCCACTGCACGGTGGAAGCCACCGGCGGCTCCGTATCCAACATCAATGCAGTAATGACGGGAGAATTGCAATTCGGCCTGGTCCAGTCCGATCGCCAATACCAGGCCCTCCATGGACTGGCGGAATGGAAGGAGCGGGGTCCCCAGTCCGATTTAATGGCGGTGTTCAGCATCCATCCCGAATCGGTCACCCTGATGGCCTCGGTGGATTCGGGCATCGAGACTATCCAGGACCTGAAAGGAAAACGCGTCAACATCGGCAATCTGGGTTCCGGACAGCTTCAGAATTCCATCGACGCCCTTGAAGCCTCGGGAATCCATTACGAAACCGATCTTCAGACGGAAAATGTAAAGGCTGCCGATGCGCCGATCCTGTTGCAGGAAAAACGGATAGATGCTTTTTTCTACACGGTCGGCCACCCTTCCGGCGCCATCCGGGAAGCCATGGTCGGCAACCTGAAAGTCCGCTTCATCCCCATCACGAATATCGAACCCCTGCTGGCTCGATATCCCTATTATGCCGAATCCATTATCCCGATCAACATGTATCCCGGTGTTCAGAATAAAGCCGATGTACAAACCTTCGGCGTAAAAGCCACCCTCGTCACATCCGCCAAGGTACCGAAAGAAGTGGTGTACGCCATCACCAGAGAAGTATTTGAAAATCTGGACGAATTTAAAAAACTTCATCCAGCCTATCAAGTCCTGACCCGCAAAAACATGTTGGAAGGTCTTGCCGCACCGATTCACCCCGGCGCCATGAAATATTACAAGGAAGTCGGTCTGCTGTAACCAATTTGGGAAAGGAACGGAGCCGTATGATCCAAGTTGCCATTCCGGGACACGGAGAGATCCGCCTGCAGTACCTGGTGCTCGACTACAATGGAACCCTGGCGGTCGACGGAATACTGGTACCGGGCGTGAAGCGGGCCTTGACGGATTTGGCCGACAAACTCGAAATCCACGTACTGACGGCCGATACATTCGGGCAGGCTGCAAAAGGCCTGGAAGGTATTCCCTGCCGTTTGACGATCTTGTCGGACGGGAACCAGGATGAGGGGAAAAGAGACTTTGTCCGGGATCTGGGAGCCGATCGCACCTGCTGTATGGGCAACGGCCGGAATGATTGTTTGATGCTGGCGGCATCCGCCCTGGGGATTGCGGTCATTCTGGAAGAAGGTGCTTCGACGAAAACACTGACGTCAGCGGATGTGGTTTGCACGAATATCGTCGCGGCGCTCGCGCTGCTTCAAAATCCCTTGCGGCTGAAAGCGACCTTGCGGTATTGAGGATCGATGCCGCCCCGATCACATCCCCTCCTCGATCACCGGGTTTTCCAATACGCCGATCGGCTCAATGTCAACCGCCACGGTGTCTCCATGGCGCAGCGGACCGACGCCGGCGGGGGTGCCGGTCAGAATGATATCACCGGGCATCAGGGTAAAATTCTTGGAAACAAACGCGATGATTTCCGGGATGGAAAAAATCATATGACGCGTATTGGAATCCTGTACGATTTTCCCGTTGAGTCGACAGCGAATCGGAAGGTTCATGGGATCGCCGATATCCTTTGTGAGCACCAGCCGGGGTCCGATGGGGCCGAAACTATCCAGGGACTTGCCCCGAAACCATCCGGATTTGTCACCGGTCTGCAAATTCCGCTGGCTTACGTCATTCATACAGGTGAATCCCAGAACATGAGTCAGGGCGTCCCGGGCCGGCACATGTTTACATGTGTCCTTCATGATCAGCGCCAATTCGGCTTCATAATCCACCCGAGGTGATTCAAAACCGTACGCCTTCAGAAACGCCGGGATAACGATCGGTTCGTTGGGACCGATCAGTACGTTGGGCGTTTTCGGAAACAGGATCGGTTCCGACGGAATCTCATCGGAAAATCCGCGCACTTTTACCGATACACTCTCGGCGATATGGTCCCGATAATTGAGACCCAGGGCGATTATCTTGGTCGGCGCCACCGAATAGGACTCGGCTGAATTGTAAATCGGCAATGATATCATGAATGCGATCCTCCCCATTGAATGGCCTGCAAGCGCTCAAACGCGTGTGCAGGGAATTGAAGCCCATATTGGCAGTTCCCTCCCGGAATGTCAAAAGCGCATTGTCTCTTATGGCGGCTTGTGGTATTTCTAAATCGTTTCTTCCGTTCCGCCCCCATGGCCGGTATAGGACCGGGGGAAAATATTCTCCAGGATGACCAAACAACTTCACCGGGAAAGGAACGCCAATGCCCACCGGCGCATGCGGTATCAATTGTGACGTCTGTCGACTCCATCTGAGCGGTGCCTGCTCCAGCTGTGGAGCCGGCACCAGTGAACAGGGAGCCATAAAAATGGCGACCCAGGAGAGAATTCTCGGTCGTCCCTGTCCGATCCTGGCCTGCGCGGCCATGAACCGGGTTGGGTATTGCATCCGAGGCTGCAATCAGTTCCCCTGTGACAATTTCACCGCCGGTCCTTATCCCTACGCGAAAGGCTTCCTGGATATGCAAAAGCGCAGACGCCGGGAAAAACCGCCGGCCCGCACGCCTGCCGGACAGGTCGCCCCGATTCCCGATGAATACTGGCGCCATCTGGTTGCATTGGAAAGCGGCGATGTGTGTGAACGCTCCCTGGCCACCCCGCATGAATCCGGCGGCTACCGGCTGACATTTTTGAACAAGGAGCTATGGATCGATCTTACCGGCCAATGCCTGAAAATCAAACAGGGACTTGACTGGAAACACCTGGAAGATTCCTTGCTGGAACTGGTCGTACTGCTGTACCTCAATAACGCCTCCTATGCTTCCCTGCGCAACGAAATGATCACGGTCAACGAGCTGAAAGAAAGTCATTTTTTCGTCGGTATCCACAGCCTTGACGTACAGGGAGTATTGGATCGGTTCGGCAGCGACCCCAATGGGTTCCGGCTGGCCGCCGAGGCCGTCGGCGGGAAACCGGAAGCCTTTGCCGATCTTTCCTATGTGTTTCTGCCCCTGCCCAAAATTCCGGTAACCTATCTGCTGTGGCTGGGAGATGAAGAATTCAAACCACGGCTAACGGTCTGCTTTGATCGCTCCATTGAAAAGCATTTCGCGGCGGACGGCATCTGGGCGCTCGTGAAACGCTTGTCCTTCGAGCTGTTGACAGGCGTCGGTTTTTACAACCAGATCTGATATCCCGACGGAATCCATTCTTCCCAATATGCTGCAAAACACATTCCATCATATTCCCGGCATCGGCCTGAAAGCGGAAGAGAAACTCTGGGAAGCCGGCCTGACCGACTGGCGGATGGCGACCGCGCCCCATGAGGTGAAAGTACCGCTGAAAAAACGGCACACCATCGCCACCCATATTCAAGAGTCCATGGCGCAGCTCCGCGATCGCAATCTCTCTTTTTTTAAAACCAGGCTGCCCCCCGGCAGCCACTGGCGGTTGTTTCCGGAATTCAGGAAGGAAACCGCTTTTCTGGATATCGAAACCGACGGTTTGGACAGCGACAGCGGAATCATCACCACCATTGCCCTGTATGACGGCCGATCCCTCCGCCATTATGTGAACGGACGCAATCTGGACGAATTCCCGGATGACATCCTCTCCTACAAACTCCTCGTAACCTATAACGGCAAGTCTTTCGATATCCCCTTCATTGAACGATATTTCCGGATCAGGCTCCATCATGCGCAGATCGACCTGCGCTATGTTCTCGCCGGATTGGGTATCAAAGGCGGTTTGAAACGGTGTGAAATCGCCCTCGGCATCGATCGGGGCGACCTGAACGGCCTGGATGGATTTTTTGCCCCCCTGCTCTTTCAGGACTACCGTTGCAACGATAACGAAAAAGCGCTGGAAACCTTGCTGGCCTATAACATGGAAGATGCCGTCAACCTGGAAACCCTGATGGTCATCGCCTATAACCGCAAAATCGAGAGAACGCCTTTTTTTCACACCCACGCCCTCCCCGAGCCCGAACGCCCGGCAATTCCATTCCGGGCGGACCGGCAAACCATCGAGAAAATCCAACGGCGCTTCTTATGGTGAAAGGGTGTCGGACAACGGGGAAAACGGTCTGAAAATTTCTATTGGACGAAATGGATGACAATGGTAATAACGTCGGGGATAATGGGAAAACCCCAAGGAGATGCTGTCATGTCGGAATGCCTCGAAGAGAATGTTCTGGAAGAATTGCTGAAACTGCTGAAACTGGAGAAGATAGAAGAAACCGTTTTTCGGGGACAAAGCCAGGATCTTGGATTCGGCAATGTCTTCGGCGGACAGGTACTGGGCCAGGCCCTTTCCGCGGCCTCTCAAACCGTTTCGACGGGAAGGAATGCCCATAGTCTGCACGCCTATTTCCTGAGACCCGGCGATGCGAGTCGCCCCATCGTCTACAATGTGGACTGCATCCGGGACGGAACCAGTTTCACCACCCGGCGGGTGTTGGCGATCCAGAAAGGCCGCGCCATTTTTTCCATGGCCGCCTCCTTTCATATCGAAGAACCCGGATTCGAGCATGCCGAACCCATGCCCCAGGATGTTCCCGAACCCGAAGGACTGGAATCGGAGCAGGAACTGGCCGGGCGGGTCCGTCATAAAATTCCGAAGTCGATTCGCGACAAGATCCTCTGCCGCAAACCCATCGAAATCCGCCCCATCAACCCGATCAACCCCTTTGCGCCCGAAAAACGGGAGCCGAACCGCAAGGTCTGGTTCAAGTCAGCCGGCCGGATGTCGGACGATCGGGCGGTCCACCAGTATATGCTGGCCTATGCCTCCGATTTCGGACTTGTCTCCACGTCCCTCTATCCCCATGGACACAGTTTCTGGGAACCCGCCATGCAGGTCGCCAGTCTGGATCATGCCATGTGGTTTCATCGGGATTTCCGCATGGACGACTGGCTGCTGTACGTGATGCAAAGCCCCAGCGCCGGGAAGGCAAGGGGCTTGAATTTCGGCAAGGTATTTACCCGCGAGGGGAAACTCGTGGCAACGGTGGCCCAGGAAGGACTGATCCGGTTCCGGTCAGAATGAAAGCGGCTCCGGAAAGGTCTTCCCAGCGCCGCCGAGACAACTCACGAATCGAGGTGATTAAATGAATGCTTCAAAAACCAAACTGTTGTGGCGGGTCAATGTCATTTCCTTCTCGATATTGTCGTTACTGTTTTTCACGGGATTGGCCAACTGGATCCTGTTCCCGGGAGGACCGGGGACATCCCACGGTATGGCCGCATCCGTTCGGGGATTTCTATGCGCCATCCATCGGTGGGGCGCTGTCGGCTTCATGATTCTGATCGGAATCCATCTGTTCCTTCACCTGGATTACATCAGAAGAAGTTGGGAAAAACATGGCTTATAAGACCCAAGGGCCGAAACAATCCCGCCAGGTTGCGCCTGGCGCCGTAATCCGCCGGAGCATGCTCCCGGCAGGAAAGGAGTTCCGGTGAAAACCTATCGAAAAGAGCTCACGTTCAACATTCCCACCCGCCGCGCCTTTATCAACATCACCCCAGAAGTGGAAGAATGCATCGCCCGAAGCGAAATTCGGGAAGGCCTGGTGCTGGTAAACGCCATGCACATTACCGCGTCCGTTTTCATCAATGACGACGAGTCCGGTCTCCATCATGATTATGATGTCTGGCTCGAGAAGCTGGCGCCCCATGAACCGGTGTCCCAGTATCGGCACAATGCGGGTGAGGATAATGCCGATGCCCATATGAAAAGACAAATCATGGGGCGCGAAGTGGTCGTGGCGATAACGGATGGTCGCCTCGATTTCGGCACCTGGGAGCAGATTTTTTACGGAGAGTTCGACGGACGACGGAGAAAAAGAGTTCTGGTGAAAATCATCGGCGTATAATCCAGTCTCTTTTCGGAATTTTCCTTGACACCTTCGCCCCGGTTATGGCAATAGAGGAAGCTTGTTTTTACATGCGGTGGTTTCCCGGTTACGGGAATCATACTTTTTTTGCTAGAATAACGGATTGTTGCATATAAGGATGTTCCGAAAAAATGCTTGCCGACAATAAAAAAGTAAAGGGGTGTATCGCCCTGCTCACCCTCATGGTGCTGTCTTTCATCGCCTTGCCGATCTTTTCCGCTGACCAGGATAGCGATCCGTTTCCGGATCGGCAACGCCCGCCGGTGAATTTTCTGGAGAAATACCATGATCTTCATATGGAAAGCCAGGAATGCATGGCCTGCCATCACAAGTATGAAGACGGTGAAAACGTATTGGATGAGGGCGAGTTGGAGGAAGACAATCCGAATATCCGCTGCGCATCCTGTCATAACGACACGACCAAAATCGATCTCCAAGAAGCGTATCACCGCCAGTGCATGGGTTGCCATAATGAACTGAGCGACAAGGACCAGAAAACCGGCCCCAGTCTTTGCGGAGAATGCCATATCCGGCAAAAAAATCAGGAATAAGCCTTTTCACGGAGGTAGATGTGGTTAAGGGAAAAAGAAAGCCGTTGGAAGAAATCAGAGCCCTCTTGGCTCCTTACAAAAAAGTACTGATCACCGGATGCGGTGGTTGCGTATCGGTCTGTCTGGCCGGTGGCCAGAAAGAGGTCAACCTGCTCATCGGCGATGTAAAAATGCTGCTGAAGCAGGAGAATACCCCGAAAGAACTCAAAGGGTACACGGTGGAACGGCAATGCAATCAGCAATTCCTCGCCGAGCTGGATGATATGGTCAAAGAGTACGATTGCCTGGTCTCCATGGCCTGCGGCGCCGGCGTTCAGTATCTTGCCGAACGCTTTCCGAACAAACCGGTTTATCCGGCCATCAACACCTTGGCCATCGGCGTTGACCGCGAAATCGGCGTATATGAGGAAAAATGCAGGGCCTGCGGCGAATGCGTGCTGGCCTATACCGGCGGAATTTGCCCGGTGACCCGTTGCGCCAAAGGTCTGTTCAACGGCCCCTGCGGCGGCACCAATCAAGGGATGTGCGAAATCAGCAACAAGATCCCCTGCGCCTGGAATGATATTTACAACCGGCTGAAAGAGCAGAACCGTCTGGGGGATATTCTGAAGATTCAAATGCCCATGGAATGGCGCAATCAAACCCAGCGGACGATTGTTCAGGAAGCCTATGAGAAACGGTACGCCGGGAAATAGACGCCTTGCTTTTCTTCCGGCCGTCACCCCATGAATTGAATTTCAACCGGTGCGTCGATCTGTAGCGGTTATTACCGCCGCGGTGAGGGCGAAACCAACTAGTTGTTGCACAATATGGAAATATCAAACATACTCACTGCCGATTTTATTTACAATCTTGCGCGGGGTCCGCTCGTCTGGATTTCCCTCCTGATCTGCATCATCGGGTCCGTCGCAAGAACGCTGCAACTCATCTCCTATACCCGTGTCAAGGAAATCGACACGAAAGCCGATTTTAGTTCCATCGGCAAGAAACCGCCGGCCAAAAAGTTCAGCGTCAAAGACATTCCCGGCCATATCGCCGCTCTGAAAAACACCATTCTGGCGATCAGCCCCGTTACCATTCTGGTCAGTCTCTGCTTCCATCTCTGCCTGATCATCGTACCTGTTTTTCTCCTGGCGCATAACATGCTGATCGATGACGCCATCGGATTCAGCCTGTTCTCCTTTTCAGAGACATTCAGTGATGTGTTTACCATCGTATTCCTGATATGCGGTCTCTTCTTTTTATTCCGCAGAATTTTTCTGGCGCGGGTGCGGGCCATCACGACGCTTTATGACTATGTGGTTCTGTTGATCACCGTTGCCCCCTTTCTGACCGGATTTCTGGCATACTACCAAATTTTCGATTACAAAACCGTCATTATCCTGCATATGCTGGCCGGTGAACTGATGTTGATCGCCATCCCGTTCACCAAGATTTTTCACATGTTCTTTTTCTTCGTCGGCCGTTTCATGCTTGTGAACCAGCATACGATCGGAAACGGAAGCAGGACCTGGTGAGCCGGTTTTGTCAAATGGACTCGATACAATAATATGTACTTCTGGAGATAACGATGACCGAACAAAAAGCAGCCGTTGACGTCGAAGAGGTCAAGCGAATGCTGGATAAACATAAGGCGAAGATGAAATTGTCACTCAGTCTTTGCGCCCATTGCTCCCTGTGCGCGGAGAGTTGCTTTCTGTTCAACTCCCACGACAACGATCCGAAATATATGCCTTCCTACAAATTCATCAATTCCATCGGGAAGATTTATAAGAAAAAGGGAAAGGTGGATCAGGCCATGCTCGAGGAAGTCGCCGTGAACGCCTGGAAGCGCTGTGTGCTGTGCACCCGGTGTTATTGTCCCTTCGGTATCGATATCCCGAGCATGATCGCTCTGGCCCGAAGCATCTGCCGTTCCCAGGGAGTCTATCCCCAATACGATGAGTAGGCCGTGACGGCGAAGCAGCCCGGGCCGGGAACTTTTTGACTGAAATTATTCGCCCAATGAAAATTGGCTTAAACCAAACGAGAAGGATGTATGGAAATGAGTAAGGAAAACACTCATGAATTGAAATCGGGAAGCAATCTGGAAAAGATTCTGAAAGCCGGTCATTTCGCTTTTACCGGGGAACTGGGACCGCCCCGCGGATCCAATGTGGAGCATGTCATCGAAAAAGCCAAGCCGTTGAAGGGCATGGTCGACATGGTCAACATCACCGACAACCAGACGGCCATGGTCCGTATGTCCAGCTGGGCTGCCGCACTGATCGCCATCCGGGAAGGACTGGAGCCCAATTACCAGATGGTCTGCCGTGACAGAAACCGTCTGGCCATGCAGGCCGATATCCTCGGCGCCTATGCCCACGGTATCCGCAACATCCTCTGTCTGTCCGGAGATCACCAGCAGTTTGGCGATCATCCCAACGCCAAGGGCGTGTTCGATATCGACTCCATCCAGTTGGTGGGCATGATCAAGAAAATGCGCGATGAGGGCAAATTTTTGGGCGGAGCGGAAATCGACGGTCCACCGAAACTGTTCATCGGCGCCGCCGCCAACCCCTTCGGCGATCCCTTTGAATGGCGTGTCTTCCGTCTGGCCAAGAAAGTCCAGGCCGGTGCGGATTTCATTCAAACCCAATGCGTTTTCAACATGAAGAAAATGCGCGAATGGATCAAACAGGCCAATGACATGGGCCTGACCGAGAAGACCAGCATTCTGGCCGGCGTGACCCCCATGAAGAGTCTTGGTATGGCCAAGTACATGGCGACCAAAGTGCCGGGGATGGACGTACCTGATGAGGTCATCAAACGCATTCAAGGGGTAGACAAGAAAAAACAGGCCGATGAAGGCATTACCATCGCCTGTGAACAAATAGCGGAATTCAAGGAAATGAAGGGCGTTGCCGGTGTCCACCTGATGGCCATCGAATGGGAGCACAAGGTTCCCGAAATCGCCGAGCGCGCCGGTGTTTTGCCGCGACCGACGGTATGATGGCGACATCCGTTCCCCAATAGAGTATACCCAGCCCCGGCCGTCGGTCGGGGCTTTTTTTATGCTTGTCTTCCGGCACGCAACCGTTTACATAATCGTTGTCCTGAACTCATTTTTTTACGGATTCGGTCTGGTGACGATGTTTCGTTCAGGCGTCCGATGGATTACCGACCTTCCGTTCAAACAGGCTTGAACATCAAATGCAATTGGGTTTCGAATATTTCGCCGCCTGGCGCTATCTGAAGGCCGGAAAAAAAAAGGGGTTTGTATCACTCATAACCCTTTTGTCCATGACCGGCATTACAGTGGGTGTCATGACCCTGATCGTGGTAATCGCGGTCATGACCGGTGCGGAGCATGATTTCAAGGAACGGGTACTCGGGGCCCAGCCCCATATCCTGCTCATGCGCCACGGCAGCCTTTTTCATGATTACCGATCGGCTATTGAAACGATCCAATCCGTTGCCGGCGTCGCCGCGGCCAAACCTTTTGTGCATACGCAAGTGGTGCTGCGCTCGGCAAAGGGGCTTGCCGGCGCCATGCTCAAAGGGATCGATCCCGAATCCTTCGCCCGTCTCGGAACGCATTCCGGTCCGATTCCCGCGCAAACGACAGCCGAAAATATCCCCTCCGCATCCAGTCCCCGCATCATGGTGGGGAAAGCCCTGGCGGAAGAACTGGGCGTCGGGCCGGGCGAACAGCTGCTGTATATGGTCTTTTCCCAGGGTAGCAAATTCGACATCGGACGGTTGCCGACCATGCGTCGTTTTACGGTAGCCGGCATCTTCAGCACCGGTCTCGATGAATATGACAAAGCCGTGATCTACACCACTCTTTCAGAGGCACAGAACATCATCGGCACCGGAGACGCCGTTACCGGGATCGAAGTCCAGCTGAGGGACGTGGATAACGTCAAGGAAATCACGAGGAATATCAAAGCCCTTCTGAAGCCGGATTATTGGGCGATGGACTGGATGCAGATGAATCGCAATATCTTTTCCGCCCTACGACTGCAAAAAACGGTGATGTTCATCATTCTGATTCTCATCGTGCTGGTGGCGGCCTTCAATATCGCCGGTTCGCTGTTCATGATGGTCATGGAACGGACCAAGGATATCGCCATCCTCAAGGCCATGGGAACCAACAACACCAGTATTCGCCGGATTTTCATCCTCAAAGGCATGGTGATCGGTCTGACCGGATCCCTGCTGGGCGTCTTCGGCGGTTTCATCATTTGCGCCATTCTGGGGCGCTATAAATTCATCGAACTCCCCGGGGATGTATATTATTTCACGACGTTGCCGATTCGCCTGGAAGCCCTGGACGTGCTCGTGATCACCTCGTCGGCGCTCCTTATCTGTTTCCTGGCCAGCCTTTACCCTTCTTTTCTGGCTGCCCGGATGACCCCGGTGGAGGGCCTCCGGATCGGATAGGACGCACCGTTTCTGTCCGGGGTAACGGTATCGTGATCACCTTCATCATACGGGAAAAGGGTCTCCATGAAAATCCACTATCTGCAACACGTGCCCTTCGAGGGAATTGCCTACATCGGTGAGTGGGCCGGCCGGAACCATTGCCCGGTCACCGGAACCGCCTTGTACCTAAACGAGCCCTTGCCGGAGCCATCGACATTCGACTGCCTGATCGTCATGGGAGGCCCCATGGGGGTGGCTGACGAAGATCGCTACACCTGGCTCGAACCGGAAAAACGATTCATCCATCGCGTCATAACGCTCGGCAAGAAGGTGATCGGCATCTGCCTGGGGGCGCAGCTGATCGCCGAGGTCCTGGGAGCGCGGGTCTTCAAGAATACCACAAAGGAAATCGGATGGTACGAAGTAAATAGAACGGAGGCAGCCCGGCAATCGGCCATCCGGGCCACCCTCCCCCAAACCTTTCAGGCCTTTCACTGGCATGGGGATACCTTTGAGATTCCCAAAGGAGCGATCCACCTGGCGCGCAGTGCGGTCTGCGCCCACCAGGCCTTTCTTTACCGGGAGCGGGTTCTGGGACTTCAGTTCCACCTGGAATCGTCCCGCGACAGCATCGAACAACTCCTGAAAAACGGTGCGGAAGAACTCTTGCCGGAACCGTGCATCCAGGATGCAGCGACCATCCGGCGGCACTACGACCGTATCGGGCAATCGAATGCCTGCATGGAAAAAATTTTGGATTTTATCATGGCGATCCAATAGCAGAATCAACTCCGGAGCCAATTCTCTATGACGGCATTCGGTTGCCGCCTTTTTGATAAAGCGCCCGCAGATGTCCGATGAAGGGATTTCCTATTCCTGTACTCGAATTTCGCCTCGAGTCGGCCATGAACGGTCATTGTGATATACTATTATCCTATTGACTTACTTAAATATTTTTATCATACTTATGACATCTGGAACCGACGACGCTGCATCGTTTGAAAGAAAAAAGCATATGATTGACTCGGATCTATTGCATGAAGAAAAACTCCGCACCATCGTGGAGGCCTTGCCGGTTGCCGTCTCCTGGGCCGACAGGCAGGGAACCACCGAGTATGTTAACCGGAAATTCCGGGAATTGTTCGGTTATACGCTGGAAGATATCCCCACTATCTCGGATTGGTTCCGGAAGGCCTATCCGGACGCATCCTACCGCGATTACGTTGTTTCCGCATGGCAGCAGGCTGTCGATGACAACAGCCGACAGGATGGTTCAGAAATCGAGCAGATGGACGTTCGCGTCACCTGTAAGGATGGCACCATTCGGGATGTAGTCATTAAAACCGCGCTGATTGCCGACCGATTGTTGGCCATCTTCGATGATCTCACGGAGGCCAGGCGGACCCAGGAGGCGCTGCAGGAATCAGAGGCCCGCTTCCGACATGTGTTCAACGGCGCCCAGGATGGCATGCTGGTGGCGGATAACCAGACCCATCGGTTCTGCCTTGCCAATGCGTCGATTTTGGATATGCTGGGATATACGGAGGACGAAATCCTGACGCTCTCCGTATCGGACATTCACCCCCAGGCGGCGTTGGAAAAGGTGATCGCCTATTTTGAGCGCCAGGCCCGGGGGGAGATCCGCATTGCACCCAACCTTCCGGTATTACGAAAAAATGGCGAGCTTTTTTATGCCGACATCAGTTCCGGTCCCATCGTCCTCAACGGACGGGAATGCCTCATCGGTATTTTTCGGGATGCGACCGAACGTAAGCAATTCGAAGAAGCCATTATACGGGAACGGGATTTTTCCAACACCGCCCTGAACAGCATGCCGGGAATTTTTTACATGTTTGATCAAAGCGGACGGTTTCTGCGCTGGAACCGGAATTTCGAGATCGTCACCGGATACACCTCCGAGGAAATCAGACGGATGACCCCCCTTGACCTGTTTCAGGGGGCGGACAAACACCATATTCAAGAAAGGATTCAGGAAGTATTCGAAAAAGGCTACTCCCATGCGGAAGCGAATTTTATCTCCAAAGATGGTAAGACCGCCCCCTTTTATTTTACCGGTGTACGGACCCATGTCGATGAAAAACCATGCATCATCGGTATGGGAATCGATATCACCGAACGAAAACAGGCCGAAGAGACGCTCCGGCAAAGTGAAACAAATTATCGTGCGCTGATCAACGCCTCTTATGAAATGATGGCTGTCCTGGATGAAGCGGGCCGGTTTCTGTTCATCAACCCACGCGCATCCCGGTGGCTTGGGAAAACACCGGAAGAAGTGATCCATCGGCATGCTTTGGAGATCATAGCGGAACAACCCATCGACGAAGGTCTGGCCGCCATCCGCCGGACTATCCGAAACGGCAGAAGCGAATCGACCGAAACCAGCATCATGATAGCCGGGCAGAAAAGACATATCGGCCTCACCTGTATCCCCATCGTATACGGCGGCATCCCCGCCGCCCTGATCATTACCACGGACATCACCGAACAACAGCGGCATCAGGAACAACTGCGGCAGGCCGAAAAGATGCAGGCCCTAGGGCAACTGGCCGGCGGCATCGCCCATGACTTCAACAACCAGCTGACCGCCATTCTCGGATATGCGGAAATTCTGGTCGGGAGGCTCGACGATGAGAATATGCGCCGCCATGCGGAGATGATCACCCGCGCCGCAACAAGGTCCGCCGACCTGACCCGACAATTGCTGGCCTTTGCCCGCAAGGGGAAATACCAGGCCGTACCCGTTGAAATGCATGGGATCATCGGCGAAGTGGTGGCGCTCTTATACCGCAGCATCGACAAGCGCATCACCATCAAGCAGATGCTCACCGCCCATCCTTCCACCACCATAGGGGATCCGAACCAGCTTCAGAATGCGTTCCTCAATCTGGCCATCAACGGGCGCGACGCCATGAGCGACGGCGGAGAATTGATATTTACGACCACGGCTGTCCACCTGAACGATTCCGATTGCCGGAAAATCCCTTTCGAGATCACACCCGGACACTATATAAAAGTCAGTGTCGGCGATACCGGAATGGGAATGAACCCGGAAACGATGAACCACATTTTTGAACCTTTTTTTACGACCAAACGGATCGGCGAAGGCACGGGCATGGGATTGGCGGCGGTCTACGGAACCATCAAGAATCATAAAGGAGCGATTACCGTCACCAGCGAAATCGGTCAAGGGAGCAGATTCGATGTCTATCTGCCGTTGACGGAAGCGGCGGTCGTCATGGAAAGCCAGGACACCGTAAAAGAGGCATCCGCTGCGGAAGCCGCCCATATCCTGGTCGTGGATGATGAAGAAATGGTTCGCAACGTGGCCGATGATATCCTGCAATCCCTCGGTTATCAGGTGTCGCTGTGCAAGGACGGTAAGGAGGCGGTGAATTTCTACCAACGGGAATGGAAAAAAATCGACTTGATCATCCTGGATCTGGTGATGCCCCGTCTCAGCGGCCGAGAAACATTTACAGCCCTTCGCGGGATCAACCCATCCGCCAGGATCCTGCTTTCCTCGGGATACAGCATCGATGGTCAGGCACAGACGCTGATTGAGGAAGGGGCTCTGGATTTTGTCCAAAAGCCGTATCGTATCAAAAATCTGATGATCACGGTGGCGGCCGCTTTGGGGCGATAGGGGAATCGGCTCCGCCGTCGCGGATTGAAAAGGCCCGGCGACAAGAACAATTCTATCCGTCACCCCACGCGATCGGAAACGATTTTATGAATCATTTCCGTAGTTGAAAAAGACGGATTGATGAACTGACAGCCGAAACACACGTGGTTGAGCGCAGGATTTTGAAGCAGCCAGCAGACTTTCAACCTCGTTCCGATCAGAAACGAAAGATCCATTTCTCCTTCAACCATCACCAGCTCGAGTTCTTCATTTTCGCTTACCGCATGGGTCGTATGTTTCGCAACCGCCAACCCCAGGCCACCCTCGCTCAAATTTAAGACCGTGACCGGAATAACGATCTTCGGATCCCCGTTTTTCATGATCTGCGCTGTCACCGCTTTTTGCGTGGAGAACAGCAACCGATTGAATTCCCTGTTTTCAAAAAATGCTGACGGCATCGAGCCTCCATGGCGCGCAAGTCTTCCGTTACAACAATCCGATATTGCCCCGCAAGTGTTGCGCATTCGGAAAGGGAATTGGAAATTCGCGTTTACAATTCAGGTGGTTTCATGAATCGTCACCACATCCGCTAAACAAATTGCATTTACCATATCACGGGAAGGAGATGGGAGGCAAGTATGGGGCCCAAGACATTTTTTAGAGCGAACGCTCGTTCTTTATTGACAGCCGGGTCCATTTCGGCATAAGAAAGACAGAGACGTCTCAGAAAGCGTTGGACGCCGGATCAAATTGCCCGATCATCCCAACCATGCAATGGAAGAAAGGAAAGAACCATGACCGATGTTTACCAGAAACTGCGGGAGCGCCTGGATGAAATGTCTACGGGTTTTCCCGCCACACCCGGCGGAACGGAAATCGAACTGCTGAAACGGCTGTTTACCGACACCGAGGCCGAAACGTATCTATCCCTCACACCTTTCCCCGAAACCCCGGCCGAAGCGGCCGGCAGACTGAACCGGGATCCGGGGGAGCTGGCTGTTCGGATGGAAGACATGGCCCGAAAAGGCCAATTGTTCCGGATTCGTAAAAAAGATACGGTGAAATACGCCATCGTTCCCTTTCTGGTCGGCATCATGGAATTCAGTGTACAGCGTTTTGCCGGCGACCGGGAACTGGCCAAGAAAATGGCGATTTACGGCAAGCAGGGGTTTCTGCAGTCCCTGCAATCCACGAAAACGCCCCACCAGCGACCCATCCCGGTCAATCAGAGCATCGCGGCCAAGTGGCCGGTGGCGCCTTACGAAGATGTAGTGGAAATTCTGAAAACCCAGAAACGAATCGCCGTGGCCGACTGCGTCTGCCGGACCCTTGCACGCACCATAACCGATCGGAATTGCACCAAGCCCCTTGAAAACTGCATGATGTTCGGCTCCTCGGCCGATTATTACATTGAAAACAAGATGGGGCGGGAAATTACCGTGGAAGAAGCCATTAAAATCACTCGTCAGAGCGATGAAGCCGGTCTGGTGCTCCAGCCGCTCAATGCCCAAAAAACCGGTGCGCTTTGCAGTTGCTGCGGGGATTGCTGCGGTATGCTCCAGTCGCTGAAAATGCAACCCAAACCCGCCCAATCGGTCCAGAGCAATTATTTCGCCCAGGTGGATTCGGAAGCCTGCATCGGCTGCGAGTTGTGTATCGAGCGCTGTCAGATGGACGCCGTTACCATGGTGGCGGAAAAAGCCGTTATCAATATGGATCGCTGCATCGGCTGCGGTCTTTGCGCTTCCAAGTGTCCCACGGAGGCCATGCAGCTGATGAAAAAGCCGGAAGCGGAACGCTATCTGCCGCCGGAAACCCACATGGATATGTATATCCGCATGGGACAGGAACGGGGATTACTTTGATTCCACAGCACATTCCCCGTACTTTTTTTTGGCCAAAAAAATATACCGGACGGTCTATAAATTCATGAAGGATACCGGAAAATCAAAAGGGGACATCACCCGCGAGCGAATCATCCGTACGGCGCTTGAACTGGTCCACACCAACGGATTCAACCGGACGAGCCTGAGCGCGATTATGGCGGCCGCCGGTGTCCAGAAAGGGAACCTGTATTTCCATTTTGACAGCAAGGAAGCACTCGGCTTGGCGGTCATCGAGACGGCCAGGGACAATTATTTCACCTATCTGAAGCGCCATATCCGACACCCGGATCCCCTCGAAAAAATCAAGGAACTCATGGACGCCGTCTTTACGCTGCACTGCAGGCGGAATTTTGTGGGCGGTTGTATTTTCGGCAATATCGCATTGGAAATGGGTGATCTGAATCCCGCATTCGCCGGGCGGATCATCGCTATATTCCAGGAATTGAAGCAGATGCTGGCCGAATATATCCAGGCGGCCCAGCGTAACGGCACCATCCGCTCCGAACCCACGGCCGACCGGCTGGCGGGTCATGTTCTTGCAGCCATGGAAGGCAGTATCATGATGGCGAAACTGAACAAATCAGAGGCGGAGCTGCAAAACTGCCTGCAAATGGTCCAATATCTGCTGACCGTCGGCGGATGTTCGGCCGGCGGGACATCCGGTCGGCCGGATGCATCCTGACTCGGCATTTCTATCCATAAGGAGGAAAATCATGATCACGAAACAAGAAATTATCGCGGCGGCCCACCATAACGGCTTCGAAGACGTGGGCTTCACCACCGCGGAACCCTTTGAAACCCACCGGGAGTTTCTGGAAGCCCGACAAGAAGAATACGGCTGGGCGGAAGCAGTCGGACTGGCGTTACTGCAAGGCACGGACCCCAAAACCATCCTATCCCAGGCCAAAACCGTTATCGTGCTCATGGAAGTCTATTTTCGGAAGGCGTATCCCCGGGCCATGGAAGGACATTTCGGGAGATGCTATCTGGATGACGACCGGGTAACCAGAGACGGCCTGAGCCAGCGGATCAAGGCATTCCGGAATTTTCTGCGGGAAAACGGAATCGAATCCAAGGTGCCCTTCAACCTGCCCCATCGCGTGGCGGCGGCACGGGCCGGCATGGGGACCTTCGGCAAGAATTGCCTGTTCTATTCCAGCAAGGTCGCCCGGCAAAGCTCCTGGGTGTTGCCCATTGCCGTGGTCATCGATCGGGAATTTGAACCGGATGCGCCCACCGTGAAAATGGGATGCCCCGATTGGTGCCGCAATGCCTGCATTGCCGCCTGCCCCACGAGGGCGCTGAAAGGAAACGGCACCATCGAACCGCGAAAATGCATTTCGTATCTTTCCTATTTCGGCGACGGGCTGACGCCCCGGGAACTGCGCGAGCCCATGGGAACATACATATACGGCTGCGACCGTTGCCAGAATGTCTGCCCGCGAAACGCCGGGTGGCTGGCCAAGGAGTTGCCGCTGAATGAAAAAGTCGTGCAAAAGGAGAAGGATTTTGATCTTTCCAAACTGCTGCACATGGACAAACCCTATTTCGAAGCCCGAATCTGGCCGCACATGTTCTACATGTCGGCCGACGATATCTGGCGCTGGAAAATGAATGTGGCCCGGGCCATTGGAAATACGCGGGACCCCATGTATCTCGAAACGTTGAAAAAGGTTTTTGACGCGGAAGTCGATGAGCGGGTGCTGGCCATGGCGGCCTGGGCCATGGGACGCATCGGCGGCCAGGAGGCCGGGAGCATTCTGATGGCCCTTTCAGAAAACCGCAGCGGCATGGTGAAGGACGAAATCGAAACCGCCTTGGACCAGTTGGCGTCAAAATGAAAAGGAGGACCCATGACATCAACAATGATTCCCACCCTGTGTTTTGAATGCCACTGCCGCTGCGGTGTGGTGCTGGAGGTCGAAAACGGCAAACTGGTCGGTATCACGGGGGACAAAACCCATCCATTCAGCCACGGGTTCTTGTGCCCCAAAGGCCAGGCCTGTCTGGAGATCGTGTATCATGAGGAACGCATCAAAACCCCCCTGGTAAAAGTCGGCGGCAAAGGCTCCACGCGTTTCGAGCGGGCTTCGTGGGACAAAGCGTTGGACATTATCGCCGGGAAACTCCTGGACAGCAAACAAAAATGGGGCGCCGAGTCCGTGGTGCTGGGATCCGGTACGACCCGCGGTATGGCGCCGTATTTGAACCGCTTTCTGACCGTGTTCGGCTCGCCCAATTTCATGGCGCCTTCCAACATGAGCGGCGGACCGGTCGTTATGGGCAGCGCAGCTACCTGTGGATTCGGCCTGGTGGACCCGGATTACGCGAAAAGCCGATGTATTCTGCTCTGGGCCCACAATCCGGAAGCTTCGTGGCCGGGACTGTATATGCACGACCTCCGACAGGGACGAAAGAACGGCGCCAAGCTCATCGTTGTCGATCCGCGTCGCACCCGTCTGGCGGGCCAGGCCGACCACTGGTTGCAAATCCGTCCAGGCACCGATGTGGCCCTGGCCCTATGCTTCATCCAGGTGCTCATTGAAAATGACTTGATCGACAAAGGGTTTGTGGAAAAATGGACCACCGGGTTCGACCAACTGAAAGCCCATGTAGCGGCGTTTACCCCCCGCCGGTGCGAGGAGATCACCTGGATTCCGGCGGAATCCATCCGGGCCGCGGCCATCACATTCGGCGAAACCCGGCCCGCATCCATCGGACCCGGCATGGCAGGCGTCTGCCAGGCCAATGACGCCTTTGATCTGACCCGCGCGCTCACCATCCTCGCCGCCATCACGGGGAATCTGGAAGTGGCCGGTGGAAATCTCAATTGTATGCCGCCCACCCGGAAGCGAAGTTGTTACGGCAGTGATTTCAGCCCATACGGAAATCTGCCCAGAGAACAGGCGCAAAAAAAGTTGGGGACGGATCAATACCCCCTGACGGGCCTCATCACCATCCCCTCTCCACCCCAGACCGTCTGGCCCGCCATTCTGGAGGGTCGGCCGTATCCGGTGAAGGCCATGGGCCTGTTCGCCAACAACAGCGTCTGTGCATACCCCAATTCCAGGCGGGTCAAAGCGGCCCTGAGCGCCTTGGATTTTCTGTTTGCGGTGGATTATTTCCACACACCGACCACTGCCCTTGCGGATGTTATCCTGCCGCCCGCCCACTGGTCCGAGCGGGACGATATCGAAGATCTACTCATGAAAAATCATGTTTTTTGCCAGCAAAAGGCGGTCGACCCCTTGCCGGAATGCCGGGACGAAAAGCAGATCCTGATCGATCTCGCCGCCAAAATGGGCATCGTTGACTACTGGAAATCCATTGAAGCGGCCCTGGATTACCGCCTGGAGCCCATCGCGATGCGCTTTGCGGAATTCAAGAAAATCGGCCGCTATGCCACCCCCTTGACATACAAAGGATATGAAAAAAAAGGGCGCTTCCGAACACCTTCAGGGAAAGTGGCGCTTTGCGCGGAGTATCTGACGGACCTGGGCATCAGTTCCCTGCCGGTCTTTCGCGAACCCGATGAAGGCCCGAACAGTCCGGGATCGTTGTGGCAGGAGTACCCTCTGGTTCTGAGCACCGGCGGCCGGAATATCGTCTACTACCACTCTTCCCATCGGAATATCCGGTCCTTGCGAAAGCAGTCTCCGGATCCCGAGCTGCAGATTCATCCGCAAAGCGCACAAGAATTGGGAATTGCGGACGGTGAATGGATTTCTCTGGAAACCCCCCGGGGGCATGTGGAAATCAAGGCCAAGTATTTCGACGGGATTCATCCCCGGGTAGTTCACTCACCCCATGGATACTGGCACGGTGTCGAGAACGGCTGGCAGCGGGTCAATATCAATCTGGTCACCAACGATACACCGCTTTGTCCGGTTACGGCGTCGGTACCCATCAAGGCCTTGGTCTGTAGACTGAAAAAAATGACGCCACCCTGACGGCATTCTTCTTACAAGCCGTGCGGAGTCATCTATTCAAATACGCCATTTTTCCTCTTTGCGTGAAGTGTTACAAGGGAGATCTCGCTTGGACGCCAGAGTCGCATCCGTGGCCCCCAGGTGCCCGTGCCTCTGCAGACAACAACAGACATGCCGTCTACCTCGTAACGCCCCTCCAACAAGGGGTAGCGGGTGCGGACGATATAGTCAAACGGCCATATCTGTCCTCCGTGGGTGTGGCCGCAAAGCATCAGCCCCACGCCGGCCATGGCGGCCCTTTCGGCCTGCCATGGCGTATGGGATAGAAGGATGGTGGCATGGGGGGGACGATCAGCGAGCGATGTCGATATGGGATCGCCGCCCTGGCCGTTTCGGCGTCTATTGGTGAGGTCATCCACCCCTGCCAGGATGAGACCGGGCCCGACTTCGACCCAGCCGTTGCGCAGCAACTTGAAGTTCGCTTCCGCGAACAGGTTCATACTGCTTTCCCCATGAAATTCGTGATTTCCGGGAACGGCAAAGATGCCCGACGGTGCGGTAAGTTGCTTCAGTGTTCGAATCAGCCGGTCATCAGGCATACCGTGCCCTTCGAAGATATCGCCGAGTAAAACCACTATATCGGGCTTCAGTGCCTTTACCTGCTCGATCCGAGCCGCCAGCCAACGCTCCCCGAGTTGCGAGCCGAGATGCATGTCGGACATGGCGACGACCACGGTTCCGTCCATGGTATTCGGAAGGCCGGGTATGCTCACTTCATATTTTTCCACCACCGGCGGCCGCAGGCCCTGGAAAAGAGCGATCGATGAAAGCACTAGACCGACCAGCAAGGCCAATCCTCGGAGCGAGGGAGATATCCGTGGCATCAGGAAGCCGAAGCAGGTGACGAGATCCATGAAAAGAAGCGGAATGAAAACCAGGAACAGCACCCCCATCCAGTTCATTCCGAGAAATTCCACCGTCCCGGCCAGAAAGCCAGTGCCTCCATGCCCGACAATGCGGCCGAGGAAAAAAAGGAGCCACAGAATCAATCCCGCCCCGACAAAAATCGTTCGCGGCACGCGCCTGTTCACAACGGGCACGGAGGCGATGCGCCAAAATACATAGATATGAACAAGGCTACCGACAGTAATAAGAATGGTTCCGAACACGACTCCCCCTGGTGCGTTACGCTCCGAATCAATAACCAGATGAACGAACTCCGGTAAAATAATCCTCGCGTCCTTTATGGACGTTTGCCACCACTACCATGGTTGATCGAGAGAAGAAAGAAAACAAGATAAAGGGGAGTAAAATAAAAATTGCGTTTCCATCGTTATTTGCAATTGTCATATTGTTTTTATTATTTTTCAAATCTTAGCGGACCTTACGGATAAGCTTTAGGCCATGACGATTCAGGAAGAACACGAAACCGCCATCGGACATGTCCATAAGGTCGCTGTGCCTGCGAGGTCATTATGAATTCCCATAAACTGATGGTAGTGATTCCGGCACCTTTCAACCGTCAGCATCCTCGCGTCTTTCAAGCGCCACCATTCCGATCTGATAGCAGCGCAAGCAACGGGAAGCTTCCTTTACCGCCTGGGGCATCCTGTAGCCGGTTTCGACCTCGGCGAAGGTGCTGATCCGTTCATCCAGGGGAATCGTCGGCATGGGGGCCCTTTCTCCGGCCGGTAACACGTACTTTTGAGCTTCGCAGGAGACCCCCAATTTCTTCATCACCTTGTCCATTTTTTCAGAGATCGAAAGGACAACGGGTTGATGACGCAGGTATTGATCGATACTTTCAGCGGCTCTTCTGGCATGGGCGCAGGCATCCACGATTGTCAGCGGCCCGCCGTACACGTCGCCTGCTGTGAAAATCCACGGGACATGAGTCTGGAGTGTGTCCGGGTCTGCAAGAATGGTTTTCCAGCGGGTCAGGTGAATTCCATCGACACCATTCAGAACCGCCAGGTCGCCCCCCTGCCCGATGGCCTGAATGATGATGTCAGCCGGAATGACAAACTCGGATCCGTTTATTTCAAGTGGACTTCTTCTTCCGCTGGCGTCGGGTTTTCCCAATTCGCTCTTCAGGCACTCCAAACCGGCAACTTTTCCGTTTTCCGCGATAATCCGTTTGGGTGCGGCCAGGAATCGGTAGCGGACGCCCTCGATTTCCGAATCCCGGACCTCATGGGGATCCGCCGGCATTTCCTGCTTGGTCCGGCGGTAGACGACGGTCACTTCCGCGGCGCCTTGCCGAATCGCTGTCCGGCAACAGTCCATGGCGACATTGCCGCCGCCGACGACAACCACCCGCTTGTTTCTGACATCATGACACCTGGAGATGATGCAATCCCGAAGATAGTCCACGCCGGTTATAAATCCCTCATACCCGGCATCTTCACCCACGGCGCCCATCTTTCTGGAAACATGGGCGCCCGTTGCAACCAGAATGGCCTCAAAGCCTCCTTCCCGTAGTTTGGGTATCGTCAGATCCTTTCCGATCGGTGAATTATACCGGATCTCCACTCCCATGCTTTTGATAAAATCGACTTCCCGTTGCAACACCTCCTTGGGCACCCGGTACTGGGGGATGCCCACCCCCACCATACCACCGGAAACCGGCAACGACTCGAAGATCGTCAGGCGATATCCCTTGAGCGCCAGGTAATAGGCCGCCGTCAATCCCGCCGGTCCGGCGCCGATGATGGCCACTTTTTCCTCCCGTGAGAATTTGGCCGGATTTCGGGGTTTCAAGACCGGATGCGAATCCTCATAATCCCACACAAACCGTTTCAGTTTGCAAATGGAAACCGGGTTCCCGGAAGTCATCCGGCGGCAATTGTTTTCGCAAGGATGAAAGCAAGCCCGGCCGAGGGAAGCCGCCATGGGGCTGGACTCTCTGATGATTTCCAACGATTCCGAATATCGATAATCCGTGACGCGCTCGATAAAACCGGGGATGTCCATATGTGCGGGACAAGCGGAGTAGCAAGGAGCGGTCCATTTTGCCGCATACCGGGTTTCGGTGCGGAGCGATGTCTCGGAACGAATCAGCGAAAGGAAATCATGTTGAAAATACTGCAGGGCATGCTGAATGGGGATGGGACTGGTCTTGCCGATATAGCATCTGGAAGCTGTCGCCATATATTCGGCATGCTCGGCAAGACGAGTCAAATCACGTTCCTCGCCGCGACCCGAAACTATTTTTTTCAAAAGCGATAGGATTGCGACCGTCCCCAACCGGCAGGGGAAACACTTGCCGCAGGACTCTTTTGCGACCTCCTCCATATAGTGCAGACACATATCGACAACCCGAACGGAATCGTTTACCAGAATGATTCCGCCCCACCCCATAAACCCCGCAATCCGATTTTCCGCGTCAAACGCTCTGGGAAAATCGATTGAAGGCGTATCCCGCCATTGATCCGGAGGGCGCCCCCGGTTATCGATGATGTCGTCATTCCATGAAGAAAACAATAGCTCCATTCAAGACGGCCTTGCCCGAACCAAGCCGGCGACGGACATGATCTCCGGGACGGTTTCCTCTTTGCCGATGGCCATGATGTGGACGCCGTCGCAAATCTTTTCTTCATGGATCTGCCGGACCATTCGCCCGGCGATCTCGATCCCCTTCGCCAAGGCGCCGCCCTTGGGCGCGGAGGCCATTTCGTCGATCAGATTCTGCGGCACATTGACACCGGCGATGTTTTTATTCATGAAACGCGCCATGGGCGCTGAAGTGAGCAGGATAATGCCTGCCAGAATCTTCACCGGAAATTGGCGGGCATAGTCCATGAAAGCGTTGAGTTTGTCCATGTCGTAGACTGCCTGGGTCTGGATAAATTCGGCGCCGGCTTCGATCTTTTTTTCAAATTTGATCAGCTGGGGCTCCAGGGGATCCGCCTCCGGCGTAACAATAGCACCGGCGCAAAAGGACACTTCGCCGTCCAGGTCATTCCCCCCCAGATCCTTGCCTTTCTCCATGGTTCGGATCGCCGCCACCAATTGGCTGGAATCCAGATCAAAGACCGGTTTGGCCTCCTTGTGATCCCCCAGCAAGACCGAGTCGCCGGTGAGGCAGAGCACATTTCGGACCCCCCTGCTCCAGGCGAACAAAAGGTCGGCCTGAAGCGCCATGCGGTTCCGGTCGCGACAGGTCATCTGCAGGATGGGTTCACCGCCCTTTTCCCTGACCAGAAGGGCTCCGCCCAATGAAGGAAAACGCATGACCGAGCTTTGGTGATCGGTCAGATTCATGGCGTCCACTTGATCCTTCAGCAGATCGATGTGATGGATCATCTTGTCCACATGGGCGCCTTTGGGAGGCGCCAGTTCGCAGGTAACCACGAATTTGCCGGAGACGAGGGCTTTCTTGAATTCAGAAACCATGGTTCACTGTCCTTTTCTGAAAGGATTTCGGTTGATGGTCGTCATTCTTCCGCTTTGATTTCGAACTTCCCCGGTTTGGGTTCGCCTAGATAATTCCGGGGCCCGAAAAGCCGGCGCATGGCGTCCAGTCGATCCAAGGCTTTCAGGCGATAGTAAATCAGGGTCCAGGCGCAGTCTTTGTTTCTGTCGATCTCGCATTTTCCCTTGTCGGTCCCGCCACAGGGACCGTTTACCAATCCTTTATGGCAGGATGTGACCGGACAAATCCCACCGGTTTCGCCGATGATACACGTACCGCATTGGATGCAGATTTCCTGAAACTTTCCGGCGGCGGTTTCCTTGCCGATAAAAAGGGTATCCAGCGCCGGGATGACGTTTTTGGGAATCTGACGAGCGATGGTCTGGACACCGAAAGCACAGCTCATCACCAGCAAAGCGGCGGCCTGCTGAATGCCGGCATCGAATTCCTTCAGCATTTCCAGGGTCAGGTTGTCGCAGGCGACCGGCACGACGGTCTGGCCCGTGACCATTTTGCCGGCCTGGGAAAGACGTTCTTTCATGGCGGTCACCTGCTCCATCCCGCCGGTATGGGTCAGGGTGGTGCAAGTGCCGCAACCGATGATAAAAATGCGATTGAAGCCCGCCAAGAGCCGGTTCAACTCTTCTTCCGACTTGGGTTGCGTGATGGATCGAATCATGATGCTATCTCCTCTCTTTCTCCAGGTCACACCGGAGGCATCGATAGGCTTCCAGACAGGCTTCCGTTTCTCCGGCGAAGCCTTTTTCCACTTCGCGAAAATCTCTTACACGGTCATCGGGTCTTTCCAGTTCGACCCGGATCCGGCGCTTTTCCGCGGCCGACTCTTCTTCCAGGGCCAGGCCCGCATCAACGGGCATGCGCGTTTTTTCATCGATGATCTCAATACGACTCGCATCGCCGCTCAAATATCGATCGATGGCGATGGCCGCCCGCCTGCCCGAGGCGATGGCGGCGATGACGGTACTGGGTCCCGTGGTGAAATCACCGCCGGCAAAAATGCCCGGCACATTGGTGGACAATCGGTTGGCGTCCACTTCCAGGCTGCCCCACAAGGAGCGTTCGATCTGGCTGTCCTTGGAAAGAAACGAAATATCCGGGGCCTGACCGATGGCGATGATCACCGCTCCGGCCTCCACGCCTTCAGCAGTATCCTCATCCACGCTCAGGCGTGAACGGCCGTCGGCATCGTATACGGTCTTACTACGGACGAATTCCATACCGGTTATCCGACCGTCCGCATGCTGAATGGATTTGGGCGCCCACATGGAATGGATGACGACGCCTTCCTCCTCGGCTTCTTCGATATCCTTTACCCAAGCCGGCATTTCCTGAAGGGTTCTGCGATAGTAGATATGGACATCCTTGGCCCCCATGCGCAGAGCGGTCCGGGATGCATCGATGGCCACGTTCCCACCGCCGATCACCAGGACTTTTCCATGCAACGGAACGGATTTTCCGGTGCGGACATCCATGAGGAATTGAAGCCCATAGTACAAACCTTCGACCCCTTCTCCTTCACCGGCGATTCCCATACGCATGCTGGCCTGGGCTCCGGCGGCGATGAAGACGGCACCGAATCCTTCGGCCATCAAATCGTTGACCGTATGTTTGGCGTCGATGGGAGCCTTGTAGCGAATCTCCACGCCGCAGTTTTCAATATAGGAGATCTCCTGTTCAATGACATCCCGCGGCAACCGGAATTCAGGCACGGCAATGCCCAGCATGCCGCCGCCCCTGTCTTGGGATTCGAAAACCGTGACCTTGTACCCCGCCTTGGCGAGATAATACGCGCAGGTCAGACCGGACGGCCCCGCCCCCACAACCGCCACGGTCTGTTTTCGGGTGACCGGAAACGGGTCGCGTTTCCACCCGATATGTTCAAAATACCAATCCGACGCAAAACGCTTCAAGGATCGAATGGCCACCGGGTCGTCCAATTCTCCCCGCCTGCATTTTGTTTCGCACGGATGGATACAAATGCGTCCGCATACCGCCGGGAAGGGATTCCGCTCCCGAATGATGTCCACCGCCTGTCGGTATTGACCGCGGGCGATGGCCGCCACATAGTTGGGAACGTCGATACCGGCCGGACAGGCGTGCTGACAGGCGGAAATGACCATGGCGTCGCATACCGCCCCGGCGCATCGATGCTCTTGGATATGATCCTCGTATTCCTTTGCGAAATATTTCAGGGTGGACAGGGCCGGCTTGGCGCAGGTCTGACCGAGACCGCAAAGGGAAGTCTCCGTGACGGTTGCGCCGATATCCCGGATGCGTTCCAGATCCTTCGGGCTGCCAAGGCCGTGGGTGATGCGCGAGAGGATTTTCAGGAGTTGGGTGGTCCCCAGACGACAGGGAGCGCATTTCCCGCAGGATTCGGACTGAGTGAACTCCAGAAAAAAACGGGCGATCTCCACCATGCAATTGTTTTCGTCCATCACCACCATCCCGCCGGAACCCATGATGGCGCCGATGCGCTGGAGGGTGTCGTAATCGATGGGGATATTGAGATAATTGGCGGGCACACATCCTCCGGAGGGTCCGCCCATCTGCACGGCTTTGAACCTACGCCCTTTTGGAATACCGCCGCCGATATCAAAAACCACTTCCCGTATGCTGACCCCCATGGGGACTTCCACTAAACCGGTATTGTTCACCTTCCCCACCAGGGAGAAAATTTTGGTACCCTTGCTTTTTTCCGTCCCCACTTGACCGTACCAGTCAGCGCCGTGGGTGATGATGAGGGGAACATTGGCCCAAGTCTCCACATTGTTGATATTGGTGGGCTTGCCGTTCAGACCCGCCTGGGCCGGAAAGGGCGGCCGGGTTCTCGGCATTCCCCGTTTGCCTTCGATGGAAGCCATCAAAGCGGTTTCCTCACCGCAGACAAAAGCGCCGGATCCTTTTTTCAAGGCAAGGTGAAAGCGGAAACCGGTTCCCAGGATATCGTCCCCGAGAAGTCCCAGGGCTTCCATCTGTTGAATGGCGATGGTGAGATGCTCGATGGCGATTGGATATTCCTCGCGCACATACACATATCCGTATTCAGCGCCGATGGCATAGGCCCCGATGAGCATTCCTTCCAGCACGGCGTGAGGATCGCCTTCCAGAACGGCCCGGTCCATGAAAGCGCCCGGGTCCCCTTCGTCGGCGTTACAGATGATGTACTTGGGACTTCCCTTCGCCTGTCGGGAAAACCGCCATTTGGTTCCCGTTGGAAAACCGGCCCCGCCGCGACCCCGCAGTCTGGCCGCGACGACCTCTTCGATCACTTCGTCGGGGGTCATGCGGGTCAGGGCTTTTACCAGCGCCTGATATCCGCCGGCAGCAATATAATCTTCGATTTCGGTGGGATCGATCTGACCGCAATTCGCCAGCACCCTTCTCACCTGCTTGCTGAAAAAGGGAATATCCTTTTCCCTCTGGATTTTGGCATGCGTGTCCGGATCCGTGTAGAGCAACCGCTCCACCCGTTCGCCCCGTTCCATGGTCAAGGAGACGATGTCCGGCACGTCCCCGGGGTCCACCTGATTGTAGAAGATATCATCCGGTTCAATGTTCATGACCGGCCCTTTTTCGCAAAATCCGCGACAGCCGGTCTTCTTGATCACCACTTGATCCGTCAGGCCATGACGGTCAAGTTCTTCCTGCATGGTCTGGATGATCTTGAGAGACCCACCGGCCCGGCAACCGGTGGTGCAGCAGATTTTCACGACTCGTTTTTCCGTCGCTTTCCTCTTTTTGACGGCCTGGTAAAACGCAGCCAGATCCTCGGGAACACGTATCCGTTTCACACCGATCCTCCTGTTCATCGTCAGATCGAAAAAACCCTTCGGCTACTCCTTTTCCCGGGCTTCCTTGCCGAAGTAGTTCAGAATGCCCGCCACCTTGGGCGGCGAGAGCTTACCGAAGTAATCCCGGTTCACCATCATGGTGGGCGCCAGTGCGCAGGCGCCGAGGCATGCCGCCGACTCCAGCGTGAACTGGTAGTCCGGTGACGTTTCGCCTTCCTTGAGCTTTAAATCCTGTTGAACCAAGCGCAGAATGCTGCGGCCGCCCTTGACATGGCAGGCCGTGCCGCAACAAACCCGCAGCACGAACTTGCCACGGGGGGCGAGGGAGAACCCGGCGTAAAAGGTGATCACCCCCTGGACCTGGGCGGGAAACAGTCCCAGGGCGTCCGCGATGGGTTCGATGGATTCGGGCGGTATAAAACCGAAGATTTTCTGAATGTCCTGCAACAGGGGGATCAAGCCCCACTGTTCCGTTTTTCGGGACTCGATGAGTTCATTCAATTTCTGCCAGTCGATTTCAGGCGGTTTCATGGCGCTTCCCCTTCTGTTCTTTCAATGAAAACCGGACAGGTATTCCAGCCGGGTGAGGCCGAATCCATCAACGGCGTCAAACCGATCAGGCAACGAGCCTGATTCGCATCGTCCCCCAGGGGAACGGACACCAGGCCGACACGCATCGATTTATCGATGCGAATCCGCCCTTTCAGCGTGCCGACGGCGGAGGTCAGTCGGATCGTGTCGCCATCGGACACCCCCCACTTCAACGCGTCTTCCGGGGCCACTGCGATGCCGCCATGGGTGTTGAGCGCGGAGATACGGGCGGATAGACCGGTGCGGGTGCCGCTGCCCAAATGATATCGCGGGGAGTCGATCACCGCCACATGGGGATAGGCAGGGTCGGACTTTTCCTGGACGGAATTCCGGACGGGCGAAAATGGTATGGCCGCGCCCCCTCGCTCCCCTTTCTGTATCCAGACCAATTGGCCGCTGGCGGCGGCCGGCGCATACAGGGGCAATACCCGGCCGATTTCCGCCCGGACTTGTTCCAGGGAAGCCGGCGAATCGGCATCCCCGAGGTTTCGGGCCAGGGACGCCAGGATATCGAGATCCGGCCGGGCTTCTCCCGGAGGAATTGCCGCCGGCGCGAGATGCTGTAGGCGGCCTTCCATATTGATGAACGCTCCTTTCTTTTCCGAAAATGCAGCGCCGGGAAGAACGATGTGGGCGTTTGAAACCGTCTCGTTCCGAAGAATATCCTGGACCACGATGAGATCGAGTTTTGCAAAGGCCGCCTTTATCCGTTCCGGCTGGGGCAGGCTGCGCAACGGATTTTCCCCCATGATATACAACCCTCTGAGCGCGCCCTTCTCAGCCGCATAAATCATCTGAACCAGATCCATTCCCGGGTCCTCGGGAAGATCGGTTTGCCAGGCGTTTTCCCATTCCCGACGAGCCTCCTTGTCCCCCACGAACCGCCGGCCCGGCAGCGCGTCGGGAACGCACCCCATATCCCATGCGCCGACCAGATTGTTTTCCTTGGCCGGAATGTAGAAACCGGCGCCTTTGTGGGCGATGCTGCCGGTCATCATCGCCAGATTGAGCAAGGCATCGACAGACTCTTGGCCGGAGCGTTGCTTCAGAACGCCGTCACCCACTACAAAGGCGATCTTTTTGTGGCTCAACAACTCAGCCGCCTTTTCCAGGGATTCTCTCATCAAGCCTGTTCTGTCGCAGATCTGGTCGATATCCAGGGCGCTAAGACTTTCCGCATATCCCCGGAAGCCTTCGGTAAATCGATCCACGAAGGAAGCGTCCTGTCCTTTTTGTCCGAGTATCAGGGCGGCGATGGCGTGGATCAGATCCGCATCGGCTCCCGGTCGAACCGGCAACCAAAGGGTGCTGTAACGCGTCAGTTCGGTCTTTCGGGGGTCAACGACGATGAGCGGAATCCCGTCCACCGCCCCCCGCTTGAGATAATATCCCACGACCGGCATGGATTGGGGCGGATCGGCGCCGATCACCAGGATGATATCGCTTTTCTCCAGACCGGACAGGGAACCTGCGAAAAAATTGAAGCGTCCGCTGCCGTCGGTGCGTTTTTCAATGCAGTTCAGCAGGCGGCGTCCCAGGGCATAGCCGCCGTTATCCAGATTGTTGGTCTTGAGCAGACTGCGGGCGATTTTTTGAAACAGATAGTTTTCTTCGTTGGTACATTTGGAGGAACCCAGAAACGCGATACTGCGGGGACCATGCTGTTCTCTGATCTGCAGGAGTCGTCGGGCAGTCTCCTGCAGCGCCTCTTCCCAGGACGCCGGTACAAGCTCTCCCTCCTTGCGAATCATGGGTTGGGTGAGTCGTTTGGGGGTATTCAGATAATCATGACCGAAATGCCCCCTCACGCAAAGAGTGGTTCCGTTGACGGACTTGATTCCCGTGGAGGGATTGGCCTCCATCACCAGCCCGCCCACCGCGCCAAGTCGCAATCGACAGCCGACACCGCAAAAACCGCAGACCGTATCCACTTCCCGTTCCGGGACTCCCACATAAATCGATCGGGTCGTCAGGGCGCCCGTGGGGCAAACCGCTACACAGGTTCCACAAAAGGTGCAACCGGATTGTTCCAACGGTTTGTCCTGCAGGGTCGCTGGGTAGGCATGGATGCCCCGAAAAGAATAATCGATGGCGCCGGTAACCACCAATTCATGATCGGCGCGGATGCATTTGCCGCATAGGATGCATTTGGATAGATCTCGATAAATAAAGGGATTGAGTTGGTCCGGAGTCTGATCACTCGGCATGGGATCCAGGCGAATCTCGCCGATTCCGAGATTGGCCGCCACTTGGCGAAGCCGGCAGCGGTTCCCTTTATCGCAGACGATGCAAGATTCCGGATGGGAGGCCAGCATCAACGAAACGATATTGCGGCGATGGGAAAGAACCCGGGGCGTGTTGGTCCGAATAACCATGTTGGGAGTCGCGGGAGTTACACAGGCCGCCATCAGACGACCATTCTTTTCTTCTTCCACCAGACAGACACGGCAGGCGCCGAAGGGCTTGAGTTCCGGATGATGGCATAGGGTGGGAATCGGGAAGCCGTTCTGAACGGCCGCTTCGAGCAGACTGACTCCTGGATTGCAACTGATTGTTTTGCCGTTTATGGTCAGGGTGATGACTTCCACAGGACCGTCTCCTTTTTCGGCCTTTCCGGCCTTTGGGTTACAAAATACGGCGGTTGGTAATCACAGCCGATATCTTCACATGACGTCCTACTTCAGCTTGGCGGCGTCCAGATACAATTTGAGCCGTTCCTCGCCGCCGATGGTGATGATGTGAACGCCCTGGCAAAGGTCCTTCAATCCATTGACGATGTCGGCAAACAATTCGATGCTGGCCTTCTTTTTATCCGTTGCACCGGCCAGTTTTTTGATGACCCAATCCGGCACCAGGCCGGATTTCAGATGGCGATTCAAAAATTGTCCCACCCCCGCGGTCTGGAGGATCATGACTTCCGCAATCACCGGAATTCCAAATGTCCGGGTCTGTTTCAGGAATTTTTCAAAGCGGTCCAGGTCAAATACCGGCGTGGTCAGAAAATATCCGGTTCCCAGTCGGGTCATTTCCTCCATCTCCTTCAATTCCAGTTCCGGCACATTTTTTCCCCAGGAAGACTCCACGCCGGAACCGAGCACGAATTCCGCACCTTTCGGCAGGGATTGTCCGTCCACGGTTTGGCCGGCCTTTAAATGCTCCAGAACAGACCCCAGTTTTCCGGCGTCCACATGGAAAAACATCATTTCCTGGAGGCTGTCGCCGGTAATGCGGTAGTCCTCGGTGAACACCAGGAGATTTTCGACGCCGGCCTGGTGGGCGTTGAGCAGGTCTTTTTGCAGTTGCAGGCGGTCTTTCTGGCGGGTGGTGGTCTGGTAGATGGCTTCGAAGCGGTTTTGCTGGAGGATGTCGCAGGTCTTGATGGTATCGCCCACCACGCCCTCGAGTTCGACCTCGGATAGGGAGACACCGTCCACCCGCCCCCGGACGAGTTTCAGGTTGCTGATCAGATCTTCCGTGTTCTCACCCAGGGGCGACTGGACCTCGGAAGTGACGACGAATTTGCCGATTTTGAGCGCATCTTTTAGCTTCATACAGACCTCCCTGGCGGTTTTGACCGCCGCGGCAGGCGTGGATGCCGAACAAAAGATTATTTCAGTTCCAACAGGCGCGCTACTTCTTCCTTGAGCTGGGGCAGGGGCAACGGTTTTGAAAAACAGACATCCGCACCATTATCCTTCATTTGTTTGAATCTTTCCTCATCCAGGTACGCCGATAACACGATGATTTTCGTGTCGCGTGTCTCGGGGGTTGATTTTATTTTTTTACATACCTCATATCCTTTTATATCCGGCATCATGATGTCGAGAATCAGGAGATGCGGCCGGAAATGATGGACCTGGAGTCCGGCTTCGAAGCCGTCGGAAGCGGAGATCACTTCGTAATCGTATACATCTTCTTCCAGCGCCTGAACAAGGGTTTCAACGATGATGGGATCGTCATCCACCACCAATATCCGCCTGCGCTGGTCTTGGGGCTCTTTTTCGGGAATGGGAATCCCCTGTTTTGTCATGAAGCTTTCCAGAATCGATTTTTTGATGCGGCGATGCCCGCCGACGGTTTTATACGCCTCGATATGGCCCGATTCGATCCAGTTAATGATGGTTTGCGGGGAAACATTGCAGTACTTGCTTGCTTTCACGACAGTAAAAATATCTTCCATGGTCACCCCCCTATAATGGTCGTACTGGGGAAAAAGAAATTGTTATTTTGTAGCTATTATATTTATTTTAGTTTGTCAATATTATTTTAAAGATCGTATCTATATAAAATATATATATTTATGCTTTTTCGGCTATTTACGGGCCGAAATATTTTTATAGTTTTTTTAGTTATTGTAGTTTTTAAAAATTATCCCGACCCATCCAGGGATGTCGAGTGGCGGTTTACGTATCGTTTCCCTCGCGCCTGCTTCAGAGCGGTTTCCAATAGCGCGAGAATACCGGGTTGGGCCGAAAAATGCCATTTGCGGATGGACATTCGATACGGACGGTTCGAACCGCGGCATTGATGCCGTCATTGGAAGTCGCGTCCACGGCTTTCCAATAGGGATTTCCATGACCGGACTTGGGTTTTATGGTCGCTGCCTCAAGACAGGGGATCATTTTCGGACGGATGATGGGCCGGCAATAGAATGGTGAAAACAGTACCGGAGTCTACGACGCTCTCAACGGTAATGTCGCCGCCATGATCCTTGATGAAGCCGTAGCATACGGAGAGACCGAGACCGACCCCCTTGACGCTCTCCTTGGTGGTGAAAAAGGCGTCAAAAATTTTGGGAAGGTTTTCCTCCCGGATGCCGCCGCCGGTATCGGCGATGCGAATCCGGATTTCGCCGTGATCACATTCGGTTGTAACGGATAACATGCCGCCGTCCGGCATGGCGTCCCGGGCATTGGCGATCAAATTGAGGAATACCTGGCGGAGCTGGTTCTTGGAAGCAACAGACACGCAAGGATCCGGACTATAATGGGGTTGAATGACAATATTGTTCTCACGAAATTGTTTTTCATGCAGAAGCAGGATTTCGTCCAGAATGATGTTGATATCCGTGGGCTGACGGATCTCCTGATCGGGCTTGGAAAAGGTCAACATCTTGCGGAGCAGCTCGCTCAGACGCACGGTTTCGGATAATGCCATATCCAGAATCTTGCGCCGGCGATTTCCCGGTTGAATCTCTGTTTTCATCAGCTCCAGGGTGTTCATGATGCCGTAAAGGGGATTGTTCAGCTCATGAGCGACCTGGGACGTCAAGCGCCCCATGGCGGACAATTTTTCCGCCTGGAGAAGCTGTTCCTGGGTCTGACGCAGGCGGCGCTCCATGTCCAGACGTTCTTTCAGGTCCACAAATATCCCTACCGTGGCCAACTCTTTGCCAGTATTGTCGAATAGAATGGCCGCGGATAAATTCCCCTCCGCGATTTCGCCGTCCCGTCGCATATAAACGATGGGATAAGACCGGAGCCGTCCGGCGCGATCATGGTCGGGCCTTCGCAGCATTTGCATAACTTTACGGGCCATGCCCTGCGGATATATGTCGGTAATGTTCATTTTGCCGATGACCTCTTCGGCCTTGTACCCTAAAATCTCCTCGGCCGCCCGGTTCCAGATCAACATATTACCGCGCATATCCGAGGCCATGACCGCGTTGGGAGAACTGTGGATGATTTTGTTCAGGAAATCGTTCACCTCCCGGATTTCCTTCTCCATTTGTTTCCGCTGGGTCTGGTCCACAATAATACCTTCGTAACCGATCACATTCCCGTGTTCATCGCAGCGTACATGCCCGGTCAGCAGAACCGGTATGGGACTCCCGTCTTTGCGCTTGAATTCGATCTCGTAGTCGACAACCTGGCCATCCTTTTCAATTTTGCTCTGAAACTGCTTCCGGTCTTCCGGTCGCAGGTATAGGTCCTGAACGATGTTGATTTCCAGGAACTCTTCCTTACAGGCGTAGCCAAGCATTTTAAGGAGAGTCTGATTCGCGTCCAGAAATTTCCCTTCCTTGCTGCTGATATACACCCCGCAGCCCACATGTTCAAAAAGCCGCTGATAGTTCTGTTCCGAAGCCTTGAGTTTCTCCGTTCGCCTTTTTTCCTGAGTGATGTCGCGATAAATGGTCAGTTTGAGGATATCGCCGTCTTCTTTTTTCAACGGCAGATTCATGATGTCGTAATTCTTGTTCAGCCACGGGATAACGAGTTCGCGATGGAAGGACTCTCCAGCAAAGACGCCTTCCGCTTTGCATTCAACACAGACTCGGTCGCTGCGGGCAATGACCTTGTGACATTGTCTACCGCTGCCGTCGCCGAAATCCTTGATCATGGCTGCATTCATATATTGTATCGTATAATTCCGATCGATGATATAGACGCCATCCGTCATGGCCTCGAAAATCGAAATCATGTTCTTCAACTCTTTCTGCATAACAATCGCCCCCTCTTCTACTGGATTGGAACCGGCGGGAAACACTTTCTGTATCGCAAAACAGAGATATCAATTTTCAAAGGGGAAAATCATAAACCCTGTAAGGAATTTATGTCATAACAGGCTTATTTCGTTGGAGTAAGTATGGCCGATCCCTCAGCGGGTGTCAAGAATATTGGCAACCCATCAATTTGCTTGACAAAATCAATTCTAAACAATATTCAATTATTGGTATATATCCACCCGGTTCACCCCATATCAACGGAATAGGATGATGACGCTGACAAGAGCCCCAATTGTCGAAAAATTGCAGACCGAACTCGATTTTTCCAAAAAGAAATGTTGAGGAACAGGGCGAATGGAAAAGGATAACCCAACCGATACCATCAGTTGCCCGTTCTGTATGAGCCATGAATTCACCCTCAAATCCGGGAGAGTCTCCTGTCCGGTTTGTTTCACGGATTTTGACATCACGGATGGAGGGGAATGTCTGTTTATCAATGCACGGAAGCTCCGCATCCCCATCAAAGGAGTCTTTTGCAAAAAATGCCGGCTTTTCCAATATGAAAAGGGCGAAACCTGTCTGAATTGCGGCGCTGAAATTTCCATACGGAAAAAAAACGCGAACCGCTAACAAGCCATCCATGCTGTCCTTATCCCGTTGGCCTGTCATGCCTTGTTGTTTCCCGTCTCCACGGTATCCATTCAAACAAGCTGTCGGAACCGGAAAACAAAACGTACCGGCGCATCCCTCCTTACGAAAGCGAAATTCAGTATCCGCCAGAGAATTTTTATTGAAAAAGATCGAATTTCCAAATAGGGTATCAATTTCATGTTCAACACAATGAAAGGAATTCTTGACGATGGAGAAAACGGTTTCCGAACAATGCGCGAACGATACACAGCAATTCGTTATCAACATTCCTTGCCGCCTTGCGGAACGGGTTGAAAAATATGCAAAAGACAGCGGCAATACCATCACCGGCGTAATGATTGAAGCGCTGGACGCTTTGATGAGGGGGCGAAAGACGGAGTAAACCGTATGGGGTGTCCGATTGATACCATGACCTTCATTCCTACCAACAATTCGTCTCGGAAGCGTTTATGGAAAACTTTTTCAGCCTGACTGTCGGGCAATATGTTCCATATCCGGTGACATCTATCGCAAGTAATTCCAAATCGAGAATGGCCGCTTGCGCCCCATAAGACAATCGATATTTTTACAATTTGTGAATTGTTTTATCAATTTGACGTCCGAAAATAGTTATTGCGATTACACCGGTAAGTTATTATAAAAAGAGCCATTACTTATGTACAATCGCAATGGTTGAGATACGCCGGCGACTGGGAAATCGACACGGGAAACGCCCTTCTGCGAACCAGGCGGCACCAGATAACATCATGACGACATAGGATCAACGGATGCCGGACGTTTTTTTGAAAATCTTTAACAGCATCCTGGGTTCGCTCCGCGAACCGTTGGTGGTGCTGGACGTCGATTTGAAAGTTGTCACAGCCAACCATTCCTTTTATCAGACTTTCCACGTGAAACCGGAAGAGACGGAGGGGATCGTCATCTACGATCTTGGGAATCAGCAATGGAACATCCCCGGTCTCCGGGAATTGCTGGAGGATATCCTGCCTCAAAACACCATATTCAACGACTTTGAGGTGGAACATACCTTTGAGTCCATCGGCCGCAAGATCATGCATCTCAACGCCAGACGGATCCACGGAGAATCGAATAAAACCCAATTGATTCTGCTGGCCATCGAGGATGTGACCGAACGGGAATATTATCGAAGACACCTGGAGGAATTGGTTGAGAACCGAACGGCCGAACTCAGGAAAGCACGGGAAGAGGCGGAAACCGCCCTTTTCGAAATAAAGGAGCTGCAAGGCCAGCTGGAAACGGAAAGGGCATATCTCCAGGAAGAAATCAAGCTGGAATACAACCATGAAAACATGATCGGCCGAAGCAACGAAATCAACTATGTATTTTATAAGATAGAACAAATTGCCGGCACCGATACGAACGTTTTGGTTCTTGGTGAAACCGGAACCGGAAAAGAGCTGGTGGCCCGGGCGATTCACAGTTTGAGTCCGCGCAAAAATCGTGCGCTGATCAAAATGAATTGCGCCACGCTGCCATCCAACCTGATTGAAAGCGAGCTGTTCGGTCACGAGAAAGGCGCTTTCACCGGCGCTCAGACAAGGCGGTTGGGACGATTCGAGATCGCCCACGGAGCCACCCTGTTTCTGGACGAAATCGGCGAACTGCCGCTGGAATTGCAGCCCAAACTCCTTCAGGTGATACAGAGCGGTGAATTTGAACGGTTGGGCAGCTCGAACACCATCAAAGTCGATGTAAGAATTATCGCCGCCACCAATCGCAATCTGGAAGAAGAAGTCCGCAAAGGCCGATTCCGGGAAGATCTCTGGTACCGTCTGAATATTTTTCCGATTACGATGCCGCCGCTTCGGAATCGCGCGGACGACATTCCCCTCCTGGTGAATTTTTATGTCGATAAGATCTCGAAGCGATTCGGCAAATCCATCGACGTGGTCCCGACGGGCGTCATGGATGCGTTGCGGCAATACCATTGGCCCGGCAACATCCGCGAACTGGAAAACGTCCTGGAGCGGGCCGTGATCAACTCCTCGGGTCCCAAACTGCGCCTGGTGGATGAGCTGAAAAAACCCCGCAAGAATGCGGCAAAAGCTGAAAAAACCCTGCAGGATGTTGAACGCGAATACATTGTTCAGGTGCTGGAGCAGACCCAGTGGAAAGTGAGCGGTAAAAACAGTGCGGCCGAAGTCCTTGGTCTCGATCGCAGCACTTTACGCGCCCGCATGCGTAAGCTCGATATTCAAAACGAATGATTTTTTCTTCCGCACCGGTCGGAAAGGGGATGGCGCTATCACAGGCAAGCAGTAAAGGCCCCGTCCATTTCGATGATCCTGAATCCCCTCAACCAAGCTGAAACCAGGTCGAAATAGGGTCATATATGACCATTGGTGACATATGACCCTATCGAGGCGCCTGGTCGCACCTGTCCAACTTCCACATATCATTTTGTTATATTATCATATTTTTATTTTATGCGACAAAAAAAGATGCATTGAAAATCCGGCACGAAGTTTGATTATAGAAAAGGCAGCGAGCAACTGTACGGATGTTCTTGCAGGGCTTCTGATCACCACTTCATATGTCTTCAAACCACGGCAGAAGAGGAGGAACGCCATGAAACAACTGGTTGAAACCATTGCACGAGCATTGGTTGATGAACCGGATGTCGTATCCATTCGGGAAGTCGGAGGAATGTATACATCCATTCTGGAACTCAAGGTCGCCAAATCAGACATCGGCAAAATAATCGGCAAGCAGGGTCGAACCGTCAGCGCGCTGCGGACCCTGTTAAGCGCTGTTGCGGCCAAGTTAAAAAAACGCACGGTGCTCGAAATCATCGAATAATCGGTAAATTCAGCATCGCCGGAGGGATGGCCGTAATGATCGTCGTCAGGATTACCATGAACGTACTTTCGGAAAAACAGAAAGAACTGGTGCAAACCCTTCTCTCCATGATGGGACCAATGGAAAAAGAGGCGGGTTGTCTCAGCTACGCCCTCTTTTGCGATATCGAGGATAAAAATCTGTTGACGCTTCTGGAGGAGTGGCAAACCCGAAATGATTTGGATCATCATTTACGATCCGACATGTTCGGTGTGCTGCTGGGAACAAAGAGTCTTCTCAACGAACCGCATGGAATTCATATCTACACCATCCGCCAATCGGAAGGCGCAGAAGCCATCCATGCTGCCCGGAGTAAAGGGCAAAAAAAAGTATCATGATAAGCGACGAACTGTTTTCTGCAGGCCGATGAATACAGACAAATGGACAATACACGCAAAACAAAAAGTCGGCTGATGGATGAGTTGGCAGCGTTGCGGCAACGGGTTGTCGGCCTGGAAAAAAAGGGGGCCGACGGAACCCCCAACTATGCGGAATGCATCTTGGAAACGATGCGCGAACCGCTTCTGCTGCTCGACTCAAACCTCAAGATACTCTTCGCCAACCACTCTTTCTACGCCATTTTCAAGGTGACGCCCACCGAAACCCTCGGAAGTTTCATTTATGAACTCGGCAATCAACAATGGAATATTCCACGACTCCGATTGCTCCTGGAAGACATTCTTCCCAAAAACAAAAAGTTTGACGATTTTAAGGTGGAACATCATTTTGCAGCCATCGGTTCTAAAGTCATGATGCTCAACGCCAGACAGATTTATCACAACGATATCGACAACCAGATGATCCTCCTTGCCATAGAAGACATTACGGAGCGCGTGCGATTGGAGGAAAAGCTCATCTCCATATCGATTACCGACGACCTTACGGGTCTTTACAACAGGCGCGGACTCTTCACGCTGGGTAATAAGCTGTTGCAGAATTCAAAACGGCAACAAAAGGGGCTTTACCTGTTGTATATCGACCTTGACCATTTAAAAACAATCAATGATACACTGGGGCACAATGAAGGGGACAAGGCTTTGGTAGCCATCGCCGGAGTGCTCCGCGAACACTATCGGGAATCCGACATCATCGCCCGCATCGGCGGCGATGAGTTTGTGGTTTTCCCGGTTGGAACCACCGGGGATGACGCCCGGAAAATCATCGACCGTCTGCAGAAAGCGGTCGCGGTGCATAACCGTAAAAGCGACCATGAATATCAGCTTGCATTGAGCGCCGGTATCGCCTACTACGACCCCGAATCCGATTCCTCCATTTCCGAATTGCTGGTCCAGGGCGACAACTTCATGTACGAACAGAAAAAAACGAAATCGAAAGAATAAAATACATTATGCTGATTCATGCCCGTCGAATTATACAAGAGGTCAACGCAGCCCCTCGCCTGGACACGGCGCTGGAGATGATCGTCCAAAAAATCAATGGGGCCATGTCGGCGGATGCATGCGCCTTCTATCTCAGAGAGGCGGAAACCGGCCATTATCTCCTGATGGCGGCGGACGGGTTGACCACAGACGCGACCCAAAAAGCGACCGCGGATGATCAAGAGGGCCTGGTGCGCTGGATTGCCGAACATGAAGAGGCCGTCAATCTGGCAAATGCCGCCGATCATCCCGGCTTTCACCATAACCCGAAAATCGGAGGGGAAACCTTCCACGGCTTTCTCGGCGCTCCCATCATCCATTATGGTAGGGTATTGGGCATACTGGTGGCGCGAAAAATGGCTCGAAGCCGATTCGATGATGATGAGACGGCTTTTTTCATTACCCTTGCAGCGCAACTCGGCGGCGTCGTCAATCACCTGTTGGTGAAATGGGATGTGAACAGACAAATCAACGGCCCCTCGCATGGGAGGATGGTTGTTCGGGGCATTTCATGCGCCCCCGGAATCGCCGGCGGCGTCATTATGCCGGCGCAACCCCCAGAACTGCAAGCGACACCGGACCATCCGGTCATGGACATCGAAAAAGAAGAGACGGCCTTCCGGAAGGCCGTCTCTTCGGCGAAACAAGAATTGCGATCCGGCCGGGAACGCATGCGCACGCATCTGCCCGGCGATGTTCTATCGCTGTTCGATGTATCCGTATTACTGCTCGATTCCGAAAAGCTGAATTCAGGAACCATTGCACGAATCCGCGACGGACAATGGGCGCCCGGCGCGCTGAGGGATACGATTCTAGAACTGGCGCAGGTATTCGAACGGATCGACGATCCCTATATCGCCGCCAGGGCGGAAGACATCCGCAATGTCGGCCGGCATATTCTGAGCCATTTGCAGGGAAACATTCCGGCGGCAGGAGGGTATCCGGAACAATGCATTCTGGCGGGTGCGGAACTGAGTCTGACGGAAATTTCAAATGTCCCGCGGCGCTCGCTTGCCGGCATCATCTGCCGGAACGGATCGGCTTTATCCCATATTGCGATCATGGCCCGCGCACTCGGAATTCCCGCCGTCATGGGGTTGGGCGATCTACCCATCAATTATTTAGAGGGCTGCAACGTCATTGTCGACGGTGACAAGGGAGTTATCTGTATCAACCCATCGTCCGCGGATCTGATTGAATTTGAGCAACGCATACTGGAAGAACGGGCGATCTCCGAACAACTCGAAACACTGCGCGATCTGCCTGCCGAAACCCTGGACGGCGTCCGAATTCCGCTGTATGTGAATCTGGGGATCGCCGCCGATGATACGCCCACGGGAGCCGGGAAATATGAGGGCGTTGGCCTGTATCGTACGGAATTTTTCTTCATATCCCGCGATACGCTTCCCACGGAGGATGAGCAGTATCGGTTGTATCGCAACTTGCTTGAAACCTTCGCTCCCAATCCCGTGACGATTCGAACGCTCGATGCGGGAGCCGACAAGGCACTGCCCTTCTTTTTCGGTACGGAGGCCAACCCCTTTCTCGGCCTGCGGGGGATCCGCTTTACGCTTGACCATCCCGAAATTTTTCTGACCCAACTGCGGGCTTTGCTGCGGGCCAATTCCGGGTTGAACAATCTGCAAGTCCTTTTCCCCATGATCAGCAAAGTCAGTGAAATCGATACGACGCTGTCGCTCATCGAACGCGCCTACCAGGAGCTGATGGTGGAAGGTCAGTCCGCCACAAAACCTCAACTGGGCGCCATGATCGAAGTGCCCTCGGCCGTCTATTCCATTGCCGCCTTGTCGGATCGATTGGATTTCTTCTCCATCGGAACAAATGACCTAACCCAGTATCTGCTGGCCGTGGACAGAAACAATCCGCGGGTTCAGGGATTTTACGACAATCTCCATCCGGCCGTCATTCATGTCGTCCATGATATCGTCACAAGGGCGCATCGCCGGAAGAAAACCGTGGGCGTATGCGGTGAAATGGCGGGTGATCCGGCATCCGCCCTGTTGCTGTTGGGTATCGGCGTCGACTCACTGAGCATGAACCCTTCCTATCTTCCGCGTGTCAAATGGACCATCCGGAGTTTCACCAGGAAGCAGGCCCGCGCGCTTTGCGAAAAAGCACTGGCGGTGGAAAACGAGACCGACATTGTCGATCTGCTCAATAACGCCCTTCTCGAGGCCGGGCTGGGCGTGCTGATACGGGGTAAAGCTTAGGACTATTTCTAATGGATATAATAGATTAAACATGAAGATCCTATGGAACGAAAACAAGCAGGAAATACAAGCGCCGGAAGTTTGCCGGCAGAGAATACTGGAACTGAGTGGGACCGAATTCGAGCCGGCTATAGCTTGACGGCAGGTTTCCAGACGAAGTCGATGTCCTGGCCGATCATCCGCCGCATCATCTTCAACAGGCTTTCAATCATATCGTTGAGATCCAGGACCACCGGTGCGATGGCCTGCTTGCGGGCAAAAGCCAGCAACTGACGCGTGAGATCCGCGGACCGCCTGCCGACATCCTTGATCTCACGGAGGTCTTTGCAGAGCGGGTCGGATGGTGTATGTAGCGGCATGTTACCCCCGCAGCGCAATGGGTTTCCGCGGCAACCGGATCGTCTCATGAGGGGACCGCCTTCATACAGGCAAGCAATTTATTGACATCCACCGTTGCAATGCCGGAGTTGATATCCGACATGGCGTACGGAATGATCAACCGGTTGTTGTGAATAATGGCGCCGCAGGAGTACACCACGTTGGGAACGTATCCCTCGCGCTCTTTTTCACGCGGGGCAAGCAATGGCTCATCCAAGCGGCCGATGATTGTTGACGGTTTTTCCAGGTCGAGCAGTATGGCGCCGATGCAATATTGACGCATGGGTCCGACACCATGGGTGAGCACGATCCAGCCCTTGTCGGTTTCGAGGGGGGAACCGCAGTTGCCGATCTGGATGAATTCCCATGGATATTCAGGTTCCTGGATGACCTGGGACTTCTGCCAGAAATGGATATTGTCAGAGAACATGATATGATTGTTTTCACCGTCCTGGCGCGAAAGCATGGCATAGCTGCCGCCGATTTTCCGCGGGAAAAGCGCCATCCCCTTGTTTTTTACGGCTTTGCCGTTGAGCGTTACCACATTGAAGGTGACAAAATCCCTGGTTTCAATCAGCTGCGGCAGGATCGTCTTGCCGTTGTAGGCGGTATAGGTCGCATAATAGGTGACTTCTTGCTTGTCATCGAAAAATTGAACGAACCGGGCATCCTCGATGCCTCTGCTTTCGTTTTTCGAAACGGGGAAGATCACCCGCTCGGATATGCGGTGGTCGGGGTGGAAGCTCACCTCATAATTGGAATTGGCAAGCCACCACATGACCTCGAAGGACCTGTTTTGGAGCGGACCGGGGAATTGCGGTTGTGCGCGAAGCTTCTCAATTTTTTCCAGTAACTCATTATACGCAAAATCTTCCGGCAACTGGGTAAGGATATGGGCGGTCACCTCATTGCCGGCCCCCATCTCGTCCAGCTTGCGCTTGAAAGGATTGCGTTTGTAAACCGCGTCTAACCGGAGATCCGGCGTTTCCACGAAATCACTGATCGGGTCGAAAAGGCACTTATTGTGCCGATCAAGGACACCGCTGCGGAATACGATCGACGAAATATGCCCTTCACCGGTTGCCCTCAGGCTCATGACGAAACGCAGACTGCCTTTTTCCAGATGTCTCTGATCCGGATGGGGGACGATGGAGGGGTTGAAAAGGGCGGCCGATTCAATCGAATACTCCTTTGTGAAGTACGCGCCGATGAGTGTTTTTTGATCATCGCTGAGTCGTATGTCCCGTGGGAGATAATCCTTCACCGCGTTCAGGTGCCGCTCAAAAATATGCCCGATGTCTTCGTGCCTTCCGGAAAAGTCCGCCATTATCTGCGCAACCAAATTTCGGGCCGCTGTTTCGGACAGGCGCATGACCCGCTGAATTATTTTGGGTATGCGATACCGGACATCGGGAAGATGAAGACGGGTGATGACCCGTGACGTATCCCCGAGGATCTTGTTTGCTTTTCTTTCCACTTTCAGTTTTGAATGTTTTGTCGCGCGCATATCTTCGTATCCTTCCGTAAAGTCTATAACGCCGGACGAGAATTCGAAAGGCAAACCGATACCAGATCATCGATCACGGCCGTACCGACGCACATGACCGTGTCCGCTCCGCCCCAGTATATTTTTACCGTTCCGTCGTCTTCCGGAACCGCGCCGCAGGTAAAGACGACATTGGGGACATAGCCGACTTTCTCCCAGGGATCCTCCGGCTGCAATATCCACTGATCGGAAACGCCGATAACCCAGGCCGGATCAACCAGGTCATGGAGGGCCGCGCCGAGTCTATACACGGTTCCGGACATGGTTTTAAAAACGCCATGATAGATATGAAGCCAGCCCTCGTCGGTTTTAAACGGCGGTGCCCCGGGACCGATTTTCATTTCATCCCAGTGATAGGTTACCGGTTTCATGATCACCCGGGAATCCCCCCAATGCACAAGATCGGGAGAATAGGATATCCAGATCGACCAGGGTGACATTTCCGAATGGGGCCGGTCCAGACGCACATACCGATCGTCGAACTTTTCCGGAAAAAGGACCACGTTGCGGAGGTCGGCCTGGGTGATCAACGCAATCCGCTCCACCTTTTCAAAATCCCGGGTACGCGCCAGGGCGATGCGCACCCCGTGGCGGGAATAGGCGCTATAGGTCAGCAGGTAGTCGTCTTCCACCTTCGAAATCCGCAGGTCTTCGACGCCGAAGGCTTCATATTCGGCAAAAACCGTTTCCGTCGAAGGTATCAGAAAGGGGTGGGGATGCACCGTGAAGGAAAAACCATCCTCACTATCGGCCCTGCCGATGATGGAGCGACCGTTCAGCAGATGCGACCGGAACAGCATAATGTACCGACCATTGTGTTTGACGATGCCCGCATTGTGAACCGTGGCGACCGGATACGGAACATCCTTGCTGGTCAGTATGGGATTATTTGGATATCGTGTGATGATGGGACGATACGTTTTTATCGTTTTCTGTTCCATATTTTTTTCCAATCGAAGGGTGACCGTTTCGGATTTTCCGAGGCCATCCCACCTTCTACAAGTCAAGAATCCGCTCATAGACGTTTATGTATTCATCGACCATGCGGTCGACGGTGAAATACCGTTCCACATGGAGGCGACAGGCGGCGCGGTCAATCTCCCGGATATGGGCAACCGCTTTAACGGCCTTGTCCACATTGTCGACCAAAAAACCGTTTTTGCCGTGTTCGATCAGTTCCGGCATGCTCCCCCGATCAAAGGCGATCACAGGCGTCCCGCAGGCCATGGATTCGATCACGGACAGACCGAAAGGCTCCTCAAACCTTATGGGATGCAACAATGCGCATGCGTTGCCGAGCAGCTGGTTGCGTTCAACGGGCCCGACGCTGCCGACATATCGCACCTGGTCGTTGTCGATATGCGGGGCGACGTATTGATTATAGTAAACCGCGTCCTGGACAATCCCCGCCAGTATCAGTTTTTTATGGCAAGCCCGTGCAATTTCAATTGCCTCGCGGGCTCCTTTGTCATGGTGAATCCGTCCGAAGAAAAGCAGGGTGTCATCTGTCCGGGGTTGAAAATCGAATTGCCGAATATCAATACCGTGATGGATGGTTTCGATATAATCGAGATCCGGCGATCGATCGGCATGGCTGATGGAAACATAGAATACCCTGTTGTTGTATTTTTTGTATACCGGCAGAATCCCGGGCGATGAAAAGCCGTGAATAGTGGTCACGACCGGGGTGGTGGTCAGGCCGCTATACGTCAGCGGCAGGAAATCAAAATGGTTGTGGATCAAGTCGTAATCGCCGGCATGCTCAAAGAGTTCCGAAATATGAAGGCACTCCCAGACTTTTGGGATGAGCGTGCGGTCTTCTTCATAGCCCCGCGGGCAAACGGCATGCAGCGCGCCGCCGGTTTGCGAATCCTTTGTCGCAAACAAGGCGACATCATGACCGCGCGCCACCAGCCCTTCGGTCAAGAGTGACGTCACACTTTCCCAGGGGCCGTAGTGACGCGGCGGTGTGCGCCAGGCAATGGGTGCGAGCATGGCAATGTGCATGGCGGATCCTTTTTCATCGGTTTTCTATGTCAACGGCTGTCTTAAAATCTCGTCCGCATAGAGTTTCTGCAATGTCATCAGCGAAAGCAGCCAGGCAAGGGAGGACTCGGCGCCTTGATTCTGGTTGATGCCGTCCGCCATCAACCCATCCCGACAGCCGCCGGTCTTGGGATCATAGAGCGGCATATTCAAGTCGTTTTGTCCGAGAAACCAGTTGAAGCACATGGCCGCATTCTCAAACCATGATTGATCTCTGGTGATCGTAAACGCTTCGACACAGGCTTCCACCATGGCATTGGCCTCGAGCGGCTGCTGATCGAAACGGGCTTTACGTCCGCCTTTTTCATACCATCCGTTACTGCCGATGGGCGCGAAGTGTTTGTCTTCGGTTTGGATGGCCAGCAGCCATTTGAGGGAGCGAAGCCCCATGTCGATCATGTCGTCGCGTTCCATCCGCAGGCCGGACAGCATCAGGGCATGGGGTAGTTTGCCGTTGGCGTAGTTTAACGCGTTCTCAAGCCACGGCCAATCGTCCGTCGCATGGTTTTGAAACTGATCAAAAAGCTTGTCCGCAAGCACTTTCCGGATTCTGCGAACCTCACTGTCGCCGGAAAATTTATCCAGGTAGGCATGCATGCCCACCAGACAAAATGCAATGGCGCGGGGAGAATGAAAATTCTCCACGGCAGGCAGCGCCTGGTTGAAAAGAGTTATGCTCATGGCCAGATGCCCGGGGTTATCAAGAAAAGACACTGCCTTCCCAAGGCACCAGAGCGCTCTGCCATGCGCATCCTCGGATCCGATCTCCTCCGTCCACTGCCGAGAATACGTCATGAAATTTCGGAAGCGCCCATTTTTTCCGTTGAAGGCATATAGCAGGAATCCGAGATAATGACCGCCGAGGGAGTCAAGTCCCAAGCCGTTCGTCGGCAGGTATTGTTGCCCAATGGCGGAGACCAGCAACGCCCTGGCATTATCATCCGTGCAGTATCCATGCGAACGATCCGGAATCGTATAGTTGGCATGCTGCAGGATGCCGGTATCATCGGTAAAGGCTTTCAGGTGATCGAGCTTGATCTCCGGAAGATCGAAATTCGTGATGGCCTTGATGCTTTCGACATAGGAATGTCGGGGACGGGGATTTTTGGTGCGATTTTGCCGCACTTCACCGAAAACATGAAGATATTTCCGGGACACCTCGCTCCAAACTGCCTCGCGGCTGAACATATAGGCTTTTTTACGCACGGCGTGCCGTTCGACATCGTTGTCCAGAAGGTCGATAATTTGTTCCGCCATGGCATGCGGATTGCGAAAAGGCACGATTCGGCCGCGGCCCCCGGCCAGCATCTCGGCGGCATACCAGTATGGGGTTGAAATGACGGCTTTGCCGGCGCCCATGGCATAGGCAAGGGTCCCGGAAGTGATCTGGGCTTCCTCCAGATAAGGGGTTACGTAAATATCCGCAATGCCGAGAAACTCACACAACTCGTTTAATTCAACAAAACGATTCTGGAAAATGACATGCGCGGCGATGTCGAGTTTTCGCACCAGCTGCTGGAGCATGATCCGGTAGGCATCCCCATGGGACTTTAGAATATGGGGGTGGGTCGCCCCCAGGATAATATACACCACATCGGGGTGTTTTCGAATAACCGCCGGCAGGGCCTGCAGCACATTTTCAATGCCCTTGTTGGGAGAGAGCAACCCGAAGGTAAGCAGCACTTTTTTGCCTTCCACACCGAACTTGTCCTTGTAAAAGCTTGAATCAATAAACGGCGTATCCGGAATTCCATGATGGATAAAGGCAATCTTCTCCTCAGGCACCGCATAGACCTCTTTAAGTAGATCAGAGGCCTTATGGCTCATCACCACCAGCTTGTCGGACAGGTCGGACAGTTTGCACATGACATCACGATATTCCGGCGCGGGGTCTTTTAAAACAGTGTGTAGCGTTGTCACCACCGGCATGCGCAGATCCCCCAATAATTTCAACAGGTGACTGCCGGCCGGACCGCCGAAAATACCGTATTCATGCTGCACGCAGACGATATCCGTCTGACTGATGTTGAGGAATTGAGCGGCAACGCCGTAATCGGACAATTTGTTCTGGTTGATCTCAAACCGCACTTTTTCCGCATATGCGTATCCGTCGGTTTTGTCGTTCATGACGGCCGCCCAGCAGTTTATGTCGGGCGCTGCCGCGGACAGGGCTTCGACCAGATCCGTGGTGAACGTTGCAATGCCGCACTGGCGCGGCAGATAGTTGCCGATTACGGCGACCGAGTTGATTCCCTCATGGTATTTACTATCGGATGTCATCACATCTACCTTTTTTTGGTACTGTTTTCATGGAACCCCTTTACGTAACCTGCAACGCTTTTTTTATCCTGGATAAGACAGTAATCGCATTTTCCATGTGAAGCTCCTTACGGTATTCATGTGGTGGCGCGGCCGGCCTGTTTTGTCTTTTTTGGTTCTTCGGCGATCATGGCCTCGGTTGTCAGCATCAAGCCGGCGACCGAAGCGGCGTTCTGAAGGGTGAATCGCACCACCTTGGTCGGGTCGATGACACCGGCCGCCCAAAGGTTTTCGTATGTTTCGGTCAGGGCATTGAATCCGTAGTCATCCGCGCCTTCGAGCACCTTGTTGAGCACCACGGCCCCTTCGTGACCGGCATTCCGAGCGATTTGTATCAACGGTTCGGCCAGGGCGCGCTTCAAAATGGCGATGCCGCCTTTTTCCTCGCCCTTGGTTTTAATGGTTTCCAACACCTTCAGGCACCTCACCAGCGCGACGCCGCCGCCGGGAACGATGCCTTCCTCCACGGCCGCCCGGGTGGCGTTCACGGCGTCTTCGATCCGCGATTTCTTCTCCTTCATCTCGATCTCGGTGGCCGCGCCGATGTTGATTACCGCGACCCCGCCGATGATCTTGGCCAACCGTTCGTGCAGCTTTTCGCGGTCGTAGTCGGAGTCGGTCGCCTCAATCTGGGCGCGAATCTGCTTGACGCGGCTGTTAATGGCGGCTTTGGTGCCGGCGCCGCCAACGATGGTGGTGTTGTCCTTGTCGATTTTCACCGTCTTGCAGGTTCCCAGATCCTTGGCTTTGATATTTTCCAGCTTGATGCCCAAGTCGTCGGAAATGACTTGGCCGCCGGTGAGGCTGGCGATATCCTCCAGCATGGCTTTGCGCCGATCACCGAAACCGGGCGCTTTCACGGCCGCCACTTTCAAGATTCCGCGCAATTTGTTGACGATGAGGGTGGCCAGGGCTTCCCGCTCCACATCCTCCGAGATGATCAGCAGTGCTTTGCCGGACTTTGCCACCTCTTCGAGCAAGGGCATCAGATCCTTCATCATGGTGATCTTCTTTTCATGGATCAGGATGTACGGTTCTTCAAGTACAACCGTCAGTTTTTCGGAATCCGTTACAAAGTAGACGGACAGATATCCTTTGTCGAACTGCATGCCCTCCACGACTTCCAGGGTGGTTTCCATGGTTTTGGCCTCTTCAACCGTGATCACCCCTTCCTTACCCACTTTGTCCATGGCTTCCGAGATCAGCTTGCCGATGGTTTCATCGCCGTTGGCCGAAATGGTTCCGACCTGTTCGATTTCCTTTTTATTCTGGGTAGGCTTGGACATTTTTTTCAGCTCCGTCACAACCGCTTCGACCCCTTTATCAATACCGCGTTTTAACGCCATGGGGTTGAAACCGGCAGCCACCAGTTTCTGGCCCTCGTTATAAATGGCCTGGGCCAAAACCGTTGCCGTGGTGGTGCCGTCGCCGGCCGTATCGTTGGTCTTGCTGGCGACTTCCTTGACCATCTGGGCGCCCATGTTCCAGAACTTGTCTTCCAGCTCGATTTCCTTGGCTACGGTCACCCCGTCCTTGGTAACCGTGGGAGACCCAAATGAAGTTGACAATATGACATTATTCCCCTTGGGTCCCAATGTTACCTTTACGACATCGGCCAACATGTTGACGCCCTGGAGAATCGCTTCGCGCGCTTTCGTACCGTATACAATCGTTTTTCCTGACATTTCTTTTCCCTCCCTCTCATATTTGTTTCGGCTACCCAAGCAGCCGTTTAACCAGAATCATATTCGACATACCGGCTTCCCAAACAGGATGACCCGCCGTGATGACCGCCAAATCCCCTTTTGACATATCGCCTGCATCGGCCGACCGATTCGCTATTATTTCGATGATATCATCCGTATCCTTCGGATCATTAATCAAACGGGGGTAAATCCCACGGAAAAGGGAGAGTCGTCTCATGGTTGTCCGGCAGGGCGTAAAGGCAATAATCGGTTGTTTAGGCCTGAAGCGGGCTATATGCTTGGCAGTTCTGCCGGACTGGGTCGGCGCTAATATTACCGCTGCGTCCAGGTGATCCGCCAACACACAGACCGCATAGGTTACGGAATCCGAAATTTCCTTTTTCGGCGCCATGTTAAGATACCGATCATGCGGGTACGTTTTTTCGGCTTCGGCAACGATAAGAATCATATACCGAACGGCTTGAATGGGATAATTTCCGGTGGCGGTTTCCTCTGAAAGCATCACCGCATCCGTTCCGTCCAAAACGGCGTTGGCGACATCCGAGGCCTCGGCTCTGGTTGGTCGAGGTTCATCCACCATGGATCGCAGCATCTGGGTGGCGGTAATGACCGGCTTTCCTAAAGCATTTGCTTTTCGGATCAATTGTTTTTGGATGACGGGGACTTCTTCCAGGGGTATTTCCACCCCCAAGTCGCCGCGGGCGACCATGATGGCGTCCGCCGCATCCAGGATATCTTCATAATGATCGATGGCCTCATGCTTTTCGATTTTGGCGATGACAGGCGTATCCTTGTTTTCCTGTTGGATGATTTTTTTTATGTTTCGGATGTCGTCTGCGGTTCTGACAAATGACAGCGCTATATAATCCACATCCTGAGCCAGGCCGAAATGCAAATCCTTGTGATCTTTTTCTGTCATTGAAGGCATGCAAAGGCTCCCGGTCGGCAGATTAATCCCTTTACGGGAAGTCAGCATGCCGCCCGTGACGACCTCACAATGGATTTCAGATCCAGTTACCGAGCGAACACGGAGTTCCAAAAAACCGTCTGCAAGCAGTATTTGATCCCCGACCTTCACTTCTTCGCATAAAAACGGATAGGAAACGGATATGCGCTGTGCCGACCCTTCAACGGTCTGAGAAGTAAGAACAATGTCATGCCCCGGTTCTAATCGGACCCCCGGATCTGGTATATGTCCCACACGGATTTTCGGCCCTCCCAGATCCTGTAGTATGGCAACCGGTTTGTTCAGCTCTTCGGCGATTTTCCGGATGATATGAATTTTTTCCTCATGGTCAGCGTGTGTCCCGTGGGAAAAATTCAAACGGGCGATACGCATACCGCTTGCAATCAGCTCCCGAATGGTCTCGGGTGATTCACTGGCTGGTCCGATGGTGCAAACGATCTTTGTTTTTGGTAGGATGATGGCCAAAATCGTTCTCCCGATTGTTAAACAGTTAGCAGGAACTTCCATCCCATAATCGTCTAAAGTTGAATCCGGCGTTTACAAGTTCGATATTTGAATCCGGGACAGAATCGCTTCCACATCTGAACGATGACAAAGTTCCGTTCCGGGCGTTTGGGCGGTTGCGGTTCCCGCAGCGCAGGAGAGCCGAACGCAGTCCTCAAGGTCTTTGCCCTGTGAATGCGCCATGACGAATCCCCCCACCACCGAATCCCCGGCGCCTACGGTGCTGTCCACCTTTACCGGAGGAGCAATCGCCTTTATTGTTTGTTTAACCGAAGATAGCAGCAGCCCCTCTTTCCCTCTGGAAACAATAATGTATGGGATTCCTTTCTGGTGGAGTTTCTCACAAAAGCCTATAATTTCCGATTCGGTTTGCAACTCCCTTCCCGCCAGCCGGGAAAGTTCATATGTATTTGGTTTAATGCATGTAGGTCGATATTCGATGGATTCGCTCAGGGATTTTCCATCTGTATCGAGAACGATGAAAGCATTCTTTTTTTTCCCGGCAAGGATCAGTTGACCGTACAGATTCGGTGTAACGCCGCGCGGGAGGCTGCCGCTCAGGACCAGGTAATCCATATCCTGAATTTTGTTAACATTCTGATAAAAAAAGCCGATTTCTGTTGCATTCACTTGCGGACCTTTGGCGCTGATAACATACTGCCGGCCTTTCGCCCGTTCATGAAGAATGATATTGGTCCGTGTTTCACCTGAAATCCGGGTAAAATCGGCCATCACACCCGCATTGATCAGCAATCCTTCCAGTTGCAAGCCGTCATAACCGCCGACGAGCCCGAGGGCGACACTCTGTCCGCCTAATTCCCGAATCACCCTGGACACATCGATGCCTTTACCGGCGGCATATGGCGTCTCGGATAGTATGCGGGTGGTGTCTTCCGTAAGCAACTGCTCAACGACAATGAAACGATCCAGTGCGGGATTCAATGTGACAGTATAGATCATCTATCCGTTAACCATTTCCAAGGACCAGTTTTCCAACAACCCCTGAAGCTGGCTGAGCAGTCGCAGCTCATGGTCATCAACCTTGCCGTCTCTGTTCGCCATCTTTATGATGTCCTCATACCCGCTGTTGGTGATGACGCAGTCATTAATCGCTTTTTCAATCAAATCTCTCAATTTCAATCCCAAGTTTTTGATCTTCATGGTTGTTTCCTCTCCAGCCCGTGAAACGGTTTTCTTTGCTTCAAATGCTCTCACCGTGTCTAAGGAGTAGAGGATTTGTCATTAGTATAGTCAAGGTTCGTGCCAGCAAGGAAATAACGGATTTCTTAAAAAAACATATTGAAATTTAATGTGTTTTTTATTTTTGGGTCGGATGCCGGAGAGAAGAAAGGACGCAAAGCGAGGTCATATATGACCATTGGCCATATATGACCTCGCTTTTTGGGGGGATCGCGCACGGTTCAGCACGGTTTTACTTCAATTTTTTTTAAATGTGTCGTCGGATTGGTTTTCTTTGTTATATTTTCGGGCCAATTCGCTGAAATCCGCCGACGTCTGGCTCTGCTTTTTGATGCTTTGTGTAAATCCAATGCATACTGTACGGGAATACCAATCAGCCACTTATTTTCAACATCCTACCGAATCGCTTCCGCGATATGCCCCAAGGCGACAGGTAATATCCACTGTCATGGGAATACCTCCTTTGTCCGCCATGTCTCCACTTCGATAAAGATGCGTTGAACCTTAGGGTATGCTTGTTTGATCGCCTTGTCCAATCCTGCCACGGTTACCTCAACCGCTGTCGCCAGGATAGGGTCCATAAAGTCAACGCTGATGTTCACGAGAATAAAATCAGGCCCCATGTGCATGGTCAATACTTCATTGACCTGTTTGATGTCTTTGTACGAAGAGGCAATTTCCCGTATCCCCTGGATGACCTCTTTATTGGCGCTCTCTCCAATCAAAAGGCCTTTTGTCTCGGATGCCAGCAAGATCGCGGTTCCTGCCAGTATCATCCCTATAATGACGGCGGCGGCGCTGTCATAGACAGGGCTGCCGGTCATATGACTGAAAAATATTCCCATAAATGCGACGAATAGACCTATGATTGCGGCGGAATCCTCCAGCAGCACGATAAAAATGGATGGATCTTTGCCTCTGTGAATAGCCTGAAGGTAGCCCCACGCGCCTTTTGATTTGATGAATTCAGTCAGAGCGATATACCAACTGGTTCCTTCGAAAATCAGAGCCAGCCCGATAACACCGTAGTTGACGTAAGAAATCTTTACCGGCACCGGTGCAACGAGTCGATCAATCCCCTTGTACATTGAAAATCCAGCGCCGCCGGCAAAGAGTACGATAGCGACAACGAAGCTCCAAAAGTAAACCTCCTTGCCATGCCCGAAAGGAAATTGATCGTCGGCCGGCATTTTTGCCCGCTTCAAGCCATACAGCAGCAGAATCTGATTGCCCGTATCCGCACCCGAATGGATCGCTTCGGACAACATGGCGGAACTTCCGGAGATCAGGGCCGCAACAACTTTGGTTATGGCTATCAGGAAATTCCCGACCAAAGCCGCGTAAATAACTTTTTGGGAAGATGACGTCATACGTCAGTTTTCATCCGTTTCGCTGGGAAACCGGAGATGACCTTTGCAGCGATAAGAATCTATTTCAGCGCCCCTCTGACTGCCGATTCATGGGTCCAATACCCTTGGCGGTCGTAATGCTGATACAGTCCGGTTTCGTATTGACGGTTGAGATTTTCCGGCATGTACTCCGGCGATCGCTTTATGCTTTCGCTCGTCAGGTTCACGAAGACTTTCGACTCTTCCCAACTGACGCGCTCAATCCATTGCGGTGACACCAGGACATGTTTTCCGGACCACCAGTTTTTCGTATCCACGACCAGATAACGAATCGACCACGTCTCATCGTCGATGATAAAATCTTCGACATGACCGATCTCTCCATCAAACGCCTGAATATGATTCCCGGTCACATCGTGGGTGCTGCGCAGATTCGGATCCCAAGAATCTTCTTGGCGAGCATATTCATTCCATGCTTCCGGGTTTCGCGCGATGTAAGGCCTAACTCCCCATGCATGTGAACCATACCCGTAATAGGGCCAACCGTAATAAGCGAAATACTGCATTTCATATTGACGGGAGATCGGTTTGTCACTATCCAGCGATGGACTCTCCTCGATCTGCTTTTTGGTCAAGTCCACCGGCAGAACTTTTTCTTCCGCATTTGCGGGGTTCAACGCGTAAGGCGAAAGTAAAACTTTTGTGCCGCTTAACCAGCCACCGGTGTCGGCGACCAGGTAGCGCACCGTCCAATACTGATCATCAAAATAGAACTCCTTCACCTTGCCGATGTCGCCATCGAGGGCGCGCAAACTGTAACTTTTGAATTTTTTGGCTTCTTGTAACATCATGTCTCCTTCCTTTAACACGTGCCTGTGATTCATGTTTCATTGACGGCCCGCTCTCCGAAATGAATAAGCAGATCGTTGTCTCCGAAACCGGGGTCCTTTTGTATCTCAAACCCCAGTTTTTTCCCCAGCGCGAGCATGTTCATGTTTTCCTTTGTAACGATACCATGAACCGTTTTAAAACCGCGCTTTTCCGCGATCGACAGGCATTTTCACAGGAGGTTCGACCCAATGTCCTGGCCTTGCCAGGCATCACCCACCAGAATGGCGAATTCTCCCGTTTTCCCATCCGGATCGCCGATGATTCTGGCAACCTCCAACATTCTCTCGATCTCCGAATCTTCAGCGATGGCTACCAGCGCAATCTCCCGATCGCAATCAATCTGGGTGAACCGGGCCAGCATCGCGGGCCTCAATTCCTTCACCATCCCGAAAAAGCGATTATAAATCGTCGTGGGCGAAAGCACCTGGAACAACGCCGTAAAAAGGGGGGCGTCCTCGGGCCGGACCGGTCGGATGAAAATTCGGCGTCCATCAACGCTGACCATATGGGACTCCTCCTCTTCCGGATACGGGCCGATCACCAGATGCAGGGAAGAAGGTGTCGCAACCGGTGAAACGAGTATCCGGGCATCGACCGCGACGGGGTTGCCGTCTTTGATCAGAACGGGATTCATGTCCACTTCGGTTACAGGAGTGGTTATGATCTTAACACCTTCAATCAAAGGTCACATAAAGAGATGGGCATTTGTGTTTTCGACATCGCGGTCCAGAAGCCGAACACCGGATCCGAGAGAAACGGCCAGACTGGTGGCCACGGTGGTCTTGCCTGTTCCGCCTTTCCCGCTGGCGATTCGGCAGCACTCCGGGTTCGTACGAAGGCAAAGCGATTTTTCAGTGATGATCGACAGACCGTTCGTAATGGTCGGATGCATTTCTTCACCCTTCATTTCAACAAAGGCTTAAGCATGTAAATGATGTCGCTTTCACGTGAAGGATAGGGACTCATGATGTTGTCCCAGTAGAGTTTCTCAACGGTTGCACCGTCGATGATTGCCTGTTTGAAAGTGTTGATCAGGCCTGCCGGATTGTCGGATACGACATGAACCCCTAAAATCGTGTCGTCTTCAGCTGCCAGAATTTTGTAGCCCGCATGCTGGATGCCGGCCCGGCGGTAGGTGGGCCATTTAACATCTACGGCCATGCTTTTGCGATAGGCAATCCCGGCTCGTTTAAGCGCCTCTTCGGTTGCCCCTACCATCCCATATTGGGGATAGGAAAAAAGCACAAACGGTACGGCCTTGTAGTCGACGGCAATCAACGCGGTGTTTTTCCGGATAGCTAAAATGTTTTTGGCCGCCACATGCGCTTCAAAATCGGCCACTCGGGCCAGGGCCGGCGTTGCAGCGCAGTCGCCTACGGCAAAAATATTGGGCATCGTGGTTTGAATCTGTGGATTGACGCGAACACCTTTTTCCGTCACGCCGACGCCAATCTGTTCTAGTTTGAGGCTTTCGATTTCCGGGACCCAACCGGCGCCGTGCACCACCAGTTCGGCCTCAAAAATCAGACCCGAATGCGTCTGGATGTAAAAAACATTGCCCCGCTTGTCGATAGAGGTAATTTGGGTCTTGGGCCTCACGTCAATGCCATCCTCGGCTGAGGCCTTCAGCATCAGATCGATCATGTCCCGATCAAAAAGGTTCAACGGCCGGTCGCTGACTTCCAGAATGGTGATGCTGCGGTCTTCCGGTCCAATTCGTGCGGCAAAATGAGCAAACTCAAATGAGATGAAACCGCCGCCCACAAACACGATCCGCCGGGGAAGACTGTCGCGTTCCAGAAATGCGGTGCTGGTAATCAGGTGCTCTGTGCCTCTAATTGGCAGGGCCTGCGGCTTGGCTCCGGTTGCCACGACGAAAAAGTCGGCACCGAAGCTTTGCCCATCCACATCCAGCGTATGAACGTCCTTAAACGCTGCAGTACCTTCCAAAAAGTCGATACCAGTTTTGAAAAGTCTGTTGACGACGTCCGCGGGTATGCTGTCGGTAAACATCTGTTTCTGCTTCCATACTGCGTGCCAATCACCTGTCGCGGCGGTTGTGATGCCCTTTGTCTCCAAATGCCGTGATTTAGCGATGACTTCGGACACTTCGTAAAACCATTTTTTAGGCTGGCATCCCGAAAGGGAACATATTCCGCCGGGTTGCCCGCTATTTTCAACCAGCGCAACGTTCAATCCGGCATCTTTCAAATCATAGGCAGCGGTCTGACCGCCGGTTCCCGATCCAATGACGATCACGTCGTAAGTCTGCATAAGAATTCCCTCATTCGGGTAATTTGCTTATACGCGGTTCTGTTTATTTCAAAAAGTGCTCACCGTGTCTAAGGAGTAACAGGTTTGTCATTACGGTACCTCTGTGCACCTGTATTGAACACCGCCGTCATCAGTATATTCAAGATACTCAAGGTTCGCGCCAGAAATGGGATCTTGATGTTAATTTTAAGAACATATTGACATGTAATGCATTTTTCCCATACGGGTCGGATACCGGAGAGACGCAAGGACGTAAAAAGCAAGGTCATATATGACCATTGGCCATATATGACCTTGCTTTGGGGACGACATGGGTAGCGGAGAAACACCTTTAGATCATGCGTAACTGTATCCGCGACGAAATCATTTGCACCTTACTGTTTCCGATCGTCAAGGACATTGAGTAAGCTGATCAATGATTCCAACGATGCACCGCACGATGCGGACTCTTGTCGCACGGCGCGCAGTTTCCGCAACACATCATCTATGGAATGGTCCACGGAAGACCACTTATCCCGGTTCATCGGTCTCAGTTGCGCCTGGGCGTTGTCCCAAGCCGACTCCAAATCACCAACGCGAGACTTGGCATCAGACATTTTACCAGCGCGCACAAGTCCGAGCGTATCTTCCGCAATCAGCCGGAAAGCAGATAAGTCTCCCAGCGGAGCGGTTGGCGAGGCGTTGGCTATCGCCTGATTTCGGATTGTCGTAGAACGCCAGTAGTAACCCGACCCGGCCGCGATCATCAGCACGGCAAGAACCACGACAACCTGCCAGACAACGGCGGTTCTTTTCTGTTGGGTTTCAAACCTATGTAATGGAGCGGTAATAAAATCTCGGCGCGTAAAGGTAAGGAATATGACGACCGTAAGAATCGCGACAAGGAATAAAGCGGTGGTGATCGATGCGCCGAGTCCCAATCCACCATTCGCTTGTGTTTGTGAAAGGTAGTCTCCCAATGAGGCGCCCAGAGGCCGTGTCAGGATATAAGCGATCCAGAATGCCAATACGGTGTCCAATCCCAAGCGCCAGGCGATCATGATTGCGATAATTGTTGCACAAACGATGATTCCGGTCACGAGATAGCCGAGACCGAGGCTCTCGGCCATGAGGTCACCCGCCGCAGTCCCCAACGCGAAGGTAAAAAGAATGGCCAACCAATAGAATGATTCCCTTCGCACAGTGAAAATGGAATGAATCGAGAGGGTTCTTTCCTTGGCATACCATATGGCGAAGGTGACCGCCAATACAACGCTGAAAACAGCAGTGCTTGCTTCAAGCGGGAAACCAAGACTGTCCGTCAGAATATCCGTAATCAGCGTGCCGAAGATACTGATCAAGACAACAGCAAGCCAATAAATGGTCGGTATGTACTTCCTGACCTTGAATTGAAAGAAGAGCACGACCAATAGAAATGCACCCATGACATAGGAAGTGCCCGTCAGACCGAAACCCAGATTGACGTTCATGAAATCCGAGGCAGTCTCGCCGACCGTCGTGCAGAGGACTTTAATAATCCAGAAATAGATGGTTACCTCGGGGACTTTGCATAGTATCCCATTCTTAGGCGTGTCCATCGTATTCGCCCCCCCTGAAGATTCAAATTGCAGTTTATTGCCGGCCATTTTATGTCTTTCTCCTTACGCTTTAAGAAATACCCTGTTACACGGAATGATGATGGATGAAAAACAGATGTATCCATAGCATGGGAGAATGAAGAATGGATGAAGATTAGTTCTTCAGAAGATCCTCGAGCCGTTTGTTCACTTCCATCCAGTTCACGATGCTCCAGAATTCCTCGACGAACTTACCCCGGTCATTCTTGTAATCAAGGTAATATGCGTGCTCCCATACATCCAGGACCATCAGTATCCGAAACATCGGGTAGACGTTCGTGTTGTGCTTCTCAATCTGCATAATGATGGGTCTGTTCGTTTTCCTGCAAAATGTGAGCGCTGCCCACCCCGAGCCCTCGACGCTTGTCGCAGCCCGGGAAAACAGATTTTTGAACCGGTCGAAGGAACCGAACTCCTCGTTGATTACTTTCGCAATTGTACCTGACGGTTTCTCACCCATGCCTTTACCCGGAGGGGTGAGGTTCTCCCAGAAAAGCGAGTGGAGCAGGTGCCCTCCGATGTGAAACGAGAGTTCCTTGAATGTCGCTTTTGTATCGAAGTCCGCGTTTTCCCTCCTGGCCTTGTCCATCTTTTGGAGGATGGCGTTCGCTCCATTCACATAGGCCGCGTGGTGCTTGTCGTGGTGCAGTTTGAGCAGTTCTCCCGATATAATCGGTGAAAGCGCATTGTAATCGTATACAAGCACCGGTAAAATATACAACTTTTGATTTTCCATTTCCTGGTTTCCCTTTTTGGTTTTATATTCGCCACGGTGGAGCTTACCCTCAAATCCGCAATTTCCGGAGTCGCGTGGCAACCATCTGAATTTTTGATCAGGTGATTCCCTTGTTATATTGTGTCCCATTTTTTTATTTGACGGGTATTTTCCTCGGTTTTGCTTCCGGCGCCTTGCGCAATGTCATGGATAGGACGCCATCTGTAAGAACAGCCTCGATATTACTGGTATCCACGGTATTGGAGACGCTGAACCTTCGCGCATAATTGCCGATGTTGTATTCGGTATATACCGGATTGAGTTTTTCATAAGGCGCATAGTCGATCCGGCCTTCTACTTCAAGTATGTTTTTCTCCAGTTTAATGTTCACATCTTCTTTTTTCACTCCCGGCATATCCATCGTTATAATCAGACTTTCTTTATTTTCGATGATATCGGTCTGTGGAATAAAAAACCGCCCGGCGACTGTTCGTTCTTCTTTATGCTCCTGTTTTTGCAGGTCTTGCGCTTCGGTTTTGGCGACTACTTTATTTTCCGTCATGGTATCCTCCTTATTCATCTATATTATTTGATAACAATTTGTTTTGGTTTATCCGACTCCGCCCTTGGCAGAATCACCAGTAACAATCCATTCTTGAACTCCGCCTGGATCTTGCCCGCCTCGATACGGAAAGGCAATCTCAAGGAGCGATCAAAATTTAGCCCTTTACGTTCCAGACGATGGCAACTGCAATTTTCGCCATAAGCGATTTTGCGCGAACCGGCCAGGCGCAGCACATCTTCTCTTACTTCCAAAATCAATTCCTCTTTTTTTATTCCGGGTAGTTCAGCCGCCAATACCAAATCCCCTTCCTTCTCAAACAAATTGATGAACGGATAAACCCCGCGGCCGGTTGTGCCGGCCTCAAAATAGTTTGTATCCCTGGCTTGCTCCACTGCTCTCTGGAGCGCAATATCCAATCCACTTGATAATTTACCAAACATAAGCTCTCCTTGTTTCATTATGAAGGTTATAGATGCCCACCACAAATATTAATAATGGCGCCAATTACCATCGGTAAAAAAAGCCCGGATCGTGCTTCCTTGAATCCCCGGCAGGCCCTTTTTCAGCGCTTCGGAGTGAATTTGTCCAATGGCCCGATTCGGGTCTAGAAGAAACGCGATTAGATCATCTGCAAATGTCGACGCGATGTCGAGCTGCGGGAAATGACCGCACTTCGGGTAAGTTGTAAGGGTGATTCCGGTAGACTGCGTCAGCATGGAACGTCCGTGTTTCACCGGTAAGATGGGGTCATTCTCTCCCCAGAACAGGGCTATGGGGGGCAAACCGTTAATCTCCCCGACAAGCTGCTTTGTTTGCATATACTGACCAAAGAGATCGATGACCCCCTCGACCGACCGCTGGAAAGCCCGATGCGTCCCGGGAATACGCATCATCTCAACATAGCGCTGAATTTCCATGGGATCCCTGTTGCCGAAAATTCCTGGGGCAAAGCGCATAAGCACAGGAATGACATAACGCACAACAAGCGGTGTCAGCTTGGGCCCAAGCACAGGAAAGGGAACATATTTCAGCCATACGCCGACCTCGCGTCCCAAACCGCCAGGCGACACGAGGGCAAGCCGCTTTATACGCTGCCTGTCTTCGAGCAGCATCCACTGCGCGATACCGCCGCCGAACGAATGCCCGCAGATGTGAGCCAGTTCGAGGCCGATGGCATCCATCCATGAAATTACCATACGGGCATACCAAGTAAGCGTGTAGGGAGCATCCGGTCGATCCGATAGGCCACTACCGGGAAGGTCAAGCATCAATACACGAAATTCATGAGATAGCAGGGGAGCAACCCTTGCCCAGACGCGGTGTGAGTCCTGGAAGCCGTGAATGAGCACAAGCGGCTCGCCCGAGCCCATCTCGCTCCAGGCTATGGATGTACCCTGTATGGTAGTTTTATGGGATAGCCCAATCATCTCCATATGTCTTTCCCTTCGACCCTGAAACCATTCGAATCCTTTTAGGTGGAACCCATTTGATCGTATTACCGTCCGATATTTCCTTGAAATACCGCCGGAACTTTTTGTGATTCATATGAACCCTTAAGCGGGGAATCACCTGTGCGATGAAATCGTTAAACCCCTCTCTATTCTTTTGGACACTGGTTAGGATGGCGGCAGTGAAGCACCCAAACTATAATGGGTTGAAAAAATCCAAAATCGTTTCAGGGTTGCCGGGTTGCCGCACAGAACCTTCATAAAAGACCTCGCACCTGTCACCTTGAATAAGACGTTTTGTCTTCCTGTAAAGATTGTAGATCGGTTCGCCAAGGGACTGGACCATGCTCACCGCGCCGACCTCGGGACTGCCGAGGGAGCCGCTGATACTTTGTTTGAATTTTGCGCATCCCTTGTCATCGAGAAGCGCCACTATTACATTATCATATCGTTTGCTGACAAAATTGAGATTCCCTTTAAGAGCAACCCGATTATGGCGCGTCGCAAGGGCGCAGTCCTTAGCGCCTGCCATACCGTCCTTGATCTTCCAGTGGGAGATGAACTGTGTAATGACGCCCTGCCCCCCCTGGGTTTGGTTATAAACGTCCCAATAACGGTACCCCTTAAGACCGATAGTGCTGAGAGGGCCGGCGATAAAGAAAGCGCCGAGATCGACGAGATTGATCTGCTGGCTCGTTTGATACGATGAGAGGACCTCGTCGAGGTCCATCGTGTAAATGACGAGATTATCACCCCGGAGATAAAAAGTACCGTTCATGCCACTCATCAGGTTGAGACTTCCGTTCTCTTTCATCGTCAGGGAAACAGTAAGATCACCCTTTCCGCCGATCACCTTTTCCACGCCGAAAGACCGTTCAAGTTTTGCGAAGTCAAGCTTCGATACCTTCAAATTGATTTTATACACCACATCGACTTCCGACTTGTCTACGGTGGCATTCCCTTCGCCCTTTGCGTTAAAAATATTCATGGTAAGCGGTATGAGGCTGATTACTCCCGCCTTCACCTTTATAGGACTTTTAATGTTATCGATTTTGAGGTCATTTTTCCGCATCGCCTTGCATTCGATGTTTCCCGTGAACGAGACATTTTTTATGATTTCCTCTGCAGTATCGCCTATCAAGAGATCCTGTATTGCCAGATTGATTCCCTTCAACTCAGTCCTTTCACCCGTTTTCTTGTCAAGATAGACCAGTGCCCCTTGGGACAGCCTGATTTTTTTCAAACGAAAAGCTGTCCCCGGCTTTTTTTGTGTCGATTTCTTTTCAGAATTTTTGAAATTATATTTCCCCTCGGCGTCTTTCACGATGGTGATCGTCGGTTTACCAAGCTCGCAACTGGTGACTTTGATTTGCCTCTTCAGCAGGGGCATTACCGCTACCCCGATCTTGATTTTTTTTAGGGAAAGGATTTCAACTCCCTTGCCGGCGGCATGGATATCATTAACAGATAAGCCAACGGGAAAGAAAGAGAGTCCCATTTCCCCATTGATCCTGACATCCAGGCCTGTCGCCTCGGATGCTGCGATTTCGATGCGAGACTTGTAAGAATTGATATCGGACAACAGGACACCGGCAATTGCAGTGATTACGATCAGGGCGATAACGACGCCTGCGATCATCGGAATTTTTTTCCTTTTCGCTGCCATGGGTTTCACTCCGTGATAACCATTTCATTGCTTTCGTTAAAGAGAGGCCAGCGGCTCGGATCAATGTAAACAAGCCTTTCCGGGTCACTTGCCCTCGTGCTCCTGTTTCACAATGATTTCGAAAAATATCCTTCTAAAGGTAACAGCAACCGCCTGTTTGAGGTTTTTTTCTGCATTCGATTGCTCCTTTCTGTATCGGATTACAGTTCAAAACTGAAATCCTATTGATGGATATCACCTTCTCTTTGGTTGTATAGGTGATGCCCGCCAAGACACCCACCGCGATCCGTACGATCGCAATTATGGTTTTTAGATTTATCTCGAACCTCCATTTACCTTTTTCTCGGTCAAGTGATTCTTACACCCTTCGCCGTCCCTGAATGAAGTTGAACAGTACCATGATAATGGCAATTACCAGCAGAAGATGAACAAATCCTCCCATCGTGTAACTGCTCACCATCCCAACCAGCCACAGGACTATCATGATTACAGCTATTGTCCACAACATGTGATTCTCCTTTCATTTTGTTCTTTCATTCGCTGCCGAATAGCGCACCTCACACCAGCCGGCAAAGATGCTGAGTCTACAAGCCATCCCCAAAAAAGGATTTTGGCTCAGGATCGAGGCGGATTCGAGTTTCAAACCGGAGGCATACGCTTGTATGTCGAGGATTTGAAACCCGAATCCAACAAAGAGATTGGGGCAAAAGACTTTTTTGAGATAGCTTGTAATGTTGACCATTGAACGGTCTTCCGTTTCTCTATGCCCTTCACGCCTTAAACGTCGCGTATGAGTTTGGCGACCAGGTCTTTTCCGCCTTATTCCCGGCTTTGCCCCCCAACTTGACCACGCCGTTCTTTGTTTCGACAGTAGTGTTCATTGCGCTGGTCGAACGATGATACAGCAACGTGGTCTTGACCATGTCGGATGCGATCTTAATAGCGTCGCCCATAGAGAACTCAATCTTCATGCCAGGTTTTGGAAATTCGGAGCCATGCCCCATCCTGCCGATTTGTTATGATTAACTTGAACTACAAGCACTTTCCGAGCGTTTATGGACAGCCATAAAAAAGGGCCATATTTAACCGATGGTCACCTGTAACCATTTTCCGGCCTCCTTTGTGGTATGGGGGGCCAAGGTGAGATATGGGTATTGATTTTTCCAGCCCTTCATATTGCGAACGCCATGGTTACGATTCCGTAAGGATACGTTAACCCGATTGTTTGCTCGGAGCATACCCCGCCATTCCGGTCATGAACCGCACCAGACCGTAACTCAGCCAACTCATCAGACGCAGTCGAATTGGTTGCGTATTCCAGTTGTCTTGAAGGATGCGCAGCGCCCCGATATGGATCGCCTGCTCCAGGCTACGTTTCACGGTTTTAGCAAACGTTTCATCCTCGACAACGACATTGGCCTCAAGCGAAAGCAGCAGACTGAAAGGGTCGAGATTTGAGGAACCGACTGTCGCCCAGTGTTCGTCGACCACCGCCACTTTGGCGTGCAACATTCCCTTGTGATATTCGTAGATCTCAATCCCTGCATCGAGAAAACTGCCGCGCAGGGCAAGCGCGGCATAATGCAGCAATCGATATTCCATCCTTCCCTGCAACAGCAGAATCACCCGGACGCCATGATTGGCCGCATCCAGAAGCGCACGACGAAAATTCGATCCGGGGAAAAAATAGGCACTGGATAGAATAATTTCGAATTGCGCTTGTTCAATCGCACGCAGATAGGCCTCTTCAATATCCCGTCGATGGCGAATGTTATTCCGTATCAGGAAAGCAGCGCGCATTCGCCCCTTGGATTCGATCGAAGGCGCTTTCCCGTTACCGCTTTCCCGCGGCCAGACGGAATGCAGGCGGGTCCAGGTCACGCGCGACCAGACCCGGCGGGCGGAATGACGAATTACTTCCACTAGTGGCCCTTCCACACTCACAGCGCAGTCATAACGATTCGTTTGACCTGTTGCATCCATATCATCGTTGATATTGATGCCTCCGACAAAGGCAATCTTCCGGTCAACAACCACAATTTTCCGATGCAATCGGCGCAATCGCCGACGCCGAAGCGTCCAGGGAGATATTTTGGGGCGAAACTTCAATACCCGCACACCGGACGCTTCCAGGGAATCGACCATGGTTTTCGGGAAACCACTGGAACCGAATCCATCGATCAACAGGTGGGTTTTTACGCCGCGAAAGGCTGCACATCTGAGCGCTTCCGCAATGCGCCGACCGGTATCATCATTTTTAAAAATATAGCTCTCCAGATAAATTTCATGTTTTGCCCCTTCCAGTGCTTTCTCCATGGCCGGGAAATACGCTTCACCGTTTTGCAGCAGTGTGATCTGATTGTTTGAAATCATGCTGGTCATGGCAGGGATGTCCTTTTTCGCTACCCAGGCTCTTTTTGTATAGATATGGTCACCCTATACATCAATGCCGCATTCACCGATCTCCGGATATGTTTGTTTTATCGTTCCGTCTGGACGCCGTTTTCATTTCCCTAGTTTGAAGTCTCTCGTGGCCTTTACAATATCCATGATCGCCTCGTGAATACCCACCTGACCTCATCGGGCGACTCGATGCCGATAAAGCGCAGCGCAAGCGTGAAAGGTCAGAAGGTTTACGGGAATTTGAGGCAAATCAGGAGAATGATCATATTATCCAGTCCCTTTCCGCGATTGTTTCTCATGCTTTTCCGCACTTCGATTTTAAGTGACTTCAATCTTTGTGCCAGACTTCCGGCACGCGCGGCGGCATCGTTTATCCTGCTATATTTTATGGATAATCAATTGAATATCTACTTCCGGAAACATGGTCAGTTGGTCTATGGAAAAGGTGATATGCGACCAGTGGTTATATATGACCCTTTCCCGGTTTCCGTGAAGTTGCGGGTTTCGAGGCATTCAGGACATCATAGACAAACGATGGTGAACGGGGAATACTGCGAAAGTGGAATTGTTGACGGACAGTATAGAAAATTGAGCGAAAGGCAATAACCTCGATAAAAACCTTTCCCCCTAGCGGTCCTATTGCAAACAAACTCGTGTCCGCTCATTGTCCGTTTGAAATCCGGCTCGCTTTCTTGGAGGGATGGCTGCAAACTGAAACACATTATCCGTGACGTTGTTTGTATGATGGGAAATGTCAACAGATGATCGAACAGAAGGTTTTGCTTCAACATGGCGAATGAGGGGCCGTATTCTTTTATATAGTTGTGGATACATTTCAGCGAGCAAGAGTTGCCCCATTAAAGTGCGAAATAGGTCATGCGTCAAACATTCCTCATCACATTCCTCAACCGGCTCTTGTTCGCCGCCGGCATAAAGATGATAGCGTTGATATTTTTCTGAGGCATACATACGGTCGATGTATCCGGCATGACCGACACTTCCGTCTTGAAAGGTTAACATGAAAACGGTTTGTATTTTCATAGGGAAAAGTCCGTCCGAAAGCCCGACCTTTGATAATTCAGCCTGCAGTGGTCTGACCCAGTACAGCTGCTTTTCCTTGCCGACCGTCAGTCCGAGCAAAGGGGTCTCTTTTTCAAAAGCAGGGAAATGGGTCACGACGTAACGCACGCCGATCCGACATTTCGGTTGATGCGTTTGTTCGGAAAAAGATGGTTCCGGAGAAAGAGAAAAGCGCCTTTCATGCCCATGTCTGTATTCGTTTTTTTTGCGTCTATCCGCAATATTGGGGCCTGAATCCTTATTTTCTTTGGATAATTCGAATTTAAAAAAATCGATTCGCGGATCACAGCGTGGAATAATATGAAACAAATCCGAAGGCGAAAACAGGCTAGAGCGCAGGAGGTTACTGCCGTTGCCATTAATGAATGGTTCAAGTATGTTGGTGGTGATGTTATCAAACGATCCAGTTACCGGCAGCTGTTTTTTTGACATTTTTCTCCTTTTGTAGGGATTTGGGTTTCATAATAAATTAAAAAATCATACCCTGCGGATATTGACCGAAGCGGTCGGCCATGCTCGCCCAATGGTCACATGCTACGCCACAATAAAGCTTTCCGCTCAACTTTTGATGTCGTAGGGTCCGTAAAGATTCGGAAGTATGCAAGGTATCATGAAAAGCAAGAAAGTGCGTCAGCGCAAAAGCAAATCGGTGTTTTTGATGGATGCCTTACTCGCATCTGTCATGTGAAAAAAGCATAATTCCCTCCTGTCGTCTCCGTATATAAAGCAATAGTCATGCCATAACCAGAATGCTTGCGCCGCGCGGTCCGGGGATTTCAACGGTTACAATAAGCAGCAAAAATTCGTCGACCGGTTACCCAAAATTACCCACTAAAACCATTTATAATAAAATACATGTCAGCCAACAGGGCAATAATTCGAATTTTCTCACAAGCCACTGTTCGGTTGTTTTGCCCAAGCACGCGCCTATGCGCACGGGAGTGCTTCCCCCACAAAATAGGGGGCAACCCCAATAAGTCCTATGCCAAAATGGCGTTTTCCATAGTAACTATCTGGTTTCTTTATTTTTATTTTTCAGATATTCCAAATCTGGATAGCCGAAGGCTTGATCGAAACCTTGGCGAAAGACTCCTCTTATTGCTATCATTCCTATGCAACCATATAAATTTAATTGGCTTTTTTTATACCCGGCTCAATATCCATATTTGGCATACACCTTGATAAGGTTTTACATAAGATGAACGGAAGAAAAACAAGGAGAAACTAAATGATTATCGAAATGGCAAACATGAAAGGCTATTTTATCGATGAACTGGATCGAATCAAAGAGGAAGAGTTGGAAGAAATCACCATGAATAAAGTTTTAGCTGAGGATGGAACGAACAGGGAAGACAAAATGTATTTCTGTACCGGCTATAAAGAAAAAATGTAAACAAGGATCAATACGTGGCCGGGGGGCGCCGGGGAATTAAGGGAAATACAATAATAGCTATCCTTTCGACGAGTAATAAAAAAATGCGATCGGTTGATATTGTAAAAAGAAAACACGAAACAAACCTCCAAATAAACCAGAATTCTTCCTTTGAAATGGAAGCGCTTCGAAATCGGCTTGATGCCGCGGAGCGGCGCCTGCAGGAGACTACAAAAATGTTGCAGGCTCAAATCGGCGAGCGCAAGCGGGCAGTAAATATCTTTAAGAAAATCCGAGAATACACTGAAAGTATCGTAGAGAAAATACGTGAGCCGCTTATTATGCCTGGTCCAGACTTGAAAGTCGTTTCCGCGAATCGTTCTTTCTATGAAATCGCTTTTGAGGACATCACGGATCAAAAGCTGACGGAGGAAGCACTTAAAAATTCTGAAATGCGATATCGCCGCCTCTTTGAAACCGCCCGGGATGGAATAGTAATCCTCGATGCCGAAACCGGACAAATATCGGATGTAAATCCATTCCTGGAGGAAATGTTGGGTTATTCGCATGAGGACTTTTTAGGGAAGAAACTATGGGAAATCGGTGTTTTTAAAGATATTGACGCATCAAAGGCGGCTTTTTTGGAATTGCAGGATAAAGGCTATGTTCGCTACAATAATTTACCGCTTGAGACGAAAGACGGCCGTCCCATGGATGTGGAATTTGTCAGCAATGTCTATTTTGTCAATCATCAAAAAGTGATTCAATGCAACATCCGCGATATCAGCGAACGAAAACGGATAGCAGAGGCTCTTAATAGATCCCACAACGGACTGGAACGACTAGTGGAGGAGCGGACGATTGAACTTCGGACGGCACTCTCTGAAATCAGCTCATTGAAGGAACAACTTGAGGCCGAGAATATTTACTTCCGTCACGAAAACAAAATGAAACATCGATTTGAGAATATTATCGGGCAAAGTAACGGCCTTAAGTATGTTCTTTATCGCGTGGAACAGGTTGCTCCCACAAACACAACGGTACTCGTCCTTGGTGAAACCGGTACAGGCAAGGAACTGATTGCTTCCGCCATACACGACATGAGTCCCCGGAAAGAACGTCCTTTAATCAAGGTAAACTGTGCCGCCCTACCTGAAAATTTAATAGAAAGTGAGTTGTTCGGTCGGGAGAAAGGGGCATTCACCGGGGCCGATACCCGGCAACTAGGCCGTTTCGAGGTCGCCCATGGTTCCACTCTTTGTCTGGACGAAATCGGGGAGCTACCCCTGAAATTGCAGGCGAAGCTGCTCCGGGTGATCCAGCATAACGAGTTTGAGCGCTTGGGATCGTCCCATACCATCAAGGTCGATGTGCGGATCGTAGCCACGACCAATCGGGATCTTGAGGAAGAGGTCCGCAAAGGCCGTTTTCGCCAGGATCTTTACTATCGGATCAATGTATTCCCGATCACTGTCCCGCCATTACGGAAGCGCAAAGAAGACATCCCGCTGATGGTCCAAGCTTTTATAGAACGATATTCCAGAAAATTGGGCAAACAGATCACGTCGATCCAGAAGGAGGTGATGAAATCCTTGCAGGATTACTCGTGGCCAGGTAACGTACGGGAGCTTGAAAGCACTATTGAACGGGCCGTGATCATGAGTCCCGGACCGGTTTTGCAACTAACGGACAAGATGGAACGCTCCCCTCTCCCACTGCCATCTGCGGTGAGAACCCTGGAAGAGACCGAGCGAAACCAAATTCGCAAAATTCTTTCCGAAACCCGATGGCGCATCGAGGGAAAGGAGGGGGCCGCGGCGATCCTGGGCCTCCACCCGAGTACCTTACGAGCGAAAATGCATAAGCTCGGAATAGCCCGACCGAAGACAAAAGAAGCGCAGTAGAAGGTCCACTTCCCTTCAACGGCACCCTCAATATATGGAGGCTCCACCAAATATTGAGGGTAAAATAATCATTTTATACTTTCCACCGGTTCGCTTATAATAATATATGCGTTTGTTATTTATTGATTTATCCAATAAAATGCTTTTTCCACGTCGCTTGGCAGGCCATTTGCTGTTCATCTTTTTGTAACCCGGATCATCTGTGCGAAAGTTGCCTGATTTCATTTTTAACTTCTTGGCGTCTGCAAACGTTAAGACCAAACCCATTAAGGAGAGTTTACTATGGTAGAGCATGCAAAATCACAAGATCATTTTTTTATGGGGATTATAATCGGCGGAGTTTTGGGCGCATTGGCAGGAATTCTCTTCGCACCGAAATCCGGAAAAGAACTGAGGTCCGATATCAAGGAAAAGGGGAAAGTGGTCTTACAGGATGGGAAGGAAATTTATTCCGATGCCGGTTCAAGAGCAAGAGAAATCATTGAGGAAGCCAAGCATCAAGCAAGGGAGTTGAAGAAGGAGGCGGATCGCCATCTATCGGACGCTCGCCGGAAGGCGAAAGAAATTTTAACTCATGGCGCGAAAGAGGCGAACGAAGCCCGTGACGCGTAGGAAGAGGCGGGGAAAAGAAAGTTTATTTCTGAAAGGGCTGATCATGAACCTAACGATCGCTACACTATTGACCGTCAGCGTTATTCTTATTGCGGTGATCCTGCTGCTGCACCTGATTTTCTTGATCCCCGTTCTTCTCCAGGTCAGACGGACAGCGCATGAAACCGAGAAATTAATCGACACCTTACGTCTCCAGGTTGCTCCCGTCGGTCACGACATTACCGCTATTTCCATAGAGGTCAAAAATGTCATTCAGTCGATTCACCGGCAGGTTGATCGAGTCGAGGACGGAATTGAAACGATTCATGATATGGCGGTCCGGGTCAAAGAGTTTCAAGTTGAGGTTCAACGAAGGATTGAGGAACCGTTGCTTCAGCTTGCCACCGTCATCATCGGCGTAAAACGAGGGATTGAGGCCATTGCCTGTATTTTTGGCGCTGAAGGACAACAAAAATAGGTGGCCGATCGAGAGTAACAATAACGGGAATGAAGGCCCCCAAATGGGGCTTGCCCGTTTTAGGGCGACAGGGAAGAAAGTAAAAATCGGAAGGAGTGAACGAATATTCCATGAATGATACCACCAAACGCATCGCCGGAGTACCAGCCCTATTGAGTTTGGCCAGTTTTGTCGTCGTGGTGGCAGGGATGAAGGCAGCCAGTTCCATCCTGGTTCCTTTCTTTCTGGCGGTGTTCATTGCCGTCATTTGCACACCACCGCTTTTCTGGCTGCAACGTAAAGGCGTACGGAAACTACTGGCACTAACTTTCATTCTGGTGGTCATCCTGGTTGTCGGATTTCTCTTCGGGGCATTAATCGGTCCTTCGCTGAATCATTTCCTGAACTCTCTTCCCGACTACCAGGAACGATTATCGGCACATATTGCTGCGTTGATCAGCTGGTTACGTGAAAAGGGCGTTACCATTCTACAAGAAGAAATTGCCGGGGTTTTCAATCCCGGTTGGCTGATGGGCATGGCAGGTGGGATATTCTCCGCCATGAGCAGTGTTCTCGCCAATGCGTTTCTGATCCTACTGACGGTCGTGTTCATCCTTCTGGAGGTAGCGGATTTTCCGAAGAAGCTACGACTTGCATTAAAAAAACCGGAGAGATCCTTATCCACTATTGAGAAATTCAGCCAGGAAGCCAAACGTTATCTGGTCATTAAAACCCTGATCAGCACAACCATTGGTGTTGTAATTTGGCTTTGGCTTATATTCATCGGGGTCGATTACCCGGTTCTCTGGGGGACGCTTTCGTTTCTGCTGAATTATATCCCGAATATCGGCGCAATCATTTCCGCCTTGCCGGTGGCTCTTCTCGCTCTCGTCCAGTTGGGGGTTGGGTCCGCCCTTCTATCCATCCTTGGATTTCTTGTCGTGCATCTTGTTGTGGGCAATATCATAGAACCGAAACTTACTGGCAAAGGTCTGAGTTTGTCGCCTTTGGTTGTTTTCCTGTCAATGGCGTTCTGGGGATGGGTTTTGGGACCGATCGGCATGATCCTGTCAGCGCCCATGACCAGTCTCGCCAAGATCGCGCTGGAAAGTTATGAAGAAACAAAAGGGCTCGCCATCATGATCGGATCCGGAACCGAGATCAAACAGGCAGCAGGACGATCTTAACCCGATTTTTCTTCGGTTATCGGCAAACTATATACTGCGGTGGTTTTTTATGATCCTTGTAATCTTACAGATGAAGGTTCTTCCTGAGAAACGCCTGGAGTTGTCACAGGCGATTACTTCACTGTCCGATTCCATAAGGATGGAGAAGGGTTGCCGATGCTGCGACTTCTGCCGGAGTATCGAGGATGAAAATCGGCTCTTTCTGTTTGAAGAATGGGATAACCGGGAAAACCTCAGGAGCCACTTGAAATCGGAGCATTTCAGGATTCTCATGGGGGCGATGAACCTTCTCAAAGAACCCCATGAAAGGAAGTTCTACACCGTTTTCCATCCGACGATGATGGAAGGGAGGGAATTATGAAAAAAATGATACTTTCGCTGTTGTTGTCAGTTGTTTTTGCGGTGACTGCTTTTTCACAGACCATGGATATGAACAATATGGTCAATCTGGACGATATGATCGGCACGTGTATTGACCAAGCGGATAAGATGGGACTTACCGATGACCAGGTCATAAAAATGAAACCCATTCATCGCGAAACGCAAAAAAGGCTGGCCCGATACAACACCGATCTAAAGATTGCGGAGAACCTATTTATGAAGATCATGGAAGTAAAAAATTTTGACATAAAGAAGGCCAACGAAGTAGTCAAAAAAGTGGCGGAGTTACAAACGATTCATCAATTTGAACTATTGAAAACCATTAAACAAATACGGACTTCCTTGACGGCCGAACAGTTTGAGAGAATGAAGATGATGATGTCCATGAAAACGGATAAAAAAGAGTCAAATAATGATGATGGAGAAACAATAATGATCATTGTTAATAAAGACAACCTGGCATGAAAGAAGGTTCATACATATCACGACCATTTGCCGCTATCGGGCGGCTTGCGATCAAGGGTGTCGATAACCTGGGCGCCGCGGCGATTTTCCTGATTCTGGCCTTACTGAAGATTGCAAGGCGTAATCAGCTATCCAAAATTGTTCACCAAATTTATTACATCGGGGCACGCTCCACGCTGATCATCATACTCGTCGGTCTGTTCACCGGTATGGTCTTGGGCCTCCAATCCTATTACGCCTTGAATAAGGTCGGCGCTCAAGGATCGCTCGGCACCTTGGTGGCCCTGACTCTGGTCAGGGAATTGGGGCCTGTTCTCGCAGCGATTATGATTACAGCCAGGGCAGGATCGGCCATTAGTGCGGAGATCGGTATCCAGCGTATCTCCGAGCAGATCGACGCCCTTTACACCATGCGCATTGACCCGATGGGGTATCTCATCAGTCCAAGATTGGCCGCTGCCGTCATCAGCTTTCCCTTGCTCACGGCCCTGTTTGATCTCATCGGCATCATCGGCGGTTATATCTCCGGGGTACTGCTCCTGGGTGCGAATGCCGGCGCCTATTTTTATCGTTTTCAAACCAGTTTGGATATGAAAGATGTCGCCGACGGTTTCATTAAATCCGTCATTTTTGCCGTCATCGTCGTCACTGTCTGCTGTTACCAGGGCTATTTCGCGCATATGCGCACGGATAGTCATGGGGCCAAGGCCGTCGCACTCGCCACCACCTCGGCCGTTGTAATCTCCTGTGTTCTGATTCTGGTGTCGGACTATGTCGTAACGTCCCTTCTGATGTAGAGAGAGCCATGGATACGCCATTGATTGAATTTAAGGATGTCACAAAGAGATTCGGTACCCAAATCGTCCTCGAAAGGGTAAATCTCAAAATATATGAGGGGCAGGTCACGACCATCATCGGCCTGAGCGGCGGCGGCAAGAGCGTCCTTCTGAAACATATCGTCGGTCTGCTGAAACCCGATGAGGGGACCATTCTTTTCCGGGGCAAACCCTTTTCTGAAATGAAAAAACACGAGATGACAGCCGTCTTTGCACGGATGAGTTACATGTTTCAAGACAATGCTTTGTTCGACTCCATGAACGTCTATGAAAATATTGCACTGCCGCTTCGGGAAACAACGAAACGGAACAAGGCGGAAATAGACCGAATCGTGTCGAACGGAATCGAACAGGCGGAACTGATCGACGCCGCCCGCAAGTTTCCCTCCGAACTCTCCGGCGGTATGCAGAAGCGGGTGGCCCTGGCGCGTGCGCTGGTGATTGACCCTCAGATTGTTCTCTTTGACGAACCTACTTCCGGACAGGACCCTGTCCGAAAAAATGCAATCCTGAGCATGATCGCCCAGAACCAGCGAAAATTCAATTTTACCGCGATCCTGGTAAGCCACGAGATTCCGGACGTGTATTTTATCTCAAACCGTATTCTTGCCCTCTATCATAAAAAAATCGTTTTCCAGGGCACTCCGGAAGCGCTTGAAAAATTCGATCACCCTTTCAAAGACGAAGTCATTCTCAGCCTGGAAGGGTTGCGGGATGAATTAACGGGCCTGCACTCCAGGAGACTGTTTCATGTCATGTATCATGCCCAGCTCAAGCATAAAACCAATAGTGAGACGTACTCCGTAGCGGTTTTTACCCTATATATGCTGGATGCCGTCATAGAAAATCTGGGCTACGAAGAGGCACAGCGGCTGATACATGCCATGGGGGTATATATCGATAAACACTTCGGCGTTATCGGGGGGTTTTCCACCCGCCACCATATCAATGAATTTGTGACGGTTCTCCCCCATACGGATCCGGCGGAGGCTGAAGAAATCATGAAGGTTTTTGTCACGGATTTCCAGGAGCAGGGAATTCGTGACATGCGCATCGGAGGCCGCAGGCGAGGGGTTTCACGGGACTGCATTGAGATATCGATCCACGCCGGCGTTGCCCAAGGCCAACCCATTGCCGACATAGACGCCGTCATCGAGTCCGCAAAATCCCAACAAAAGGAAATCGGCCGGATTCCCTGTTCCACAAAGGAGTAAATACATGAAAAAGTACACAATAGAGACCGCGGTGGGAATTTTTCTCGTTTTCGGCCTGATCTGCATCGGGTACATGACAGTCAGGCTCGGTCACGTTTCCCTTTTCAGCGACAATTCCTACCCTCTTTTCGCCCGTTTCACCACGGTAACCGGTTTGAGAATCGGTAGCCTCGTGTATATAACGGGCATAGAGGTCGGACGCGTGGAACGACTCGTCATCGACCAGAAAAGCCAGCAAAGCGTGGTGGAAATGCGGATTCGTAAGGGGATCGAAATATACGATGATGCCATCGCTTCCATTAAAATGGAAGGACTGATCGGCGATATGCATGTCAGCATCGATGCCGGGGGTGGAGGAGCGCTCCTGAAACCGGGCGGCGTCATTACCGAAACGCTGCCGCCTATCGATATCGCGGACCTCATCGGGAAATATGTCTTCGGGGAGGTCAAGAAACCATAGGGATGGCTTTTGTATATTTCATCCTTTTTATAATAGGCCGAATTGGACTGTTCTATAATGGTGTATTTAGCCGAAACGCCATTCCAGTCATACTGCCGGATCCATTTCCATACCATAACGGCATGCTCCCGGGTAACCATAGAAACGCCCCGGATCCGTCGTAAATTCATAACCAATTCATTACAAAACACAAAAATTTATTAGACGATCCCGGCACGACTTGTGCTTCCGCTTGAATAAAGTAGAACTCTATGACGGAAACAATAGAATGAACTCTTTATCGTATTTTGATCAAACGCCAAGCGTGGCTTTTGTTCCATGCATGGAAAAGAGATCATCGGCGTTCTCATTTTCACGATTGATAATGGGCATATCATCATAGATGATTTCATTGTCAAGCAAACGAAGCATATTAAAATTATTATGATCAATTTCATTCGAACCATAAAGAAAAGAAAGAACCGAATTACTTATGGGGACAAAGATGTATAGTTTCCGGGAATTACCGATTCCGTTTGTGTCGGTCGTTTTCATTTCAACCACCTGAAAGTTGATAAAGGAGAGTATCATGAAATATACACATGTATTTGGGCTGTTGATCGCTATCGCCGGGCTGAGTCTTACCGCATATCCCGCCCCTGCCGGCACATCCGGCTGCGTGGATGGAGATGGAAAAATTAAAAAGGAAGCGCGGGAACTCCCCTCCTTTAACAGCATTTCAGTTGACGGAGCCTTTAGTGTCAAAGCTGCCTGCGGAAAAAAGCAGCTCGTCGAAGTCACGGCCGATACCAATCTTCTGCCGCTGATCACCACGACGGTGAAGGACAACGTCCTGAATATCGATACGAGCAAATCCATTTGTACAAAATCGGATCTGCTCATCACCATTTCCTTGCCGGATATGGCGCAGGTCGTTTTGGGAGGTGCAGCGGATATGACCGTCACCGGCATCTCCAACCCAAAATTCACGCTAACTTCAGACGGTGCCGGAGATATTACCCTCAGCGGGAAGACCGGCCTTTTCTATGCCGAACTCAAAGGCAGTACGGATCTGAAGGCGAAACAATTCATTGCGGATTCGGTGCAAATCCGCATCGAAGATGCCGGTGAGGCAGCAGTGTATGCAACCCAAAAATTGGATGCAGCGGTAAATGGGGCCGCCACCGTCACTTATTACGGCAATCCGAAAACCGTGAGCAAAAAAGTGGATGATGCCGGAGAAGTTGTTTCCGGCGACAAAGTCGGAGCGGATGAGGAGGAATAAGAAATCATTCTTTGTGAATAGCGAGCTTGCGCATGCGGGCGCGCAATGTGCCGCGGTTGAGACCAAGGATCTCAGCCGCACTGTTTTTGCCACTCACTTTCCACCGGGTCTGCTCAAGCACTCGAATAATATACTCGCGTTCGACCTCCTGCAGGGTTCGTTCGGCCTTTGCTGAATCCTGATAGGGCTTTTTCAATTCATCCACAAGGCGCAATTTAGGTCCCGAGGAGTTGATCACCGCCCGTTCAAGAATGTTTTCCAGTTCGCGGACATTGCCGGGCCAATGATATTTGATCAAGGCATCCATGACACCGATTGGAATCATGGCGATGGATTTGCCGAGTCGCTTTGAAATTTTATCCACATAAAAATTCACCAGTAAGGGGATGTCGTCCACATGATTCCGAAGCGGCGGCATGGTAATCGGAAAAACATTCAGTCGGTACCAGAGATCTTCCCGGAAACGCCCCCTATGGACTTCCTCTTCCAGATTGCGATTGGTGGCCGCGATGATTCTTACATCGACTTTGATCGTCTTCGAGCTGCCGAGACGTTCAAATTCACGGTTCTGAATCACCTGGAGCAGCTTGGATTGCAATTCCAGCGGCAGCTCACCGATCTCATCCAGAAACAGGGTGGAGCCGTGGGCAATCTCAAATCGTCCCAAGCGCCTTGCCTGAGCGCCGGTGAAAGCCCCTTTCTCATGACCGAACAGCTCGCTTTCAATCAGGTTTGAAGGCAATGCGGCGCAATTTATTTTGACCAGCGTTCGATTCTTGCGCGGGCTAAAACTATGAATGGCCCGGGCCACCAGCTCCTTACCGGTCCCGGTTTCACCAAGAACCAACACATTCGTATCAATGTCGGCAACTTGTTCCGCCTTATAAAGCACGTAATTGATTTCGTTGCTTTGACCGATAATGTTTTCATAATTGTATCCCAGCTTGATTTCCTCCTGAAGGTACGCCTTTTCAGATTCAAGCTGCTCTTGTAACCTCTTTATTTCAGAAAGGGCGATTTCAGTCAGTTGTTTGCTTTTTTCCGCCTCTTCCCTCGCCGCCCTGAGTTCGGCCGTTCGGTTTTCAACAAACTCATTGAATACAGGATACTGATGAGGCAGGACATTTTTAAAAAAATTCATAAGCGTTGGATCGCTCCACTGCCGGTTGCCAAGTTCGTATGTCAATAGCACCTCCCTTTTTTCAAGCGTACCGTGGTCGGCTTGATTCACCCCGACCTTGCAAGACGAGCGTTATTCAAGAGCAAGTCCAAACTTTCGATTTGCGTTTCCGTAAGTTCAACGAATTTCAAACCGCGACGTCTTTCTTCCTTCCCCCTGAACCGAAGACCTTCTGAAAGGACAAAATGATCGTAAACAACACTGCACATGATGTTTGACAGATCGGATACATCACTATGACTATCCACGATATCAATTCTTTCGGATTCTATTTCCGCACCGCGGATAGGACTGTATTGGAACGACAGACCGCCCATGCTGATATCGTTGACCTCCCATGGTATCAGGGAGTTACAAACAAAGATGTACAATACATCGGACATCGGTTTGTACCGAATAAACCGTTTCCGTTGGACCGGTATTCGTCCCTGCGGCATGAACTGATTCATCATGTTAATTCCGGAGCCCCTTTCTAAAATCTTCATCCGAATGGAACAGTTGTATATCAAAGAATATGCCAGACAGGTGTGGCAAACCGATTCGAAATAAAAATTAATTAATTTTAGTATGTTGTATATGGACGACAAGAAGAAGCGGGGTCACTGGCGAGGATGCGGATCAGTCCTTCGAATATCCCGATTTGAAACACATCAATCGGATTAATCCTTTTAGACAGATACTTAATCGTACGAACTCCATTTTGGCATAGGCTTTATTGGAACGTTCATTTCATGGTTGTAAAGAGAAACGATCGGCTTGTGTCATCCCTCATAGGAATCCAGTTTTCTTCTGAGGGTGTTGAGGCTGATTCCAAGAAGTCTGGCGGCTTCGGACTTGTTTCGCCCGGTCTGATCATAGACCTTGTGAATATAATTTTTTTCCATTTCCTTGATCGGCACGATCGTATCCTGGCCAAATAGTTGCGAAACCGCCGATGGAACTTTTGGTTTTCTGAAATAGGCGGGCAGCAAATCGGTGGTGATGGGTTTCCCCTGGGAAACGCTCACCAGGGTTTGGATGTTATATCGCAGCTCTCTGATGTTCCCCGGATAAGTATAGTTCATGAGCATATCCATGGCCTCTTCCTCAATCCCGCCGCCTCCTTCGGGACCGGCGAATTCCTCCAGGAATCTCTTGATCAGCAACGGGATGTCGTCCTTTCTTTCCTTCAAGGGCGGTAAATGAACCCACCCGCCCCGGAGGCGATAGTATAGATCTTTGCGAAATGTTTTTTTTGCCAGCATCGCTTCCAGGTCTGAATTGGTGGCCGCGATAAAACGCACGTCGACTTTCCGGGAGATGCTGGTTCCCAACTTCATGAATTCACCATCCTGCAAGACTCGCAGCAATTTCCCCTGGAACTCGACCGGCAGCGAACCGATTTCATCGAGAAACAAGGTGCCCTGATCGGTTTGTTCCAGGTAGCCCATCCGATCTTTTTCAGCGCCCGTAAAGGCGCCCTTGGTATGACCGTAAAACTCGGCATCAAATAGATTACCGGAAAGAGAAGCCATATTAATGGGCGTAAAGGGAAACTTCGCCCGGGGACTGGCCCTATGGATGGCCTTGGCCAAAAGGTCCTTTCCCGTTCCGGTTTCACCGGTAATCAGGATCGGCACATCGCTTTGAGCGTGAAGTTCCGCCTCCCTCAAGACCCTCATGACATTCGGGGAACGCGTGACAATCGCTTCAAAGGCCTTGGCATGCCGCAATTTCAGTACGGTCGATGGTTTTCCCAGATCCAGGATGTCGACCAGCTTTTTTCTTTCAAGCGCGCGCCGGATGGATTCAACCAGTTCCTCCCTGGAGAAAGGCTTGACAAGATAATCATAGGCGCCTTTTCTCAGACAGCTCATCGCCACTTTGGCTTCATCGACGGCCGTAACCATGATGCATTCGGTTTTCGGGCTGATGCTTTTCAGAATGTCAAGCAGCTCCACTCCGCTGATATCCGGCATGGTGATGTCGATCAGAGCGATATCGAAATTCACTCCGTTCTCCCAGAGGGCGACTGCTTTACGCGGATTATCCGCAATGGTCACATGTTGATAACCAGATGTAACCAAGCCTCTTTTCACGCTTTCAAGGAAATCGACTTCATCGTCGATAATGATAATGCTTTGGTCCATTCGTATCCTTTCCCCGATATGGGGGCTATATCCTCTTTTCTTTCCTCCGTTCCATATCCGGAAGGATCACCCGAAACGTGCTGAATTCCCCGGCCGCGCTCTCCACCTCGATCCGGCCCCCCAATCCCGTGGCCAGGTTATGGCAGACATATAACCCCAGCCCCATTCCCTCGGCCGATGTTTTGGTGGAAAAAAAGGGATCAAAGACATGTTTCATATCTTTTTCAGCAATGCCGCAGCCGTTGTCCTTCACTTCGATAATGATATGATCCAGCCAGGAGCAGCCTATCGCTGCGCTCAGCCGTATCCAGGATTCCTCTTTATCCGATGCCTGGGCGGCATTCATCAACAGGTTGATCAGGATCTGCTCCAGCGCGATGGGATCGGTGTGGACCCGTGACAAATCATCCGGGATATCAACCGTAATGGATGTAACCGATTTATTGATCTTTTCGCGACAAATGGAAAGCGATTTTCCCACCACCGTCGGAAAGTCGATCCAGCATTCCCTCTCTGTAATTTTGATCCGGGAGAACTCCTTCAGGTTGGAAACAAAAGTGTTGATTCGTTCCGAACCATGTTTGATGTTATCAATCAACTTAAAAATATCCTCACGGAATTCCGAGTAAGGCATGCGAAATAATTTCAAGTTGGGATGAGCCTCGCCATACTTGTCAATTATGTTGATCAGGCGTTCGATATAGTCCTTCAAGATGGGAACATTAAACGAAATAAAGGCATTGGGATTATTGATTTCATGGGCGACGCTGGACACCAGCACCCCCAGGGAGGCCATTTTCTCGCTCTGAACGAATCGTTTTTCCAATACCTTTCTCTCGGTGATGTCGCTGATTCGATAAATGATATCGGCCGGCTTGCCATCCTGTTGTTTCAAAATATACAGATAAACCTTTTCCTCCCGGAGCGGATCCATGAAACCTTGCCGCTCGAAATCCATATCCGCGCCTCTTACAATCGCCTGTGGAGCCTTACAATCCGGGCAGAGATGCGATTCGCCTTTGAATGCCTTGTAACAGGGTTCGCCGATGACCTTCAGAGGATCGGTTATCCTGTAATACGCCATCGCACTTTTATTCACCACCTTCACCATCATGTCCTCTGTCAACAACACCAGGGGGTCCGAGATCCCATCAAAAACCGCTTGAAGCATTTCCTTGCTTTTCAGCAACCGCTCTTCGGCTTTTTGACGCTCCGTTATCTCCAGCGAGAGTTGCTCTATGGAAAGGCTCAGAGCCTGGGTACGCTCCCGCACCCGTTCTTCCAGTTCATCATGGGAATTTTGTAGTTTTTTATCATTTTCTTTTCTCGCGGTGATGTCGGCAAACACCGCAACAGCACCCCTTACCCGACCCTGCTGGTCGAAGAACGGCGCCGCCTGGCCCACCGTATCGACATGCCGGCCATCCGGAAAAGAGAATCTGATCTCGGTTTCACCCACCGGTTTGCCGAGGGCGATAGCGCGCCGCATCGGGAGTTCATCCATGCGGTATTCGTCGCCGTCCGCTTTCAACTGTTTGATGCCAAGCGCCCGGCACGAAGTAACCGCCGACTGCGACACATTTGTCCCCGCCGTTGTCCCGAGCATTTCATTGGCGGTACGATTGCCCGTAATAACACGGCACTCCGGGTCCAAACAGACCCAAACCGTCACCGGAAGTATATCCAATATCGTTGCAAGCTCTTCACTTCGCCGGAGCAGCTCATCTTCGGTCTGCTTCTGTTCGGTGATGTCGCTCGCCGTGATGAGGCCTATGGAGGTATCATCGGCATTCCTCACCATGGTCGCCGTAAGTCGCGCCCCAAAAGGAGCGGCGTCCGCACGCAGCATTCTTACTTCGCATACCTGGGGCGAGCCGATTTTGCAAAGCTGATTGTGAAATCCATAATAAATGTCCTGATCTTCCGGAAGGATGAACCGAGTCAAGGGCTGATTGACCAGCGCTCCCCTGACCGCGCCCAAAAGGCCCGCAATCGTGAGGTTGGCTTCCAGGATCAGCCCTTTTTCGCTGATGGTGCAATAACCTACCGGCGCCAGATCGTACAGATAGAGATACCGCATCCTCGACAATTCCAGTTCCTGCTGAGTCCTCAGAAGTTCCTCATTTTGCATTTCCAGCTCAACCTGGTGGACCCGGAGCTCATGGACGAGGCTTGCCATTTTTTCCGAAGACATGGCGGCGAAATCCTTCGGGTCGTTATTGGTTGCGGCGAGCCGTTTTTCGGCGCTTTGCCGGAGTTCGGAAACCGTTTTTCTTTTTTTGTCCTTTTTCACCTTGGACGTCATGTACCCTCTTTTAAAAAAATAAGCGGTGGGTATATCATCAATCCATGCACAAACGCCATTCCTGGGTTGGGATAGCGCCGTGTCGCGGGGAACTTTTACATTCGTTCGCTGATCGGCAAGTCAAACATCAATCGAGAAAGAGTAGAAGTACTTGAATTCCTATCAGGAATTCATTGTCACTTCAAGCCATTTTTGATTCGGACCGAAAAACCTTCGGTCTTCAGCCTACGGTCTATCCACATACAATAGTTACCATCTATATCGCTTGGGGTCGTTTGGAATAGCAAAGATTCAACAAGGCTGGATTTACCATAAATACGATAAGATATCTATCTGTGTTCAGCAAACCGGGGTAGCCTTTCGCCGACTTTCCATAACAATTGTCAAAAAGGCAAGAATGCCCATCTTTGCTCAAAGGCGTTTTCCCGGAAATCAGGAAAGATATTTTGTGAGGCCATGCATGGCCTTCACAATATCCAGGATCGCCTCATGAACGCCCTCGGCGCTGGAACTGATTTCCGATGTTCCTTTCTTACCGGTCTTGACCTGAACCTCGGATTTGATCTTTTTCAAGTTTTGGGCGTGTTTATCAAACTCCAGGCGATGCTCTTCCTTCAGGTCCGTGATCGCATCGGAATTGATCCGTTGATAGAGTTCATCGGCCTCAGCCAGCAATTGTTCGATAGTCTTGGTTTCCAAGTTCTTTGGCATACTGTTTCCTTTCAGATCGATTGTAGGCACCTTTGGTTTCTTTGAATCTTGCCCAAAACGATTGGCTTGCCTTGTTTACCACTGGGCGTCGGGGTCGGTATAGACCCAATTCATCTCCCGACCCCGAACACCGATGGTTTCTCTTCACAACAACAGAACTATTGCTCTTTTGTCAGCGCGATGCTAATTGGCCTTCGTTCAAAATAACAACATCAACCCGCCTGTTCTGCATTCGCCCTTCCACGGTATCATTGCTGGCCACCGGGGATTCTTCCCCAAATCCCTTGGTTGTGATACGGTTTCTACCGATCTCCCGGGCGACCAGCTTGTTGCGCACGGCATTGGCCCGTTTCAGGGAAAGGGCGAGATTCATTTCCGCCGGTCCGATACTGTCGGTATGGCCTTCAATGAGCACGTTGCGATCCGGGTACTTCTTCATGAAAACAGACAACATATTGATTTCGTAATCCGCTTTTGGAGACAGGGCTGCCGATCCGGTAACGAACAGCATATCGCCCAACGTCAGGACGATGCCCCGTTCGGATATCTTGCCCTTCAAGTCGGCAATCTCTTGCTGTAGTGTGTCATTCCTGGACTGGGCCTCTTGAGCCTGTTGTGCTTGGGACAATGCTTCCGCATTTGACTCCCTGGCCGCCGCATTTGACCTCTTGGCTGCCGCATTTGACTCCCTGGCCGCCATTTTCGCTCTTTCTTCACGCTCACGCGACTGAACGATCAATTGTTCGGTTTCTCGGGCGAGCGCCTTTTTGTCATTCTCCGCCATCTGATTCTCGGCGGTGGCAACGGCGATCTCGGTTTTCTTTGACGATAGGTAGGAAAGGTGATCCATCTCATCAAAATCTTCTGTCTGGGAAGCAGCCTCGACAGCTCTTCCGGCGTCCGCCAAGGGAATCTCGGCATTGTTTTTCACGTTCGGATCCGCCTCGGCTTGTTCATATGCTGCTTTCGCATTCGCCAAATGGTCCCTTGCCATCATTTCCTTTTGGGAGGGGCCGCATCCTGTAAAAATCAGTATGAACGGAATGAACAACCCGAACCCGATTTTGGTCGCACTGCGCATTGTGTCAGTCATTTTCTGTTCCTCCTCAAAGGTTGTTATCTGGTTACGCGCTCAAGTTCCTGGCGCATCTTCCGGTTGTTTTGCCGCATCTTCTCGGCGTCCTGCTTTGCTTTTTCGGCTTTGGCCTGGATCCGGGCACAGTCCGCGTCCACCGTCGCCTTCTCCGCCAGACGAGAGGCCGTCAGATACTCGCCTTCCGTTGCCGCCGAATTGGCTTGCGCCAGTTTATCCTCGGCATTCCTCAAATCCACGGAATTGTTTGTGCCTGAATAACTTTCCCGGGCAACGCTGATGGCCTTCTCGCCCTCGGATATTTTCATGTTGGCGGTGGAAAGACTTCCGGCGGCGCAGCCCGCCATCAGCAGCATGGCAAGGGCTCCTCCCACGAAAAAGTGATAGGAAAACAACTGTTTGTTCGACATTTTGTTTCTCATTGGGTTGCTCCTTTCTGAAACAGATAACAGCTCACAGCCGGCTTGCGCACCTCGCGCCGGCCGGCCAACAATCCAAAATCTGATCGGATTACCCGATGGTCATCCGGTTCTGTACGCTTTTCACACCGTGGACATCGCTTATGAGTTTGGTGGCCAAGTCCTTTTCAGCCGCGTTCTTGGCTTTGCCCCCCAATGTGACCACGCCTTCGTTCGTTTCCACCGTGGTGTTGAGGGCGCTGGTCGAGCGATGATACAACAAGGTCGTTTTGACCAGAGCGGTAATGGACGCGTCATCAATGGATTCGCCGATTGTATCGATCCTCTCACCCATGGTTACTTCGGCCGGTTTTTCCGTGGCAGGCAATACCGTCATCTCATTTGTAACGGTTTTGACGCCCTCCACATCCTTGGCGTATTCGGTCGTCAGGTCCTTTTGGGCCTCACTATCACTCTTGCCGCGCAGGGTAACAGCCCCTTTTTTTACCAAAACTTCGGTGCCGATGGCGTTCACGTTTCGATGGAACAACAGGGTGGATTTCACCTTGGTAATGAGCCACGCATCCGAGTGCGCGGCAGGGGTTTCCCCTTCTACTTCCAACTTGTTGTCCACGCTTTTCACTCCGGGCAGATTTACTACGGTCTCTTTGGCCAAAGATTTGTTAAATTCCTCGGAAACCGTCCCGGTCAAGACCACAACGCCATCCTTGGACTGGATGGTAACGTCATCGCCTTTGAGGTAGGTCTGGAACACATAAGACTTTTTTGCGGAAGATTCGATGCGATCGTCCGTCTCGGAAGCGAACAAGCCGACGTTGGTCAGAAGCAAGGAGCTCACCATTGCCATCAATGCCAGACAATACATTTTTTTCATGTTGCTTTTTCCTTTTATTTCGTTGTTGGTAGTTTTCGGAACATTTTTTCCGAATGATCCATTCTGTAACTTCAATCTTTGTGCCAGGTTTCCGACATTCGGCGTCAACGCCACCCATCACTCTGATATTAGTCGGCAATGATTTTAAAAAACATCTACAGGGCTGCCATTTACAACCATTTTAAAAAGGTCATATGTAACCGATGGTCACATATAGCCGTTATTCAAGTTGTCTTCAGCGAGTTTCAAGCATGAGGGGAAAAGCGGAAATGGCGACTGGATGGTCGGCGGGACCGCATATTGATTACAGTCGGCAAGCCATGCACGAAGCCGCCGTCTGATCCACGAACCAGCACCGCACGCCGACCTCTGGATGAATGAGCTGAGCGGGAAGCCGCATGGGATCTTTGGGCCCCGCAAGGACTGCTTGTAGTACTCCGGCTTTGTCGACCCCGGCTACCAAAAAGACCACGAAGGCGGCCTGGTTGATGATTCGGGCCGTCAGCGTAATGCGATGCAGATTTTGTTCGGCGACATACAGTTCAGCAACCCACCGCTCCTTCTCCCTCAAAACCTTCGTGCGGGGAAAGAGCGCCGCCGTATGGCCGTCCATCCCCAAACCCAGGAAAATCAGATCGAAACGAGGGAGGCTCCCCAAAAAGAAGTGGCGCAGCAGCGCTTCGTAGCGTTGCGCCCCCTTGCGGGGCGATTCCCGGTACATCATGGGATAGACCTGCCACGGCGGAATCGGCACGTGATTCAGGAACAACTCACGCGCCCTGTGAACATTGCTGCGGGAATCATTGAGGGGTACACAGTGCTCATCGCCCCAAAAGACGTGCACCTTCAACCAGTCGACATGATTCCGGAAAGGCGGCTGCGCCAGAAGCGCATAGGTGCGCTCGGGAGTGCGTCCCCCGGCCAAGGCCAGGACGAAACGACCGCGGCTTTTTATTGAATCCTCGGCCTGTTCCACAAAAAACTCGGCAGCCCTCCGGCTCAATGCTTCCAAATCGCGAAAGACGCTTATCATGGCTTGGGCTCCTGCATTACACGACATTCGGAGATATCCTCGCGGTATTGCGGAGACGATGACTCATTTTTCCGGATCTCCCTCTCGGCCTGGCTCCAGTCGTTACTTGCGCCACCTTCCCGGCTGCCCCTCCGCTCATACAGTTCATAGGCTCGTTTGGCGATCTGCGCCGTCAAATCGGGCGATGGCTTGGCCTTGACCGGATCGAAAATCCTATACGCAAGCAACTTCAGGCGATCATTGGCGAGAAACCATAGCAGCGCATAGCCCCAGACGAAGAGCGCCCAACTCCAGCCAAGTGGCGTCATGAAAAGACCATACACCGCGATCAACGTCGCAACGATTTGCGTGCCGACCACAGCCGTCCATAAAATCCGCGCAGGGCGGACGGACCAGAATGGGCCGCGTGTGCGCGTCAGAAAAATCGTCAGATGTCCGGCCACGGACAGTTTCAAATACATCAATGTCTGGATGTGCGCCCGGTCGAGATGAAAGACGCGCTCGCCGAGATAGAACAAACCGAAAGCGGAGACCACGCCGATGACGCCCAGGACCGTGGAGATGCCCAGCACCATGCGCATGTTCCAGGCCTCCGGCTGATCCTTGTAATGGACGTTGTCATAAGCGATGGAAAGAATGGCACCGTCGTTAAGCAGCGCCAGCATCACGATCATGACCGCTGTCACCGGGTAAAAGTTGAAGACCAGAATCGACAAGGTCATGAACAGGAGCACGCGCAACGTCTCGGTGATGCGATAGATCGCATAGCTGTTCATGCGTTGGAATATTTTCCGGCTCTCTTTGATCGCATCGATAATCACCGACAGGCCCGGCGTCATCAACACGATGGAAGCTGCCGCGCGCGCCGCGTCCGTCGCGTCCGAAACGGCGATGCCGCAGTCGGCCTTTTTCAATGCGGGGGCGTCGTTCACCCCGTCACCGGTCATACCGACGATGTGGCCGCGTTTTTGCAGAACATCCACAATGTGGAACTTATGTTCGGGAAATACCTGGGCAAAACCGTCGGCCTTATCGATGGACTCGGACGCTTCCGGAGTCTCATCATGCTTGACGTCGCCCAAACCTTTCGCATCAAGGATATTCACGCCCATGTTCAATTTTATGGCGGTTTCCTTGGCGATGGCCAGGGCATCCCCCGTAACCATCTTGATCTTTACACCCATCGCAAGCGCGGTCGCGATGGTTGTCTTGGCATCTTCCCGTGGCGGATCGAACAGGGGCAACACTCCCAAAAACGCCCATTGGCCTTCTCCCTCAGTCCGCGCCACGCCCAACGACCGAAAGCCGCGCGCCGCGAATTCGTTGACCGCCTTCTCGACCGCAGGCTTCATCTGTCCGGCATTGGTCGACAATTCCAAAATCACCTGGGGCGCGCCTTTGGTCACCTTGAATTCCTTGCCGTCGACGCCTTTTACGGTGGCCTCGGTACGTTTATGCACCGGGTCGAACGGCTGGAAATGGAGCACCTGATAACCCTGCAAGGCCGCTTTGTTTTTCAGCCCGCCCAGGACGGCCAGATCAATGGTGTCGTTATTTTCCGCGCGCGATGCCAGCGCGGCGCTGAGGATGACTTGGTCGACGGGAATACCGTCTACGCTGAACGGATCGCCCAGCGTCAACTTGTTCTGGGTCAGGGTGCCGGTCTTGTCCGCGCACAGCACGTCCACGCCGGCCAATTCCTCGATGGCAACCAGCCGGCTCACAATCGCCTCTTTTCTGGCGAGCAGACGCGCGCCCACCGCCATGGTCACCGACATCACCGTGGGCATCGCCACGGGAATCGCGGCCACGGTCAACACCAGGGCGAACTGCAACGTAGTGAGGATCGGATCGCCGCGGACGATTGCGACGATAATAATAACCGCCACCAGAGAGGCTGCGAGAATGATCAGGTAATTACCGATCTTCAACACCGCGCGTTGGAAATGGCTGACGGTATGCGCCTCCTGCACCAGTTGTGCGGTCTTGCCGAAGTAGGTGTTGGCGCCCGTGGCATATACCAGCGCACCGATTTCCCCCTGACGAATGATCGACCCGGAAAACACCGCCTCGCCCGATTTGCGTTCGATGGGTAACGACTCCCCGGTCAACGCGGACTGATCGACTTCCACCGAATCGCCCTCCAACAAACGCGCATCGGCCGGCACAATATCGCCCAGGCGTAGACGGATGATGTCACCCGGAACAAGCTCACGCGACGCTGGAGTGGTCCACTTTCCATCCCGTTTCACGCGGGCCTTGATCGCCAGCTTGGCCTTCAGGGCGGCGATGGCGTTGCCGGCCTCGTGTTCTTCCCAGAAGCCGATCACCGCGTTGGCGATCAGCAGAAGGAGGATGATGAAAAAGTCCGGCCAATGCCGGGCTATCGCCGAAAGGATAACCGCCGCTTCAATCATCCACGGGATGGGACCCCAAAAATAGGTGAGAAATTTCAGGAACAGATTGGTTTTCTTTTCTTCAATCTTGTTCGGCCCGTATTGGGTCAGTCGTTTTTCAGCCTCGGCTTGACTGAGGCCGTCCGGCGATGTCCCCAATGTTTCAAATAGTTCAGACATGGGCAGGGACTTGAGATTGTCGTTGGTTTTGGGCTTCGAATCAGGAGTCCCGGCTGGTTCCGTGGTATCTGCTTTCATCATGTCTCTCCCTTCACTACAACGACAAGGACGATTCACTCGTTTAATATCTGTATCTCTTGTCTATAGATTCATCCGGCTTTCATCTGATAATTGCTTTCAGTGCAGCAATTAAATATTAGAGATAAGGCTTATGCCTGAGAGGTTGATCAGGGTAAAACCCAGAGGGCTTAATGAAAACAGACCAATTTTTATCAAGCCTCATACACGGAAGCGATTCAGGCCACGGATTTCAAATTTATGGCGCCGACCAGCCCATGATCGGCACTGTGCTGATGCTGTTCTTCGGGCTGCCCTCGATAACTCGATCGCTATATGCCACATAAACCAGCACATTTCGCTTGCGGTCGAAGAAGCGCACCACCTGAAGTTTCTTGAACAAGAGGCTGCGGCGCTCGTCGAAAACGCGCTCACCGTTCTTGATTTCGCCGATGATCTTGATCGGGCCGACCTGACGACAGGCGATGCTGGCGTCGCTCGTGTCCTCCGCCACGCCTATCTCCCCCTTGATTCCGCCTGTTTGCGCGCGGCAGATATGACAGGCCACTCCCTGGACCTTGGGGTCGTCGAAACCGTCAATCACGATCTCGTCATTGGATCCGAGCCAGCGAAAATTTGTACTGATGGACCCGGTCGTGCCGCGTTCGGGACGACTGAAAAGCCACCATCCAAAGAGCGCAATGACCAAAATGATTCCTGCGCCGAGAATAATTTTAATTTTTTTCATAATGAGTTTGAATCCTTAAGCATACGGTTCATCTTCCAATACGAAATCCTGAAATGGGGCCGATGAGCCCGAAGACGCTTAACAACCAGAGAATCACCACAATAACCACTACGGCATTCAAGATTCTTTTTATGGTGGTTTGCATCGGTATATAGCTGTTAATCAGCCATAAAATCACCCCGACGACAACCAAAGTAATCACTAATTGGATCAGTGGCATAGTTTTTTTCCTTTCATATACTGCTAAAATCCTTATTTCACCACGATTTCAAAAAGGACTCGCATGTTTGCCTTTGCCGCGGTTGAGTAAATCTCCTTGGGCGCGGCTTCGACCATCGCCGGATTCGCCTCTCCATACCCGATTTTTGTAAGCCGGTCCGGAGTAATAATGCCTTCTTTGATCAGGTATTCCTGAACGACGCTTGCTCGTCTTTCACTCAATTTTTGGTTGTAATCCTCGGTTCCGGAAGCAGAAGTATACCCTGCAATACGGACTTTGGCATTTGGGTTATCTTTAAGCATCTGGATGTTTCGTTTCAGGATCGCCTGCGCTTCCGGCGTAAGTGTGGATTTGTCGAAATCGAAATGGACGTCCTCAAAAGCCAGGATAATGATCTTCGGCTCGGCTGCGGCCACCTTAACCTTCTCCTCGACCTTTGGTTCCGCCACTAAAATCACAACCTTTTCGACCTTCTTCGGCACTTCAACAACCCGGGGTGTTTCCTTGGCCTTTTCGCCGCCGAATAAAAACGTAATGCCTACGGTATAGAGAAAATTGTTTTCCGTATCGTTAAAAGAAATGATATGCCGGACATCTCCGCGAAGCGCGATATTTTCCGCTACAAAATATTTGAGACCGATGCCGTAATTGGCGGCGAAATTCCGATTTGTTTTCACCTTGTCAGGGTCAAAAACAATGCCCCCCAATCCTGCCGCAACAAAGGGGACCAGTTTTTCGGACGGCATAAAATGATACAAAAGATCCATATGATAAAAATAGACATCCACATTGCGATTGCTTGTATCAAGCTCCGTGTTGACATAATGAAAAACAGCCTCGCCCGCCCAGTGCATATCAAAGTGATAACCCAAACCCAACCCATACACGAGTGCGTTGTCAACATCCTGATCTCCATCAAAAACATATCCGCCGATGGAAGGGCTCAGGGTCATTGCCCCGGGTCTGATTTCAGCCGCGGCGGTTCGTGCGCTAAACATCAGACAAACCATCAGGCAAATTGCCATGATCGATTGAAGTAGTTTCATATTATTTTCCTTATAATTGTGGTGACGAGATTTTCAAAATCGACTAAATTCTGCCCAACAACAGCAGAATCAGAATGATAAACGCTACCATTCCCACCCCGCCGGTGGGGCCATACCCCCACGACCGGCTATGCGGCCAGACCGGAATGATTCCCACCAGCGCCAGTATCAAAATTACGAGTAAGATCGTACCGATTGACATTATTGGTTCTCCTTATTAAAAGCGACCGGAAGCTGTTGGCAACCAGCCTCCGGTCTTTGTTGTTTTTGGAATCGTTCCCTTTAGACGGTCATATTGTTGACCACCTTCTTTACACCGTGAACGTCGCTCACGAGTTTGGTGGCAAGGTCCTTTTCAGCCGCGTTCTTGGCCTTACCGCCGAGTTTGACCACGCCTTCTTTGGTATCAACCGTGGTATGGAGGGCGCTGGTCGAGCGATGATACAGCAATGTCGTCTTGACCAGGGCGGTGATGGAGGCGTCATCAATGGATTCGCCGATTGTATCGATCCTCTCACCCATGGTTACTTCGGCCGGTTTTTCCGTGGCTGGCAACACCGTCATCTCATTTGTAACGGTTTTGACACCCTCCACATCCTTGGCGTATTCTGTCGTAAGGTCCTTTTGGGCCGCACTTTCGGCCTTGCCCCGCAAGGTGATGGTCCCCTCTTTTGCGAAAACCTCGGTTGCAATGGCGTTCACGTTCCGATGAAACAACAGCGTGGATTTCACTTTGGTAATGAGCCATGCATCCGATTGGGCGGCAGGCGCTTCTCCTTTTATCGAAAGCTTGCTCTTCACTCGTTTCACCCCGGGAAGACTCGCCAAGGTCTCCCGGGCCAACGTTTTGTGGGATTCATCGGCAACAGTCCCGGTCAATACGACAACGCCATCCTTGGATTGGATGCTGACGTCATCACCCTTGAGGTAGGTCTTGAACACATAAGACTTTTTCGCGGAAGCTTCGATGCGGTCATCCATCTCGGACGCAAACAGGCCGGCGGTGGTCAAAAACAAGGAAACCGCGGTTACAACCAGTGCAAAATAATACATTTTTTTCATGGTGACTTTCCTTTCTGCAGTTGTTATTTTAAAGGTACTTTCCGGAATACTTTTCCGGACGATTTGTTCACTTCGTTTCAGTCTTTTTTTCTGACCATAACCAGCAACACAATACCGCCCACAAGGGATATGGCTCCGACGATCGGCGGCAATGGAAACGTTTTCGTTTTCTCCGTCGTCATTTTCAGCGGGCCGAGATCGACGATATTTTCTCTAGTCGTGTAGGTGATTCCTTGATACCCAAAGGCCACGATCCCGATGGCAATAAGCATAATGGCAATAAGGGTGGTTATTTTCATTTGGCCCTACCTTTATATAATCAATTTGGTTTATACTATTCTGCCGACATGCCGATTTACCGACCCTGAATGATAGTGATCTTCAAAAGGATAATGGCAACCAACGGCAGGATAAGGTATGCCGGTATTGTAAGCCCCGGCCGGCTGTCTGGGAGGGAAGCTCTTCTACTTACCTACAACTTTTTTGATCTGGCTGATTTTTTCCTGCAATTTACCTTCTACATTTTCGTTTTTGCCTTCGGCTTCCAAGTCGCGACTCTTGACTAGTTTTCCGACGGCTTCCTTGATCTTACCGGTTACCTGGTGGATCTTGCCTTCTACGTTGTCTTTTGTGCTTGATTTCATGGTTTTCCTCCTGTCTATTGTGTTGGGAATATAAATAGAGCCATGGGCCCTATTGTTCAGCATTCATTTGGTCGCCGAACACCAATGTGGATATGAAGCATATATTATTATTGTCGCTTTTCGCAGGTGTTGTTTCATTCGGATTGTTCATCGGTGTTTCATTCGGCTCGGTTACAAGCAAATAAGTCCGAGACGCGATCAATTCATGCGTTTGAGTTGTCGGGTGAGTATCATCCCAGAACAAATAACCCGCACTGTTATCAAAATTGTTTTCCACAGAGGAATTGGGGGATTTCTCGGTTACATTGTTGAATCCGTATTGATTCGGATTTTCGAAGATTTTAGAAAACATCGAATATATGTCAAATTGATAAATCAGGATCTGGGGGTTGGACTGCTGAAATTGGACCAGCATTTGAGCGAGTTCGGCATTGAATTCTATTGAAAAATTGCTTGCGGATAATGCGTCGGGCGTTCCGGAAAATCGCGGCAGGAAACCTAAGTCCGGTAAATTTAACAATAGAAAACGGCTGGCGCCAAAATCCGCAAGGAGTTTCAGAGCGGACTGAACATTTTCCACGGCCGCTTTGGCGTTTTGATCACCGCTGATAAAATCGTTACCGCCGATCCAGATCACGAAAAGAGTATCCGACGAAGGTGAAGCGCTCGTTCTGATATGGAAGTAAACCTGGCCTAACAGATTGGCCGAATCAAGCCCACCGGTTTGTGCGCCTCCGATTGCTCGGTTTTCAAGCGAAGCGTTCAGCTGATCGGGAGCGGTCAGGTATTCCACCCAAACCGGTCCGTTGGAAAAGCGACCTTCCCAATAATAATCGGGGTCCGGGAATTGAGAGGCGTCCGCCAGAAAAAGATTACCATTATCCGATAGGCTGTCTCCGAATACCACGATCGTATCGAACGCCGTGGCGGGTCCACCGGAAAATACGACGGCAAAAACCGTTAAAAATACGATAATGAGTTGTTTTGTTATCCGCATCACTTCATTTCCTTTCGATGGCTCATGACATCCGCTGTTTCATTCATAATGAGCTGTGTAGTACAATCTCTGTGCCAGGTTTCCAATACGGAGCGTCATGTCATCCATTATTCTGATTTATAAGAATAATAATTTATAAATGGACTTTCGTGGCAGACATTTACCGACATATGAAAAAGGTCATATGTAACCGTTGGCCACATATGGCCCTTTTCCTGCGCATCTTTAGATGTTATGGGTAGAATTGTAATTTTATGTTGGACCTTGCGACAGGTGATCCAATAAAAGCTACGCCAAAATGGAGTCCTACGAACTAACCATCCTGATTCAAGGTTTTATTTTATTCACGTGTTCCAAATCGGGACAGTCGAAGGCCGGATCCGAATACCCGCAAGGCATTCCCCTATTTATTGCCATCCATATGCAACCGACCTTGTTTATTTCATTTTTTCTTGAATCCATTCAAATATCACCGTCTGGCACATTCTTTGATTACATAATGTCCAACGGAAGCAAAGGCATGAATCCGTTCATACCGAGGAGACATATGCAAGTCGAACAAAAACAGTTTGATCAATCCCTAACGATACTCGATGCATTGTACATCTCTGTGAATAACTGCAAGATGCCATGGGAGGTCATGGACATCAGCAAGGGAGGACTATCCTTTCAATACTCCCCTGCTCCCGGCGCGGAAATAGAATCCGGACTTATCAGTATTCTGAGTAGCGATTACAATGACCGAGATGTTACAAACATCCCATGCAGTTTGATTTACGACCATCTTGTCGTTTCAGAGAGTCGGATGCTCAATAGTAAGGAAATAAGACGTCGCGGTTTGGAATTCATTGAACTTTCGGAAATACAAACCGAGAGTCTGGACTTGCTCTTGGATAAAGAACAACGAATGATAGTCCACTAATTCTGGGTTGAAAATAAGAAAACCGGAGGAAAGGAGGTTTCGGAAATAAATATGCAGATGGGAAATTTTTTAATCGAAACAAACAAAGGAGATTGTTCAAGGACTTCCATCCGAGAACCATCGCTGCCAAAAACAAAAGTAAAGAAGTTGGGGGAAAAATGAAAAAAGTATTGATCACCGCATTTGCACTGTTTGTTTGTCTTGGGATGTTTCGAACCGCCGAAGCAACTCCTTTCGAAATCGGCACGAATGGAACATTCGACCTCAGGGGTTGGGGTATTTTAAATTATGAGTATCAAGCCCTTTCAAGTTCATTTGATTTAGACGAGGGCGAAACATCTCAATCCCTGGATTTTTTCAGTGTCACCTTTCCTTCTTTTTCCTTCGGCGCGGGTACGGCTGCCGCCAGTATTGAATTGGCACTGCCGACGCCGATCCAACTCGATGAGTACGGAACATACCTTGGAATCGGATGTCGCTTTTTTCAAGCGGGGTATATCTACTGGGGTGATCCTGTGACGTTCGGCTATGGGGATGGGGGCTCTCTTACGTTGGATCTGAACGACTTGATGGGCGTTCAGATGGGCGACTCGTTGATCATAAGCGGGAAGATCACGAACAATCATGATTCGGCGATGGTTATTCCCGAACCCGTCGATCCTGATTCGCCCGCGCCGGTTCCCGAACCCGCCACCGTGCTTCTTTTGGGCGTCGGTCTGATCGGTTTGGCTTCCAAATTGAGAAAAACAGCCTCCTGACAGTGGTCCGCCTGAATTCCTTAAAAGGCTGGAATTTCAATCCTTAATTGCAACCCCCAGGCAAGAAAATAAACCCGGCTTCCCTGGGACTATCCCCAGGGAAGTCCTTCTCAGGAAGTAACCGATTTTCGAAGTATGAAGTATAAGGAGGCAGCCGATGGCAAGGATTCTGGTAACGGATGACGAGGGTTCCGTACGCGATGTCCTTTCGGAAATATTCTGCGAGTTGGGGCATGAAGTAGCGGCTGCCTTTAACGGTACCGAAGCCTTAAGACTATTTGCTGAAAGCCCCTTCGACCTCGTCACCACTGATTTGGATATGCCGGTGATGGATGGGAATATTCTGGCCAAACGTATCAAACAGAAATCGCCCCATACACCGGTGATCATGATCACCGGCAGTGCCTCGGCAGTTCAATCAAACATGAAAAAACATGAATATGTCGATTTGATATTGTCGAAACCATTTACGTTTGAATCTCTTGAAAAAGCCACCGAAAGGTTGCTGTATTCCGATGCCTCAAAACAAAAAGAATAAGGTATGGAAGTTAACGGGTAAATCAACGTCTAAAACAAGACAAAAAAAACATCCATCCGCAGGAGATTCAATGGATTAGAACAACTGCTGATCATGGACAAAACAAAAAAAAGACCCGGAGTATCTATGCGCCATGCAGATTCTGAAATCCGGTGAACGCGCGGCCGGGCTTATTCGTCAACTCCTTTTTTTCAGCCATAAAATGGAGGGCAAGCGATGTTCCATCGATGTGAACCAGGAAGTGCGCAAAACGATTCACATAGAGCTGATGTTAGACAGCCATTTATGGGCCATTACCCAGGATAGGGAACAACTTTCAAAATTCATTTGCCGGCCGATGACGATGAAGAAGTGAATATAGGATGGATTAAACACAGGTCTTGTATGATTTTATCTCAAACAAAATAGGAGAAATTATGAAAAAATTGGTAATACTTTCATTGTTGTTGACGGTTGTTTTTGCCATCCCCGCTTTTTCACAGATGAACGACACGCCCATGAAGGAGCATGAGGGAAGGCATGGACAGATGATGGGGATGAGCAATATGGACAAGATGGGCGATATGATGGGCATGTGCATCGAACATCCGGATAATATCGGGCTTACCAATGACCAAATCCTGAAGATGAAACCTTTGCATAGCGAAATGCAGAAAAAGAATGCCCAATTCAAAGCCGACCTGAAGATTGCGGAGATCGAACTGAAGGAAATAATGGAAGTGAAGGATTTTGACATAGAGAAGGCCGACTCGGCGGTAAGAAAAAATGAAGCGCTAAAAACGGCCCATCACTTGGAAATGCTAAAAGCCATGAAAGAAATGCGGACGATTTTGACGGACGAACAGTTTACAAAAATGATAACCATGAAGACGAATGAAAAAACGATGAAGCGGATGATGAAGAAATAATAACGCGATATATACAAACTATTTTCTATCCGACCGATCAATTCCAGCATACGGGAATGCCGGTGGCCTGATCCGGCACTCCCTGACTCCCGCAATTTTATTCCATCTGAGTCTTGCCTGCACGGCGCTCGCGGCGAAGTGCTTGAACCTTTTTGTAAAACGCTGTCTTGGCCTCATTCTTGGTGTTTTCCACCTTGGCGCTTGACAAAACGATCACGGGGCTCAACTCCCTCAACTGCACCTCAGGCTTCTCTTCATTTGATTTTTGTTGATCCTTCACAGTAACCTCCTAAAAGTTAAAATATGTTACCCTCCATCAACCCTTTTTTCTCACGAGTCGCGATTCACTATTTTTCATCAATTCAATCTTTCTAATTCAATTTTTGTTCAATTTTTGTGCCAACTTTCACTCAGAACTACGACTCTCACGCTGCTTATTGTTTCCAACAATTATTTACATATGCAGTTACAAAACAATCAATAACCACCATATCAAAAAGGCCATATTTAGCCGGTGGTCATATATGGCCATTTATCGCAATCGCATATCAGACTGAAACCACATGCTGGTTCATATTTCCAGATTCACCGCCATACCGAGATTGCATTCTCCTGGTTAGACATATCGATAATTCGGATGCCCCCATAAATTTATAGATAATAGATTACGATCGATAATCATTTAAAAGACGACCCCGGCACGTCCCATGCAAGGCAATAGGGTGGTCTGTGTAAACGATAAAAACAGAAAGGAGGCTCGTATGTTGTGGACGATTGCCGTAGTACTATTCATTTTGTGGCTGTTTGGGTTTGTGAGCGGCTATACGATCGGTAATTTTATTCATATCCTGCTGGTCATTGCAATTATCATTGTGCTGATTAGAGTCATTCAGGGGAGGAGGCCGATTTAAATAGAAGACAACGGCCGTCCGGGAATCCTTTTAATTCATCCATGAGGTTCGATTATGAAACACATATTGACTGCGGCCTGCCTTGCGGCATTCCTTCTGGTGAGCCAGGTATCTGCGTCCGACCAATCTCAAAAGGAGGATGCCGCCATGGACAAGGCGGAGGTGCTGGAGGAGATGGTCTCGAACGAGGGCACGAAGGCGCTCCCCACTTCGGCCGAGATGATCACCAAACCACAAGCCCAGGCGGTCGATCCGACCGGCGAAAAGCCTTTGGACGATGCGATCACCTGTCTTGCCCGCACCATTTACTGGGAGGCCAGGAGTCAGGAGGATGCCGAAATAGAAGCCATTGCCAATGTCGTTATGAACCGGCTCGGCCATGCGGGATTCCCGGACACCATTTGTGGAGTTGTCAGACAAGGTCACGAGGAAGGTTCCTGCCAGTTTTCATGGTGGTGCGATGGCCGTGGGGATGAGGCGGAAGAGGATAGGGCCTACTCGCACGCCAAGGAAATCGCACGCAAGGCTATCAACCGGCAACTCAAGGATCGAACCGGTGGAGCGTTGTATTTCCACAATCGGAAAGTAACACCGGATTGGTCCAAGGTATATATCAGGACGGTCGCGGTCGGCGAGCATCTCTTCTACAGGCCGGCCGGCGGCGATGCCAAATAGGCTCTCGACGAGACTTTGAAACTACTCTTTTCCGGGTCACTTTTGATCCAACGCATCTCTGACCTTGGCAGCCAAGTCCTTTATGGAGAAAGGCTTCGGGATAAAATACACTCCCTTATCAAAAATTCCGTGCTGGGCAATGACGTCGGCTGTAAAGCCCGACATAAACAAATGTTTTAGGTTCGGACAAAGCGTAAAAAGACGTTCCGCAAGATCACGACCGTTCATACCCGGCATTACCACATCAGTTATCATCAGATGAATCTCCCCGGCGTGCGCTTCCGCCAAGCGGATCGCCTCGCCCGGTGTATTTGAGGCCAATACGGCGTAACCCAATTCATCGAGCATTTTTTGGGTCACCTCCAAGATCTTGGGTTCATCCTCGACCAGCAATATTGTCTCGGACCCGCCTTCTGGCAGGCCCGGCAAGGCTTCCGCTGAAGCGATTGCGGTATTTCCCGCATATCGCGGCAAATAAATTCGGAAGGTCGTGCCTTCGCCCGGTTCACTGTACACATTGCAGGGCAATCGCACATCTTTTTTCGTACATATTCAGACGGGTGAACTAGTAAAACTCATCCGATCCATGCCAAATCTGGCTGTTGCTCTTTGAAATAGGCGGATAACGCGTCTACGATCACATTGAATGATGAGATCTTCTTTTTTCGACAGGTCTC